>PBMF01000001.1 GCA_002721995.1 Chloroflexota bacterium
CGAGACGTTGTTAGTCTTATATTTTTGTTAGGCATCAATGGCAATTTGTTCTGTAAAGCGACAAGGCGAGTTCAATGCAATGTAAAGATTTAAATCTATATGAGGCGGAACACGCTTAAACCCTGATTAGCAGCATTAGGAGATTGAAATATGACACCGGTTTATGCATACCAAATACGACGAAGGGAAGATGGATTAAGAGGTGAATTGTTATTGCGACTGAGACACAGTCGCTCTGCGTATATTGTGGATTGTTCTATAGAGCAGGCCAGGCAGTTGGTGACAGAAATGAAAGGCCTCGCGAGTGACCATTGTCCTCTCCACCACATGACAATTCACTTAGCTCAATCGTTAGGAGCTCAGATCAGTCATATTATCCTTCAATCCCATGAAAGATTTGGGGAGGTAAAAAGTGTGGTCTGCCTTGACACGTCGAGCGGGCCAATTGATGTGGATGTAGAACCAACAGCAGCGCTTTCTATGGCTTTACATATGGGTCTTCCCATATTCATGGATGGTGAATTTCCGCAGACTGATGAGGGCATACTAGGACCAGTACAAAAACCTGACACCGAATCTACGGCCCAAACACCTATTCCTGAAGCTTTTCGGGAGGCAATCGAAGGAATAGACAATGCGGCATCAGGAGACGATTCTTAAGAACAAAAATAAGTTGGATCTAGATAGCAATACAGAGGAAGGATTCATATGCCAGTCAGCTACAACCGGGAGATGAGTGTTTATCACGCTATATATCAACGGAGAACGGCTTGGAAGTTCAAAGATGAGCCGGTGAGCCGGTCCGCAATCGAACGCATGCTTGACGCTGCAGTCTGGGTGCCCAATCACCGCATGACTGAACCGTGGAGGTTCTTCGTCTCTGAAAAGGGCAGCGAAATGCGTTTGAATATAGGGAAGTTAGCCTACGACACGACGTTTGAAAGGACTGGTGATGAGAAAAGATCTATCAACAGTTACGAAAAGATTATAGGACCACCCTATCTTATATGCCTTTACGCTATACCTGGAGAGGACGAGGTATCGACCCAAGAGAACTACGCTTCCGTTTGCTGCGCTGGACAGAATATTTCATTGGCCGGTACTGCAGAAGGCTTATCGGTCGCTTGGGATACCGGCGGTGCGTGTCGAAATCCTAATTTGAAACAAGTTCTTGGGGCAGATGAAGATTGGATCATGGTTACGATGCTTTTGATTGGAGTCCCTGGCGAACGTCCTAGTTCTCGCCGTAATCCAGTATCAAAGTGGGTTGAGTGGAGTGCGTTAGAGTCGGAAAAACTGACAATGTGACAAGGCTCATGCTCTAGATGGCGGGCAACCGGAGCGGTCGTATTTTGGCAGAGTCGTGTTCCTCTTACTGTGTGGGGTTGCGAGTGTTGTGGCGGATAAACAAGGCACCTCCTCCTTGAGTATCCGATTAGTGGGACGCCTAGCTGGGACGCTGCCAAGTCACCGTTCCGGTACGCCCGGTGATTCTTTGTGTACGGACTTTAGTTTAATCATGATAGTAAAGACATGGCAAAAATTAGTTAAAACAGTGCTTCCGAATAAGGAACAAGGAGTTTTTGCCTTTTGTTTCAAATGTCGCTCCAAGAGGAAAATTAAAGGTCCTGAGCGAGTGGCGACGAAGAATTATAAACAAGGAATTCAGGGACTGTGCGAATGCTGTGGTACCAGGGTATTTACGTTCGAAATAGCGCCATTGGTTTGAATCCGGTCGCAATAGTTTATTCGCAATTGTGAAACCATTTCTGGCATGTTCTGGTATCCATCAACGATTTCAACAGGTTGGAATATGTTAAAGGTTCAGATTGGCCTAAAAAGTAATAGTTCAAGTACAGCCCGTTGCTAAAGCGGACTTGGCTTAATGCTTCAAACGCCAAAGTGGTATTTGCTAGAGAAATTTCGTTATTTCTTAAGGTCCAAATCCGATTTAATGAGGTTATGGACTAAATGTCGGTCCTTGGTATTGATCTTAGAGCGTCAACCAAAAAACCATCTGCTGTAGCAATATTAGGCTCAGATTTGAAGTCGATTTTATTGGGGAGTTTTTATGAAGATATCGACTTGGCAAAGGTGGTTAAACAAGAACGACCCCAACTAATCGCCATAGGCGCTCCGTTGAACTTGCCTTTAGGGTTTTGTTGTCTGGATAAGTCGTGTGGATGTAAATTCGCGGTTCCCAATAGGAAGGGACGGCTGTTGGAACTGGAGCTTGCCAAGATGGGTATAAGCTGTTTTTACACCAGTAAGGGGTCCATTATGAAGGACCTGATATATCGGGCAATTCGCATTCGGAATGGTTTAGAGTTAGCAGGATATAACGTAATCGAGGTCTATCCTCACGCCACAAAGATCCTACTATTTGGTGACAGTGTGCCGCCTAAGCACAGCCTGGCCAGTGTAAGTTACATGAAAGACCATTTGGTGCCTTTGGTCTCATGCATAAATGACTATGCTGGTGGTTTGGACATATACGCCTGCGAAGCCATCATCAATGCCTATACTGGTCAATTGCACATCAATTCTGAAACAGATGTACTTGGAGACCCTAGAGAAGGGGTCCTGGTATTACCCCAATTACCGAATTAATAATTTCCTAGCTGAGAATAAAGCACTCTCAGCAGGGTTTTACGGTCTGTCATGAGCTTGTCTTTTAGTGCAAGCAATCAAATCCCCTGAACAAAGACTCTCTAACTAGATATGGGACATATACGGTTCAGAGCGCCTTTCCCTGGCTTCGTTTATAACCTAGATCTGTCCCGTCGTAAGATATCCTATTAGTCCTCACTGTTGCTTTGCATAGGCAGATAGGCCATTTGGATTTGCGAGGAACTCTTGACGGTCTGGTCTGTTCCATGTTGTCGCTCTGTTTTTCGATCACGTAAAAGTCAAGGTTGATAGACATAACAGGAATGGTAGATGGAGACTATAAATAGATATGGCGAAGTTGCTGTTGACATTACGGACACTAATTTAAAAATCACGAGCCAAGTAGATCGTTTCGACAATAAATTTGGGTCTGATTCATGTCCAAATCGGATTTCTGTTATGCGGTAAGTTGAGAAGAAGGAGTCTTAATCTCATTTTGAGAGACGATTCAGCTGATTGGAGGCTATGCTCCGTATCAACGTCGTTCGCGAATCATTAACAATGATAGTGGTATTCCAGAGACGCCAATAAGCAATAAGGCAGGTATAGCTGCGCGGGCGAAAAAGGCTTCTGATGCCGCGGACCATATAGACGTTGCTAATGTATCAAATCCCACCGGGCTTAGAATCAAAGTTGCAGGTAATTCTTTCATGATTAATAAAAACACAAGTGCCCAGGCAGCCAGTAGACCCGGTGTAGCAATGGGTAAGGTTATTGACGAGATCATTCTGATTGGGCTATTTCCTAAGCCACGGGCCGCCTCCTCGATACGAGGACTGATTTGTAATAGTGACGTACGAACTGAACCTATGGCTGGCGAAAGGAACAATATGACGTATGAAATGACCAATAGTCCTATAGTCTGATAGAGAATAGGAGCGTATCTTGCCCCGAAAAATACAAGGGCTAACGATATAGCTATTCCAGGTAACGCGAATCCTAGATGGCTCACGCGTTCTAAAACACCACTGAGTGATCCCGGGTAGCGAACAGACAAGAACGCGACGGGTAAGCACGCGGCCAACGTCACTGTTGCTGCTAGAGCTGAGATATATAGGGAATTTGCTACCGGTTCCCAGATGAAGTTGATGGTCTCCCCGTGGGATAGACCTCTAATTGCCCAATAGCCCAAGATTGACATTGGTGCTACCAGGGATATTGAGATCACCATACCGCAGAAAAATAAAGCTACCCATTTCCACCGTCCTAAGTGGACTACTGCGAGTGCTCGTGGTGTACTAGAGGTACTACTGTGGTAACGAGCTCTTCCCCTAGTGATGAACTCGATTCCTACTATACTTAGGGCCAGTGTCACTAGAACCAATGAAAATACTGCACCTAAAGTGCGGTCTAATGCTGATTCATATTGAACAAAAATAGCCCAGGTAAAGGTTTCATACCTCAGCAGAGATACTGCTCCGAAATCCGAGAGAGTATAGAGAGCTACTAACAGTCCGCCAGCAGCAATGCCAGGCTTTAATAGAGGAATGGTTACGAAAAAAAACGTTCTCCACTTGCCTAGACCCAAGCTCCTTGATGATTCTTGCATAGCGGGGTCGATTCGAAGCATTGCCGCTCTTAAGGTAAGGACCACATATGGGAAACTTAAGAATGTCAGGGTTAAAAAGGCTCCAAAAAAACCGTGTATATCTGGTATACGATCTACCCCGAAAGGTTTTTCAAGAGCGTTCTGTAGCATTCCCCTTGGCCCCAAAAAGGCCACTACCACAAAACCGGCCACATAGGTTGGTATTACCAATGGCAACACACTCAACACGACCCAGACACGTCTAAAGGGAATGTCGGTGAATGTTGTCAACCAGGCTAACGGCACAGCCAAACTGATCGATGCTAAGGTGACCCAAAATACTAAGATTATTGTTCGTACCAGAATTTCTAAGACCCTTTGCCGAAATAATAGCTCTACAACATTGCTATCCCCCTCTGCGAATGCGCGGATGGCCAAGTAAAACAGCGGCAGCAGCAGGATTAATCCGACCGAGATTGCTGGCACCAAGATGATTACCGGTGGAAGATTCTTTCCCCCGATAAAAGTTTTGGATTTTATTCTGACCTTTGATAAAAAGCTGGAAACCACGATATCCCTTTGGCTTAAAACGTGAAGTTAGTTAAAACCGGAGAGACATATATAGCCGGATATTGTGAAAAGCAGGTGATATACATACGGTTTGCCACTATGCCTTGACAGTAAATCTATTTATATTGGAGGCGGATGTGATCCAATTTGCTCTTGCGTAGATGGGCTTGAGTGCTCTGGCAACGTCGGGGAATTATGAGGCTCCATAAAATATACTGAACTTGTGTGCAGTCTAGTTATCGCTAGCGTATTGAGGAATTGGTTGTCGTATTTTTTAAATTGATATTAATCAATAAGCAATTATTTATAAGGGCCTTAGTCAACGAAAACTGGCAATAAATCGTCCGCGGTATCCGCTTCATTGGCCCATTGAACGTCTATCACGCGGTAGATGCCGAAAGGTTTATTGTCTGGAATATTGAATATATTAAATATGTCGTATTGACACTCAACTATGTGATGCCTAGACTTAGTCGAGTATTATCTGCATCATAATTGATTTACCCACCTGGTAAATAGTATCAGTAATTTCGTTACTTAATTGCTTATGATGCTGCATGGACGAAATATGGTTGCTAAAAATCAAGTTGATTCTCCAGCACTCGAATGCATTGGGCTTGTAAAGCAATTTAATAGCGTTCTAGCAGTTTCAAACTTCAGTGTCAGTATACCCAGATGTAATATCTTGGCTCTATTGGGTCCTAGTGGATGTGGAAAGACTACAGCCCTTCGACTTATCTCTGGTTTTGAACATCCTGATGCAGGTAGCATTGCTATTGGTGGTCAGATTGTTAATGACCAGTCCCACACGACGCCTCCAGAAAAACGTAGAGTGGGAATGGTTTTTCAAGAGAGCGCTTTATTTCCTCACTTATCTGTCGAGGAAAACATTGCTTATGGGTTGCTAAAGGATTCGAATCGAAAGCAGCGTACCTCGGAAATCCTCGATTTAATTGGGCTTAACCAGCAAAGAAATCGAATGCCCCACGAATTGTCTGGAGGGCAACAACAACGCGTAGCATTAGGCAGGGCTTTAGCTCCTCAACCACATATCCTATTGTTAGATGAACCATTTTCTAATCTAGATTCCAAGTTAAGAGAACAGGTTCGGCGTGACGTTGTAAACATTCTCAAGGCTACAGGGATTACCGCTATATTTGTGACCCATGATCAAGAAGAAGCTCTATATGTCGGGGACACAATAGCGATCATGAACCAAGGAGCGATTGAACAAATTGGTTCTCCCAAAGATATATTTCACCGTCCTATAACCAAATTTGTCGCGCAATTTATTGGAATGGTAGATTTCTTGCCTGCAAAACCATGTAAAGGCGGGTTAGATACGGAAATCGGTTTCATACCATGCTCAGGACAAGCTTCCAACAGATTAGACATCATTTCTAAAGACCGGAAAGACCTCGTAGAGTTAATGATTAGACCTGATTGTCTCGAATGCGCTCCAGTAGACCGAGGATCAGATGTTATTATAGGGCGGGAGTTCAGAGGGGCATTTTATTTATATAAAATCGAACTATCATCGGGCCGCATTGTGCGTTGTCTGCTTCCTCACACTGCCGAATACGACATAGGAACCAATGTAATGGTTACCATTCGAGAAGGACACTATCCTCAAGCGTTTATAGATGAACGACCAATTGATCTCAATTCTATTGAAAAGGCTGTAATGTATTAGTCTATGGTACGTTCGCGCAAAAATATTACTTCCAGTGAATTCGAAACTATCGATAATGATCATCGCTTATCACCCGGGACAGAGAATTACCTCCTCTGTCTATATAAACTTTGGGAAGACGAAGAGAGTCCTACCGTTACACAATTGACGGACACTTTGAGGCAGTTGCCAGAGGCAGAGGGTCTAGGTACTTCTGTGCCGTCGGTAGCTGGAATGATTAGGCGGATGCAACGTCAGAATCTAGTAGACGTTGGTAGCGACAAACGCATAAGGTTAACTAGACAAGGACTGGAGGGCGGGGAAGACATAGCACGACGACATCGTCTCGCTGAATGGCTTGTTGTGAAATTATTAGGTATGGAACTCCATCAGGCACACAACGAAGCCCATAGACTTGAACATGGAATGTCTCAACAATTTCAAGAAAAGCTAGTTCAACGTTTGGGTTACCCAACGCGTTCGCCATACGGGAGACCTATTCCTGGTACAGGAGAACCCAAGATACCGCTTGGTGCTATTACGCTGGACAAAGCTAAATCTGGTAACCCGTACTTGGTGGACAGGATTCCTGAGGACGATTCTAAATTACTATGTTTCTTATCCGATTCGAAAATCACTCCCGAACATTCGATTACTGTTGAAAACGCTGCTCCTTACCTGGGAGTAATGCAAGTTTCTAACGGGAAAGATTTAGTATCCATAGGATATAACGTAGCACAGCAAATACTGGTAATTCCTAACGAATAATAATCGACTCTGTGTCTAATCAAGGAATTCCACTTACTTGATGGTTACATCTCGCTACGGTGGGATACATAGTGTAGAAGATCTCCCGGTCCAACAGCTCGTCTCTCAGCTTCCCGTTGAAACTCTCTACGTAACCGTTCTCCCAGGGTGAGCCAGGTTCTATGTATAGCGTTCTTGCCCCCACCCGACCCAGCCACTCCCGTATCGCCTTGGCAGTGAATTCCGGTCCATTATCAGATCGGATGTGATCGGGTACACCCCTTCTGGCCATCAAGCCAGCCAGGGTCTTGATCACGTCGTTCAACCTGATGTGCCGGTCCGCCCGGATGGCCAGACATTCTCTAGTGAACTCGTCTATGACAGCCAGCAGCCTCACAGCTCTGCCGTCTTGGGTCCTCATCAGGACGAAGTCGTAAGCCCAGACGTGGTTCGGCCATTGGGGTCTGAGCCTGACGCATGACCCGTCATTAAGCCACAATCGTCCCCGCTTGGGTTGTTTGCCTGGTACCTTCAGCCCTTCCCGACGCCAGATCCTCTCCACCCTCTTGTGCTTCACATACGAACCGCTGTGCTGCAGCAGCGCCGTGATCCTGCGGTACCCGCACCGGCCGAAACTGGTTGCCAACCGGACGATATCCCCGGTGAGGACCTCTTCGTCTCCGGCCTCTACGGGTTCATACCGCTGGGTGGACCGGGGTTGCCCGATCCACCCGGCAGACCCTACGTTCCGAGACGCTTAAGGTCTCTCTCAGGTGATCTATACACCGGCGGCGGCGGGTCGGGCTTAGAAGTTTCCCTCAGAGGCCTCTTTCAGTATCTGGTTATCCAGGGTCAGGTCGGCGATCGCTCGCTTGAGACGGGTGTTCTCCGACTCCAACTGCTTCAGCCTTTTCACCTGGTCGACCCTCAGCCCCCGTATTCACTACGCCACCTGTAAAAGGTCTGTTCGGTTACGCCTATCTGACGGCTGGCTTCAGCTACCGTGCTCCCTTGAGCCAGGGCCACTTCTACTTCCCGCAGTTTGTTTATGACCTGCTCCGGTGTGTGCTTCTTCCTCGGTATCTCTCCTCCCTTCACCTAGCCCAGGTCAAACATTACACCTGGACCAGTTTTCGGAGGGCAGGTCAGTTGGGGATTGAAAGCTGTTCAATACCAGTGTTTCTTAGGATCCAATATGGAATAACAATAGCAAAGCAAAATCCAATCGTAATATTGCGATATAGACGGTTATCTAGGAACTTGGATGGGTGAATTTGCAAAAATAATGCGGATATTACAAGAGGAATCGATATTACCACTATAGGATTAAGCCAAAAAGCAGCCAACACGTTACCATTGAGTAATTGATGTAATGCCCTTAGCGAGCCGCATCCTGGGCAGTATAACCCTGTAAATGTAAGGATCAGACAAGGGGGGGTGACTCCAGGTTCACTGGGATCCCGTGCCCATATATAAATCAAACAGGGCAAAACAGCCAAGCAAGTAGATAAGCGAGGTCGTTTTTGAATGGGTTCTAGCCGACTTCCGAGATAAGTAACGTACCGGTCCAAAAGCCACGACTTTATAACCATAATTGTTTCGTACAATTTATCGGAAAGTAGTGGAACTACCAGGCGGCACAGCGGCCTTTGGTTTATTTAAGAAGCTACTGTGTATTTTCCGAGTTTTTGGTGTCTCTTGTTATTTAAGACATCTTAATCGGGCGACCTTCTGAGTCCTTAAACCCTCCCGTAAGGATCTTGATCATGTCAATTAATGTCCATATGCCACATCCGCCAGCAGTTATCAACATCAAAATTCCCGTACCTATCTTGCCAGCGTAAAACCTATGGATACCTAGACTTCCGAGTAAGTAGCATAGAATTGCAGTTGCAGCAAAGGATTTGTCACTGGTCATATCGCCCTTCTTCTTTTAGCAGTGAATTGTAACTAGCCGATTTGGTATATTTATTAATACTTGGAGAGGACTTTAACACCTATATAATGATCTTACAATCGAATGATAGCAAGCTTAAAGTATTATTGTACTAATCCTAGTCATTCGCATTTAATTTAGTGTCTCAATAATTCAAGAGACCAGCTTTTAAGATCGACTACATGAAGTCGATCGGCGATCTAAATTTTCGTACAAAAGTGTGTTATGGACGACGAACAAAACGTTATTGAAACAAAGGTCTCTAAGTCATATTTCGTATCGGTCTGTCTTGCAGGTATCTTCGGCACATTAGGTATACATCATTTCTATTTAGGCAGATGGATTCACGGCCTTTTCGACCTGTTACTGGCTATCTTGACAGTAGTTTTCATTTTTATTTCGTTACCAATCGCTTTACTATTTTTAGTAACTGATATTATTCACACTGTTTATTTCACTTATAAATTGGTCATCGGAGAATATAAAGATGGTTCCGGGAGAACGGTGAACATTCCGAACTGATGTCTCGTTAAAGGTGTCGCCAAAATATAAAACTCATGGTAGAACCAATGCAAATTGACCTCCGTATAGCTTCATCCAAGCCTGTTGTCGAGATCGTAGATTTTGCTCGGCGTTGTGAAGAGGCAGGTTTATCCGGTTTGGGATTCGTCGATTCCCACACTTTTCTGAGGGACGTCTACGTGGTGATGGCCCAGGTGTTGCAAAATACTGAACGCATACGGGTACGGCCCGCCGTCACTTGCCCGGGACCGAGGCATACTTCGGTCATCGCATCGGTAGCAAAAACGGTGCAGGAACTAGGACCGGATCGCTTTGAGCTGTGGCTTGGCCGTGGCGGATCGGCCAATTTCCTAGTAGGGCTACCAGGGCTACGTTTACCAGAAATCAGGAAAGCCATCACAGAAATAAAAGCGTTTATGGCTGGGGATTGGGATGTTTATCAGCCTGCAGAGTCAGTTCAGAAATATGGCTCTGAAACGGGGACTTCCAAAAGGGCAGAACATGTGCGGTTATACCATGGAGGCGGAGAGCTCGTGCCAGTGTACTTGACTGCGAGTGGGCCTATGAATGCCAGGGTTGCAGGAGAACTGTGCGATGGGGTTCTCATCCATCCTACCATGCCTAACGAAGAGCAGATTCGACTTCTTCGCCAATGGGTTGCAGAAGGGGCAGCCTTGGCGGGGAGACAAGCTTCCGATGTACACGAGGTTCTGCAGATGGAGGGTCTCGTCCGTGACACTTTGAAAGAGGCGGTACGTGCATGGAGCCCCCGGCTCGTCACCCCCTTGGCCAAAGCCAGCGGACAGGAGTGGTTGAATCGACTGGGAATCGACTACGATCTAACTTCTTTTAAAGATAAACTTCAAAATGCAGCAGACGAATTATTGACATTTTATCCTGACAACAACCACATGGAACACTGGCAAGCGGCGGAAAAGGTGGCCGAAGTCGTTCCTTATGAGTTACAGGAAGCATTGGTCGAGAAAATCGCCATTGCAGGAGACCCAGACTTGGTCACCCGGCGCATGAAAGAGCTAGAAAGACTTGGGATAAATCATATTTATATCTACCCAGCAGAAAGCTTTACATTGCCGGAGCAAGAACTCCGCGCGTTTAAAGAGGTTATTGGTCCTGCTTTTAATTTGTCATGATGTTCGCTGACGCGTATTGGGATAGAGTCCCTTATCCTGGATGTTTACGTTAATTTGGTCTTGGTTGGTTTCGCAGAGATTTTTACATCCCCACTAGTTGGCAGATAAATAGTGAAAAACGGTAAAAGATATAACGAGTCCCATGGCGCCGCCGAAGAAACAAAACGGCAACGGTCATTCCCAAGACGGCGACCTGCGCCTCTCTACGGGCACGGAAAATTACCTCCTATGCCTCTCAAGTTGTGAGAGGACGATGAGATTCCCACCATCACCCAGCTCACCGACACTCTGCGACAGTTGCCCGAAACCGAGGGGCTGGGAACGTCAGTGGCGGGTATGATCCGGCGTATGCAGCGACAGGACTTGGTGGACTTGGGGGCCGACAAGCGCATCCGGATCACCAAGCAAGGATTGGAAGGGGGCAAGGACATCGCCCGACGGCACCGGCTGGCCGAGTGGCTGATGGTAAAGCTGCTGGGGATGGACCTGCACCAGGCCCACCGGCTGTAACACGGCGTGTCCCAGGACTTCCAAGAGAAGTTGGCAGAACACGTCTGGGCAACCCCAAACGGTCTCCCTATGGCTTGCAAATACCNGGGACCGGAGAGCCGAAAAAACCGGCCAACGCTCTGACGTTGGACACGGCTAAACCNGGGAATCATANGTGGTGGACCTGGTGCTCGAAGAAGACGCCTANTTGATGCGGTTCCTGGNCGATTCCATGNTCATTNCGGAGCATCTGGTCACCGTGGCNGAANCCGCGCCTTACCTGGGAGTGATGGAAGTGGCTACCCAGCAGGGCAANGTGTCCATCGGCCACAACGCGGATCGGCAGATAGCGGTCCGCTCCGGAAACGGCCCATCGGAAGAATAGTCCCCGNCGGCGGCTACTCGGACTCTTCCTCAGNCGGCGTCAGCGCCGCTTTGACCTCGGCCCAACCTTCAGCCATCGAACGCTCAGGAAACGGTAGCTGGATACCGTTGCGGAAAACCTTTACCCTCACAAACACCGGCCCTGTTTGTCGCATGATATCTTCCAGGCCGATAAGGAACTCCTCTAGCCGGTCAAACTCATAGGTCTTGGCGTAGCCAGAACTCTTGGCCATCTGCACCAGGTCAAGGTTGTCCATCTCCTTGATGGGCAGTCCCTCGGTCGACCTGCTGGCCACATCATCGAAGACGAAGTGGACCAGGTTTTCGGGGTTGGACTCGCCGATGGTGGCCAGACCGCCCAGATTGGTCCGGAGGGTGGAGTCGCAGTCCAAGACCAGCACCTTGCCCTCGGGTTGGGCCAGGGCCAGTCCCAGACCCACTGCCGGGGCGCGGTCCATGCAGTCCGATATGTCTACGTCCAAGTCGCGCCGTTCCGACACTTGGCTCCACTCGCGCAGGGCCGACGATGTGGCAACCACCAGCGCGTCGTTGCGGTGGTAGTTAACGGCCTTGGTCGCTTCCATCGACGGTATCACCGGGCTCCCCGGTGGCGTCGGCCGGTGTGTCGTCACTGGATCTGGACTCCTTCGGCGAATGATAACGTTTTGCCGGTGGTTGCTGGCTGCCGCCGAACCGTGAGAAGGTCGCGCGCCAGACACCGGTCATCAGGTACATTCCCGCGATAATCATCGCGCCGCCCAGGACGCCGATGAAGGGATTGGACCGTTCGAAGCCCTGGAATAGTACCCAGAACCCCACCGCCAACACGGCGTAGGCGCCAATACGCGGGAAAAATCCCCTACCCAGCATACTACTTGGGCTCCTTATTTGCTGCGTTCCCCGTTTTTGACGGCCTCACGGGATGGGAGCAAAAGTAAACCGGGGCGAGCGAAATATCGCTGCCCCGGCAATCTTGACCTAGATCGGTTATTGGCGGCCCGCCTAGCGCTTCACGCCCAGAGTCTCGGGCAGGTCGGCGATGGCGGTGTGGACGTTCCGCTTGGGCCGGGTGCGGAACTGCACCGGGGTGTTCTCAATCTCGGGTTTGATCTCAAGATGGATGAACACCGGGCCGGTGGCGGCCAGGGCCTCGTCGATACCGTTGGTCAGGTCTTCCAGGTTGTCGAAGGTGAAGACACTGGCGTAGCCAGCCGACTTGGCCATGCCTTCCCAGTCGGAATTCTCCGAGCCGGGGATGGGCTGTCCGCCGGTGACGGCGTAGACCTTGTTGTTGAACAACACATGGACCAGGTTCTTGGGTGCTGAGTTGCTGATGGTGACCATGGCACCCAGGTTCATCAGCAGACTGCCGTCGCCGTCGAGACAGAAGACCTTGCGGTCGGGCTGGGCCAGGGCCAGTCCCAGAGCCACGTTTGATGCCTTGCTCATGGCGCCGGAGATGGGGAAGTCCAGCTTCTCGTTGGAGGTCACGGTGGGCAGTCCGAAGTGGACGTTGTTGGCGTTCATGGTGGCCACGAAGACCCCGTCGTCCCGCTTGCTGTCCAGGAGCTTTACTGCGTCAACATTGTCAATCATGAATTTCTCCGTTTATAAGGCGGTTAGGAACCGAACTCGGTGCCCACCAGGATGGCGACGGGTTTGGACGTCCGCTCGGCCTCTTCGATGGCCAGGCTGATGCGGTCGGCGTCTTCGTCAGTCTCAATCAGGAAGTAATTGATGCCCCAGGCGTGGAGGATGTGCTCGATGAACCTGGCGGCGGAGTCGGTGGTCAGGCCGTGGCGGCTCCAGCCCCGGTATCCGACCAGCATCACCAGCGGCTGGTTGATGTCCAGTCCCAAGCCGCGAATGGAGTCTCCGGACTCGAATATGCCGGTGTTCTGAATCAGCACGATGGGCCGCTTGCCGCCCACCCAGAGTCCCGCTGCGACGGCCATGGTCTCGCCCTCACGGCAGACCGGCACCAGCGAGAGGCTGGGCTCGTTGGTCAGCAACTGGAACATGAAGTTGGTCTCGCTGTCCGGAAGCCAGACGACGTGGCTGATGTTGTTCTTCTTCAACTCCGCGACTACAGACGCGGGGTGCAGGATGACTTCTTGTGTAGTCATTTTGGCTCCTTGCTAATGAATGGTGACTGGTAAAAACCGGTCTGCCCAGCTCCCGTGAGAGGACGCCACATTATATTCGCCGGTGGGAAATGGCGTCAAATGAGCCCAGGCGGGGCCGGTCAGGCATCGGAGGTGATGCGGACGCGCTCTTTGGCCTGTTCCCATGTGGCGTCGATGGGCAAAGTACCTCCGGTGCTTTCCGGCCGGACTCGTCGGCCGTCTGGCAGGGTCACTTGCCCGGATTCCGCGACCAACCCTGTCTTTCCCTCCGCGCCCAGATACAGGGGGCCGCACTTTGAGAAGAACTCTTCGGAAGCAGCGCCGGCCATGAGGTCAAACCCTCTTCGACCTAAGATGGCGGGGGCGGCCAGGTTTTGGACTCCGTGCAGCCAAAGGGTGCCCTCGCCCCGTATATGCAGGTAGACCAGCTTTCTGGCGGTCTCCAGCAGCACATCGGCCTGCTGCGGCGTCAGAGCGTCCGGTACCGGGGTGCGTGGTTTGGCGGCGGTCAGGTAATTGTAATAGGCGTTCATCACTTCCTGTACCGCCTCCTCCTCGGACTGGATATGGAGGCGCAGCTGGGCACCCCCCATGTAGTTGGTCAATCGGCCCAACACCCAGTCGGGCAGGAGGGGGTTGTCTACGAACGGGTACGGGAAGGGAAATTGTCCCACCGGGGTTGGAACAGACATCCCTTGGTCATCGGGAAGAGTGACCGGCTCCTGGGCGGCGTCGGCCAGGTATACCGGCACCAGGAACGGCGGGTGGTCTTCCTGGACCAACTCGCCCATGGCCAGGAGGTAGTTGAGCTTGGCAACTGACACTCCCAATGGGTCGCGGCCCATCCCCCGCACTGCCTCCGGCCCTCGGAACAAGATATCGATGGGGTGGTCGCCGCGTAGGGCCATGGCGTTAAAGACAGTTGTCACCGCGGAGCTGAGGAATGTGCCTGTGCCGCAGTCGGGGTCCATGAGCGACCGGTCAGGGTCTATGGCCAACCCCAACCCCTCTTCAACGACATAACCGGCCAGCCAATGGGGGACCAGCCGGGCTTCAGTGTCGCTTTGCTGGTACAGGCCGTCCAGGATTCCTGGTCTGGCCTTGGTGAAGCCGTAGGGCTCCACGGCACTGGCGAGCTCACTCAGGACGGAGATCACTTGGCCTTCCAGTCCCAGTTCCCAGCGCTCTTCGAGGCAGACCCAGGAGAAATAGTCGCCTTCGCCGTGGTTGCCGATGCCCCGGCGGCTGAAGTAATCGCCGTTTATGACCTCAAATAGCTCTTCATCGTCTCGGACCGGGCGGGGAGAGAGGAACTTTCTGGTGACCAGTCTGGCCAACAGAGCTATGTAGGTCTGGTGGACAAAAACAGTGTCATCCGCGGGTGGTCGGCCGTGGACACTGTCCCACGCGCAGCGCCATTGCCCCAGCCGGCCCGCCACTTGGGGCACATTCTTGGCTTGGGAGAAGACCTGTTCCAGTTGGGAGTTTGCCTGGGCAAAGGTGGCGCTGCCACTGCCGAAGGCGGCGGCCATATCGGTGGAGGAGGGACCGTCTGTCGGGTCGGAAGGCCGCAGTCTAGAACTCCGCGCTCTTGGGCGTCCTGGGGAAGGGTATGACATCCCTGATGTTGGACACACCGGTGACAAATTGGACTGTGCGCTCGAAGCCCAGCCCGAACCCGGCGTGGGGCACGGTGCCGTAGCTGCGCAGGTCCAGATACCAGGAATAGTCGTCGTGGGACATGCCGGCTTCACTCATGCGGCCCTCCAGCACATCGCGGCGTTCCTCCCGCTGGCTGCCGCCGATGATCTCGCCGATGCGTGGCACCAGAACATCCATGGCTCGCACCGTCTGGTCGTCATCGTTCATCCGCATGTAGAAGGCCTTGATGTCCTTGGGGTAGTCGGTGACGATGACCGGTTTCTGAATCTTCTTTTCGGTCAGATAGCGTTCGTGCTCCGATTGGAGGTCGGTGCCCCAGGCCACCGGGAACTCGAACTTCTCGCCGGAGCTGAGCAGCAGGTCCACGGCCTCGGTGTAGGCGATGCGCTCAAACTGGGCGTTGGCGATGCCCTCCAGGGTGGCGATGGTCGAGTCGTCGTACCACTTGTTGAAGAAGGCCATGTCTTCGGCGCAGTTCTCCAAAACGTGCCCGGCGATGTGCTTCAGGAAGTCCTCTGCCAGTTCCGCCAGGCCGTCCAGCTGGCAGAAGGCGACCTCCGGCTCCACCATCCAGAACTCGGCCAGGTGGCGGGAGGTGTTGGAGTTCTCGGCCCGGAACGTGGGACCAAATGTATACACGTCGGAAAGGGCCAGGGCGAAGATCTCCGCTTCCAGTTGGCCGCTCACGGTCAGGAATGCGGGCTTGCCGAAGAAGTCCTCATCGTGGTCAACCTGCCCGCCGTTCTTGGGGGGATTGGCCATGTCCAGGGTGGTCACCTGGAACATGGATCCGGCGCCCTCGGCATCGCTGGCGGTGATGATGGGGGTCTGGATGAACTGGAAACCCCGCTCCTGGTAAAAGGAATGGATGGCGTAGGCCATGGAGTTCCGGACCCGGGCCATGGCGCCAAAGGTGTTGGTGCGCGGCCGCAGGTGTGCGATCTCCCGCAGGAACTCGGGTGAATGGCGTTTCTTCTGCAGGGGATAGGTTTCGGGGTCAGAACCGCCCAGTACCTCCAGGGACTTGGCCTGCACCTCGTACTTCTGGCCCTGCCCAGGGGATTCCACCAGAGTCCCTTCCACGCTGACACTGCATCCGGTGGTCAGGCCGCTGGCCGCATCGTGGCCGGGGTTGGCCTCGTCCACCACTATCTGCAGGTCCTGGAGAGTTGAGCCGTCTGTTATTTGGATGAAGGTTACAGACTTGGAGGACCGGCGGGTCTTGACCCATCCCTGGACCAGCACGTCGCCGCCGGCCTGGCTGGCGTTGAATATATCTTTGATCTTGGAGCGCTGCATCAGCGCCTCCTCGCCGGGAATTTCTGACTGGGTAAAGTCTAATATCCAGCGCGTCCGGGCGTCTAGGTTTTAGTACCCGATTAAAGGGCTGCCCTGGCGTCCTTCCATTCGGTTGCCGCCTCGTAGGCGTGGGCGGTCCGCAGCAGGGTTTCCTCGGAGAAATGGGGGCCGATGAGCTGCATCCCCACGGGCATTCCATCGGAGAACCCGCAGGGCACCGAAAGCCCCGGTAGACCGGCGATGTTCACCGGCAGGGTGCACACGTCTGTCAGGTACATCTGGACCGGGTCATCCACCATCTCGCCCAGCCTGAACGCAGTCACCGGTGAGGTCGGCGTAACCAGGGCGTCCACGTCCTGGAACACGCGGTCGAAGTCTTGCCTGATGAGGGTCCTCGCCTGTTGTGCTTTCAGGTAGTAGGCGTCGTAGTAGCCGCTGGAGAGGGCGTAGGTGCCCAGCATGATGCGGCGGGTGACCTCCGGGCCGAACCCGAACTCCCGCGTCTTCTCCATGGCCTCCCACATGTCGTCGGTGTCCTGGTAAGAGTAGCCGTATTTGACGCCGTCGTAGCGGGCCAGGTTGGCCGAGCATTCCGATGGAGCGATGATGTAGTAGCAGGCCAGGGCGTACCGCGTGGTGGGCAGAAAGACTGGCTGGACGGTCGCGCCGAGACCCTCCAGCGTTGCTATGGCGTCGTCAATGGCTTTGCGTGCGCCCGCTTCCATACCTTCGACGAAATACTCGTCGGGGACGCCGAGCCGCAGGCCAGTGATGTCCTGTCCAAGGGTGGCCGTGTAGTCGGTGGCTGGTCTGGAGACGGAGGTTGCGTCCCGTGGGTCGTGGCCGGCGATGGCGTTCAACACGGTGGCGCAGTCGGCCACCGTCCGGCCCACCGGGCCAATCTGGTCCAGGGAGGATGCGAAGGCCACCAGGCCGTAGCGGCTGACCAGTCCGTAGGTTGGTTTGAGACCCACTACGCCGCAGAAGGCTGCCGGCTGCCTGACACTGCCTCCGGTGTCGGACCCCAGCGAGTAGATGGCTTCACCGGATGCGACCGAGGCGGCCGCTCCGCCGCTGCTGCCGCCGGGCACCCGCCCCAGGTCCCAGGGGTTGTGGGTGGGATGGAAAGCCGAGTTCTCGCAGGAAGAGCCCATGGCGAACTCGTCCATGTTGCCCTTGCCCAGCATCACCGCCCCCTGAGCGTTGAGCAGCTCCACTGCGGTGGCGTTATAGACGGGCACGTAGTTCTCCAACATCTTGGAGGCGCAGGTGGTGGGCACGCCCTCAGTGCACATCACATCTTTGATCTGAACCGGGATTCCCGTGAGGGGCCCTCCTTCGCCAGCGGCCAGTTTGCGGTCTGCCTCGGCGGCCTGGGCCAGGGCTGTTTCCGGTGTCAGGGCCAGAAAGGACTGGACCCGGTCTTCCACTGCGTCGATACGGTCCAAACAGGCCTGGGTAAGCTCCACGGAACTTATCTGCTTGGCGGTCAGTTGGTCGTGGGCCTCTTGGATGCTGAGCCAGTTGAGTTCGGCCACCCCTACTCCTCCAACACCGCGTTCACCCGGAAGAACTCTCCCTCCCGGCGGGGCGCGTTCTTCAGCACGTCCTCCGAGTCCAGAGAATCCTGGGGAACGTCTTCGCGCATCACGGTCTGGAGCCCGCCCGCGTGCCCGGTGGGGGCGACGCCGGTCGTGTCCAGTTCCTCAAGCACTTCGAACTGTTCGAGTATGTGGGAGAGTTGGTCGCCGAACATCTGGATCTCGTCTTCGGTGAGGCCGATGCGGGCCAGGGCGGCGATGTGTTCTACCTGTGACCGTTCAAGGGGCATGCCAAAACCTCGGGTTGGTATTCGATTGATTTAGGAGTTGGGCGGTCAGTCGTGGGAATGACCGTCATTGTGTTCGTGTTCGTTGTCGCCGGAATTGTGGTGGTGGTAGGCCGCGCCGGCCAGCCACGTGGACCGTGGCGCTGGATAGGTATTTCAGTTGGTGCAGCAGCCGGTGGTGCACGTCCTCGGCGATGCTGTGTCCGGACGCTACCGATATCTCCCCATCGACGACGATGCTGACTTCGGCCAGCATCTTGTGGCCCAGCCAGCGTACCCTGACCTCGGCCACTTCCCGGACACCGTCTGTGGCCCCCGCCACCGAACGCACCTCCGCCGGCACCTCGGGTTCCACACCGTCCAGCAGCCGCGAGAACACGGATTTGGACGTCTCAACAACTATACGCAAAATGGCGGCGGATATCACCAGCCCTACGATGGGGTCGGCCAGAGGATAGCCCAACCAAACACTGATGGCGCCAAAGAGCACGGCCAGGCTGGTCAGTCCGTCGGCTCGGGCGTGGTGGCCGTCGGCGATGAGCGCCGCGCTGCCGATCTCATTACCCACTCTGGTCCGGTAGATGGCTATAGCCTCGTTTCCCGCAAATCCGACCAGTGCTGCCAGGACCACGATCCAGATGTAGTCGATCTCCGGAGGGTCTCCCAGGCGGTTGAAGGACTCGTAGGCGGCCAGTACCGCGCTGGCCAGAATCGCCGCCACTATCAGCAGGCCGGCCAGGTCCTCGGCACGGCCGTAGCCGTAGGTGAAACGCATGGTGGGGAGTCTTCGCGACAGTGTGAAGGCGGCCCATAGGGGAAGGGCGGTGGCGGCGTCGCCGAAGTTGTGGATGGTGTCAGCCAAAAGGGCCACACTGCCCGTGAACCCGACGATGACCAATTGGACCAAAGCCGTGCCCAGCAGGGCGGCCAGCGACAACTTGGCCGCCCTGATGCCCCTTTCGCTGGCGAGAATCTCGGCGTCCACAGCGCCATGGGAGTGGCCATGACCGTGGCCGTGGGTATGGCCGGCTGGGGCCGAGTATTCGGTTTGTTCGTGAGAGTGCATCTGCGTTGGCACCTACCCCCTAAAGTTACCACAGCCAATGGGGGATTCCATGACTGGAGCAAGACTATTGGGTTATCATTCGAGGGTTGGTCTTCCAGCGGACTGATTCGAGGACCTTCCTTAAGCAGATGCTTCAAAAGATACTCAACTGGCGTCTCAAAACGCCTTTCTACTACGGCTGGCTGGTGCTGGGCATCACCTCACTGGCCACCTTTGCGGCAAGCGGTCTCACCCAGGTGGTGTTGGGCGGCATCCAGGTCTACATAACCGACGACAACGGCTGGGACGACGGCAGTCTGGCCTTTGCCGCTGCCATCGGGACCTGGGCATCCGGGATGATTGCCCCCTTGATCGGACGCCTTGCCGACCGGTTCGGCCCCCGGTGGCTGATGCCCTTTGGCCTGGTCATCGCCGGTATCAGCTTCTTTGCCCTGGCCGGAGCCAACGCGCTGTGGCAGTTCTACGGCGGCTACATAGTGGGGCGGGCGGTGAGCAACCCGGTTCTGGTGGGACTGGTGCCCCGCACCGCGGCGGTCAACTTCTTCAGGCGGCGGCGCAACATGGCCCTGGCCATGGTATCGGTGTTCCGCCCCACTGCTGGCGCCATAAACATCCAGATAATCTCTGTGATCGCGTCTCACCAGGGTTACCGCGCCGCCTACCGCTACCTCGGTGTACTCAGCATCCTTCTGGTGCTGCCCGTGGTGCTCTTCATGCGGCGGCAGCCCGAGGATATTGGCCTGCTGCCCGACGGCGCCACGGAGGAACAGACAGACGGCCCGGCAGGCCGCAGGCCGCAGGCACTGACACCGGAGTTCAGTTGGACCGCCGGGGAGGCCGTCAAGACCAAGGCCTTCTGGATGTTGGTCATCATAGCCTGCCTGGGGACCATGGGTTCCAGCGCCACGGGGTTCAGCATGGTGCCCTACCTGGTTGAAGACGCCGGTCTGAGCACGGCCAACGCCGCCGTGGTGTTGAGCGTGGGCACCTTCCTGGCGGTGGCCAACATCTTCTGGGGGTATCTGGCGGACAAGATCACGCCCCGCCGCTGCCTGTTGGTGATGATGATCGGGTCTGGAGGGATGATGGCCTATTTCCTGGGGGTCAACTCCCTGGCCACGGCGATGGTGTTCGCCCTGGTCTGGGGAGTGTTTTCCGGAGGGCTGGGGTCTCTGGAGAACATGGTCTTGGCCGAATATTTCGGGCGCAATTCCTACGGGACGATCCTGGGAATCTTCTCACCGTTGCAGATGGTCGCCCTGGGGGCCGGTCCGGCCCTGGCCTCAGCGGTGAAGATGCTGGCCGGCAATTACACCGTGCTTTACCTCGCCATGATGGCCGCCTACTTCCTTTCGGCCATCCTCATGTATCTCGCCCGGCCACCCCGGCATCCCGCCAGAGCGGATGCCGAGGCGTTGGCGCCGGCCGATTAGTTCATCTCCGATCCGCCGGACACGCTGATGGACAGGCCGGTCATGTAATCGGACTCGGCTGAGGCCAGGAAGGCGGCGAGGCGGGCGATGTCGTCGCCCTGGGCGATGCGGCCCATGGGAACGCGGAAGGCCCGCTCCTGCACCATCCCCGCCCGGAATTCCTCGGAGGACTCGCCCACCGGCGCCAGGGCGCTGGCGATGAAGTCCACCCGTTCCGTGTCCACCAGTCCGGGGCAGATTGCGTTGACGTTGATCTTGTGCTCGGCCATCTCCTGGGCCATGGCCTGGGTGAAACCGATCACCGCGAACTTGGAGGCGCAGTACGCGGCATACCGGGCGATGCCCTTCTTGCCGGCCCCCGAAGAAATGTTGATTATCTTGCCGCCGCCGCCCCGGTTGACCATGTGGGTGGCCACCGCCCGCGACACCAGATAGGTGCCCCGGACGTTCACCCGCTGGACCTCGTCGAAGGCCTCTTCCTCCAATTCCAGCACCGGCACCCGGTCCTTGCCGGGACGGGAACCGGCGTTGTTCACCAGGATGTCTATCTTCCCGAACTGGTCCAGGGTCTTGGCGACCATATCGGCCACCTGGACGCCGTCGGAAACGTCGGAGAACAACCCCAGGGACTGTCGGCCCTTGGATTCGATCTCCTCGACCACGCTGGGTAGTCCGGCCCAGCCGGCCTGCCGGTCTTCGGGGCGTATGGCGGTCATACTGGCTTCGACATCGGTCACCACGACATCGGCGCCCTCGTCGGCCAGACGGACGGCGATGCTACGGCCGATGCCGTGCCGGCCCCCGGCGCCGGTTACCAGGGCAACTTTTCCTGACAGGTCGTACATGTTTTTCCTCGCAAAGGGATGAAGCTGGGGAAGCTAATGCAGTTTAGCGAATGCGCGCGGGGTGCGCCAGCGTGGAAGGGCTAGGGCGAGGCTTGGTCTAGGGGGATGGGAGACGGCCGCCAGAGCTGCCATACGATCCCTTTGCTGGGCGAAAAGAGCAGGGCGGCTAGGAACAGGCCGGTGGCCACCACCACGATGCTGGGTCCGGCGGGAAGGTCCACGTGGAAGGACAGATAGAGCCCGGCCACCGTGGCGATCAGCCCGGTGACAACGCTGTAGGCCATTATCCCGGGTAGACGCCGGGCCAGGAGCGCCGCCGTTGCCGCGGGGGTCACCAGCAGAGCCAAGACCAGGACGATGCCCACCGCCTTCAACGAGACCACGGTGGTGACGCCCACCAGCAGGGGCAGGAGGTATTGGAGGAACCGGACCGGGATGCCGGAAGCCGCCGACATGATGGCGTCGTAGGCGGTGAAGAGGAGCTCCTTGTAGAGGGCGGTGATTACCAGTGCGATTGCCCCCGCAACCGCGCCGATCAGGGTGACCTCGCCCCAGGACACGCCCAGGACGTTGCCGAAGAGAAGGCCAAACAGGTCCGCGGAGTAGTTGGTTACCCGGCTCATCAAGATGATGCCCACCGCGAAACCGCTGGCGAAGATGATGCCGATGGTGGTGTCCAGTCTGAGGTTGGTGCGGCGGCTGATGAAGGTGATGGCCAAAGAAGCGGGCACGGCCCAGGCAAAGGCGCCCCAGAACACGCTGCCGCCGAAGAAGTAGGCCACCGACATGCCGGCCAGGGACGAGTGGGCAACGGCGTCTCCCATGAATGCCATGCCCCGCAATACCACGAATACGCCCACCACTGAGCAGGCCAGAGCCGCCAGCGACGCGGCCAGAAAGGCCCGCTGCATGAAGGCGAACTCCCACGGTTCGGTCAGGAAATCAATCATGGGCCTGGGGCTCGGCTGGACCATCACTGCCGGAGTGGGTGTGGTGCTGATAGGCGTAGGCCTGGCCGTCCAGGTGCACCATCAGCAGGTGGGTGCCAAAGGTATCGCCCAGGACCTGCTCGTTCAGCACCTCGGATGGCTTGCCAAAGGCGATGAGCCGGTGGTTCAGGCAGGCGGCTTTGTCGCAGCGCTGGGACACGCAGGACAGGTCGTGGGTGCTTAAAATCACGGTCGTGCCGTTGTCCCGTAGTTCATCCATCAGGTCCAACAACTGGTGTTGGACGGTGGCGTCCAGTCCGGCCATCGGCTCGTCCAACAGCAGCAGTTTGGGGTTGTGGGCCATGGCCCGGGCCAACAGCACCCGGCGTCTCTGACCTCCGGAAAGCTCGCCGATGAGACGGTCGCGCAGGTCGAGCATCTTGACCATCTCCAGGGCGGCGTCGGCTGCCTCCCTGTCCTCGCTGGTCGTGCGCCTGAATAGGCCGCGACGGGAATAGCGTCCCATGAGCGCCACGTCGGACACGGTAACGGGAAAGTTCCAGTCCACCAGCTCTGTCTGGGGGGTGTATCCCACCAGATGACGCTCCGGATTTCCCGTGCTGCCCAGGACCGATACGTCGCCGCGCAGGGGTTTGACCAACCCCAACACGGTCTTGATGAGAGTGGACTTGCCCGAGCCGTTGGGGCCGATGATTCCCACCATATCGCCCCGGTCGATCTGGAGATTGACGGCTTCCAGGACGGGCCGGCCGTCGTACCCGGCCCACAGGTCGCGGACCGTCAGGGCCGGGGAGATCGCTTGTTCGGTCGTCTGGCTCATTGGGTAAGCGGCTATTCCAGGAGCCGGGCCAGGCTTTTGGCGTTGAACAGCATCATGTTGATGTAACTGTCCACACCGCCGCCGGGCAGGTCGGGGTAGATGATTCCAATCTCCGCCCCCGATACCGTGGCTGCGTTATCCAGTAATTCGGAACTGAACTGCGGTTCGGCAAATACCGCCGGAATACCCTCTTCACGCACCCGCTCCAGGACGTCGGCGATCGCGTTTGGGGTGACTTGGCTGGCGTCGCTGGCTACAAAGGACACGGCTTCCCAACCGTACCTCTCGGCGAAGTGGCCGAAGGCGTCATGGAAGGTAACCAGCTTTCGTTTGTCTTCGTCCACCACGTTCAATGTGCTGGCGATGTCGAAATCCAGCTTGATCAGCTGTTCCTTGTAAGAATCGAAATTGCTCCGGTAGGATGCCTGGTTTTCAGGGTCTGCTTGGATCAGACCTTCCATGATTGTTTCGGTGTATTCCACAGTGTAGAGCGGGTTCTGCCAGAAGTGGGGGTCGCCCTCGCCGGCATGGTGGTCCGCGTCTTGGCCCTCGTGGTCTGTGTCCTCGCCCTCGTGGTCTGCGTCTTCGGTAGGCGTCTCGCCTTCCTCCGATGCCACAAGGGCTGCCGCGGCAATGATGTGGACGGCGTCTTTGGATAGAGCCCCGTCGATGACAGAGTCTAAAAATTGGTCAAGGCCGCCGCCGTTGGAGACCACCACGTCTGCTTTGCTGATTGCCACGCTGTTTTCCGGGGTGCTCTGGAAGGAATGGGCGTCCGCTCCCAGAGGGACCAGGGATTCGACAGCTACCAGGTCTCCTCCCACGTTTCGTACCAGGTCGGCCAGAAGCCCGGTGGTCGTGACCACGGAAATCGGGTCACTGCCGTCCACCGAGTCCGTTTCGGATTCGGACTCGCCGCAGGCAAATGTCAGGGAGACCACAGCAAGGATCGCCAGAATTGTAATGAGACGGCCAGGGTTAATAAGTCCGGGTTTTGGGGTAATTAGATCAGGTATCAATTTGCATCTGTTCTGAGATTTAGTATCAATACGGGCAAAAAAAGAGACTAGACCGCCGCCAGCTCTTTATCGGCGCACGAACGGCACCGCCCGTAGACTTCCAGCCAGTGTCCGCTCAACTCGAAGCCGTGACTGGCCGAGGTCTGCTTCAACACGGCCTCAATATCGCAGCCCAAGAGGTCCTGGGACGCGCCGCACTCGACGCACAGCAGGTGGTGGTGGTGACCCTGGTGGCTCAATTGGTAGTGGAGATCGCCGTCTTCCAGCAGCACCCGGCACAGGACGCCGGTCTCAACCAGCAGCTTGAGGGAGCGGAAGATGGTGGCACGTCCCAAAGAGGGAAGCTGTTCCCGCAGGTCTTCGGCGGTGAAGTGCTTGTCCTGGTTGGCGATGGCCTGGGCCACGGCCCGCCGGGGCATGGTGGACCGGTAGCCCTGCTCTTCCAGGCTATCCAGCAGTTGTTGGGTTAGGGCGTTTATCCTGGTCGGCATCTGTTTCCTGGGTTGGCGTAGTTAGTGAGACTTAGTATCTGTATCCACACTGAGGCGACTCTATCACAGAGGAAATCGGCCGTCAATCGGAGTTTACTCCAGGTGCCAGGTGTCGCCGGCCGGAGGCCAGGGATTGTCCTCGGCCAAGACCTGTGAGAGCTGGGTGAAGGCGCCCTTCATGCCGGCGGGGTGGAGCCAGATGCTGTTGAACCCCAGGTTCACGTAGTTGGACGTGACCCGGGATGTGGTATAGCGGGCTTCCTGGCCCTTCAGGTAGTCGTCCAAGGCCAGGGAATCTTCTATCTCGTAGATGGTCAGGTAGATGCCCTCGCCATAGCGCTCCAAGAACCGGGCCGAGGGGACATCGTCTCCGGTGGGTTGGGCCAGCTCGATGAAGGTGTCCTTGCCTGCCAGGGGAAGCACGGCAATCTCCAGGTCAGTGAAACTGACCTGGAACCGCTTGGTGGACTTGATGCCGAACATCTCTTCCCAGCGGGCGATGGCCTGGTCCAGGTCCCGCACCAGCACCGCCATCTGCCGTATCTGCTTGGTCAGCGGCTGTGTCGCTTGGGTCTGCCAGTCCGGCCCGGCGGGAGGCCAAGGGTTGGCAGAGTCCGTGACTTCGACGATCTCCAGGAGTGCGCCGTTGGCCGATCTGGGGTGGACGAAGGCGTGGCGGTACTCGCCGGTGGCGGGCTCTTCAGTGAGCTGTACTCCCAGGGATTTTAGGTGGGGGATGAGCCGGTCGTAGTCGTGGGTCTCGAAGATGAGCATGTAGGGGGCTTCCCCGCGCCTTTCCAGGTAGCGCCGGGCGGCCCCGTCGGCGGTTGGCTGCAGCAGCTCGATGAATGTTCCGTTGCCGGCGGGTAGGACGGCGTTTACCACCCCGTAATTGCTCAGGTCTTTAGAGTGGCAGGTCTCCATCCCCAGGTGCCGGCGGTAAAGCTCTTTACCCTCTTCCAGGTCCTTGACCAGGAAGGCGACTTGGCGCAGACGGTCCAGCATTCAACTACCTGCCAGGTTGGGGTGCGGCCTAACGGGATTCCAGGGTGACGATGGCCTTGCCGCCGACGTAGCGCTCGCCCTCGGTGCCGGTCATGAGGATGTCGCATTCCGCCAGGTTCTGGCCGTCCTCTTCCCTGATGTCGGTGATGGTGGCGGCCAGGGTCAGGGGCTTGTTGTGGGGGACGGGTTGGCGGAAGACCAGGTCCAGGTCTTTCACCGAGCCGGGGCCGCCCCAGTCGGTCAGCAATTGGGCCAGCATGGCCATGGTCATGATGCCGGGTACGATGGTCCCTTTCATGCCGGCTTTGGCTGCGGTATCGGCGTCGGTGAAGCGGTTGGGCTTGGGCGCTCCCCAGATATCGCAGAAGTTGATCACGTCGTCATCGGTGGCGATCTTCTCAATGGGGCCGATCTCATCACCGAGTTCTATTTCGTCGAGGTAGGGCAAAATCTCTCCAGGCCGCTAGGGGTCAAATGGGATGCTGCTGGGAAAAGGACCGGGTCACTCGCGCCGGGCGAAAGATTCCTGAACCTCGGCCACCACCGTGCCGTCTTGGTTGCTGAAGGTGGTTTCCCAGACCACAAAGACCATGGTGCCGGAGCGGCCGGTCTTGGTGTAGACATCCTTCAGATGGGAGGAGGCGGTAAGCTGGTCGCCGGCGTACACCGGGGCCTTGGGTTCCACCCGCTGGCCGGCGTGCATGGAGGTCTTGCCGAATTGGACCTTCACGTCCGGCAGGGCCACCTGACGGACCAGGATGCACGGTAGGGTGGGCGGTGCCACGCGCCGCTCGTAACCGGCGGCCTGGGCGCCTTCGTCGGATGAGAATGCGGGTCCGGTCTCGCCGACACTGCTGTTGGCCTGGTCGATGATCTCGCTGGTGATCTCGAAGGGACCGGCTTTGTGTTCCACTCCGTACAGAGACCGGTCGTATTCCACTTCCATGGTCATGAGTCTTTCTCCTTGGGCCTAGGCGGGGTTGTTCAGGGTATCTTCCAACCAGACTGGCTGGAACTCTTTGCTGAGCAGGGCGTCCACCAAGTCGTTGGCGTTCTTGATGTCCGCCTTGAAGTTGGTCATGCAGGTGCCGATGTGGCTGGTCAGATGGGCATCGCTGCCGCCAATGCCCAGCAGGTTGTGGCTCTGGCAGAGTTCTTCCGCCCGTTCGTTCTCGCCCTGGCGGCTGCCGCCGTTCAGACGCTCCACGATCTCCACATCGTCGAAGGACTCGCCCTTGGCGATGTAGTCGGTGAGGCCGATGCCAAAACGGCCGGGGTGGGCGGGCAGGGCTATGGCGTCGTGCTGCCGGGCGGCCTGCATCAATGCCCTGGCGTCCATGCGGGTATCGGCGAAGTCTATGTCGCTGGTCAGGCCTTCGTTCACGCCGTAGACCAGGAAATGGCCGTAGCGGGTGTCCAGTTCCGAGCCCTTGATTATCAGGACGTTGTACTGGTCGGCCAGGGATGAATAGTCCTTGTCGAAATCGAACTTACGGTGTTCTGTGAGGACGATGCCGTCAACGGTGTGTCCCCGTTTTCGCAGCACCTGGATCCACTTAACGTACTGTTCCACCGTGGCTCGTGAGTCATCGGAGGACACGGAATGGCTATGCATGTCGAGGTACAAGCTTAGGAAGTTCTCCGGTTGCTGGAGTGGTCCCGTCCGGGGCAATGGCCGCTGTCCGCGGTCTGGAATTACCCACCTTGGGGCGGTCGGGAGCCTGGGACAATAATAATAGTTGCCACCGGAATCATCAACCGCTGGGGGGCGTATCCGGCGGATATCGGATGGGTAGGGGTGGGATTGCGGAGACGGGAGCGGATCTGGAGGGGTGGTGCAGACCTGTAAGCCGGGTTTTGTATTCTTCGGTTGAGGAAGAACGGTGACCATCTATCTAGCCCTTGCCCGGCGGTGAAGCCGGGAAGTCCGCTTTTGGCGGAGCGACGTTGCCGCCGCGGTCAAGCAGCCAACCCGGGGACGGGCCGGGCGCCTGTGTCCCCCTATTTGGCCTTGCTCCAGGTGGGGTTTAGCCGCCGCTGCGTCACCGCAGACAGCCGGACGCTCTTACCGTCCGATTTCACCCTTGCCCCAACGAATCGGGGCGGTATGTTTCTGTGCCACTTTCCGTTCCCGGCCGAAGCCGGGACCTGGGAGTTACCCAGCACCCTGCCCAGAGGAGCCCGGACTTTCCTCCCCCTCGACGAATCGGGGCGGCGGTCACCCAGTCTGCATAGCCCTCCGTTTCAAACGATAGCATGGGGGAAAATGGGGGTCAAACGGGTGCATAAAGGCCCGTTTGGCAAAAGAAAATGGCCGGTCTAGACCGGCCATTCAAGCTGTTCGGTTCCGGGTTGTGCGGGCCTAACTGAGGAAGAGGATTCTGCCGCAGCTGCTGCACAGTACGGTCTTTCTGCCGCTGCGGACGCTCTGCTGCTGGTGGGTGGGCAGTGACATCCGGCAACCCTGACACAGGCCCCGTTCCACCTTGGCCACGGCCAGACCGCCCTTGGATTTTCTCAGTGACTCATAGTGCTGCAGGGAGGTCGGGTCCAGGCCCTCGGTCAACTTGGAACGCTGTCCCTCGAACCCGGCGCTTTCGGCCGTCAGTTCTTTGATCGAGGCCTGCAGCTCCGCCTGACGGATCTTCCACGCGGCCCTGGCCTCGGTCAGCTTGTTCTCAAGTTCAGCCTTTCGGTTCTGGGCCTCTTCAATCTGGACGGAAATCTCAAGGAGGGCATTTTCGTGCTGCTCGGCCAGTTGCTTGACGGTGGCGGCTTCCCGCTCCAGGTTTTCCAGGTCCCGGGGATTGGTTATCTCTCCGCCGTAGAGCTGGGAGTTCAGGGACTCAGACCGCTCTTTTTGGGTCTCCGCCTCCAGTTGGGTGGCTCTCTGCTGTAGTTCGGTCTCCTGGAGCAGTTCCGTGTCCCGTTCCAATTCTGATTCCAGTTGTTTTACGAGGTCGCCGTTGTTCAGTTCGTCTTTTGCCTTGGCCCGTTCGTCCTGCACCCGGTCCAAGATGATGTCCAATTCCTGGAGGGCAAACATTAACCTAACGGTAGTCATTGAAACGTCGTCCTTGTAATTGGTCCTTTGCTCTTCCCACTACCCTACCCGATTCTAAAAACGGAACTACTTGTTGTCAAATTTGACAGATAGGAAAAAGCGCCTCATCCCCCCTTGTGCCTACTGCCCACCACCGGACATAATCTGCACAATCACCATGAGAATTCTTCACTTCTCCGACCTGCACATCGGCGTTGAAAACTACGGCCGTGTGGACCCTGAAACCGGGCTGTCCACCCGGCTGGGCGATTTCCTGGATTCCTTGGACCAGGTGGTGGAATTCTCGTTGAATGAGGGTGTGGACCTGGTCCTGCTGGCAGGGGACGCCTACAAGGGCCGCGACCCGACCCAGACTCATCAACGGGAGTTTGCCAAGCGCCTTAATCGGCTCTCCCAGGCAGGCATCCCCACATTCCTTTTGGTGGGGAACCACGACCTGCCGGCCGCATCCAGCCGTGCGACGGCGGTGGACATCTTCCCCACTCTGGAAGTCGCCAATGTGCACGTGGGCAGCAACCTCCAGAATTACGACATAGACACTCCGTCCGGCCCGCTTCAGGTGCTGGCGGTGCCCTGGCCCCGGCGCAGCGCCATCCTCAGCCGGGAAGACTCCCGGGGCATGTCCATAGAGGAGGTGCGTCAGGCTTTGGAGGAGCGTCTCACCGGTGGGATCGAGGCCGAGGCCCAGAAACTGGACCCCAATGTGCCGGCGATCCTCACCGGTCACGTGACTGTGAATGGGGCCACTGTGGGCACCGAGCGTTCCATGATGCTGGGACAGGACCATGTACTCCTGGTCAGCGCCCTGGACCGGCCCCAGGTGGAATATGTGGCATTGGGGCACATCCACAAACACCAGGTCCTGCGTTCGGAACCGCCCATGGTGGTCTACTCCGGCAGTCTGCAAAGGGTGGATTTTAGCGAGGAGGGCGACGAGAAGGGCTTCTGCATCATCGACCTGGACCCGTCTTTGCCCCAGGGCCAGCGGATGACCAATTTCGAGTTCCACAAACTGGATGCCCGGACCTTTGTCACCGTGGACGTTTCAGTGGAGGCCCAGGACGTGGACCCGACGGCGTCTGTCATCCGGGCCATCGGACGGAAGGACATTGCCGATGCTGTAGTGCGGGTGAGGATTTCCCTTCCGGCTGAGGCGGACGCCCGTCTTCGGGAGACGGAGATCAGGGCGGCCCTGGAACCGGCCCACTTCATAGCTTCTATCTCCAGGGAGGTTACTGAGGCCAGACGCACCCGCATCTCTCCATCGGAGGGTCAGGACCTGCAGCCGATCCAGGCCTTGGGGCTCTATCTGGACAGCAGGAATATTGAGGGAGAACGCCGGGAGAGAATCATGCGGAAGGCCGAGGAGTTGATCGAACAGGACGCGGCTGGTCCGGAGGCCTTCGCGACGGAACCCGTTGCGCCGGAAGTTGAGTCGGAACCGGTCACGACCGAAGGGGCGAATTAGCCGCGGCTAGACCAGTTTGCGGGCCAGTGACAACCTGCCGTCGATCAGTTCTTTGAAGACTTCCGGCACGGTCAGTATCTCCGAGATGAGGCCCGTTCCCGCTCCCGTGTAGGCAACGCCGGCGTCGAAATCACCGTCCAGGAATGCCGCCCGGGTGCGCTCGATGCCCAGTTCCTGCTCCCAGGTTGCCATATCGTCTTCATCGCCTTCTTGGCTGGACTCACGCATCTGCAGCGCGACGCCCTGCTTAAGGACCCTGGTTGGCCACTTGTCTCCGCCGACGACCACGGTGCCGCTGTCGATGGCGGCCAGCATGGCGGCTTTGTACTTCTGGTGGGAGATACACTCCTTGGTTGCGACGAACCGGGACCCCATCTGGACGCCCATGGCGCCAAGGGCCATCGCAGCCAAATACCCCCGCGAGTCTACGATCCCGCCGGAGGCTATCACCGGGATGGATATGGAGCTCACGACTTGCGGCACCAGGACCATGGTGGAAACTTTGTCCACGCCCCGGAGACCGCCGCCCTCGAATCCCTCGGCGATGACCATGTCCACGCCCTGGGCTTCGGCGCCCCTGGCCTGGCGCACCGTGGATATCTGGTGAATGACGGTCATACCGTGCTCTTTCAGCGTGCCGGTTAAAAGGGCCGGGCTGCCGCCGTATGTGATGGCGATGGTGATCCCTTCCTGGGCCGCCGCCTCGATTAATTGCTCGATCTGGGGGTGGGGCAGGTAGAAGGCCACGCCAAAGGGCTTTTGGTTCAACCGCTGCACCCGGCGGACTACTGCGTGCAGGTTGGCTACTGGGTCGCCGCCAGGCTCGATCCCCGATGTTGGATGCAGAATGCCCAGTCCGCCTGCGGTTGAAACGGCGGCCACCAGTTCCGGGTTGGAGACCCAGGGGAGGCCGGCTTGCAGGACCGGGTAAGTGATACCGAGGGCGGTGCTAACCGGGGTGCGTTTCATCTATACAGTCCCAACCAGATTCGCCGCTGGCCGTAATTCGTGCCCACCAAGAGAGAAATTTCGTGCAGTGAGGGCTGATTCGCTGCCTGTCTTACCGTTTCTAACCAGGCAGGCCAACGAGATTGACAGATTGTACGGCCACGCCTGAGTGGTGTCAACTGAATTCGGAGTCCATCAAGGCCCCGTTTCGCCCCGGAACGGCCCATGCCAACCCAGGGCGCCGTTACCGATCCGGGAGGCTTTTTCGCACAGTCACAGCGGACGGTTAGCATTAACGGCATCCGCTTCCTATAATTTTCGACATGAAAAAATCACTTCTCGCGCTGGTTGTCAGCGCATCTATTCTGGTCCTGATGGGATGTGGAGGTTCCTCTGCTTCCGAGCCCACGGCAACACCCGTTCCCACGGCTACGGCGGCGCCCACCGCCACTCCCACCGCAGTCCCGACTGAGACGCCGGCTGCTCTCAGCGAAGCTGACGGAGTCCTGGCTTGCCTCACTGAAAAACTGGGCGAATCCGCGGCAAAGGTGGTGCAATCCGGGCTGATCCCTCTCAGCGATGAGCAGTCGGCAGCCCTGGGAGAGTGTGTTCTCTCCGCATCGACCTCAGTGGCGGCCGCCACCGTTGATCCGATAGTCGCCTGTCTGCAGGAGACTCTGGACGCGGACCTGGCCCGGACAGTAGCTTCGGGAGCGATCCCCTTGACCGCCGATCAGCAGACTCTGTTGGGTGACTGTGTACTGTCCACCAGCCTGGGAGGCAGCGCCGAGACCCTTTCTGCCAGTGTTATTGCCTGCTTGCAAAGCGCACTCAGCGAGGAAGACGCGCAAAAAGTGGTTTCCGGAGCCACTGACCTCACGGTGGAACAAGAGGCGGCATTGGGCGGATGCCTGCTTGGTTCCGCACTGGAGACAACCACCAGCGATACGGTTTCCGCCGGTGTCATGGCATGCCTCACTGAAGAGTTGGGCGCCGACGTGGCCCAGGTGGTGGCCCCCGCCGCCCTGCCGCTCAGCGCATCCGAACAGGAGATCCTCGGCAATTGCGTTTTGATGGACGCGCTGGGCATCACACCTTAGCTGGCCCGCCAAAATACGAACGAAACAAAAGGGGCGCTCCCATCCGGGGCGCCTCTTTTGTTACCACTGTAAGGTCAGCTTTGGGAAGGTGTTCCTAGCGGGGGCCTTCCGGGACTCCGCTGGGGGAGAACCTTGGGTCACCGCCGGTGGACCCTCCAGGGAAACCGCTGGGGGAGAATCTTGGGTCTCCACCCGGGGCTCCGCCGGGAAATCCGCCGGGGGCATCTGGAAGCCCTCCATGCAGACTTGGGCAACCTTCATCATCTCTTCCGGACCCACGGAGTCGGTTCCGGAAGGAACGTAACCCAGGGTTCTGACCACACATTCCATGAAAGCCTGGGGGTCACCTATATCGGGTAGACCGGCAGGCATCCCGCCGGGTACCTCACTGGGGAACCCGCCTTGGGGGCCGCCATGGAGGGCACCGACGTCCTCCCCGAAGCACTCTTGATTGACCATGGCCTTCTCTTCGGCGGTCGGATTGTCGGGCATGTAGCCCAACACGTCGACTATGCAGTCGGCG
>PBMF01000002.1 GCA_002721995.1 Chloroflexota bacterium
TCTGACGGTGCGACCGGTCCCGCGGGTCCCGCTGGCGCAGCCGGCGCCGCCGGCTCTGACGGTGCCGCCGGTGAAGATGGCGGCGGAGCCCTTGCTGTCATCGCCCTCATCCTGGCCATCGTCGCACTCGTGGGTGCAGGCGGAGCCTACATGATGGGCCGACGGGTCTAACCCACCTCGTTAATAGTTGCACTTAAAAAGAGGGGCTCCCTGATGGGAGTCCCTCTTTTCTTTTCCCTTCAATCACCCATCTACAAAGATGGGAGCCCCCTCTACCCTCTGTTTCATCCACCTTCTATCCCCTCGGCCTCCGGCACCATTCCCAAGGGACTCCCTCCGTTCGATTTAAGGCCCGAACGACTGCGAAGCTAACCCCTCATAAGCGGAATAGTGTCCAATGGGTGCAAATCGCCTGTAAACGCCCGATTTACCGGCCACAGAATCCCAATCAGGTCGATCTAATTCTCCAGCACAGGAATATCGGTTTGGGCAAGGGAACAAGGGGGGTGAGGGAAAGGGGGTGCGGTATGGGACGGTGGCACAAAAGTACCTGTGACATACGCGCAAGGAACAGAGCGAGGGAATAAAAAGAGGCCGGGGTTGGAGCGAAAGGCGCCTGTGGTTAGCGGACCCGTCCCTGGTTGGTCATTACGACCACGCGCATGTCAGTGCCCAGGTTGGCCTGCGTCACCACCAAGCGCGGCTGGGGCTGGACCTCATCCAGGCCCATACGGCGGACGAAGTTCTCTATCGGGTCCAGTTCTACATCGACACCGGGCAACTGGTAGTGCATGGGGATGACTACCTTTGCATCCAGGTCTTGGAGGGTCTGATATACCTGCTCCATGTCCAGCGTGCAATGGCCGCCCGTAGGCACCAAGACCACATCAACAGGCTTCAGTTCGTCTATCTGGCGCGTGGTCATGGGCATGGAAATATCGCCCAGGTGGCAGATGTTGATCCCACCAATCTCAATTGTAAAGGCGACGCTCCGTTCCTCTCTGGGTTGCCCCTCCGCTAATGGAGTCATCACTCCCCTGGCAGTCACGCCATTGAATTCATATTCACCGGGCGCGTCGAACACCTTGGGCTCTCCCTCTATTCCCGCCACGCTGTTGTGGTTGGGATGGGGGTTGCTTACGGTCACCACGGAGGCGGGACGGTTGTCCACCCTAAGGCCAATGGACGCAGGATAGGGGTCTGTGACAACCACCATGTCTGCGTCGTGAAGCCGGAAGCAAGAATGCCCTAACCAAGTTATGTCCATGGACCGTACCGTCTTTGTTTCAGATTTAAAAGCTGCCAGGCGATTGGAAGCGACACGGCGGCGATGTAAAGCTTTATCAGATCACCGGCGATGAACGGGTAGAGCCCGTATTCCATCACTTTATCGTTGGGAACGAAGAAGGAAAGCTGGAGCAGACCCGGGACGTAGAGCACCACGTTTCCTGCCAGCATTGCCACGATGATCCAAGACTTACGGTCCCAACCGCGTTCACAGAGAAATCCGACCAGGAATGCGGCCGGAATGAAGCCGATTATGTAGCCGCCTGAGGCCAGGTCCCACACCAGACCGGAAGAGCCGGAGGTGATTCCGAAGATGTACCCGCCTGAGCCGGCCTGCCAGTGGAAGACGGAATCGCTGCCCCCGGCAAAGAAGGAGAACTGGCTGCCTTCGACGGCATAAAGGACGAGCGCCGCAGCTCCCCGCCAGCTGCCCAGGGCGGCCCCTGCCAGCAAAACAGCCAGGGTCTGGCCGGTGATGGGCACAGGCGTGAATGGGAGGTGTACTGAGATTCGTGCGGAACCGGCAACGATCAGACTGAAGAGGACTATGAGCGCCACGTCCCTGGCGATGCGGGAACCGAAGCGTTCCACGGGGACGACTGCGTCAATGAGGGAAAGAGTTTTACGTTCTGAAATCACGCCTATCCCAACCCGTCTACTTGTACAGATAAAACCCTGGCTGAGTATAATTGGATAGGCCCAACGGGTCAACGTTTGACAGTGCTCAGAAAGCTATGTTAACTTCCAAAAATCGCCCCCTCAGCCTCAAAATACAGGGTACGAGGCGGTACTGGCAGGAGACGAATGCTTAGCAATCGCGCCGCGACAGTACTGAATGTTCTGGTCAGCGAATACCTTCGCTCCGCTACCCCGGTAGCGTCAGAGGACATCGCCCGAAGCCTCGACCACACCATCAGCCCGGCCACCGTCCGCAACACCATGTCCCAACTCACCGAGGACGGTTACATCTCCCGGCCCCACGTCTCCTCCGGCGGTGTGCCGTCAGACCTGGGCTACCGCTACCACGTTGAGTCCCTGCCCAACACCCCAGAGCTTCCAAACGAGCTGCGCGAGAGCGTGGACCTCGACCTGGCCGAAACAGAACCCGATATCAGTGCCTGGAGCCAGCGCTGCGCCGCCATTCTTTCCGGAATCACGGACAACCTGGCCATAGTCACCGCGCCCAGAGCTGAGTCTCCCCGCTTGAAGCGAATCCAACTGGTGTTCCTCCAAGACTTCACGGCCCTCCTGGTGGTCGTGCTTGAGGAGGCGCGGCTGCTGCGGCGTCTTTTGCCCCTCAACCAGCGAGTTGACCAAGTCCAACTTGACCTGGCCGCCAACCGCATGAACGAGTCCCTGGGTGTGCTCGACTACTCCCAGATGCAGTCCAACCACATGGAGCTAAATTCCCTGGAAGAGCGGGTGAAAGAGGGATCTGTGAGCCTTATGAGGGAAGCGGTGACCGCCACCGCCCAGGAGCACTACACCGATGGACTGAGGCTGCTTCTGAACCAGCCCGAATTCTCCCGAGGAGAACTGGCCCGGGAACTGGTCCAGCTGATGGAAGAGCGCATACTGCTGGACCGCGTGCTCAGTGCCACGCCCGATACCGGGGGCCCGGCGGTGTTCATCGGGGCTGAGAACCAGGATGAATTCCTGAGCCCCTTCGGCGTGATTCTCTGCCAGTACGGCGTCCCCCACGGTGTGAGCGGCACCATCTGCGTCATCGGCCCCAAGCGAATGGGATACGTCGCCGCCATCGGTGGCGTTCGCCACCTGTCTGAATTCATGAGCCAGATGGTCCAGGGGATACACGGCAGCCCCGCCGACTGACCCCATCATGTCCCCCACCAACCAACAGATAGCCGAGTTATTCGAAGACCTGGGGACCCTTCTGGAGATGAAGGGCGACACCGTCTTCAAGATTCGCGCCTACCAACGGGCTGCCCGGACCATCGAGCAACTCTCCTCTCCCCTGAGTCAGGCCCTGGAGAATGGCGAAGACCTGACCAAAATCCCCGGCATCGGCAAAGCCATCAGCGAGAAGATCGCCGAATACATAGAAACGGGCCAGGTCTCCGCCTACCAGAAGCTGCTGGAAGAACTCCCTCCAGGCGTGTTGGAACTGAAAAATATACCCGGCATCGGCCCCAAGACCGCCATGGCCATCAGCCAGGAACTGGGCATCAGCACGGTGGAGGGCGTGGCCGAGGCCGCTGCAGACGGCCGTCTGGCCTCACTGCCGCGCATGGGCAAGCGGGCCGCCGAGAACATCCTCCGCCACATCCAGGCCGTCCAGACCATGGGCGACCGCACGCCCATCGGAGAAGCCCTGCCCGTGGCCGAGGAAGTCATGGCCGCTCTCCGGGAAAAGTGCCCTGACATAGGCCCCATGTTCCCCGCCGGCAGCCTGCGCCGCTGGGAAGAGACCATCGGCGATATCGACCTCATCGGCACCGCGCCCGACCCAGAGGCCGTGGGCGACGCCCTGGTCGCCCTCCCCATGGTGAAAGATATCCTGGTCCACGGTCCCAAGAAGACCAGCGTGGTTGTGGAGTCGGGAATCCAGATCGACCTCAGGATCGGCGAACCAGAGTCCTTTGGCGCACTGCTCCAGTACTTCACCGGCAGCCAGCAACACAATATCCGGCTGCGCGACTACGCCAACCGCAGGGGCCTGTCTCTGAACGAATACGGCATCACCAACACCGAGACCGGTCAGGTGGAAGAGTTCGCCGACGAAGAGTCTTTCTACGCACGCCTGGGCCTGCCGTGGACGCCTCCGGAGTTACGCACCGGCCTCTACGAACTGGACGCCGGACTGGCAGACAACCTGCCTTCGCTGGTTGATGAGTCCCACCTGAAGGGCGACCTGCATCTGCACAGCGAATGGAGCGACGGCAACGACCCCATCGAAATGATGGTGGAGGCAGCAGCAGCCCAGGGCTACGAATACATGGCCCTCACCGACCATTCCCAGGGCCTGGGCGTGGCCAACGGCCTGACCAACGAACGTCTGGAGTCCCAGATCCAGATACTGCGGGAGATCCAGGCCAAGTACGACATCACCATCCTCTGCGGCTCCGAGTGCGACATCCGCGCCAGCGGCGAGATGGACTACTCCGACGAGATTCTGGCCCAACTGGACTGGGTCGTTGCATCGGTCCACTCGGCCATGGGCCAGGACTCAGCCACCATGACCGCCCGCATGATTCAGGCCATGGAACACCCATCAGTCACCGTCATCGGCCACCTGTCCACCCGCTTGCTGGGGCAGCGTGAACCCGTGGAATTCGACGTGGAGGCCGTACTCCAGGCCGCCCGGGACACGGGTACCGCCCTGGAGATCAACGCCTCTCCCGAGCGGCTGGACCTGAAGGACTCCCACGCCTACCGGGCCCGTGAACTGGGCGTGCCCCTGGTCATCAACACTGACTCCCACCACCACACCCACCTGGGCAAGCGCCGGTTCGGCGTCGCAGTGGCCCGAAGGGCCTGGTGCCGCCCAAATGACATCCTCAACACCATGCCCAGGGACATGTTCTTAGAGTTCATCCGGGCGCCCAAGCCCCAGAGGTTGGATATATTCGATGCCTGGCGCGGCCAAGGGGCCGGNAAATGACCCAACCCCAGGANTGGAGCCAGGTTGTAGAGCAGGACGGCGGACCGGTTGGGGAGGCGGCCATCACTCACCGGGTCCCAGAAGCTCTGCTGCANCTGCGGACTGCCCTNGCGGCGGGAGCNCCCTGGCAGCGNGCGNTGGTGGAGGCCATGGGGCTCTGGACCCTGCCGGAGGAAACCATCGACGGCCGCAAATACCGCTATCTACTTCAGGGCGAGGCATTTGACTGGCTGCTGCTGGCCGAACGGTTATTCGCCGATGTCGACGGGGCAGTGCCCATTGAGGACAAGGAGCGGCTCCTTTTCGACGGCCAGATACTGGACAACGTGGACGAAGAACAGTTCCGGCACTTCCTGGGCACCAGCAAGTACCGGGCCTATATGAACTACCGGTATGGCGTCGTTTTGGAAGAGGCCCTGCAACTGGCGGCGGAAGAGGAAGTGCGCAAGAGACACATGTCCCGCAGCTACCCCGACACCGAAGAACTGACCGAAGAGGCCTTCAACCGGCTGTATGGCAAGCCCCGGACCGAACTCCTAAAGACATTTCAAAAGGAAACCAAGAAGGACCGCCGCCGCAACCTCTCCCTATCCGACCTTAAAGAATTCACCTACTGGCTACACAAACGCCGCATCAATCTTTGGGACCCGGCCCGGGTGGCCAGCGACACCAGAAAAGCCATCAAGCGGTTGGAGCAACTCCAAAAAAGTCATCAGGGCCACCGGGCCAACCATTAACCATCCCTTTTTCCGGCAAAATCACTGTCCGAAAAATCCCCCAAGCCGACCTCGGCGCCAACTTTCCCGTTCAGACCCCGTTAAATCGCCTTAGAACGCCAAATGCCCATTTTCAGGCGTGAAATCAGGCGTAAATCCTAAATTTCGGGCCGCCCGGCCCCCAAAAGTCCAATGGACGCTCATTAAGGGCCGATGTTATATTGGCTGATAGCTTGTTGCACTTTTTTCGGCGGCGGTCCCACCGCTTGGTGCCGCCCCGGTCTTGGAGATAATTTCCGGCGATGACTTCCTCCCAAATGCCCAGCGCCTACAACGCCGCCGACGTTGAACAGCGCATCTATGAGGACTGGCAGTCCAAGGGCTATTTCAACGCCACCATCGAAAAGGGCAAAGAGCCCTACGTCATCATCATGCCCCCGCCCAACGTCACCGGGGAGCTGCACCTGGGCCATGCCCTGGAAAAGGCCATTGAGGACGCGCTGACCCGCTGGCGGCGCATGACCGGCGTCCCCACCCTCTGGCTACCGGGCACCGACCACGCCGGCATCGCCACCCAATGGGCCGTGGAACGCCAACTGGCGTCCGAGGGCACCAGCCGCCACGACCTGGGCCGCGACCAGTTCGTGGAGACCGTCTGGGAGCACGTCCGCAAGTACGGCGGCATCATCCACGAGCAGTCCCGCCGGCTGGGCATATCCGCCGACTGGGAACGCCACCGTTTCACCCTGGACCCCGGCCCGTCCAAGGCCGTCCGCACCACCTTCGTCAACCTCTACGAGAAGGGCCGTATCTACCGCCACGAGCGCATCATCAACTGGTGCACCCGCTGCGCCACTGCCCTTAGCGACCTGGAAGTCGACTATCAGGACATTGACGGCAAGCTCTACAACATTCGCTACCCGCTGCAGGACGACCCCAACTCGTTCATCACAGTAGCCACCACCCGGCCCGAGACCATGCTGGGCGACACCGGAGTGGCCGTCCACCCCGAAGATGACCGCTACAGTCACATCGTGGGCAAGAACGTGGTGCTGCCCATCATGGACCGGCCCATCCCTGTGGTTGGCGACGACGCCCTGGACCGGGAGTTCGGTACCGGCGCATTGAAAGTAACCCCCGCCCATGACCCGGTGGACTTTGAGATCGGCGAGCGCCACGGACTGGAAGTCTTCAACGTCATCGGCCTGGACGGCGGCATGACCGCCGCGGCCGGAAAGTACCAGGGCGTGGACCGCGTCGACGCTAGGCAACAGGTCGTGGCTGAACTGGACCAACTGGGCCTGCTGGGCGAGGTGGAAGACTACCGCCACTCGGTGGGCCACTGCCAGCGCTGCAGCTCCGTGGTAGAGCCCCTGGTCAGCCTCCAGTGGTTCGTGAACCTGGGCGGCCCCGACCAGCCGAACAGCATCGCCGGCAAGGCCCACGCCGCCGTGGCCAACGGCGACATCACCGTTGTGCCCGAGCGTTTTAAGCGGGTCTATCTCAACTGGCTGGAGAACATCCGGGACTGGTGCATCAGCCGCCAACTGTGGTGGGGACACCGCATCCCGGTCTGGTACTGCTCGGCCTGCGAGCACATGACGGTTACCATCGAAGACCCCGACAAGTGCGAAAGCTGTGGCAGCTCGGACATCGTTCAGGACGCCGACGTGCTGGACACCTGGTTCAGCTCCGGACTGTGGCCTCACTCGACCCTGGGCTGGCCCGACCAGACCGAGGACTTTGACTATTTCTACCCCACGGCGGTGCTGGAGACAGGCTACGACATCCTATTCTTCTGGGTGGCCCGGATGATAATGCTGGGCATCGAGAACACCGGCCAGGTGCCCTTCCGCACCGTGTTCCTCCACGGCCTGATACGCGACGCCACCGGCGCCAAGATGAGCAAGACCAGGGGCAACACCCTGGACCCCCTGGAACTGGTTGAGAAGTACGGCACCGACGCCCTGCGCTTCGCCCTCACCACCGGCACCGCGCCGGGCAACGACCTGCGCTTCGGCGAGAACCGCCTGGAAGCGGCCAGGAACTTCGCCAACAAGGTCTGGAACGCCTCCCGGTTCGTCATATCCGGGCTGGAGGGCAAGTCCGGTCTCGAGGGCTGGTACGACCTGAAGGACGTCCAGCACCGCGAGGACCGCTGGATCATCAGCCGACTGGACCAGGTGACCGCCGAGGTCAACGAGTCCCTACGTAAATTCGAGCTCGGCGACGCCCAGCAGAAGCTCTACGACTTCATCTGGAACGACTACTGCGACTGGTACATCGAGATGACCAAGATCCGCACCCGCTCCGGTGAAGGCCCCTCGCCCCTGCCAGTGCTGGCCCACGTATTGGAACGTACCCTGCGCCTGCTCCACCCGTTCATGCCCTTCATCACCGAAGAGATCTGGCAGAGCCTGATGAAGAGCCTGCCCAGGGAAGGCGACCTGCCCGCATCCATCATGGTGGCGGACTACCCCTCCGTGGAGACTCGCCGCGACGACGCCCAAGCCGAGGAGGAGATTGGGCTGGTCATGCAGGCCATCCGCGCCGTGCGCAACACCCGCGCTCAACTCCGCATCCCCGCCGGCCAACGCCTGGAGGCCCAGGTGGAAGCCAACGGCATGCAGGGCCCCATAGAGGAAGAGGCCGAGGTCATTCGCGCCCTCTCCCGCATCGAGCCCCTGCACATAGTCGCGGACGGCTCATCAGGCAACAACCTCCTCAAGGGCGTCACCCTGGTGGTGAACCCCCTCATCGTGCGGCTGCCCCTGGAGGGTGTGGTCGACCTGAGCGCCGAGCACGACCGCCTCCGCTCCGAGCTGAGCGAGTGCGTCAAGAACATGGACCGGGTTGAGAAGCTGGTCGCCAACCCCAATTTCCGTGAGAAGGCCAAACCGGAAGTGGTGGAGACCGAGCAGGCCCGCCTCCAAGACCTGAAAAAGCGCCAGCAACACCTGAACGAGATTTTGGAGCAGCTGGCCGGTTAGGCCCTGCCTCCCAGTCCCATGACCCAACGCCTCGGCATAATCGGCTACCCCATCGGGCACTCCATCTCGCCCATCTTTCAGCAGGCCGCCCTGGACCACCTGGGCATCGACGCCACCTACGAGAAGTGGGAAGTCGCGCCCGAGGAAGTGGGCGATTTCGTGGCTGGACTGCGCGCCCCCGACGCCTGGGGAATCAACATCACCCTGCCCCACAAGCAGGCGGTGCTTCCCTTTTTGGACGAGGTGGACGAATGGGCCACCGCCGCCGGCGCCGTGAACACCATCGTGAACCGGGGCGGACGCCTGACAGGCCACAATACCGACGGGCCTGGTTTCCTCCGGGCCCTGGAGGTGGAAACCGGCTACAACGCCACGGGAACCCGCGCCCTGATACTGGGTGCTGGCGGGGCCGCCCGGGGCATCCTGCTGACCCTGGCCAGGGGCGGAGTGGACTCGCTAGTGATCGCCAACCGCACCCTGGAGCGGGCTGAGACCCTCCGCCAACTGGCCCAGGAAAATGGGATCAAAGCCGAAGCCGCCCCCCTTTCCGGCGACATACTGACCCGGGCCGCCGCATCGGCAGACCTCATCGTCAACTGCACATCCGTGGGCATGTCCCACGGGCCCGACGAGCACAGCTCACCCCTGTCCGCAGCCCAGATTCCAGCTTCGGCCATCGTAAATGACCTGGTGTATAATCCGTTGGAAACTCCCTTCCTCCGAGAGGGAGCTGCCGCCGGGGCCGTCACTCTGGGCGGGCTCCACATGCTGATCTATCAGGGAGTGCTGTCCTTCCAGATGTGGACAGGCCAGGATGCGCCGGTGGACGTGATGTCCAAGGCCGCCTTCGCCGAAATGGCCTCCCGGGGCGCGTAACCGCCACACCGGACGGGCCAACCCTCACTCTAACAAAACACCCAGGAAGATTCATGGTTAGATTTTTCACCGCCGGCGAGTCCCACGGACAGGGGCTGGTCATCATCATGGAGGGCGTCCCCGCCGGACTGCCCATCAGCGAAGACTACATCGGTGGGCACCTGGCCCGCCGTCAAAAGGGCTACGGCCGGGGCGGCCGCATGCTCATCGAGCAGGACCGGGCCAAGATCATCTCCGGCGTCAGGCACGGCCACACCCTGGGCAGCCCCATAGGAATGAACCTGGAGAACAAGGACTGGGCCAACTGGAAAGAGGCCATGGCCGTCGACCCGCTGGAAGGACCGCCCCAGAGCCCGAGGACCCAGCGCGTCACCCGTATCCGTCCCGGCCACGCCGACCTGCCCGGCGTTATGAAATACGGCTTCGACGACGTGCGTAACGTGCTGGAACGCTCCAGCGCCCGCGAGACCGCCGGCAGGGTGGCCGCCGGGGCCATCGCCATCAAGCTGCTGGAAGAGTTCGGCATGCGGGTGCGCAGTCACGTGATTTCCATCGGCCCAGTACACGCCGAGCCGCCTGAAAAAATCGACTGGGAGGCCGTGGAAGAGTCCCCCGTTCGGTGCGCCGACCCCGACGCTGCCTTGAAGATGGCCGCCGAGATCGACGCCGCCAAGGAAGCCGGCGACACGGTGGGCGGCGCCTGCGAGATCATCGTGGAGAACGTCCCCATCGGGCTGGGCTCCCACGTCAGTTGGGACAAGAAGATCGACTCCCTGGTGGCCCAGGCCCTCATGTCCATCAACGCGGTGAAGGCCGTCTCCATCGGGCCTGGCTGGGAGGTGGCCGAGCAGCGCGGCTCCCAGGTGCACGACGTGATACTTCCCGTGACCGACCCAGATCGGCCTTGGCAGCGAAACACCAACCGCCTGGGCGGGACCGAAGGCGGCATGACCAACGGCATGCCCCTGGTGGCACGCTTCGGGATCAAACCCATCCCCACCATGGTCACGCCCCTACCCTCCGTAGACCTGGATACAGGGGAAGAGGTGCTTTCCCACTTCGAGCGTTCCGACGTCTGCCAGGCGCCACCGGCCTGCGTGGTCGGCGAGGCCATGGTCGCTCTCACGTTGGCCGATGCCTTCATGGAGAAGTTCGGCGGCGATTCCATATCCGAGACCCGCTACAACCTGGAAGGCTACATCAAGACCGTCGGCCCCCGGAAGATCTACCAATAACCCACCGCCTGGTTAGCCATGGCCGCCACATCCCAACAAATCCATCCCCCGTCCGTCGTCAGCGCTTCCGCTCTGTGGGCTGGGATGGGGTTGTTCGGCCTGGTGTTGGGGCTGTTCCTTCTGGCGTTTCAAGACACGGTCTTTGGCGGCGTCACCTGGCTGGTCGAAGCATCCGTCTCCGGCCCCAACACCCTATCGACCAAGTCCGCGGACATGGTGCGTGACGGTATCCAAACCTGGGGCTGGGCCGGACTGGTCACCGCGATAGTGTGCCTACCCATAGCCTTTGGGACCGTCCTCTCCGCCATCACGCGATTGCTCCGCCCCGTTTTGTCCAACGGCGAGGACGAACTCCTCCCTTGGGACCGACACGGTCGGACCTTCTTCCTGGCTTTTGTCGCCGTGTTGATCTTCGCTGTGGTGGCCCACTGGACACTCCGTACCTATCTGGAAGTCGAGTGGCTGGAGAGCGAGGACGGTCTCAGCGAATGGTGGTCAGTGTTCGCCTACATGGCCGGCGCCCTGGCAATCGGCGCCGCTGCCTGGTCTTTGAAGAACACCCAGCACTCCCCAGTCAGGTACTTCTATCTGACCCTGGCGGTGGGTCTCTTCCTGGGCGGCATGGAGGAGATCAGTTGGGGACAGCGGATCGTTGGCTGGAGCACGCCTGAGGCGTTGAGCGAGATCAACGTCCAGAACGAGACGACCTTACACAACTTCACCTTCGGCAACAACGTGATGTTCGAGCTGTTCTTCTGGGGCAGCGTGATCGGCCTGGCCGGGGGTTTTTGGCGATTGACCGCCAACAGCAGGGGGCTCAGCGACCGGATGAGGCTGGTGCTGCCATCCGCGATGATGGCCCCTGCCCTGCTGCTGATCATGGTCTGGCGGGCCGGCGACATCTGGCAGACGGCCAACTTCCCGCGGCTGGTGATGGACCATTTCAATTCCGGCCCCCGGGGAGATGAAGTCCCCGAGTCAGCTTTAGGCCTTTGTATCCTTATTTACGCTATTGCCTGCTTAAGACAGTCCCGGTTTTTGGCGCGTAGGGCCAGCCCGGCGGCTTCAACCACCCCACCCAATCTGGTAACCGCCGAGGAGAGCGCATGAACTTTGGAGTATCTCTGGTCCCCGACGACCTGGGCGAACTGGCCACCAGGGCCAAGATGGCCGAGGACCTTGGCTTCGACTACGTGGGGGTGCCCGACTCCCAATCATTGTGGCCCGAGCTGTACGTGAGCCTGGGAGTCATTGCCAGCGCCACCGAACGCGTGCATCTGGGCCCCACGGTGACCAACCCCCTGACCCGGCACCCGGCCGTGGCGGCTTCGGGCATCGCGTCCATCAACCGGCTCTCCGGAGGCCGCGCCTACTTCGGCATCGGCAGCGGCGACAGCGCCATCTTGAACCTGGGCTTGCGTCCGGCCAAACTGGCCGACCTCCACGAATACATGCAGGCCATGCGAACACTGCTTGCCGGCGAGTCCGTCGATTACAAGGGCCGGTCCATACACGTGAAATGGTCCAACAACCAGATTCCCCTGGTCATGTCCGCCGAGGGGCCGCGCACCCTTGCCATGGCCGGCGGCATCGCCGACGCCGTGATTGTCCATTCCGGGCTGACCAAGGACGTGCTGGCCGACACCATCGCCCGGATCAGGGAGGGGGAACGGGCGGCGGGCAGGCCGGAAGGTTCAACCAAAGTCTGGGCCTTCGCCAAGTGCAATATATCGGACAACCACGATGACGCCATCGACGAAATCAAGATGGCCCTGGCGGCTTCGGGGCACCACGCCTTCCGGCACACCCTGGAAGGCAAGAACGTCCCAGAGGAACTCCAGGAGGCCGTCAGGGTGCTCCAGGGCGAGTACGTGACCTCGGAGCACGAACAACTGGGAGAAACGCGCAACAGGGCCCTCAGCGACGAGCTGGGTTTAACGGACTTTCTGGCCGAGCGGTTCGCCGTGGCCGGCACTCCCGACGAGTGTTTGGCCAAGGTACAGGACATACGGGACGCAGGCGTGGACAATTTGCTGATTTTGGCCATCAGCTCCCAGACCGACGACCTTATCCGCCGCTTTGGTGAGCAGGTGATCGCCCGTATTTAGGCCGATCAATCAGCCTAGGCGGCCCAGCAGGCATATTCAGCGGGGATTTGTGCCTGGCATGGGTTGACTTGCCGGAGTTATACGCTAAACTAGGGTTTAATCAAATTTTGGGCACTCGGAGGAACCAAATGGAAGGCAAGTTCCAACTAGAGATTACCTACTGCGTAAGTTGACAGCACCACGCTGTCGCCACGTGGATGGCGAATGAATTTTTCCGGCACTACGGCAAGGATGCCGCCATTGCCATTTCCCCCCGGGGTCAGGGCATCATGGAAGTGTTCTTCAATGGTGAGCGGATTTTCGACAAGAAGGGTGAAGGCAACATCTATCCCGACCTGAAGCGGGTCCGGGAGATGCGCCAGGTCATCGACGCCAAGCTGGAGGCCCTCGAGCCTGCACCGGCCGACGACTAGACCTACTTCATAAGCGAAGAATAAAAAGACCCTCCTGAACAGGAGGGTCTTTTTCTGTGCCTGATTAATTGTGTATCAGAGAAGGGCCTGGACCTTGCTCCATATTTCCCGCCCCAGCTCCTCGACGGGACGTTGACCGTCCAGCACCAGCCAGCCCTCAGGGTCGGCGGCGGCAAGGGCGCTGTACCCCCGGCGTATCCGGCGGTGAAAGTCCACCGGTGCATCGTCGAAGTTGTCGGCCCGCCCGCCGTTCTTCCTGGCCAGAGCGGCCTCCACAGGCAGGTCCAGCAGCACGGTCAAATCGGGCTCAAGACCGCCCGTGGCCTCGCGGTTCAGGCGCTCGATCAGCTCACGGTCCAGCCCCCGTCCGTAACCCTGGTAGGTCAGGGTGGAACTGGTGAAACGGTCGGCGATGACCACCCCTCCCTGGGCCAGGAAGGGCCGTATGACGTCCTGCACCAGTTGGGCGCGGGCCGCCTCGAAGAGCATGAGTTCACTAGTGGGAGTCATGGGGTCACCCGACTTGAGCAGGCGGCGCAGAGACTGACCGAGGGGCGTGCCGCCGGGTTCATGGGTTTGCATGACCTTGATGCCGCGCCGGCGCATGCGCCGCAGCAGGGAACGGACCTGGGTGCTTTTCCCCGACCCGTCGCCGCCTTCAAAGACGATAAAGCAGGCCATCTTACTCGACGCCCAATGGAGACGTTAGACCCGGTAGAACATGACAGCCCGTTCGGGTTCGCGGCCCTGGCTGACTGAAGCCACGTTATAGCGCTGGCCCAGCAGGTGCTGCAGCCGGCGGATGTAAGAGCGCTGGGGGGCCAGACGGACGGTCTGCTCACCGGCCAGTACCTTGTTGGCCGCCTCTTCAGCCTCGTCCATGGCCTTCTCCATGGTGGGAGAACTGCCCTGCCCGGTGAAGGGCGGGCCGTCATCATCGTTGCCCAGTCCCGACATCACGCCGTGGCCGTTGCCGTTGCCGCCGTGCCAGTCCTTGACCACCGTGCCCAGGAACTCTTCCAGCTGGGGCATGGTGTTCTTCCGGAGCACGCATACCGGGGTGCCCGAGGACTCGGCTATGCGCACCAGTTGGGAGCCGCGGCGGTAGTGGTTCTTGGTGGTGAGCACCAAGTCGGCCTGACGTAGTTCATTGACGATGTGCACCACGTTGCCAGATTCTGCGGCGGCTGCCTCCAGCTTGTCACGGCCCACACCGAAGAGGAAAACACGGATCTCGGATTCCTTGGCGGCAGCCTCCTGATCCGCGTGGGGCGGGGCGGCCATCATCTCGCCGCGAACGGAGCGAGTCTGCTGGGTGCTCCGACGGCGCTCACGGGGGCTGTCGGGCTGCCAGGAGCCCGGTTTGGCCTCACTGTGCCTCACCTGCTCTTGGCTGCGCCTGACCTCGCCGTCTTCACCCAGCCAACGTACTTCGGGGGCGATGGCAAACCCTCGCAGCCACTGGTCCACAACCTCGTCCACATTATCGTGGACGGCCAGGCGGTCCCAGCCCTGAATCTCAACCACCGCGTCGAATGTGGGCGGGCCTTTCCGCTCCAGGACGCTCTTCTGAGTGCCCCGGTAGCGCGCTTCCTGGTCGCCCAGAGTCACGGTCTGGATGCCGCCGACAAGGTCAGAGAGCGTCGGGTTCATGATCAGGTTGTCCAGAGTGTTTCCGTGGGCGGTTGCGATCAGCTGCACGCCCCGCTCGGCGATGGTACGGGCGGCGGCGGCTTCCTGCTCAGTGCCCATCTCGTCGATGATGATGGCCTGGGGCATGTGGTTTTCCACAGCCTCGATCATCACGCCGTGCTGCTGGGAGGGGGTCCGCACCTGCATGCGGCGGGAGCGTCCGATGGCGGGGTGGGGAACGTCACCGTCCCCGGCGATCTCATTGGAAGTATCGACGATGATCACCCGCTTCTTGGCCTCTTGAGAAAGGACACGGGCCATCTCGCGCAGCATGGTGGTCTTACCGACGCCGGGGCGGCCCAGGAGGAGGATGTTCTTCCCGGAGAAGGCAAGGTCTTCGATGATCTTGATGGTCCCAAAGACGGCGCGGCCGACGCGGCAGGTGATTCCAATCACCTCGCCCTTGCGGTTCCTGATGGCCGAGATACGGTGCAGGGTGCGCTCGATACCAGCGCGGTTGTCATCACCGAACTCACCCACCCGCTCAATGACCTTTTCCAGGTCTTCCGAGGTAACGGGGAACTCGGACAGTTCGGCTTCCTCGTCAACAAACCGGGCCTCGGGCAGGCGCCCCAGGTCCAGCACGATTTCCAGCAGGTGTTCCAGGTCGCCGTGGCCTCTCAGGGTCTCTGCGACGCTGTCTGGTAGTACGTTTAGGATCAGATCCAGTTCTTCCTGGTCCTGGGGCCGCCACCCTTGGGTGCGTTCTTCTTCGCCGTGTTCTTCTTGTTCCTGGCGTTCGTCTTGCACCGTCGCCAATATCACGCCTCCACGTAGGAAAGTTCGCGATTTACCACCGGTACCGTCACCGTCTTTATCAACATAGTATACCGGCCGGCCTCTTTTAGGCCTTGCCGGACCAGCGATTCGACGGCATTTTCCTGATAGCTGGGTACCAGCCATTCTGAAGTTTGGGTTGTCTGCGGCATCTCCATCAGCCGGCGCATCACTTCCGGAAAGTCCGGGTGGGCCAGCACCTGTCCGGCAGCCACCGGGCCAAAGGGCTCACGCATATTCCAGCCCACTATTTTTCCGTCGCGGCTGATAACCGCTTCGTCCCGTTTGGCCTGGGGCTGTTCCTGGGCGCTCCACCATTGGTCAAAGGTCACGCCGATACCGTCGCGCACCTTGGGTGGGGTCGCCGCGCAGTAAAGCTGGAACAGGCCGTGAGTATCCGACGGCGTCCGTCTGTCCACCGTGTATCTATTGCCGTTTTCTCCGGGAATGCCCTGGGTGGCTGTCCCCTTCCCAGTCAGGTGGACCTCCTCGTAGTACGGGTAGAAACCGGCACGCCTGGCCAGGTCCACCGTCTCGCCGGAACTCTCCAGGCGAAGGAAAATCTTCTCGGCCCCCTTCGCCCCGGCCGACCGGACGATTTGGTCCAGCAGGTCCAGGATCTCACCGGGATCTTTAACGTGCAGCCGGTCCACCTCCCAGGCCCTGACGCCGTTCCGTACCCGCGCCGACGCCAGACTGGAGAGGTCTATTCCATTCCAATCGCCAACCGTCACCCGCTCGGATTTGTGCATCAGGGACTGCCGCCAGAAGGTGGAGTTGCGCAGGGGGCGGCAGCGCACCACCGACTCGGTGGGGGCGGCCAGGTTCTCCATTCCTGGGGCGTTGACCAGCACACACCGCAGGGCGTCGCTGAGCCGAAAGGCCGTGATCATCTGGGTTCGTTCCTGGAATGGGCCTGATTTTTTCCGTCGGCGGCCATTTCCAAGAAATAGCTGTGGAAGCGGTAGTCCTTGGTCAACTCAGGGTGGAATGCCGTTGCCATCAGGTTCCCCTGACGGACCGCCACGGGGTGCTCGGCGCCAAGCTGGGAGAGTACTTCCACTTCGTCGCCAACCCGGATGATCACCGGCGCGCGGATGAAGATGGCATGAAATGGGTCCGAACCAAAGGCCGACACGTCCAGGGACTGCTCAAAGCTGTCCACCTGGCGTCCGAAGGCGTTGCGCTGGACACCGATATCCATGATTCCCAAGGGGACTGGGTCCTGCTCGGTGATCTCGCTGGAGAGCATGATCATACCGGCACAAGTACCCCAGATGGCGCGGCCCTCCTGGGCCATTTGCGCCAGGGGTTCTCTCAGCTCGTAGAGGGTCATTAAGCGGCTGAGGGTCGTGCTTTCGCCGCCCGGGATGATTATCCCATCCAAGGAATCAAGGTGTTCGGGCAGCCTGACCTCCCGGGCCTTGACGCCCAGTTTGTCCAGGACCGCTATATGTTCGGCGAAATCGCCTTGTACCGCTAAGACGCCTACTTCCAACTCTGCCTGCTGATTCACTCTCTCAGGATTCGTATGCCGGCCTTGTCACCGCAGCCGGCTCCCCCTAGCCGGACCGAGACCTAGAGGCTCCTGGGCGCCAGAAGTTCGTCTTCGGGTATGGACTTGGCGCTGATGCCCACCATCGGCTCGCCCAGGTCCTTGGAAACCTCGGCTAAGATCTTCGGGTCGTTGTAGTGGGTGACCGCCTGGACGATGGCGTGGGCCCGGATGGCCGGGTCGCCGGACTTGAAGATACCGGAACCGACGAAGACGCCGTCGGCGCCCAGCTGCATCATAAGTGCCGCGTCCGCGGGAGTGGCCACACCGCCGGCGGCGAAGTTCACCACGGGCATTCGGCCTTCCTCTTTGGTCTGTTTCAGGAGGTCCAAGCTAACCCGAAGGTCCCTGGCTTCAACAACCAGTTCATCGTCGGGCATGGTCTGGAGCTTGCGAATCTCATCCTGGACGGTGCGCATGTGGCGCACCGCTTCGACCACGTCGCCGGTGCCGGCTTCGCCCTTGGTGCGAATCATGGCCGCGCCCTCGGAGATCCGGCGCAGGGCCTCGCCCAGGTCGCGGCAGCCGCAGACGAAGGGGACTTTGAAGTCGTGCTTCCAGACGTGGTGGGTCTCATCCGCGGGGGTCAGAACTTCGGACTCGTCGATGTAGTCGATGCCCAGGGATTCCAGTATCTGGGCTTCCACAAAGTGTCCGATGCGGACCTTGGCCATCACCGGGATGCTGACCGCGTCCATGATGGCGCAGATGATGGATGGGTCGGTCATGCGGGCCACGCCGCCGTCGGCCCGGATGTCCGCAGGCACACGCTCCAGGGCCATCACGGCCACCGCGCCGGCTTCCGCCGCAATCTTGGCTTGCTCGGGTGTCACCACATCCATGATGACGCCGCCCTTGAGCATCTGAGCGTGACCGGCCTTAACCGTAAACGTGCCTGTTAGTGCCTCTACCATCGTTGCCATCCTCCGGGTGTTTGCGTATTGGTTGGTGGCAATGGGCGAATTTCGAGAGAAAATTAGCCTCAATCGCGACTGTATTATACGCTCCTGGCATCTTGATTATCAATCGGACTCAAATACGCCGCACCACGCTGCCGCCAGGTGTGATAATTGAGACAGGTTACGGGCATCTGAAAACCCCTCCGGACCGGCCGCCCGGGGAGGCCGCCGTGCCTCACCGGCTGATCTCGTCTTGACAGCCAACGGGCGTAGATTTGATAATATGACCTACTGCCGAGGTAGCTCAGGTGGTAGAGCACGGCACTGAAAATGCCGGTGTCGACAGTTCGAGTCTGTCCCTCGGCACCATCAACAATCTTGGCGCCGGTCCCGATCCGGCACAACAGCGAGCGGAAGTGGCTCAGTGGTAGAGCACCTCCTTGCCAAGGAGGGGGTCGCGAGTTCAAATCTCGTCTTCCGCTCCATTTTTTTGCCTTTGGAATCTCCTTCGGGGAGAAACGATAGCTTTCTTCGCCGCGGCCCACCGGCATATAGACAACACGACCGAGGCCCCTAAGCGGGGCCTTTTTTGTTGCCCTACAGCAAGGACAACGCCGCGATTCCGCCCACGATCATGGCCAGTGCGGCTAGCTTGAGGGAGATGGTCTCCCGTTCCAAGGGTTCGTTCAGAAGCCTTATGCGCTGGGTGCTGAACAGGCTGCTGACCATGAAAACAAAGAAGGGTCTGGTGGCCGCCAGGGCGGCAACCAGGGAGATGGCTCCCAAGCTGGTGGCCCAGTTAAGCGAGATCGAGGCTATCGGCGCCATTATGAAGTCCCCCGCCACGATCAGGCCCACGGTGCGCCAGCTCCGCAACACGGGAATCATCTGGATGAACCCCTGGGGCTTGGCCAGCGCCGCGAAGGCCACCGCCATGGAGCCCGTCCTGATGGAATAGGTCATCCACACCGTTAGCCCGTCGTCCAACGCCGACTTGGCGAAGACGTGGGAGCAGGCGGTTATCAGGCTGGCGGCAATCAGGATGGGGAAGGCCTGAGAGAACCGGGAAGATGCCCCCTCCGGCCTACGCCGGTAGGAGACCAAAAAGGCCCCAGCCACTATCACGATGATGGCGGTCCACTGTCCCGGTACCAGTTCCTCACCCAACCAGATGACGGCTATGATGGCCACAAACACCGGGAAAACGTGGAAGATGGCCGTGGCGCGGGACGCCTCCTCCAGCTTGAACCCCCAGAAGACCATGGCCAGCCCCACGCCCCAAGAGCCGCCGGACATCGCCGCCATAACCAGGCTGTAGTCCGTGACGCCCTCGGGGACTCCCCCAGTGGATAGGAACACTATGGACGCCGGAATGGCCAGCGATATGGCTATGGAGGCGTAATAAACGCCCAGGTTGGGCAGGTGATGGTCGATGACCCTTTTTTCCACGGCGTTGACCAGGCCGAAGAGGGCGGAGCTGAAGAGGGCCAGCAGTATCCAGTCCAAAGGGCAGGTCGTCCTTCACCGAAATTTCCGGTCACAGGCGGGGGATGGCGCCTGGATTCTATGGACGCCGGTCAACGGCGTCAACTTGTCCTCAATGTACCAGTCCCAACGGCGTACACGCCCGCTCATCCGAGGGGAATATTGACGCTGTACCGGCGCGCGGATAGCCGCTATAATCCTGCCAACCTTGACTGGGACAGGCGTGGAGAACACATTTCTCGGTGTTTGCTGCCTGTGGTCAGCGGCTTCAACAGTATGGAATCTGGAGGCTACCCATGCCGCAGCGCACTATCTGGATGCACGGCACCAATATGCAGGTGGAATACCCCGGCCGGCTCACGTCGGTCCGCGCCACCGGTCCGTTCGTCCGCATCGAAGGGGCCAGAGGCCAGAACACCTGGCTACACTTCCCGCTGCCAACTCCCGTCCTCGTTGATGGCGACCGGATGCACATCGAGCGGACCTACGTCAGTTTCCGCACGCGGGACCATGCCAAGGTCCACGAAGTGATCGTATATGACGGCGAGTCCCGCATCGCAGAGCATATGGACCTGGACCTGCGGGGCGACCACCTGGACGCCAAATTCGATGTCCCCGGCCATCCGGAGATCAACAAGGGCATCAACGTCACCCTGGGCGTCAGCTTCGACGACGAGGCCCCGGACGTCCGTTCCATGCAGATAGAGGTGATTGGCGTCGGCCTGGAGTATTCGGGCGGCGAGTAAACCAACCCCTTCTCAACACAACACCAAACTCAGCCGGAGGAGACACCATGGCGGCGACCCAGATAACTACCTACAAGAACTACATCGGCGGCCAATGGGTGGAGTCGGTGACGGGAAAGACCTATCCGGTGCACAACCCCGCCCGTAATGGCCAAGTGGTGGGCGAGTTCCAGACCTCCGGCGCCGAAGACGCTCTCAAGGCCGTCGCAGCCGCCAAAGAGGGCCTAAAAATCTGGGCTGACACACCCGCACCGGCCCGCGCCGGCATCATCTTCAAGGCCATGGAGATCATGGGACGCCGGGCCCAGGAGATAGCCGAGACCATCACCACCGAAGAGGGGAAACCCATCGGCGACGCCCTGGGTGAGGTCAGACGGGCCATGAACATCATGGAATATGCCGCGGGCGAGGGCCGCCGCATGTTCGGCTACACCACACCCTCCGAACTGCCCAATACTGTGGCCTATACCATCAGACGGCCCATAGGCGTTGTCGGAATCATCACCCCCTGGAACTTTCCCATCGCCATCCCGGCCTGGAAGATGGCCCCGGCTCTGATCTGCGGCAACGCCCTGGTCTTCAAACCTGCTTCGGCCACCCCCCTGAGCGCGGTGAAACTGACCGAGATTTTCGAAGAGGCCGGCCTTCCGCCGGGAGTGCTCAACCTGGTGACCGGCCCAGGTGGGCAGGTTGGCAACGCCCTGGTAGAGAGCCCTGATGTTAAGGGAATCTCATTCACCGGCTCCACCGAAGTCGGCACCGACCTGTACGCCGAAAGCGCCAAGCGGCTGAAGAAGGTCCAGGCGGAGTTGGGCGGAAAGAACGCGGTGATCGTCCTTTCCGATGCCGACATGGACAAGGCCCTGGGCGGCATCGTACAGGGCGCCTTTGGCTCCACCGGTCAGCGCTGCACCGCCACCAGCCGAGTGATCGTGGAAGAGGATGTCTACGACCAGTTCGTCTCTGAGTTGGTCGAACGGACCAGCAAACTGACCATCGGCGACGGAATCGACCCATCCATCGATGTATCGCCGCTGTCCAGCAAGAACCAGAAGGACCAGGTGCTGGAATACATCGGCATCGGCACCGAAGAGGGCGCCAACCTGGCCTTTGGCGGGCGCGCCCTGAGCGGCGGCGATTACGACGAAGGTTACTACGTGGAGCCGACCATCTTCACTGGTGTGTCGCCCGAGATGCGCATCGCCAAGGAAGAGATATTCGGCCCGGTGCTGACGGTCTTCAAAGCTAAGGACCTGCCAGAGGCCATCGACATCTCCAACTCCGTGGAGTTCGGCCTTTCATCCTCGGTCTACACCAAGGACATCACCAAGGCCTATGAGTACATCAACACGGTGGAGACCGGTATGGTCCACGTCAACGCTCCCACTCTGGGCGGCGAGGTACACCTGCCCTTCGGTGGGCTGGGCGCCTCCGGTGTCGGGGCCCGGGAACAGGGCACGTCCGCAGTGGATTTCTTCACCGAGGTCATCACGGTCTACATAGACCATGCCGCCGAAGCCACGGAACGGGCCAAGTTTATCTAGGCAGGGCCCAAATACACCCAACAGCGAAAACGGCGTCCCGCAAATCGGGACGCCGTTATTATTTCAGGACTAACCGCCGTGATCTAAAGCGGTTCGCGGTGGGCAAAGCCCCGGTCCGTTTCGTGCCAGAAGTCGATACGTTCCTCGCCTTTGATCCAGCAGAGGTAGACTTCACGCCCGTCGCGCTGGGAAGGGAAATCCACCAGGCCCCGTTCCACGTTCCGGACGACGATCCCCCGGTCCAGTATCTCCTCGACCCCTTCCTCCACCTGGCGGGCAAGCTCTGAAACACTATTACGGGCCTGCCGCAGTTCGGAATCGTCCTCCGAGCCGCCGTTCTCCTGCCATTGGCGCTCCAGTTCTCCCAGCCACTGCTGCAGTGTGACGTACTCCTGGCGGAGGCGTCCCAGCCGGTCGAAGGTCTCTTGCAACCAGGGAACGAGACCGTTGGCCTCATCCAGTGTGAATTGGTCGGATTCCATCATTGCCGCTTACTCTAGCCCATTAGGCCCTAGCATAAAAGGGAGAACGCCCCTGTCATATGGTCAGACCACCGGGAGAGACAAAAGGCGTACAATATCTCCTGCCCGGGGCCGCTCCCCAAACCAAATCAACAGTCTCGAAAGCGATAAATTGGACCAAACCAAAACCGACAAGAACCTCTTCCACCCCGGCGACCTTGTCCTGCTCACCGACCGCAAGTCCCGCCGCTACATGGTGACACTGGCGGAAGGCGAGACCTACCACTGCCATCTGGGCCGCCTGGAACACGGCCAGATAATCGGCAACAACGTCGGCGGCTGGTTCCGGACCGACAAAGGACATATTCTGCTTGGCGTCCGCCCCACCCTGGGCGATTTCGTGCGTGAGATGCCCCGGGGACCCCAGATCGTCTACCCCAAAGACCTGGGCAATATCGTCAACTTCGCCGACATTTTCCCCGGCGCCACCGTGATTGAGGGAGGCCTGGGTTCTGGAGCGCTGACCTCCACCCTGCTCCGGGCGGTGGGAAGCACCGGCAAGGTGATCAACTACGAGATTGACGAGTCGGTGCTGCCCAAGGCCATGCGCAACATCGAGAGGGTCACCCCCGACACCTCCAACCTGGAAATCAAGATCCGCAGCATCTACGAGGGTATCGACGAACGCGACGTTGACCGCATCGTCATGGACGTTCCGGAACCGTGGCAGGCGGTCCCCGGCATCGGCGACGCATTGACAATGGGCGGTATCGTCCTCAGCTTCGTGCCCACCATCTTGCAGGTGCAGAAGTTCGTGCTGGCCCTGGAAGAGGACGGCCGGTTCCAGATGATCGAGTCCATCGAGACCCTGCTGCGGTCGTGGCACGTCACGGAACGCAGCGTGCGTCCCGACCACCGCATGGTAGCCCACAGCGGCTTCCTGACCACAGCCGTCCGCTGCGAGCCCCGGCCCGACGGGCGCGCCCCCCAAAAGGGTGACGCCTCTGGAGAACAGCAGGACGGGGCGGAATCTGGGGAAGAGAACACCGATTAGGAGCCGCTAATTCGGCTGGCTCTCAGTGCCGCCGGGGTTCTCCGGTCCGGACTCGGGCCAAAAAGCCTCGAATTCCACTTCTCCCCCAAAGGGATTGCCCTGGTCCAACCAAAGGTGCTCGGGTGTCAGTAGTGGGGCGGGCAGTGACTCCACCAGACGTTGGGATTCTGTGGACTGCTCCAACCCCCATAGGTCAGGCAAGCCCACGTTCTTGCCATGGGCCAATACCTTGAAATCTCCCAGACCGCCGGGCCGCACCAGATCGACCAGGCCAGCCAGGTTGGCCCGCATGTGTCGCGGAGGCAAGTCCTGGCCTCTCGTGTGTCGCTGAAAGTGGCCCAGGCCCATATTTGCCAAGAATTCACTCTGCTTCACCAGCCCCAGGGTGGACAGACCCGCATCTTCTCCCAACCTCATGGCGGAGGTGAAGTCCACCTGGGCGGTGATGTCCTGCTCCCCGATGCGTCTCAAGGGGGCGTCGGTCTGCACGTGCTGGTGGTAGGTGACCAATGTGCCGCGGCGCCGCAGTTCCGGGTTGTAAAGGTCCGGCGCAGTGCGCCCGTAATCCACGGTGAGCGTGAACCCATGCTCCAACGCCCCGGATAGGTCCCCTGCCCACTTCTCCAGACCCAGATTTATCTCTGCAGTCTGCCCCTCTGTGAGAGTGATGCCTAAGAAATCCAGTCTTCGCGCCAAGGCAGCGTCAGCCGGCTCGTCCAGCACTTGGGCCAAGTTCCCGTCTTCCAGTGCCACGTGAACTTCTTTGAGGACTCCGGAATCCATAACCACCTGGTGCACGGCAAAGGCGTCCAGGTACTCGTTGGATAGCACACAGCCTTCCAGTCCACGAAATGGAATGGCATCGGCCAGCACGCGGTTGGAGTCTAGCAGCCGGGTCACCTGCCGCCGGTCCAAACATACGTAGCGCAGGGTCCGGGCGAAACTGCCTGGAAGATGGCTGGCATAACCGGTTATGTCACGGCTGAGAAGGCCGTTGCCCGCGCCCAATTCTAGGACGGTAAACACAGATGGGCGCTCCATGATCTCCCACATCTGGTAAAGCTGGACGGCCAGGAGCGCCCCAAAGGCGGGATGCACCGCGGGACTGGTGTAGTAGTCCCCCACGGCCCCAACAGGCTCCCGGCCCGCGTAATAGCCGCCCTGGGGCCAGTAAAGGGCAATGGACATGAACTCCTCGAAGGTTATCTTGCCCTTTTCCTGGATGCGCCTTTTTACTTCTGTTTCAGCGCTCATGAAAATCCGGTCCCAACACAAAAGGGGCCTTACGGCCCCTTTTGTTGAATCCTTACCTGTCGCGCCCGGTCTAGGAACGCTGCTCGATGGGAGTGTACTCCAGGTCCATCTCTCCGATGTACTCGGTGAGGGGGCGGAGCAGGATGTTGTCCTTGTACTGCTCAACGCACTGGAGCGTCCATCCGGGGATGCGGCCCAGGGCGAAGATGGAGATGAACAGGTCGTCGGGTATGCCCAGCAGGTAGTAGATGGACCCGGCGAAGAAGTCCACGTTCACGCAGATACCCTTGGCGCGGTAGGGCTGCATGGTGTTCTCTTCCAGGTGCTGGAGGATCTGGAACCATTCGGGATGGCCACTCTTTTCGCCCAGTACCTTGGAACGGTCACGCAGGTGACGGGCCCGGGGGTCTTCGGCCCGGTAGACCCGGTGTCCGAATCCCATGATGCGCTCGCCGTTGTCCAACAGGTTGCTGGCGTATTCGGCGGCGTTCTCCGGGTTGCCGATGTCCAGGGCCATCTTCATGACCTCTTCGGCTGCCCCACCGTGGGCGGGCCCCTTCAGGGTACCCACGCCGGTGGTAACGGCGGAGTGGAGGTCTGAGATTGTGGAGGCGGTCACCCTGGCAGCGAAGGCCGAGGCGTTGGGGCCATGCTCCGCGTGCAGGATGAAGTCCACGTCCAGCAGGTCGGTGGTCTCCTGGTCGGGGACCTCGTCGAAGAGCATGTACAGGAAGTTGCCGGCGTGGTTGAGGTCGGGGTTGGGGGCCACAGGCTCCAGGCCCTGCCTCAGACGGTGGTGGGCCGCGACGATGGTCGGCCCCATGGCGGTGAGGCGGATGCCCTTGCGGATGGTGGCTTCCACCGAGTTGTCGGTAACTTCGGGGTCGAAGGCGCTGAGGGCTGAGATGCCGGTCCGGAGCGCGTCCATGGGATGACTGGCCTTGACCAAGTCCAAGACTTGGATGACCTCATCAGGGATGATGCGGTTGGCCCGGAGTTGGGCGTCGAAGTCGTCAAGCTCTTTCTGGTTGGGCAGCTTGCCGTAGAGCAACAGATATACGACTTCTTCAAAGGTCGACTCTTCGGCGAGTTCGTGGATGTTGTAGCCACGGTAGAGCAGCTTGCCCACCTCGCCGTCGATGAAACTGGACTCGGTGGTGTCGAAATAGACATCCTTGAGTCCTTTGATAATCTCTGGGGGCATGGTCACCTTCCTTCAGGGTGGCAGCCGGCGGGTTGGTGCCGGGTCCGCCTAAACGGAAATTGGCAGAGTTTTCAGGGGGTAATTCGGTTGAAAACGGGGTCCGGAATTACATAAATCTCTAGCCGTGAATCGTGCCTGATTCTAGCATCGCCCCATAGGGGTGTCAAGCTGAAACAAGCGTGGCGGCAACCCTCGAAACTCACCCTATTCGGTCAGAATATGGACGCCCTATTCCAGTCTGACAGCACCTTGGAAGGGAGGCAAGTTCTGGGTACAATAGACGGGCCGGCACCGGGTGCGCACCGGCGGAGTCCACCCTCCGGTCTGCGCCATGTTGCCACCTTACGGAGGGATGGCTGAGTGGACGAAAGCGACGGTCTTGAAAACCGTTGTGGCGGCAACGTCACCGTGGGTTCGAATCCCACTCCCTCCGCCAGTTTCAGGCACGAAGAAGGCCCTCAGACGAAATACCTGAGGGCCTTCTTTTTTGGCAAATGTGGCCAGCGTGTGGCCAGAGATTTTTGACTGTGTGGCAATTACCACACAATTAAGCTTCTTGAGGCTCCTTCTTAAGGATGTTGTCTATGGTAGTGGCGTGAGCTTCCTTCATGCTTGTCATTACATGCTGGTACAAATCAAATGTGATGACGTAGGTACTGTGTCCAAGTGCCTCTGACACTACTTTGGAGTCGATGCCAGCTAATAGGCCGAGAGTTGCGGAACCGTGTTGTAGGTCATGGTGAGTTGATTAACGGAGAGTCCTAGGTTCTCAATTTACTGACCATTATTCCAGAGAGTGCAGTGTCCTAAAAAGCTTAATATTACCTGACTAGGCAGAAGTGATTGACATTGGTATAGGCTGGCGTCTTTCTAGGGGATTTGATTATTTCAACATCGTTTCGACTTCTTCCAACCACCCCATAACTATCATTCCTGCTTCATCCTCTGATACATAATCGTCATATTCCATGAGGTACTCAACGCTTTCTCGGATCTCTTCGTTTTCAATCTCAGCCAACTTGCCGAACAGCCCCAAAATGTTGGTGGTATTACCTGTAATCCCTATATTTAAGAATTCGTTGAAAACCTCTATTACGAGGTGTGCTTCGCGGACCTTAATCTGAAGAGTTTCTAGCTCTGATTCAATATCTTCAAGCTTGCTTTGAGAAACGGCTAATTCATTAGAGACCTTCTGCGCATTGGACTGAGAATTATTCAAATCTTGCGATACACGGTCAAATTCTGCTTGAGTTACCCCGCTGCACGAGACCAAGCCGAATGACATACAAATGAAGATCGACAAGACTATTGTCGATTTCAATAGCCTGTTGAAGTACATGCTTTGCTCCACAAGACAATATATTCAGACTAAGAACCCATAGCTACCATACTTCCGGAGGTAGGATGCATGGATTCAAATATTGTCAGTCAAGATAGCACAAAAAACAGTCGATAAGTGGTTTTCAATTATCACTAAGGTTCAGAGTAGGGAAGTAACCGAGGTTGAAATCGACGGGCGCACTTTTTGGGTGCGCCCGTCGGTTCATGGGTGCTGGACAGTGGAAACGTGGTGGCAGATGCATTGGCCGTATCGCTAGACAAGCCTTTGGAATGGGCTGTTGGGTTCCTATTTGGCAACACCGAACTTAGTTTGGAACTTAAGACAGTGATTTCTGGAATATCAGGGTTTGATGATTACGGGAAGCCATGCTTTGTCCTACATGTGGTATCAAACTAACCGAAACAACTGAACGCAATGCCGAATGAGCAAAGGGCCCAAAGCCCCCGGCTCTAAGTCCAATGGTACGAAGATTTCACCGTGATTGCCGTTCTTTTCGGCCTGTTCAACGGAAATTTGAGAACAGTATCGAATAAGAATACTGCCGGGATAATTCTGGCATAATGTGCCTATTCGAATAACCCTAAAATATCTCGACATGGTAATTGCCTACTATGACCACCCCTGAATACAACCCGCTCAACGCGGAAGAGCGGTACGTGATTGAATACAAGGGCACCGAGCGGCCCTTCACCGGCGAGTACGACGATTTTTACGAAGAGGGCACCTACATCTGCCGCAGGTGCAACGCCGAGTTGTACCGCTCGGTGGACAAGTTCGACGCCCATTGCGGCTGGCCTGCCTTTGACAAGGAGGTCCCCGGCGCCGTGAACAGCCTGCCCGACCCCGACGGCATGCGGACCGAGGTGGAATGCGCCAACTGCGGTGGTCACCTGGGCCATGTCTTCATGGGCGAGGGGTTCACCCCTACCAACGCCCGCCACTGCATCAACTCCATCTCGATGAAATTCGTTCCCGCCAAATAGCCCAGGCTCCGCCCAGGATCCTCTATCCCACGGCAGATCGTTGGAAGTTGGTTCCCGCTGAATAAGGGCAGGCCGGAGAAGACCATGTGTCGCAGCATCAAGACCCTGCGGAACACCGAACAAGAGGCCACCGACGATGAGACCCGAGCGGCCGCTTTGCAGTTCGTGAGGAAGATCAGCGGCTACCGACATCCGTCCCAGGCCAACTTACAGGTGTTCGAGAAGGCGGTCGACGATATCGCCGTGGTCTCCAGAGAGCTGCTGGGGTCGTTGATAACCCGCTCCACTGGCAGGTAGGAAACCCAGCGAGCCCGCTAGTTGAAGAACTGACGGATGGATTCGGCGATGGGGCCCGGGTCGGCGATGTGGTCTCACTTGAGCAACCCAGAGAAATTCAGGTCCCCACCGGCGTCATTCGTCTCGTATGGAACTGTGAAACGGAGAAAATTACCGTCGATGGTGCCGTGCCGGAGTCCGGAGCCCGAGACGTAGGGAGAGACCATGTGTATCTCTCCGATGAGCAGGCACCCGTGCTGGTTCAAGACAACTTCGATGTCCGACCTGATTGCCGCCGCGTCGCTGTACAACTCGCCGAGCAGGATGACGCCGTCGAACCACAATACGTCACAGGCCGTGGGTTCCTCGCCAACGAAACTGGTATCGCCCCCACCTTGGGCAGAGGCGGAAGAGGGAAACCGCGAAAAAGGCCGACAACCACCTCAGCGGCAATGGCCACCGCCGCCCAGTTCGGCCTTGGGACACGCAATGTGGAGGACCGTGCACTGCTAAACAATGGTTTCGCTTCCCAGATTATCTAACCCGCTTAGGTAAATAATAGAAACGCCCCGCAACTAATTCTAGCCGAATTTTCAGCTTCAAAAGGCAAAATTCGGTATCAGTTGATTCACCTTGGGAGACCGGGCAGGCGGGACGGGAAGCTAGCGGGTGGGGTCGTACCTGTCCCCTTCCTCCCGGGTTATGCGGCCTGAGGCCATGAGCCACATGCGGGAAATCTCCGGGCCCATGAACTTGAATGTGGAGCGCAGTTCTTGCTGGAGTGACGGGTAATCGGTGCCCGGCAGCACCTCGTAGAACCAATGGCAGAAAGCCCCATGCTCCTTCTGCAGTTCCCGGACGATGCCGGCGTTGGCGATCACCGCACGGATCTTCTGGCCGTTGCGGATTATGCTGGGGTTCTGGCGCAAGGCTTCTACCTCGGCCTCACCCATGGCGGCCACGTCGGCGACCTTCCAATCATCGAATGCGGCCCGGAAGCTGTCCCGGCGGGAGAGCACCATTCTCCAGGTCAGCCCGGCCTGGAACACCTGCAGACTCATCACCTCGAACAGGGCATCGTCGCCGGTGGCCCGCTGCCCCCAGATCTCCTTGGAATACCACTGCCGTAGAGGATCTCCCGATACCCTTTCCGCCGCTTCCCACTCTTCCGATGTCTCTTCGGGCATGAAACCTCCCTTTCCTAGCGCGGCACGACAGACAGGCTGACGTACGACGCCTGTTCGCCGTCGTGGAATACGGTCTGGAGCGCCGGCTTGAGTTCCGTGTCCCCGGCGATGATGTTGCCGGTGTTGGTGTTACGGTCGAACCGGGGGAAATTGCTGCTGGAGATCTCCAAGCGTATCCGGTGCCCGGCCTTGAAGACGTTGCTGGTGGCCCACAGGTCTATCTCGTAGCAGTACGCCTTGCCCGGCTTCAGCAGGCTGGGGTTGGACATGGACTCCCGGTACCTAGCCCGGATGATGCCGTCGGTCAGGTTGCGGGCACACCCGTCCTCGCAGACGTCCACCAGTTTGGCGGTGAAGTCGGTGTCCGTGGCCGAGGTGGAAGCCCAGAGGGTAACCGTCACCGGCCCGGTCACCTCCAGGTCCCGTTCCAACGGCGGAGTGGAATAGACCAGCACGTCGTTCCGTTCTTCCACCTCGTTCTGGTCGTAGGCCCCGTTGGCGGCGAAATAGGGGTTGCAGCACAGCGCCCCGCCGACGGTGGGCACCGGGTCGGCCGGGTTGTAGAGGAAGACGTCAGATTGTTCGCCGACGGGCTGTTCGGTGCTGAGCACCCCGTCACCGTTCTTGCTGTTGGCCTTGCCGCCGCTGTGCAGGTAATACTTGGTTTCCACAGCCCTGGACAGCGGCCACTCCTGTTCATCCCGCCACACGTCGTCGCCCATGACAAAGATGCGGACCGGCGGTTCATCGGTGCTGCCGTTTTTGTCGTCCTTCAGCCAGTGGTCGAACCAGCGCAGGTGAATGCCGTCAAGATTGATGGCCAAGGGGTCGGACAACACGCCGAAGTAGTGCCGGCCCGCCATGCTAGAGCCCCGTGCGCCGTGGTTCCAGGGCCCGATGATCAGCTTCTGTCCATTGCGGGCGGTCTCCGTCGCCCCCGACTTGGACATTCCCAGGTAATTCCGGATGGTGCCGCCCAGGAAGATGTCGTACCAGCCGCCGATGTGCATGGCCGGGACGTCGATCTCCGGGTGCTTTTCCTCGATGCAGAGACTCTTCCAGTAATCGTCGTAGTCGGGGTGGGCCAGCCAGTCGTAGTAGTACTTGGCCAGACCCGAATCCAGATGGGGATAGTCCGACTCGGGCAGGTGATTGAACCCTTCGGTCATCCCGTCGACGGCTTTGATCAGGTCGGCCCGCCGTTCCTGGGGGACGTTCTGGGCCCCGGACACGTTTTTGAAGTTGGCCAGGGTGAGTTGCAGCAGGGTCCAGGACATGTTGAAGCCCAACTCGAAGGCCCCGCCCTGGTAGGTCCATCCGTCGTGGTAATTGGAGGCGGTCACGTTGGGAACAATGGTCACCAGGTGGGGCGGCCGGGCGGTGGCGGCCAGCCACTGGGTGGCCCCCACATACGAAGCGCCGTACATGCCCACCTTGCCGTTGGACCAACTCTGGCTGGCGGCCCACTCCACGGTGTCGTAGCCGTCGTTAGGGTCGTCCCGAAAGGCGTAGAATTCGCCCTCGGAGGCGTGGCGGCCCCGGGTGTCTTGGATCACCACAGCGAACCCCGCCTGGGCGGCCCGGATGGGGTCCAGCATGGTGTTGGTCAGGGCCGTGGTCTTGTCATAGGGCGTGCGTTGGAGAATGGTGGGATAAGGTCCGTCGCCCTCGGGCCGGTAGACATCGGCGTACAGGGTCACCCCGTCCCGCATGGGGACGGGGATGTTGTTCTCTATCTTGAGGGTAACTGAGTCCGGCATGAGTGACTCCTGAGGTAAATTGGCTAACCTTGGAACTGGGGCATGACGTGGGCGGCGAACATCTCCATCTGCCGGTAGAATGCGTCCGGATCAGCGGCCAGGAACCCCAGGTTGATGTGCTCCGCCCCGGCTTCGATGCGGGCTTCCACGGCCCGGATGCAGTCTTCGGGGCTGCCGGCGATGCACAGGGCCTTGGCGATGTCTTCGGCGCTGCGTTCCGGCGTCACGTAGCGCTCACCCACGTTGGAGACGGCCAGTTTCATGGCCTCGTCAGCGTCGGCGGAGATGGCCGTGGGTTGGTTCAGCCCCCAGTGGAAGCCGGCGAGGTCGCGTCCGGCCTCGGCGGCGAACTGGCGCACCATCTTGTTGCTGGCCTTGATTCGCCGGGCGGTGAACAAATAGGGGTACCAGCCGTCGCCCACCAGAGCGGCCCGGCGCATGGCGGCGTCGCTGCGTCCGGACACCCAGATGGGTGGGTTGGGTTTCTGGGCCGGGAAGGGCTTGAGGGTAACGTCATCGAAGTCGAAGAACCGGCCGTGATGGGAGACGTGCTCCTCACTCCAGAGCCGCTTTATCACCTCCAGCATCTCGTCGGTGCGCCGACCCCTGGTGTGAACGTCCACGCCCACGGCGTCGAACTCGATCTTGGTGCCCCGCTGGCCGCTGATGCCGGTCCCGAAGTCCAGGCGGCCACCGGAAACCTGGTCAACGCTGGTGACCAGCTTGGCCAGGGTCACGGGATGGTACAAGGGAACGATGACGATGCCGGTCATGATGCGGATGTTGCGCGTGGCCCCGGCGGCGGCGGCCATGGCCGGGAGGTTCAGTAGGGTGGGTCTGGGCGGATTGCCGTCCATGATGTGCTCGCCCATGGTCACCCGGCCGTAGCCCATGTCCTCGGCCCGGCGGGCGAACTCGGGCACGTCCCAGTAGTCTTCCACTGTCAGGTTCACGCCGAAGGTAATCTTGCCACCGGCCATCGTTCCTCCAAAGTCCTGCGTTTCTGATTAGTCGTTGGGATTGATTCCCAGGGAGACCTTGCCGATGAATTCCACGGCTTGGTTGGTGGCCCAGGGCTGCATGAGGGGACCGGCCCGCACGTCCCGGTACAACCTGGCCAGGGTGCTGCCGGTCACGAACCCGCCGCCGCCGTAGACCGTGATGGCTCGGTTCACGATCTCGCCGGCTTTATCCATCACATATTTCTTGGCGGTGGCGGCGTTCTTGATGATCTCGAAGGCCTCCATCTCGGTCACTTCGGGCACCACGCCACCGGCTCCCGCTCCGGTCTGGTAGAAATCATCGAAGGACTGGGCGGCCCTGCCCAAGATGCCCCGGCACGCCGCCAACTCGATCTCGTTCTCTGCCACGGTGACCTGGTTCATGGGGTAGTCGGCCCGGCCCCGCTCTTTGGTGGCGTCCACGGCGATCTTCTGGGCCGCCTCGGCGATGCCCAGGAAAATGGATGACAGCCCCATGCTGGCGCCCGAAGCGACTGAGAGAAAGGCAGCGTTGTATTTCCCGAACTCGCCGATGTCATCGAATTCCTCATCGGGAACGAAGTAGTCTGTAAAGACTACGTCGTGGCTGGCCGAGGCGCGCATGCCCATTCCCTGCCAGTCATTCATGATCTCTACGCCGGGCCGGTCCACCGGGGCCATGGTGGCGCCCAAGCGTTCCTCTCCGGCGGAGTTCTGGTACCGGGCCCGCACCGCCAGCACATTGGCAGCAGGCGAACCCGTGGCAAAGGTCTTGGTGCCGTTGAAGAGCCAACCGCCCTTGGTCTTGGTGGCGGTGGTGCGCGATGTGCGGATGTCCGCCCCGCGCTCAGAATTGGCCACCGAGATTATGAAGTCCCCGGCGCCGATCTTCCTAAGCATGTCCTCCAGCCGCGTCTGCCTTGCCTGGTTTCCCGTTTTCCGGGCGTTGTTCAGCCCCCGCGCGGTGCTTAGGACCCGAAAGAGGTGCATGGTAAAGGCCAAGGGCGTTGACGCGTCGCCCCGGCCCAGGCGGTTCATGGCCACCACACAGTCGTGGATGGAGGTAACGCCCATCCCGCCGAACTCCTGTGGGACGGCGGCAGCAGCGAAGCCACTCTTCTTCATGGCCTCGACGTTCTCAAATGCGAAGGTCCCCTGGCTGTCATGCTCATCCGCCCGGGTGGCGAAGTCGGCCGAGTGCTCTTCGGCCATGAGCACCATCTTTTTGCCTGGCTCGGTCACCGCCTGCAGATCAAACTCCATATTTGGGCTCCATCCTTCTCGCGTTGGGGTGCGGGTTTGCTGTGGATTTTACAGGCAACAGGTTACTCCCTGCGCCTATGGGAATCAATTTGCCCTTTTTGGGCGTATATTTGGTGGCACGGCGGTGGCCTGGCCAGACCGCCATGGGCCCACCTAGGTCACCAAATTCGAGCCCGTTGGCTACTGGGTATTAACCGAAACCTGAAATACCATTTCGGTGTGATGGCGGATTGTGCGGTTTTCCCGTGTGGTTATCTGAAGACAACCTGGAGACCCCGATGGCTATTGAAGAGATTACCGACTCGGGCCTGATGGTCGGCAAGACCTGTCTAGTGACGGGCCCACAGCAGGCATCGGCCGGGTCACGACCCTGGAACTGGCCCGTGTGGGAGCGAACGTGGTGATAGCAGGCCGAAACCCGGCCAAATGCGCTGTCACTGCCATTGAGATCAGGGAAGAGACGCGCAACCCCTTCATCGAATACCTGGTGGCCGACCTGTCCTCCCAGTACCAGGTACGCGGCCTGGCCGATGAGTTCAAAGCGCGCCACCACCAACTGGACGTCCTGGTGATCAACGCCGGGGCCCTCTACATGTCCCGCCAGTACAGCGCCGACAAGATTGAGATGACCTTCGCGCTGAACCACCTTTCCTACTTCCTGCTGACCAACCTGCTGCTGGATACCCTGGTTGACTCCCCGTCGGCAAGGGTGGTCAACGTGGCCTCCAGCGCCCACCAGGAAGCACGCCTGGAGTTGGCCGACATCCACGACCCCCACCGGTACTTCGGGTTCCGCGCCTATTCCCGGTCCAAGTTGTGCAACGTGCTGTTCACCTACGAACTGGTCCGCCGCTTGCAAGAGACGGAAGTAACGGTCAACGCCCTGCACCCAGGCCTGGTTGCCACCAGCTTCCTGAAGAACAACGGCTCCTTTGTCGGGTTCTTGAACTTCCTCTTGGGCATCCGGGGCATAAGAGAAGAGGCCGGAGCAACGACCACAGTATATGCCGCGTCTTCGCCGGACATGGTGGGTGTCACAGGTAAGTATCTGGTGAAAAAACAGGTGGTGAATTCCTCCAAGCACAGCTACGACGAGTCCAAGGCCGCCGGCCTCTGGGAACTGAGCGCATCCTTGACCGGCATACCGGTGGAGACCCGCTTCCCGGCCCTTGCCCTGCGCTGACCACCCCGGCCGAAAGGCTTGTTGACAGGCACCGGCAACCCTCGGATAATTCCTGTCACCCCTGTGTAGAGTCCCATAGCAGAGGCCCATCTTTCCTTCTGGAGTCTCATTCAGCATGGCAGAAAAAGTTGATGTTGCCGTAGTCGGCGCGGGAGTTGTCGGGGCGTCGGTCGCCTACTACCTGGCCCGCGAGGGCATCAAGGTCGCTCTCCTGGAGCGTGAGTCCATAGGCAGCGGATCCTCCGCCCACGCCACGGGCTTCATAAGCCTACTGGGCACCGAGTTTACCCCCGGTCCCTCTTTCCAGTTTGGCCTGGACAGCTACCGCGAGTTCCCCTCTTTGGTGGAAGAGCTGGAAGGCATCACCGGAATGGACCTGCTCTACCAACGCCGCCCGTCCCTGAGGCTGGCTCTGGAACAGAGCGAAGAGGTCCTCATCAAAGAACTCATGGAATGGCAGAAGGAGCACGTTTCCATCCGCTGGATCTCCGCAGAGGACGTGCACGAGATCGAACCCAGGCTCACCCCATCTTTGCTGGGCGCCGTCTACGAAGATGAATCGGCCCAATTGGACAGCTACCGCCTCAATCTGGCCCTGGCCGCTGGGGCCGAAGCCAAAGGCTCCCAAACCATCCAGCGCAAGGTGACCGGCTTGTTGTCCGAAGGAGACCGCATCACCGGCGTGCGCACCGAGAGCGGGGACATCTCCTGCGGCACGGTGGTCATCGCCGCCGGGCTCTGGAGCCCGTCCTTCCAGAAGGAGTTGGGTTTCCCCATTCCAGTGGGAGCGCTTAAGGGAGAGCGGGTCCTCCTCAAATACGCCGGAGACCCGCTGCAGGTCCTGATCAGCTCACCGAAGCGGGGTCACATGATCAGCCGCCTGGACGGGTTCTTGAGCGCCGGCAGCACCGGAGGCCGCGACTACGACCAGGACGAGCTGTACCAGGGCGAGGACATGGACCGGGTGCCCACGGAGAGGGCCCGGGTAGAGATTATGCAGCGTGCCATAGACGTTTTCCCGGACCTGGAGAACGCCGAGTTGGTGGAGCAACTTGCCGGCTCCCGGCCTCTCAGCCCAGACCGTCACCCCATCATCGGGCCCGTCCCCGGAAAAGAGGGCGTGGTGCTGGCCACCGGGCACACAACCAAGGGCATCCACCTGGGCCCCATCACCGCCAAGGCCGTCACCGAATATATCCAGGGCGGGTGCAAGAAGGTCCCCCAGCCCATCGAGATGTTCCTGCCGGACCGGTTCGCCGGAATGACCCAGGCGGACTTCCAGACCGCAGGACTGGACGTGGACGAGTAGATTTCCCAGAAGAACCCCAATCAGGAGCAGGTCACATGAAACGGGCAGTCGAGTTCTACAGCGAAGGTATGAAACTCTGCGGCGATGTCTATGTCCCCGACGGCCTCGCCGAGGGTGAACAACGTTCGGCGGTGCTCCTCTGCCACGGCTACACGGGCGTCAAAGATCTGTACCTGCCCGACAATGCCCGGGTGCTCAACGAGGCCGGATACGTGGTGATGACCTTCGACTACAAGGGCTGGGGCAACAGCGAGGGCGGCCGCAGCCGTCTGGCCCCCTACAGCCGGGTAGCCGACGTGCAGGCCGCCATGACCTTCCTCCAACTGCAGCCCGAGGTCAACGAAGAGAACATCGGCATCTACGGGACCAGCTACGGCGGTGCCACCGTCTCCTGGGTGGGCGCCATCGACAAGCGGGCCAAGTGCATCGTCAGCGTGGTTGGCATCGGCAACGGCGCCCGCTGGATGAGCCGGGTGCGCCGGATGGACGAGTGGTTCGACCTGCTGGACCGCTCCAAAGCGGACCGGGAGCAGCGCGCTCTTACCGGCCAATCCGAGATGGTGGAACGCTCCGAGATTCTGCTGCCTGACCGCCAGTCCGCCGAACTGGCCGCCGCCGCTCGCAGGGAGAACCCCGCCGCCGTGGGCACCATACCGGTCGAATACGTGGACGACACCATCGGCTTCAACCCGGAGTGGGTGGTGGGCCAGATCTCCCCCAGGCCCATCCTGTTCATCACCAGCGACGACGACCGCCTGGTGCCCCAGGAAGAGTCTGAACAGCTCTACGCCCATGCCGGCGACCCAAAGAAATTGGTGGTGCTGCACGGGGCCGGCCACTACGAGGTCTACGCCGAGCCCGCCTTCTCAGAGGTTATGAAAGAGACGGTGGCCTGGTACCAAGAGCACCTCCCAGCCAAGCCATAAGATCCCTAACGCCCCGACCAAACAGTCCCTTCCCCCTCCTTAGGGAAGGTTAGGATGGGGGCCACGGCGCTCATCTGCCACCTTACTTCCCGCCAAGCGAACCACGCCCAATATCACCCTTCGTTTCAATAAGGGTCTACCAGACCTCAAATTGGCAGATTATTCGGCTGATGCCTCAGAATGACTGGCTGGAGTGGTCGCAGCCCACCCGTTGGAGGCGCTAAACCAGCAGTTCTTCGATGGCTTTGTTGACGTCGTCGGGACGCTCCGCCATGGGGAAATGGCCGGCCTGCTCCAGCTTGATGTATTTGGAGCCGGGCACCGCCTGGTGAATCTCCAATTCATACTCCGCCGGCTTACCGGGGTCATCCACACCTCGAACGAGCGTCAGGGGAGCCTTCAACTCGCCGATGCGGTCGCGGACGTCGAAGTTGTCGATGGTAACCAGGTCGTTGTACTGGGATATGGGTCCAACCTTTTCGTGGCAGCCGATCAGCTTCTCGGTCAGGTCATCGTCGATGAACATCATTGCGTGGCGCATGGCGTCCAGCCATTCCTGGTGCAGCGCCGGGTCCTTGGCGGCGTTGAGGCGGAACTCCAGGCTGCCGGGCTGCCGCTCCTTGGGCCGCATGGCGATGGTCATCAGCAGCAGGCCTGAGACTTCACCGGGGTAGTCAAGGGCGTACTGCAGGGCCACACAGGCCCCCAGGGTGAAACCCACCATCACCAGGTCCTGCTTGTGACCTGCTTTGTGCAGCCAGCCCCGCAGCCACTCGGTATAGTCCTCCACGGTGGACATGGACTTGCCATCAAGATGGCCAGGCAGGTCTGGCGCCAGACTGCCCGGGAAGCGCTGCATCTGATGGTGATAACCCTCGGCACAGCCGCCGGCCCCCGGCCCATGGATGAATACTAATTGGGACATATTTGTCTCCCCTTATCCTGGTTGAACAGACTCCGGATCACACCACCGGCCAGCGGGGCGGGAATGACAGGCCGGTCCGGGCCAACATGTCCTCTCCGATGCCCTGTACCTTCTGAATCAGTCCCCATTCATCAACGAACAGGGGAACGTGGTCCTCCACCAATATCTTGCCGTCCACCATCACAGTGTGGACGCTGCGTCCGTCAGCATTGTAGACCAGATTGTTCACCGGGTTGAAAAGTGTCCGCCACTCAACCCCTCGCGTATCGAACATCACCAGGTCGGCCTTCTTGCCCGGTTCCAGCGAACCGATTTCCGTTTCCAGCCCCAGGGCCTCGGCCCCCTTGATGGTCGCCATCTCCAATGCGGTCTCGGCGGGAATGGCCCGCGAGTCCTGCCGGGCGTCTTTGAATAGCACCGCGATCAGATACATGGCCCGGTTGGTCTCCAACAGGTTGGAATTGTTGCCGGCGTCGGTGCCAATGCCCGTCACCACCCCCGCTTCCAACATCTCGGGCAGAAGCCCGGACTGGGTTATCCCCGAGCCGCCCTTCACCGCCGCCGTCGGCACGAACACAGCCTTGGCGCCGGTACGGGCCAGCGCTTCCACTTCACTCTCATCCAGGCCCAACATGTGGGACAGAGTGACGTTCTCTCCCAGCACCCCCAGTTTCTCCAGATACTGGGTCGGACGCAGGCCGGTCTCTCTGAGGGTGCTTTCAACATACTGTTGGCCGTTGTTGTAGTGGAGTGTCAGCCCCGTCCCGTAGTCATCCGCCAGCCGCTTGCACTGAGTCAGCAGTTCCTCGGTGCAGAATCCCGGGGCAAAGGGCATGGCCCAGGCCCGCACCCGGCCGTCCAACTTTCCGTCGAATTCCTTGATGGTGGCTGCCACGGAATCGATGGCGTCCGCGGTCGCAGATACCGGCAGGTTCAAGGGGTTGGGCTTATCGGTGACGTGGGTCCCGGTGATGATGCGGCAGCCGGACTGTTCGTAGGCATCCATACAGCGGCCGATGTGCTTGGTGCTGCCGGGGTCCAGAAACGTGGTGGTGCCATTCTTCAGCAGCTCGGTGATGGCCAGGAGACTGGTGTGGTATTCCTCTTCGGCGGTCATGACCGATTGGAGTTTGAAGACGTTGGGCAGGTAGGCCGAACCCAAGTCGTCGGGGAAGATACCCCTGGTGGCATGGGCATAGCTGATGTGCATGTGTCCGTTGCAGAACCCCGGCGTTATCAGCATGTCCGTGGCGTCAATGATGCGGTCCGCCGGTACCGCCGACAGCTCCGCCGTCTTGCCGACGTGCGTTATCTTTTGGCCCTGGACAACCACCGTCCCATCGCCGACTATCCGGCGGGAGGGATCCATGGTGATGATGAACCGGGCCCCTTGGATTTTGATTGTCTCGTCTGGCATGTTGGGCACGTTGAAACGGCTGGTCTGGTGGGCGGAGCACTTGAGGAAACCCCATTATACCCCGGCTATTCCCGGCCCCTTATTGACCGGCTTCCCCGGCCCACTTATTATTCCTAAATCCAATGACCGGACAGCCCTGATACGTCGGACTGCGGCGCATCCCTTGGCTGATCAGGGTGGCCTGTCCTGCCCGGGACCCGCCGACGCAGAGGCAGTGGAGCAAGTCCAAATTCCAACGACACGGAATTGAGGGCAAATCTTCCCGCCCGGCGGATTGCCCTTTCCCGGCTCTTGTGAGAAATTTGACAGGTGTTAAGTAGGCTCGATCTAAAGGCGTCGCTGGAAGGCCTGGTGGTCATCAGCGACGAACGGCTGCCGGTTCGCCGGATTCCCCTGCGGGAGAAACCGATAAACCGCTACTTCCTCCCCTACCGGGGTCTCCTGGGCCTGCTGCTCATCGCCATCGCCTGGCCCCTGTCCTGGGCCCAGAGCGGGACCGCCCTCCAGTACACCTTCTTTCCCCTGTGGCTGGGCTTTATCCTCAGCGTGGACGGCCTGGTGCTGCGGCGGACCGGGACTTCGTTGATCGTCCGCAGCCCCAAGATCGTGGCAGCCATGTTCGTCGTTGCCATGCCCTATTGGTGGATGTTTGAGGGCATCAACCTGGTCACCGAGAACTGGGTCTATATCGGGTCGGAAGAGAACACGGACCTCCTGGACTACCTGGAGTCCTCCCTGGCCTTCTCCGTCGTGATACCGGCGGTCTTTGAGGTCTCGGAGCTCATCGGTTCCTTCGGGTTCATGAAACGGTTCTCCCGTTTGCCGGCCCTGGTATTCAGCCGGGGGCAACTGGTCCTGATCGCATCATTGGGCGCGTTGTCCTTGATAGCGCTCCTCATTTGGCCCGACGCCCTGTTTCCTGTGACCTGGCTGTTCTTGTTCTTCATCTTCGACCCCATAAACCGCCTGACGGGCCGGCCCAGCATAGCCGCCCAGGTGGAACGGGGCGACTGGCGATTGGCCGTGGCATTCGGCCTGGGCGCCCTGGTCTGCGGGTTCTTTTGGGAGATGTGGAACAACGAAGCTACCGTGAGTTGGGAATACAACATTGGGTACTTCGATTTCGCCCGCATCTTTGAGATGCCCCTCATGGGGTACGGCGGATATCTGCCCTTCGGTCTGGAGACCTACGCAGTCTTCCATTTCGTGGTGGGGCTGTTGGGTTGGTCCTCAGACAGCCATGTTCCGATGAAAGGCGACGAACCAAGCTAGCAGCCCACGGTAATGCCAGTCCTGCGCTCCCCTTTTCTTGTCCCCACCAGCGGGCCGGTGTATGTTTGGCCCAATGATTTGAGTCCCTGCCGCTCAGTCTGACCCTTTGGCGTATATCCGCTACCAAAAGGATGAAGTTTGGAATCTTCACCATCGTTCCCTGACACGAGAGTAAAGGACAACAGCAGTCCCTTGATGAGGCTCTGGAACAGATCGCATTGGCCGACCAGTTGGGCATTGACGAGTGCTGGCTCGGCGAACACCGATTTTCACGCCACGGCCTGCTCTCGGGTATCTGGTCCTTCGCCGGCATGGTTGCCGGCCGCACCAAGAACATCCGCATCGGCACCGCCGTGGTGGTGCTGCCGCTGCACAACCCGGTCCTGGTCGCCGAAGAGGCTGCCATGATCGATGTGATCAGCGGCGGCCGGTTGGACCTGGGCATCGGCTCCGGCTACCAACGCCAGGAGTTCGACGGTCTGGGCGTGGACATCAACACCAGCCGCGAGCGGTTCTTCGAGGCCGTCGAAGTAATCAAAAAGGCCTGGACTGAAGAAACACTGACCTACCACGGCAAGTTCACCAACGTGGACGACCTGTGGGTCCTGCCCAAGCCCCTGCAAAAGCCCCATCCGCCGCTGTACCAGGCGGTGAGCACCTCTCCAGCAAGTATCGACTTCGCCGCCAAGAACGACATCCAGGTGATTGCCGGCGGGCCCACCGACATCCTGGGCCAGGCTCCCCAGGTTATCGCCGCCTGGCGCGCCAAGATGGAGGAGTACGGGCATCCCCACGAGCACCTGGACCCTCCCATGTCCAAGGGCATCTACGTAGCGCCCTCCCAGGAAGAGGCCGAAAGGGACGCCGCTGAACTGCAGAACTTCTCCTCGCGCATCCTACGGTCCGAGGGGAACAACGGGGCCATCGGCATGCCCACCGACAAGGACGGCAACGTGCCTCCTGGTTATGAGCACTGGGCCAACCGCCAGAACGACCGTGAACGCCGGGACGACCCTGGTCACGCCGGTCTACCGCCGCTGGTTGGGACCCCGGAGGTCGTGGCCGAGCGGCTGAAGGCAACCCAGGCCGCCGGCATCAACCACGTCTTCGGAAACTTCGGTTTCCCCGGACTGCCCCACGAGAAGGTGATCCGCTCGATCGAGCTCTTCGCCAAAGAGGTGATGCCCAATTTCCAGGAAGCGGGAGTCGCCTAACCCACTCCCAACCGGGACCACAAAAAGGGGCGCGGCTGTTTCAGTCGCGCCCCTTTTTCTTTACCCTGCACAAACCGCTGCACCCCCGACAGCCAACCCCCATCGTCATTCCGGCGCAGGCCGGAATCCAGGAAATACCTCGGCTCAGGGGCTTGGCGATAGAGAAGCCTACTGGATTCCAGCTTTCGCTGGGATGACAGAGGAGTAAGCAACCGTTACCCAAGCCCGCTCATCCTGAGCTTGTCGAAGGAGGCGCATCAGTCGAGGCCCAAGGAAGAGTGTTTATGGGAGGAACCGGTGGTTCGACAGGCTCACCATGAGCGGAGCGGAGGATGAATTCCCTTAGGGCGCCGTTATTAGAACCGAAATGACGGCGAAGTGCGGTGGCCAATTCGGAACATGAATCCAATGACGTAGGGGCGGGGTTTAAACCCGCCCCTACAACTATCAGGTCAAATCACCTAGAACCGCCTACCCGACACTCCGCTCATGGTGAGCCTGTCGAACCNGCGCCGCTCTGCAGCATTNCACATGTGAAACAGGACTTAGGCTGCCCCTTCGACAANCTCAGGGTGATCGGGGATGTGGAGTCCCATTTTTCCCCTAGTCCACCGGNCCGCCGATGGGTGTGGTGGGGCCTTCGCAGACCAGGAATTTTCCATAACCCGGCTGCTGCTCCAAAACCCCTTGGTTCAGCAGCACCTGGCCGCGGAGCAGGGTCATCCACGGGCGGCCGCTGACCCTCCAGCCCTCAAACAGGGAGTAGCCAGCGTTGCTGTGGTGGTCCTGGGCGGTCACCACCCGGTCGGCGCCGGGGTCCAGGATCAGCAGGTCGGCGTCTGATCCTGCCTGAATCACGCCCTTGCGGGGGTACAGGCCGAAGATGCGTGCCGGGTTCTCCGACATTGCCCGCGCCAGCCACCAGATGGGAAAGCCCCTCTTCACCACGCCTTCGCTGTACATCAGTGGCGCCACGGTCTCGATGCCAGGCGAGCCAAAGGGCACGGACGCTCCGTCCGGAGTGACGAAGATGTTGTCCCAGCCTGGCTTCTTCAGTTCTTGGGGGTGGGGCGAGTGGTCACTGCCCACCAGGGAAATCTGACCGTGCCTTAGGCCGTCCCACAGAGCGTCTCTGTCGGGGCCGTCTTCCGGCCTCAAAGGAGGTCCTATCTTGGCAAGAGGCCCAAACTTGGCCATCTCGGCGTCAGAGAGGAGGAGGTACTGGGGGCAGGTCTCCGTCCAGATCTTTTGGCCCTGGGACTGGGCCTGCTTGATGCACTCGAGCCCCAATTGGGTGCTGAGGTGCACCACGTAGGTGGGGCAGCCGGTGGCCGCGCCCATCTTGATCGCCCTGTTGATTGCCTCTTCCTCAGCCCAGTCGGGACAGGCCTCTGGGAAGTTCTCCGGGTGGGTGTGCCCGTCGGCGATGAGCTTGTTCTCCAGGTATTCGATGATATTGCCGCTCTCACAGTGAAGCTGCAACACGCCGCCGCCCTTGGCAACCATCTCCATGGCGCTGCAGATATAGTCGTCGTCGCACATCCGCCCGGGCCGCTTCTTGTAGGTCATGAACATCTTGAAGGACTTGACGCCCAGGTCCATGGCCTGGGGCAGGGTCTTCAAGATGCTGGGGCGGTTCTGCAGGATGAAGTGAAACCCAAAGTCCACCAGCGCCGCCGCTTCCACTTCCTCTTGAGTCCGCCGGACAGCCTGTTCCAGAGTCTCGTCGCCCTCCAAAGCGTAGTTGCCGAAGGGAATCAGGGTGGTCAGGCCGGCGTGGGCCGCCGCTAGGGCCCCCAGGGCATAGTCGTCATGTCCGTCCAGGTGGACGTGGGAATCAATCAGGCCGGGCAGGACGAATTTGCCTTCGGCGTCGATGTATCTGTCCGCTTGTGGCAACAGATGCTCCGGACCGACAGCCGCGATCTTTTCGCCCTTGATGGCCACCGCCGCATCCAGGACCTGGGATGATGTGACCACCTTACCGCCGCGGACTATGGTATCCACTCTTACTTCCGACATTCTTCCCTCCGGTCTAAGTCGAGGCACAGGCCTGATTCGCGAATGCGGCGAGTGTAGTCTGGGCGTGGATAACTGTCAACGGAACTGGGCATTCGCAGGCGGGCGCGGGGCCTTGTTTTTTGGCAAACCGCTGTCGCTGCCGCTTAAACCGCCCTGCCTGCGGCTGCTAAAATAGTGTGGGATTCTTTGCTGGGAGAGGCGGTGTTGCAGATCAGACTGAAACTCGTCTTCCTCGTGATGTCTGCTGCCATCCTTGCCAGCATCGGCGCGGCCTCCGACGCCAATCCCGCCGCCCAGGTACTGGCGGTCTCCCCCAATCCCGCAGTCGCCAACCAGACCGTTTCCCTGCTGGGCACGGGGTTCACTCCGGCAACCACCCCCGGCGGTACAGGAAGCGCCGGGGTCCACCGGATAACAGGCACGGGCGGCAGCCAAATCACCGTTGGTGGGAGCCTGCTCACCGCACCCAATGTGACCTATCCCATCAACTTCGACGAATCCGGCAATTGGGCCACGTCCATAACCATCCCCGTGAATATCAACACCGTGGCCAGCGGCCCATTGGAAATCAAAGTTGTGGACGATATTGGGTTGACCCTGACCACCCAGCTCACGTTGAAAAGCCCAGATATCACTATCAGCCCCGCCTCGGGAGGACGTACGTCCAGCGTCGTCATAACTGGAGACGGGTTCCCAGCATCCAATCCGGCCACCTCGGACGACGTCCAGATCAATATCACCTACGGGGGCGCGACGGTGAACGTCCTGGCTCCCAACATCAGCGGCGAGATCAGCGGAACATTCCAGGTCCCAAGTACCGCGGCCATACCTTCAACCAACCTGGTGCGGGCAACCGTTTCCGGCTACCTCTTCTCGGCGATCACCGCCCATTCCGTCCCCGCCGCCGCGTTGAGCGTTTCTCCCGAAAGCGGCCTGCCCGGAAGCATAATCACCATATTCGGTGAAAGTTTCCCGTCCAGCGCTTTGGTAACGAGCATGAGGGCGGGCAACATCTCGGTGCTAAGTTCTCCCGCGCCAGTTACCGACGCCGCAGGAAGATTCACGTCGTTTTTCGTAGTGCCCTTGTTCCTGCCCGGAGAGGAGAGCATTGTGGTTACGGCAGGAGGGACAACCGCCGTGACCAAATTTACCGTACGCGACGGTCCGGTGGTGAGCCAACCAACACCCTCCCCTGACCTGACAACAGGTGCCGCCGAGGCGTTGACGACACTGACCCGAGGCGACAACCTGGTGCGGGTGTGGCACTTTGACAACGGAAGTAAGCGCTGGACCTTTTTCGATCCCCGCCCCGCCTTCGCCAACGCCAATACCATCAAGGTTATGGAATCCGGTAAGGTCTACTGGGTGCAGGTTAATAAAAACCAATCGGCCATGCTGAACGGAAAGGTGGTCGAGGTGTTCCAGGGTTGGAACCTCCTGCCCTGGTGACCGGTTGGCTCACTGGCGCCCCTTCATCCGCTATGGGATAATACTCCCAGCGAGAATATTGCCCGGCAGGCTGTGTCCGGGCTTTTTTATTAGACCGGGTGCCGGAAGATGGAACTCAACGTAAGGCTATTCGCCCTGTACCGGGAGCGGGCTGGCAGCAGTACCGTTCCGATAAGCGTTGACGCGGGTGCGACGGTCGCGGACCTGACCGCCGAGGTCCGCCGGCAACTGCCCAACCTGGCACCCCCGGATGTGCAGATAGTCGTGGCGGTAAACGCCGATTATGCCGAACCCGACGTCGTTCTCCAAGCCGGAGACGATATTTGTCTGATTCCGCCGGTAAGCGGAGGCTAGACTCCCCAAGGATTTACCCATGATTGAACTGACGGAAAAACCCCTGGACCCGGAGAAGATCACCGGTCAGGTACGCCGCGACTCCAACGGCGCTGTGGTCACGTTCCTGGGCACCACCAGAGACAACTTTGAGGGCAAGCAGGTGGTCACCCTGGAGTACGAGGCCTTCGACGAGATGGCGGTGAAGAAACTGGAGGAAGTACGCCAGGAGATGATGGCCGAGTTCGGTCTTGAACAGGTGGCCATCAGTCACCGCGTCGGGACCGTGGGAATCGGCGAGATCAGCCTGGTCATCGCCGTAGGCTCACCCCACCGCAAAGAGGCCTTCTACGCCTGCCACAAGGCCGTAGACCGCATAAAAGAAGTGGTCCCCATCTGGAAGAAGGAAGTCTACCAGGACGGCTCCCGCTGGGTCGCCTGCGAAGACCACGAGTTCTCACCTGCGGAGTCCCACGGCCACCCCCACTAGCCCAGTTCCAGGGCGGCCTCCGGTGCGGGGTCCCGGTCTCGCACCACCACGGCGTTCACCGCTTGGCGCAGGGTCTTCACGCCCACCACTTTCATTCCCTCCGGCACGGTGAGGCCGTCCAGGCATGACTCGGGCAGCACGCATTTCTTGAGTCCCAACCGGGCTGCCTCAGTTACTCTGCGCTGGGCCTGGGAGACAGCCCGTATCTCGGCGCTCAGTCCCAACTCGCCGAAGGCGAACATGGTTGGGTCCAGGGGGCAGTTGTAGACGCTGGAAGCCATGGCCAGCACCAACGGCAGGTCGGCCGCCGGCTCACCGATCTTGAATCCGCCAGCCACGTTCACAATGATGTCCTGGCCGGACAGCTCCAGTCCCGCTCTCCGGGAGGCAACAGCCGCCAGCATGAGCAGCCGGTTGTAGTCGACACCGTTGGCCACCCGCCGGGGGGCCGGCAGTTGGGAGGGTGAGGTCAGGGCCTGGACCTCCAATAGCAGAGCCCGGCTGCCTTCAACCACCGGCGCCAGAGCCGCACCTATTGAACCCTCCGCTCTTTGGGAAAGCAGCGCTTTCGATGGGTCTGACACATCGGCCAGGCCCTTTTCCGTCATGTCAAAGACGCCCACCTCAGTGGTGGCGCCGAACCGGTTCTTGCCGGCCCTCAGAACCCGGTAGCCGCCGTCCTCCTGGGACTCCAGATACATGACCACATCCACCATGTGCTCCAGCACCCTGGGACCGGCCAGGGTGCCGTCCTTGGTCATATGGCCGGAGACGAACACAGGGGTATTGCTGGCCTTGGCCCAACGGAGCAGCTTCATTCCGGCCTCACGCACCTGGCCCACACTGCCTGGACCCGATGACTCTTCTTCGGTGTAAAGGGTCTGTATGGAATCGACGATGACCAGGTCGGGTCGGATGGAATCGAATTTCTCGAAGATGGCGGTCAGATCAGTCTCGGCCAGCATCATGATGCCGTCACCGGCGAACCCCAAACGGTCGGAGCGCAGCTTTATCTGCTGGGGTGATTCCTCGCCGCTGACGTAGAGGACTTTCTGGCCCTTGTCGGCTGAGTATTGGGCAAGTTGGAGGAGAAGGGTGGACTTGCCGACGCCTGGTTCGCCTGCCAGCAGCACCACCGACCCGGGGACCACTCCGCCGCCCAGTACGCGGTTCAACTCCATGGAAGGCAATGGGTCACGGGGCTGGGTGTCGCCCGAAATGCTGGAAAGCTCGACAACGTCAGCGGCTTCAGTAGCCAGCCAGCCGGGCCTTCCCTTGGTTTCCGGGGCCAGGCTTGTCTCCACCAGAGGGCTCTGGGAGCCGCAGCCCAGGGCGGGACAGAACCCCATCCATTTGGGATTCTCGTTCCCGCAGGAAGGACAGATGAAAACAGTCCGCCTCCGGTCTTTTACCTTAGCCACACCGCATCACCTCACACTGAGTCGGGCCGGTATCTTGTACCTGGAAATCGGGGCAATTATAACAACAGAAGGCCCCGCAATAGCGGGGCCTTCTGTCAGTAGTTTCGGTATTTTGGCCAGGAGACTTAGTCGGCGGTGGTCGCCGCTTCCGATTCGGACTTGGGCTTGGCCTTGGACCTGCCCTTGGCCTTCTTGGGCGTGATCTTGATGGCGCCGTCGGCGTCCAGGTCAATCAGGGCCACGTCGCCGGCCACCAGCCGCCTGTTGAGCACCTCATCAGACAGGCTGTCTTCAATCTCGTTCTGGATCAGCCTCCGCAGGGGCCGGGCACCCAGGATGGGGTCGAAACCCTTTTCTCCCAGGTACACCTTTGCCGACTCGGTCAGCTCCAGGTCGATGTCCTTCTCGCTCAATTCGCCGCGGACCTGGTCCATCATCAGATCGACAATCTGCAGGATCTCCGGCTGGGTGAGCTGGTGGAACACGACGGTCGAGTCGATCCGGTTGAGAAACTCAGGCCGGAAGAAGCGCTTCACTTCCTCCATGACCTTTTCCTTCATCCGGGCGTAGGCGCTCTCGTCGGTCTGGGCCTCGGTGGTCATGGCGGAGAAACCAAGGGCGGTCTCACGCTTGATCAGGTCTGAGCCCAGGTTACTGGTCATTACCAGGATGGCGTTCCGGAAGTCCACCTTCCTGCCTCTGGCGTCGGTCAATTGGCCGGCGTCAAATATCTGCAACAGGATGTTGAAGACCTCTGGGTGGGCCTTTTCAATCTCATCCAAGAGCACGCAGCAATAGTTCTTGCGGCGCACGCCCTCGGTGAGTTGACCGCCCTCGTCGTAGCCCACGTATCCGGGAGGGGCGCCGATGAGACGGGCAACGGTGTGTCGCTCTTGGAATTCGGACATGTCCAGGCGAATCATATTGTCTTCATCGCCGAACATGAATTCGGACAGCGCCCGCACCAGCTCGGTCTTGCCAACACCGGTGGGGCCAAGGAACATGAAGACGCCGATGGGGCGTCGGGAGTCCTTGAGACCGGACCGGGCGCGGCGGACCGACTTGGATATGCTGACGATGGCCTCGTCCTGTCCGATGATCCGCTTGTGCAGGTCATCCTCCATATGGATGAGCCGCTCGGTTTCCTCTTCGGCCAGCCGGGTGACCGGAATACCGGTCCACATGCTGACGACTTCGGCGATATCTTCTTCGGTGACGACCCGGCGCTCTTTACCCTTGTCTTCCTGCCATTCCTTTTCCAGGGTGTCCAGCGCTTCGTTCTTCTGCAGTTCCTGGTCGCGGAGTTCGGCCGCTGCCTCGTACTGCTGGGAGGCGATGGCTTCGTCCTTTTCCTTGCGGACCTGTTCCAGGACCTGCATGGCGTCCTTGACCGACGCCGGGGTGACGCTGCCCCGCAGCCTTACCCGGGAACCGGCTTCGTCGATGAGGTCGATGGCCTTATCGGGGAGGAACCGGTCGGGTATGTAGCGCTGGGCCAGCATGGCCGCGCTGCGGATGGCTTCGTCGGTGATATCGACCTTGTGATGGTCTTCGTACTTGTTCTTGACGCCCATCAAGATGGAGACGGTATCGTCGTTGGACGGCTCTTCAACCCGGACGGGCTGCAGGCGGCGCTCCAACGCCGGATCACGCTCCACATACTTGCGGTAGTCGTCTAGGGTGGTGGCGCCGATGCACTGGAGCTCGCCGCGGGCCAGTGACGGCTTCAAGATGTTGGAGGCATCAACCGCGCCTTCTGCGGCGCCGGCCCCAACGATGGTGTGAATCTCATCAATGAAGAGGACACAGTTGCCGGCGGCCTTGATCTCTTCGATGACCTTCTTCAAACGCTCTTCAAATTCGCCGCGGTATTTGGTGCCCGCGACCAGGGCGCCCATGTCCAACGTGACCAGACGCTTGCCCTGCAGGGTATCGGGAATCTCGCCCTTGCCGATCTGTTGGGCCAGGGCTTCGACGATGGCGGTCTTGCCAACGCCCGGCTCACCTACAAGAACGGGGTTGTTCTTGGTCCGGCGGCTGAGAATCTGGATCACCCGCTCAATCTCTTTCTCCCGGCCGATCACCGGGTCAAGCTTCTCTGATTTGGCGGCGACAGTCAGGTCGATACCCAACTGGTCCAGGGTGGGAGTCCGGGTGGCAGAGCGGCTGCCCTGGGCGCCGGTCCCGGAAGTATGGCTCAGTATACGGTGGGTCTCAGCCCGGACCTTGTCCAGGGTGACACCCAAACTCTCAAGGACACCGGCGGCAACGCCTTCGCCCTCACGCAGTAGACCGATGAGGAGATGCTCCGTACCAATATAGGTATGGTTCATGCGCCGGGCTTCGTCCACGGCCAGCTCAACCACTTTCTTGGCCCGGGGGGTGAGGCCAATCTCGCCCTGGGCGGGCTTTTCGCCGCGGCCGATGATGAACTCGACGGCCGAGCGTACCTTGCTCAGGTCAACGGAAAGGCTGGAAAGTACACGGGCGGCCACGCCCTCGGTCTCACGTACCAGACCAAGCAGGATATGCTCGGTGCCGATGTAGTTATGGTTGAATCGTTGGGCCTCTTCTTGGGCCAACGATAATACCCTTCTTGCGCGTTCGGAGAACTTCTCGAATCTACTGCCCATGTCACGCTCCTGATGGGAGTAAGGTGAGGACCCGGTTATCACCGGCGCCCTTTTGGAGAGGTCTGCCACCGCTGTGCGGAACATACCCAACAGCGGAGGGGGATATCCTGCTTAACTGCCCCAGTCACGGACGGGGCAGGGACCAGGCAGGGAATTCACCCTCATGGCCCTCGTGCAGATAATTATATTGGAGCCTAAGTTCAGTGTAAAGGCACACCAATCTAGATTACCCGCGTGAAGGGTGCACCCAATTGGCAGGGGGAATCAAGGCGAAAAGATCCGAATTTGGAAGGAGAGGGTCCCTCTGGATGGGTCCACCGAGGCCGTAGGCTGGGAAAGTGCGGAGGCCAATTAGAGGATATACCTCCCGGCGATGACCTATTTTCCCACTCCGTCACCAGAGCAGTATCGTCGGCGCTGAAGCGTTTCACTACCGTGTTCGGGATGGGAACGGGTGGGACCGCCTCGCTGGAATCACCAGGAGATACATCAGCCTCGATAGTATGCAACATTTTTCACAAGCCCGCAAGGGCAAATTTGGCCATGGGGGCCACCAATTTCCCGGCGGGCCGAAATCCCCACTAAATTCCATAGGGTAAACGGCCAATTCCCACTGAGATTTCACGGCGGATTTTATCGGTCAACGGAGGGGGGTTCGCCCCCTTGATATCTTGTTGACTTTAGGCTAGATTCCCTGATTAAATCACGTAAATAAGTTGGTAACGGAAGAGGTATGTAGGGATGGGTAGAAGGCTCTTTAAAGAACTGGAACGTTCTTACGGTTTCGACGAAGTGGCAATCGTTCCCGGTCAGGTCACCATCAACCCCGAGTTGACCTCCACCAAGATGACCATCGGCGACCAGGAATTCGACATTCCCATCATGGCCTCGGCGATGGACGGGGCAGTCTCACCCGGATTCGCCTCCTACATGCACGAGATGGGCGGTCTCGGCGTCCTCAACGCCGAGGGCCTCTACAGCAGGTACGACGACCCCTACTCTGTCCTGGAAGAAATAATCTCCTACCCCTTGGAGGGCGTAACCGAGTTCCTCCAAAAGGTGTATTCCGAACCCATCCGTGAGGACCTCATCGGCCAACGGGTCCGTGAGATCAAGAACTCCGGCGCCACCTGCGCCGTATCCTTTACCCCCCAGAACACCAAGCGCATGTCCCCCGTGGCTGTGGAAGCCGGCGCGGACATCGTCGTAGTCCAGTCCACCGTGACCACCGCCCGTCATATGTCCAACAGCTACCGCGGCCTGGTCTTCTCGGAACTCATCGACGCCCTAAAGGTCCCAGTGGTAGTCGGCAACTGCGTTACATATGAAGTGGCCACCGAGTTGATGGAGAGTGGCATAGACGGCATTTTGGTGGGAGTCGGCCCCGGCGCCGCCTGCACCACCCGCGAGGTAGTGGGTGTGGGCGTGCCCCAGGTGACTGCGACCCTCCAATGCGCCGCAGCCCGCGAGGATTATTTCAAGCGCACCGGCCGCTACGTGACAGTAATCACCGACGGCGGTTTCCGCACCGGCGGCGACGTTTGTAAGGCCATCGTCAGCGGCGCCGACGCCGTCATGTTGGGGACTCCCTTCGCCCAGGCCGAAGAAGCACCGGGACGGGGCTTCAACTGGGGCATGGCCAATCCCCACCCCGAGCTGCCCCGGGGCACCCGTATATCCGTGGGTACCAAGGGCACCCTGAAACAGATACTCTACGGGCCGACCTCCAAGACCGACGGCACCCAGAACTTCGTCGGCGCCTTGAAGGTGGCCATGGGCATGTGCGGCGCCTATACCATCCGCGACCTGCACAAGGCCGAAATGGTGGTCGCGCCCGCCATCAAGACGGAAGGCAAATTCTTCCAGCTCAGCCGCTAGTCCAACCGGCAACTGAATAGGGGGAAATTATGGTCAGTGTGACCGGCACCATTGAGATACTGGACCCAACCGCGGAGGACGTACCCGAGGAATTGGGCCTGAGCGATACCCTCCCCGACCTGAAGGGTAAGGTGGTCGGCCTTCTGGAGAACCGCAAGTACCACGCCGACACCTTCCTCGACGAGCTCAAAGAGGTCCTGCTCAAGGACTACGGCGCCGCCAAAGTGGTCTACGAGACCAAGTTCACCTACAGCGCCCCCTGCGCCGAAGATACTCTGCAATCCCTGTCCGATGAATGCGATGTGGTGATACACGCCATCGCGGATTGAGGCTCCTGCACAGCGTGGGGTCTCCACGACACGGTGGTAACAGAGTCCAAGGGCGTACCTTCGGTTAGCGTCATTACCAGCACCTTTACCCGGGCCGCCCATGCCAGGGCCACCGCCCTGGGCATGCCAGGGGCACGCATCGTAGTGCTGCCCAGCCCCCTGGCCCCCCGCACCATCCCCGAGGTCCAGCAGATGGCCCACGATTACGCCCCGGAGATCGTAGGACTTCTAACCGGCAAGTAAGAAGAAACAGTCCCATACCCCGCTCACGGGGGAGGGTTAGGGTGAGGGAGAGACTCCGCCGAAATAAAGCACCACCAAGAGGGGCCGCACCGGCCCCTCTTTTTTATGCCCATTGACTTCCCACCTCTCCCGCATGAGAATCTTGTCCATTCCACAATGAGAGGTCGTACGCCGTGAGCACCGTTCCCATCAAGGCCAGGCGGGTACAGGTATCCGATTCCTTCGACGCCATCCAGGAATATTGCTGGGAGCAGGGCTGGACAGACGGACTACCCGTGGTGCCGCCCACCGAGCCCTTGGTCCAGGCGATGCTGGCTTCCTACGGCGGCGACCCGTCCCAGTCATTGGGAGTCCTGCAGCCCCGAAATTCCCAGGCGACCCTGGAAAAGATCGGCATCAACGCCGTGATGGCCGGGTGCCAACCGGAGCACTTTCCGGTGGTGGTCGCCGCCGTGAAAGCCGCCCTGGACAAGGACTTCAACCTGGGGGGCAATGCCGCCACAACCGGCGGTGCGGCCCAGGTGTTGATCGTAAACGGACCCATCGCCAAGGAATTGGGCATCAACGGCGACGCCGCCTGTTTCGGACCCGGACACCGCGCCAATGCGGCCATCGGAAGGGCCTTGCGGCTGGTTATCCGTAACGTGGCCGGTCTGATCCCCGGAGACATGGACAAGGCGACTCTGGCCACACCGGGCCGGTACAGCTTCTGCTTTTCAGAGAACGAGGACCGCAGCCCTTGGGAAGCGCGCAACATCACCATGGGCTATCCCGAAGGTTCAAGCACCGTGACGATCACCGCGATCCGCGGGGTGTACACCATCATGGAATCCACCTCCGCCAACGGGATGGACCTGCTGGAGACCTTCGTCGGAAATATGAGGGCCGTCGGGATATCCAATTACTACCAGACCGGTACCGGAGCGCAGATCGTCATGGTTATCTGCCCGGAGCACGCCGATGAGATCGCCGCCGCCGGACTAACCAAGGCCCAGGTCCAGGAGTACATCTTCCAGAACGCCCGGATGCCCCTACACACCCTGGTGGGAAGGGCCCACTACGGAAACCGCAACTGGCCGGACTGGATTGACGAAAACGATCCAGACACCATGGTGCCCATCGTCCGGGAAGCCAATGACATCGCCGTGATTGTCGCCGGCGGCGACGGCCGTCATTCCGCTTGGCTGGCCGGCTGGGGCGTGACCCGCATGAAAATCGAAGAGATCACAAAGCACGCTTAAACCCTCCCCCTTCGATCTTCACCTATCCGGGCCTCATCAGATTGGTTGCTTTCCGGCTGTTTTTCAACTGGAAGCACCGTTATTTTTCGTGTTCCCATCAAACCGCGAGTCAAACCGCACCTGTATCGCTCGGCGTGACGTTTCCGGCTTGACCCTTATGTCGTCCCGCTCGAAAATTTATGGATACTAAGAATTACCGATCAGGGGGTCGGAGTGGGGCCTTAACCGGCATCCCATCCAGCCCCGCGGGATCCAAATAGATAGCACCAGGCACCCGCCTAGAAATACGGGACCACAAATGGGAATACGGCCCTTTCGATACGTCCAATTCCTTTTTTCAAACGTAAGAATTAGCAGCGGAAACGATTAGATCAGCTAAGGCTCGCTTTTGTCCGCAGAAATTACGAATTAATTCACATTTTTCTCACACCTCTTTGCATTACGATTGTCATACAAAACCATCACAGCACTGATACAAAACTTTGTTGACGAAATCAATCACCCATTGCTATCATAGACTCCTAACAACTCAAGGCTAAGGAATCATGGCTCAACGCACCATTACACCAACCCAAGAAATCGAAGAAGTAGCGGAAAAACCCGCTGAGAACAGCGTCGCAACCTGCCGGCACCACTGGGTAATCCAGCCCGCCGACGGCCCGGTCAGCAACGGCTCGTGTCAGAACTGTGGCGAGACCCGGGAATTCAAGAACTACGTGGAATCGGCCACCTGGGGTGACAGCCGCGCCGCCAGCAAGAGCGCGTCGGCCTCCGCCGCCATAGAGCCGACCTCCGACGACGACCAACCCGACGACGCCGATATGTCTGACGACGGACCGGAAGTCGATATGAATGTGGACGACGACCCTGACATGGACTTGGAAGACTAACCAGAGTCTCCCAACCCAATAGGCCCACCCGGCAATATCCCGGCTCCCAAAGCTGGCTCAAACGACCGGCCGAACATCACCAGAACAAGGTGACTGATCGGCCGGTCGTTTTTTCGTTTTCTTCCTGCCTTGTGTCCAATCATGAAAATCCGTTTACAATCCGCTTAATCAGCGGTTTTCTTTGGACCCATCGGGCCCATCAGGGGGTATAATAGCCACTGCTAAAGGGACGCCCCTTCCACCTTTCTTGGGGGCGAGACGTGGGCCGAACGAGGGAACTATGTGGGGAGGCAGACGGGTCTAGTGTTCACGCACCTGCACGTTCACACCGAATACAGCATGCTGGATGGCATCAGCCGTATTCCCAACCTGGTGGAACGCACCAAGGAACTGGGAATGGAGTCGCTGGCCATCACCGACCACGGCACCTTCTACGGAGTGGTCGACTTCTACTCGGCATGCAAAGAGGTGGGAATAAAGCCCATCATCGGCTGTGAAGTCTACGTTGCCCACAGCAGCCGGTTCGACAAAAACCCCTCAGAGCGAAGCCCCAACCACCTGGTTCTGCTGGCCCGGGACAACACCGGCTACCGGAACCTGATGCAGCTGGTCACCAAGGCCCATGTGGACGGATTCCACTACCGTCCCCGCATCGACAAAGGTCTGTTGGAAGAATTCGGACAGGGGCTGGTTGCCCTTTCCGCCTGTCCATCCGCCGAAGTCCCGCGTTTGATCGCCGACGGCAACATGGATGAAGCCGCCAAGTCGGCCGCCTGGTACCGGGAGGTTTTCGGCGACGGCTACTTCCTGGAGATCCAGCGGCATGAACACGTGCCCCAACTCCCCCAGATCAACGAGGGTTTGGTCGAAATCGGCAAAAAGCTGGACCTTCCGCTGGTGGTGACCAACGACTCCCACTACGTGGAGCAGCACCACTCACCGCTCCAGGACATCTACATCTGCATCCAGACCAGCACCACGGTCAACGACGAAAAGCGGCTCCGCATGGAGGACAACTCCTACTACATCAAGAGCCCCACCGAGATGGCGCAGTTGTTCCCAGACTTCGGCCAGGCGTTGGAAAACACCCAGCTTGTGGCCGATATGTGCAACGTGGAGCTGGAGTTCGGCCAGACTCACCTGCCCAAATACCAGACGCCCAACGATATGGACGCCGACGCCTACCTGGCCCAACTGTGCGAGGATGGTTTCCGCCGGCTTTACCCCAACCCGACCCCGGCGGCGGTGGAACGGCTGAAGTACGAACTGGACGTGATACGACACACCCAGTTCTCCAACTACTTCCTGGTGGTCTGGGACATCATCGACTTCGTCCGGCGCAGCAACATCGTCTACGGTGTGCGGGGCAGCGCCGCGGCCAGCGTGGCCCTCTACTGCCTGGGCATCACCGACGTGGACCCATTGGAATACCGGCTGGTCTTCGAGCGTTTCCTCAACATGGAACGCAAAGAGATGCCCGATATCGACCTGGACTTCCAGGACGACCGGCGGGACGAGGTGCTCCACTACGTGATCGACCGCTACGGCAATGACCGGGTGGCCCAGATCATCACCTTCGGGACCATGGGCGCCAAGGCCGCCCTGCGGGACGTGGGCAGGGCCCTGGGCATGGGCTACGGCGACGTGGACCGCATCGCCAGGATGGTGCCATTGAAGGCTCGCACCCTGGACGACGCCCTGCGCGTCAGCCCTGAACTCAAGACCGCCTACGAACAGGAACCCGCCGTCGCCAAGCTGGTCACCAACGCCCAGGGACTGGAAGGCATCGTCCACCACGTGAGCACCCATGCCGCCGGCGTGCTCATTGCCGACGAACCACTCACCGATACCGTGCCGCTGCAGCGCCCCGCCCGGGGTGACGAGAGCAGCCCGGTGCTGATGACCCAGTATTCCATGGACCCGGTAGCGCACCTGGGACTGCTCAAGATGGACTTCCTGGGCCTGACCAACCTGACCATCCTCGACCGGGCCGTGAACCTGGTCCGGGAGGGCCATGGCGTGGAGATCGACCTGCAAACGCTGCCCATGGACGACGCCAAGTCCTTTGAACTGCTCTCCTCGGGCGAAACCACTGACCTGTTCCAGTTGGAAAGCGCGGGCATGCAGCGGTACATCAAAGAACTGAAACCGTCCAACTTGGGCGACATCGCAGCCATGATCGCCCTGTACCGCCCCGGCCCCATGGAAAACATCGAAAGGTTCATCGATGCCAAGCACGGGCGCACGCCCATCACCTACCCCCATCCCAGCTTCAAAGAACTGCTGGACGAGACCTACGGCATCATCGTCTATCAGGACCAGGTGCTCCTCATCCTGCAGCAATTCGCCGGGTATTCCCTGGGAGCGGCCGATATCGTGCGCAAGGCCATGGGAAAGAAGATTGCCTCCCTCATGGCGGAAGAGAGGGTGAATTTCGTCAAAGGCGCAATGGCCAAGGGCTTCGAAGAAAGCGTGGCTTTGGAGATATTCGACCTCATCGAGCCCTTCGCAGGCTACGCCTTCAACAAGGCCCACAGCGTCAGCTACGCCATGATTTCCTACTGGACGGCCTACTTCAAGAGCCATTACCCGGTGGAGTACATGGCGGCCGTGCTGAATTCGAGACTGGACAACCCGGAGAAGACCCTGGGCTCCATGAACGAGTGCTTCCGCATCGGCATTCCCATCATGCTGCCCGACATCAACCGTTCCGAAGAATTCTTTTCCATTGATCATGAGACCGGCAGTGCCGAATCCACCGGCCCCGGTCTGAGAATAGGCCTGGCCGCGATCAAGACTGTGGGTGAGGCGGCGGTACGCCCGGTGGTGGAAGAGCGAAAGGAGAACGGTCCGTACAAGTCCATCGACGATTTCTGCCGCCGTGCCGATTCCTCCGGACTTAACCGGCGCACGTTGGAAAGCCTGACCAAGGCAGGAGCCTTCGACAGCCTGGGCACCCGGGGCGCCGTGCTAGCCGCCCTGGACCAGATCATCGCCACAGCCCAGCGGGAGGCCCACACCCGGAACTCCGGTCAGAGCAGCATGTTCGACGGGAACGAAGAGGCCATGAACATCGAGGGTATGAGCGGGATCTCCCTGTCAGCCCCCGACGTTTCCGACCAGGAGAAGGCCGCCTGGGAACGGGAACTGCTGGGGATTGCCCTGTCCCACAACGCGCTCCGAGCCCTGGCAGCCATGGACACCGGTGACGCTCTGACATCCCTGGACCAAATCACCGACGAGATGTCCGGCCAATCGATCAGCATGCTTGGTCTGATATCCAACACCACGGAGCGTTCGACCCGGGAGGGCAAACGTTTCTTCATCGTCAACCTGGAGGTCCTGGGCGGATTTTTGGAAGTCATGGTCTGGCCCGACACGCTGCTCCGCACCGCCGAAGTGTGGCAGGACGGCCGGCTGGTCGTGGTCAACGGCCGGCTGCGGCTCCGCGGCGAGCAGATGTCCCTGGCCTGCGACACAGCCATGGAATACGACCCGGAGAATCCCACGGAAATGCCCACCGCCCCAGCGAGGAGTTACAACGGGTACCGGAACGGCGAGTCCAACGGAAACGGCTATAAGAACAGCGGCAACGGCCACAACGGAAACGGCACTGGCCGTAAGGCTGCAAATCCCAACATCAGTGAAAAGAAGGCGCAGATGACCACAGGCGAATACACACCCGCAGAACCACAGAAGGTGGTCTGCCTAGCGGTTACAGAGTCCGAGGATTCCAGTCACGACGCACACCTCCTCCGGGAAGTGATAGGAGTGCTGCTGGAATATCCCGGCCGTGACCGGGTGAACCTCGACATCCGCACCGCCGAGAAGCGCGTCCGGATGGACCTGCCAGTGGTCAGCACCGGCTACTGCGAAGGACTCCATTCCCGGCTGGAGGAGCTTTTGGGCCCGGACACCGTGACCGTCCAACAGGAGATGGGTCTGGGCATGGACGCGCCCCCTGAAGCGCCGGCCACCATGCCCTTGGAAGCCGCGCCGCCGCAAGCGAAGGCCCAGGCTGGTCCAGCTCCCGCGACAACCAGCGAGCCGGCGCCTCCCTTGGCCGAAAATACGATGCCAGAGCCTCCTCCACAACCGGTGGCAGCGGCAGCCGAAGTACCGGCATCGGTCGGGGCGGAAGCCTCCGGAGACGAGCCTCCCTTCTAGACCGCCTCCGGACTCTGGCTGGCGCCCACGGCTCGTGCGATAACCTGCCCGGCGAATTCCTCCGGGTAGGTTGCCGCCCTAGCTCTGCGCCCAATTTGACCCGTAAAACTGCCCCTGATAGAATCTCCTGCGATGTCCGGTGCCCGCTTTAGGCACGGCCATGGCGGAGCCCCGCCAGTAAACGTCTACGAAACCAAACGCGAATATGTTTGAGAACAAACTCCCCGGGCACCCCTCTCTAGACCGTTTATCATCATCCACGGAATGCCGATTAAGGGAACTCCGCTCCCGGGAAAAGCACTCCGTCCCCTGCGAGCCCTAGCTCCCCACCACCAAACGCATAACCCATCCAAAACCCGCCCTCGGCAAGGCGACCTGGCCAATTCCACTAGGTCAGTAGCGAATATCCGCTTGCGGCCAGAATTGGAGGAAAGCAAATGACCAGCAGATTCAGTGAACAAGAAACCGAGAGTTACTACGATTCCGAAGACGCCATCTACCGTTCCTTCTGGGACGAAGACGGCAGCGTCCATTGGGGCGTGTTCGACGAAGAGACCGGCGACGACTTCCTAAAAGCCTGCGCCAATCTGGACAATATGATGGTGTCCAAAGGCCAAATAACCAGTTCCGACCGGGTGTTGGACTTGGGCTGCGGCAACGGCACCACCGCCATCTGGCTGAGCGGAGACAGGAACTGTCACGTAACCGGCGTCGATCTGAGCGGTGTACGGGTCCAGAATGCTCAGAGCGCCCGTGCCAAGCTGGACCAGGACGCCCAGAGCAAGTTGGCGTTCGAAAAGGCTTCCGCAACCGACTTGCCCTTTGACGACGGCTCCTTCACCCGCCTGTGGAGTCAGGCCGTCATATACCACGTCCCCGACAAGGAAAAGGTGCTGGAAGAGGCCTACCGGGTCCTGGAAGAGGGCGGGATCATGGTCTTTGACGATCTCATCAAGCCCAAACCCAACATCAGCGAAGCCGCCCAGAAATTCGTGTATGACAGGCTGCTCTACGACACGCCCTTCAACTTTGAGTCTTACCAAGACGCCCTCAAGAAACAGGGCTTCAAGATTCTAGAAGCCCATGACCTGTCATCCCATCTAAGGAACAGCTACCTGTGCTTGGCCGACCGGACGCCAAAATTCGACGCCGAACATGCCGAGCATTACGATTACCTGACCAACTCTTACCGGGAAACCGCCCGGGCGGTGGACAACAAGGAACTGGGTTGGGGCCTGTATATCTGCCAAAAGTAGTCCCATCATTAGCCACTAGGAGTGTCCCAGCATGCAAGAGAGCCACAAACGAGTCCAATGGGTCTACGGGTCCACAAATAACCAAGAGTTGGAGGAACGCTACGACCAGTGGGCCTCGGACTACGACAATGACCTGGCCACGGAATTCGAATGGCACTCTCCCCAACGCGCCAGTGATGTCTTCTCCAAATACGTGGACAAGGCTGGGAGGGTCCTAGACGCCGGCGCTGGCACCGGCCTGGTCGGAGAATGTCTGGACCAGTCAGGCTACAAGAACCTGGTGGCCATGGACCTTTCCAAGGGCATGCTGGAAGAAGCCAGGAGCAAGAACGTCTACAAAGAATTCCACCAGATGGCCCTGGGAGGCACCCTTGATTTCGCCACCGACGAGTTCGACGCCGTGATCAGCGTTGGCGTCTTCACTCTGGGGCATGCGCCTGCCAACGCCTTCGACGAGTTGGCCCGCATCACCAAACCCGGTGGATCGATCGTATTCAGCCTCAGGACCGACACATACGAGACTGACGGGTTCAAAGAACAACAGGATGGAATGGAAAAAGCCGGTGTCTGGCAGCTTACGGAAGCGACAGACCCCTTCCAACCCCTCCCCAAGGGCGAACCCGAGGTCTGGCACCGCATCTGGGTCTACAAGGTCAATTAGCCCGGGTCAGCCCTCGGCCAGGAAGTCTCCCACCACCTGGGCCAGTTCCTGGGGCTTGTGGTAACCGATGTCGTGGATGGTCTCTGGCACCCAGTAGACACGCCCGTCCTTAAGGTTCTGCTCCGCGGCCTCCACCATCCGGCGGCGAGTCTCGGCGAACTCAGTCCCTGCCCGTTCAGAAGTAGGACCGGCGGGCACCACCAGGGTGGGACATTCAATCCTGGGAATGGTCATTGATGCCGGCTCGTCCCACATGGCCCTGATCACCTGGGCGTGATTTTCGGGCCGCAGTATGTCCTGGATCTGACCGTCCTCGTCCTCGTACACCATGGTCTGGACGATACGCTCAATCTCTCCGTTCCAGATCACTCCCAGTTGGTTGCGGAGCCGCTCCAAGAATTCCTCCCTGTTTCCCGAAACGTCACGTGGCCGCACCCGGTGGGAGAAGGACTCCCAACTGGCCCCCGGGAAGAGTCTCCCGTCCAGGAATCCCCCGTCAATCATGATCAGCCGCTTCACCCTGTCGGGGAAATTGGCGGCGAAATTGGTGGCCACGTTCCCGCCCCAGGAGTGCCCCATCACAGCCACCTGGTCCAGGCCAACATGGTCCAGCAGGCCGGCCAGGTCCTCGGAGAGTGTCTGCCAGTCGTAGCCGCTGGGCGCGCTGGTGGTCTGGCCGTGGCCGCGCTGGTCGGGAGCGATGATGCGGTACCGGTCGCGGAGCAGCGGCGCCACTATGTCGTACCAGTGGGCCGAAGACGCCAAGCCGTGCAGGGCCAGCAACGGCTGACCGTCGCCGCCCCAGTCCAGATAACGGACCTTCAGTTCACCGATATCGGCCCAATGTTCGCCGGGCGTGAATCCATTCGAGTCGGTGGGCACTCTAATCTCCTTGAGGCCGGGTTAGTCGTCCGTTGGCTAGTATAGCAACAGGCGTGGTGATGGGAATACCCGACTGGTCTTCCCTGGTACGATACGGGCGGATTTTTCGAATTGGAGGGACTCCAATGATCGGTTCGCCGATGATCCTGATTGCCATCGGTGTGGCGATGTTGCTGGGGATCTCGATAGTACCGCCGGTCCTGATTGCCTTGGGAATCGTGGTGTTTCTGTCCGTGGCGTTCCGGAAGAACCCGGAGACGGCAAGGTTGTTCAACTGCTGGGCCTCCTGCAACCCCTTCTACTGCGAGCGCTCCAATGGCGAAGTCCATGACCAGACGGCCCGCTAACGAGAGATAGAACAAACGCCTCGACCAAAACCGGGGCGTTTATCATTTTTCTGCGCCCAACTCCATCTGGAGCAGCCGGGCCTTGACGCCCAGGCCTCCGCCGCCATAGCCACCCAGGCCGCCATCGTTGGCGATAACCCGGTGACAGGGGATTATGAGCGAGAACCGGTTTCGCGCCATGGACTGACCCGCCGCCCGCATGGCCAGCGGGCTTCCCGCTTCGGCTGCCAGCCACGAATAACTCCTGGTCTCACCTACGGGGATCCGGCGGCAGGCTTCCCAGGCTGCCCTGAAGAACGGGGTAACGCCGGAAAGGTCCAGTTCGATCCGGTCAAGGGCTGTAAAATCCCCCTCGGCGTACCGAAGAAGACATTCTTCCACCTGGCCGAACACGCTGGGGTCCTCTTCCGCGCCGTCCAGGTCCTTGCCCAAGTCCTCCAGGGCCTCGTTGGGGTCCGGCTTCAAGGACGCCCTTTTCAGCCCGTCCTCGGTGCCCAGAAGCGCCATCCAGCCCATGGGCAATTCCACCAGGTGGTACTTGTCTCCCTTCATGTAGTCCTTCTCTTCACGGCGGCCCACAACATCCTCAGCCGAACGCTGCGCCAGGCCAGACTCATCATCCGCCGATCGCTGGCGGTGGGCGGATTCTTGCCGTACCGGGTCCGCACATATGCGCCCACAATCACCGATACCGACTGACCCTGACCGGGCAGGACTTCCTCAAGCCGCCGGCCGAACTGATAGGGCGTCTGAAACTCCACTGGGCCCGCAGCGGCCAGAGTGGCCAACGTGCTGAGCCGGTTGAACATGATTCTGGTACTGGTTGAAACTGCCATGAACCTGTTCCACAGCAACCGAGCTAAACCGTACAACACCACGGCCGCGCCCAGCGCTAGGAGGGCCCACGGCCACAACTCCAACACCGGGTTCGTCTGTCCTCGGCCCGCGGCGGCCCCGCCCACGGGAAGCGTGGGCTCTTCATCGCCGCAGTCCTCAAAATCGTCAAAGTCGTCGAAACAGCCATCATCCAGGACCGATGCATCGGTTAGATTACCGGTGAGCAGAGACCTGCGCTCGGAGTCCGGTTGGTAGGCGCCCGACAGGCTCTCCCCTGGAGTAGGTTCAAAGGGGATCCAACCAAAATTGGGGAAATATACCTCCACCCACGCATGGTTGTTGCTGTCGGTGACAGCGAAAACGTCCCGGCCCTCGACCCGGGTGCCTGTGGTGTAACCCACTGCCAGCCGCGCCGGCACATCCACTGTGCGCAGCATGACCGACATGGTCGATGCGAAGTACTCGCTGTAACCTTCCTTCAGGGTGAAGAGGAAATGCTCCACGCCATCGGCGTTGTAGGGCGGCGGGTCCACCCTCAGGTTGTAGTCATAGTTGTTCTGTAGGAACCGCTCCACCGCCTTGGCTTTGTCGTA
>PBMF01000003.1 GCA_002721995.1 Chloroflexota bacterium
CGGTGGACACTTCCAGCTCCCGGGGTTCGCTGAAGGCAGAGTCGGCCGCCAGCAGTTCCTTTAGCCGCTCTATTCCAGCTTGGACCGCCGGAGCGTTCACGTCGGGCGCCTCGATGACAATCTCCGCGGGAGTTACCTCACCGAAGGAGAACTTCTCGTCCAATACCAGAAAGGCCTGTTTGGACTCCAGCTCATCCGGGAAAGTCGAGATTCCCGCGAAGCCCGTGTTGATGCTGAAGAATGGAACGATCGCGGCGATCAGCAGGCCGCCTGTGAGCAGCAAACTCAATGCCGGCTGGGCCATCACGGCCCGGACCAGCTTGTCCCAAAAACCGCCGCTGCGGCCCGGTTCAAAATTAATCTGACCTTTGCCGATGAAGGGGACGTTCAGGGCGTTTACCTTGTCGCCCATGATGCCCAGAATCGCGGGCAGCAGGGTCATAGCCGCGGCCATGGCTGCAAGCACCACGAATATGGCGCCCAGGCCGATGGAGATGAAGATATTGAAGGGTATTAGGACCATACCTATCAGCGCCAGCACAACGGTCATACCGCTGAACACCACCGCCCGGCTGGCAGTGGCGCCGGCACGGCTGATGGCCTCAATTTTGTCCATCCCCCGTCCCCTTTCCTCACGATAACGGGACACGACGAACAATGAGTAGTCGATTCCAACGACCAGACCGATCATGGTAATGATGTTGGACACAAAGAGTGATCGTTCCCACATCGTGCCGATGGCGGCCGAGATACCCAGGGCCAGGATGATTGACACGATGGCCATCACCAGCGGCACCACGGCCGCGGCCACGGCGCCTAGCACCACGATCAGGATGATGAGAGCGATTGGCACACCAAAGGCTTCACCCTTCTCCAAGTCTTCCTAGCTCAGTTCGCGCTGGTCCAGACCGATGGTCGCCTGACCGGCAACCTTGATGTCAAAGTCGGCCGCTTCTCTGGCCGCCATCTCGTGAACAACTTCAACCACTTCTTCGATGTTGTCCGAGTTCTGGCCGAAATCTCCTGCCATGACAAAGGAGATCAAAGTGGCGGATTCATCCGCGGACTTCAGAGGCGGAGCCCCGGTGCTGTAGTAGTTACCCAGGGTCTCCAGTCTGATGATGTCGGGGCCCAGCGCGGCCAGGTTTCGCGTCAGTTCTTCGACGACCGCCCGGTATGCCGCATCGTCCACCTTGTAAGTGGAGGATTCAAACACCACGACCTCGTTGGTGCCCTTGGGTCCGCGGATCTCTTCCAGCAGGACCTCACCCTTCTTAACCTCGGGGTTGCTTACGAATTCAAATTTGGTGGTCAACCCATCCGCAAGATAGCTGCCCACCATGAACATGGCCGCCACGATGCCCAGCACCCAAATGCCCACCACCCGCCAGGGGTGGCTGGCGCTGGACCGGGCCAGGTTCTCCGTAGAGAGATTTAGTGCCATTGCTTGTGCTCCTCCAATCTTCCGTCGTTTGTTTGGCGCCGGTTAGCGTCTGCGCTAGCTGACACTAACCCCGTTGCGAAAGATGCCTCGCACCAAAGCCCGCATAGCCTCCCCACAGGCTGCGGCATCGATATCCGGATCCAGAGACTTGTGTAAGACCAGTCCGTGGAACATACCCATCATGGTGACTGCCAGGGCTTTGGGGTCCAATCCCGGTCCAACTTCGCCCCGTTCTTGGCCTTCGGCAAACAGACCGGTAAAGGCCTGGCCAATACTATTGAAGGTGGCCGTTAGCAGAGCGTCTTTAACCTCGGCGCTGCGTACGGCCTCGGACCAGACCTGGATGTTCAGCATTGAGTGTTCGTTGAAATCCTCGCTGCCCAACAGGGCCAGGCCGTGCTCAATGATGAAGTCCAAGACCTGGAAAGGGGTGCTCCCCTGGGACTTGGCAAATCCAATGAGTTCGACGATACCCTGCTGGCAGCCCAAACAGGAAGCGGCAATGATGTGGTCTTTGCTGAGGAAGTAACGGTCGACCGCTCCGGCGCTCAGTCCCGCCTCCCGGCAAATATCATTGATGCTGGTCTGGTGAAAACCCTGCCTGGAGAAACAGGCCAGGGCCGCTTCGATGATCTGCTGCCGCAGGGCTTCCAAATGGGCTTCGGTAACTTTGGACATGATGACCTGTTCAGATGACCATAAAAAACGAATGTTCATTCATAAAGATGAATGTTCGTTCGGGTTATACCTGCCAGATAATTCCGTCAAGTATTACCATCAATCCGCTATGAAATTCCCAGGCTGACTGAGCACCGGCAACGCAGTAAAATAAGACACCTGCCCGGCAGTTTTGGCACAAGAGGTCTTGGCCCGTGCGGCACATCATCCACGCCGACCTGGACGCCTTCTACGCCGCCGTAGAGCAGCTGGACAACCCCGAGTTGGCCGGCAAACCGGTGCTGGTGGGAGGCCGTCCCGAGACCCGGGGCGTGGTGGCCACCGCTTCCTACGAGGCCCGGCAGTTCGGTGTCCACTCGGCCATGCCCATGCGCACCGCCGTCCACCGCTGTCCCCAGGGGATCATCGTCCCGCCCCGGTTCACCCGCTACCGGGAGATGTCACGCAAGGTCATGGACATCTTCCGCGAGTTGACCAGCTTGGTGGAACCCCTCTCCCTGGATGAGGCCTATCTGGATATCACAGAAGTGGTGGAGTCGGGCCAAAAACCGCTGGCAGTCGCCCTGGACCTGAAGGCGCGGGTGGCCGAGAAGACAGGCTTGAAGGTGTCGGTGGGGGTGGGCACCTGCAAATCGGTGACCAAGATCGGCTCCGATTTGGACAAACCCGACGGCCTGGTGGTGGTGCAACCGGGGGACGAGGCCGAGTTCCTGGCGCCGCTGCCGGTGAACAAGCTATGGGGTATCGGCCCCAAGACCGCCGAACGTCTACACCGCGACGGTGTGGAGACCATCGGCCAGTTGGCAGAGAAACCACTGGACTGGTTCGCCCGGGTCTTCGGTAAACGCGCCAATGATATTCGCGACAAATCCCTGGGCCAGGACAGCGAGCCGGTGTATACCGAGCGGGCCGCCAAGTCCCTATCCTCGGAGACCACCTTCGCCTGCGATATCGGCGACGAGGACGAGCTGCGGGCGGTGGTGGAGCGGAAGGCGGTGGACGTGGCCCACCAGTTGCAGCGCAAGGAGCTGCGGGGCCGGACGGTGACGGTGAAGCTGCGTCTGGCCGACTTCACCACCTTCACCCGCCAGTCCACCCTGCCCTACCAGACCAACGCCGAGGANCCCATCAAAGAGAAGGNGTGGGCGCTGCTGTCANCGGAGCTGGAACCGGGCCGCACCTTCCGNCTGCTGGGCGTGGGCGTCACCAACTTCGACGAACCGGAGGNACCCGAGGAACAGCAGCTAGCCCTGTTTCCGGATGACGTCCTTTCTTCATCNCAAGCAGAAAACCCCTAGAGACAAACCGTCTCCTCCATATGTCACNCTGAGCCTGCCGCACCACGCCCGNCCCGGATCCTGACTCTTACCAAAGCCANGGCCCGTGCGGGTCCTTCNACAAGTCCGATTTCATCNAGACTCTCGACTTCGGTCGGAGCTCAGGATGANCGGACGTGGGGATGGCAACNANTNAGCACCGTCATTCCAGCGAAAGNTGGAATCTAGGGTCTGTTCCAGNNACCAGCCGATCGGTTTGAGGCGAANCAAACTNGATTCCGGTCTGCGCCGGAATGACGATGGGACGCGGGTTACTGTCGGAGCTTTGTGCTGTTGGTGGAGTCATGGCCCNTATGCCGTAGGGGCGGGTTTCCAACCCGCCCTGGTACCCAACCACCCAACTCCCCACCAGAATTGGACATCCCNTCAACCGCTCACCCTGAGCCCGTCGAAGNNTCTTGTTGCCACTNATGAGGCTTGTCCNGGAGCGANGTGATTTCCTGCCTGCCGCTTCGGAATGACANTGGGGCGAGATTGACTGGGGTTAAAAGGAGTCCGGTTCCTACCGGAACAGGTCCCGTTCAGACCCGCGCAGGATGCGCTGGATGCTGGCGTCTTCCATGGGGATGTAGGGGTATCCACGCACGATGCTCACCGGCACGCCGGCCACCTTGCCGCCCACCAATTCGCCCGCCGCGGCCAGTTCGTCGGCAACCGCTATCTCCGTAGTGAACATCTCGTGGCCGTGGCTGTCTTCCTGGCCCACGTAGCTGTGGATGGGGTCCATGCCGGCGATGCCGATGGCCACGTCGGCGGCGCCGTTGCGCCAAGGCCTGCCAAAAGTGTCCGAGACGATCACCGCCACATCGATGCCCAGCCGGTCCTTCACGGCCTGCCGGATGCCCCGGGCCGAGGCGTCGGAGTCGTCGGGGAGCAGTGCCACGGTGTCATTGCCGGGGATGTTGGAGGCGTCGATGCCGGCGTTGGCGCAGTAGAAGCCGTGCTTTGTCTCGGCGATTATCACTCCCCGGTCCATGCGCACGATGCGCTTGGCCTCCTGGAGGATCAACTCGGTGTGGCGCGGGTCCCGGCGGTGTCCCTCGGTGATGGTGATGGCCAGGGGCGATGCCACAACGTCGTTTATATTTACGACCTTGCCCTCCACCTTGGAGATGATCTTCTGGGTCACCACCAAAACGTCGCCGACCTCGATGGGTGTCCCCTGGGCTTCCGCGGCGTCCATCATGGGCCCGGCCAGGTCGTCCCCCTCTGCGAACTCAGGCATGCCCTCGATACCGATAACCCGCACTTCCGGCGGCATAGCGTCGCACCTCTCGTGGAGTGGTGGTTAGTATAGCCCCCACCACACCCCTATGCTACAATCTGAAATGCCGGTGACACTCCTGAATCAGGGTTGCTGGCCCTCTTTTTTGCCACTCTCTAACCAGTAATTTTGAAGGTGCTGCGCGTGTCGGCTTCCTCGACTAATAACTCCGGTGATACCTCCGGCGACTACCGGAAAAGGGTCTATACCAAATTCGGCGACGCCGGCGAAACCAGCCTGCTCTACGGCGGTCGGGTCTCCAAGAACAGCCCCAACACCGAGGCCTATGGCATAACCGACGAGGCCGTCTCCGCCATGGGCATGGCCCGGGCCTTCACCAGCGACCAGCGGGTGAACGACCTGCTCCGGGAACTCCAACGGGAGCTGTTCACCATCGCCGCCGAGCTGGCCACTGACCCCGACAAATACGAACTGTTCCAGCAGCACTTCCAGCCGGTGACCGTGGAAATGGTCGACCATCTGGAAGAGGCCATCGATACCCTAGAACAGGACTTCACCATGCCCACGGTCTTCATCCTACCCGGCGGTTCCCCCGCATCGGCGGCCATCGACCTGGCCCGTTGCATCATCCGCACCGCCGAGCGCCGGGTGGTGGCCATGGCCGAACAGGACCTGCTGACCAACGGCCTGATTATGACTTACCTGAACCGGCTGGGCGACCTGCTGTTCGTGCTGGCCCGTTACGAAGACCGGGAACTGCCCATCGAGCGGGCGACCTAAGCGAGTGGGCCACTGGGCAGCGTTATGAAACTGGTTGTCATCGATTACGAGTCCGGGAACCTGCGCAGTGTCTCCCGGGCATTGGAATCCCAGGGAGTCACCCCGCTGGTCACCGGAGACTCCGCCGAATTCGACGACGCCGAGGCGGTGATCCTACCCGGTGTCGGCTCCGGACCCGCTGCCGTGGACGCGCTGAATGCCCGTGGGCTGGTGGGCCCCATCAGGGAATACATCGCCTCTGGAAGACCGTTCTTGGGCGTCTGCCTAGGCCTGCAGCTGCTCATGGACCGCACCGAGGAGGGCGACGCGCCCTGTCTGGGTGTGGTTTCCGGCAATGCCAAGTTGCTGCCGCCGGGCTTGAAAGTCCCCCACATCGGCTGGAACAGCGTCAAGTTCAACCAAGAGCACCCGGCCCTGGCGGGGATCCCCTCAGACAGCTATTTCTACTTCGTGCACAGCTATTACGCCGCGCCCAAGGACCCGACCGGCGTCAGCGGCACCACCGAGTACGGGATACCGTTTTGCAGCGTCTACGCCAAGGACAACCTGGTGGCGACCCAGTTCCACCCGGAAAAGAGCGGTCCCGCCGGGCTGCGCATCTACAAGAATTTCATCGGCATGACCAAGGGCTCGAACTGAGCCCTGGATCCCTGCTCAGGACTGCCCCATGGAGATCATCCCCGCCATTGACCTGAAGGACGGCCGCTGCGTGCGCCTGTTCCAGGGCGACTTCGCCCAGGAAACCGTCTTCTCCGAAGATCCCCTCGCCACGGCGTTGTGCTGGCAGGAGCAGGGCGGGCACCGGCTGCATCTTGTCGACCTGGACGGCGCGGTACAGGGAAAACCGGCCCACCTGGAAATCATCTCCGCCATCGTCGGCGCGCTGGAGATTCCGGTCCAGATTGGGGGCGGGATACGCGACCTGAACGCCGCGGAGTCATGGCTCTCTGCCGGCGCTGACCGCGTGGTGATCGGTACGGCGGCGGTGCGCGACCCGGACATGGTCCGAGAGGTCTGCCGGAAGCACGGCAGCCACCGGGTGGTGGTTTCGGTGGACGCCAAGGACGGCATGGTGGCGCTGCAGGGTTGGACCGAGGCCAGCACAACCACAGTTCTGGAATTGGCGGGGCAGATGGCGGAGATTGGGGTTGAAAGACTACTCTACACCGACATAGCCCGAGACGGGGCGCTCACAGGTCCCGATGTGGCGACGAACACCCAACTGGCCAGGGAAACGGGGTTGGCGATACAGGCTTCCGGGGGCGTGGCGTCGGTGGACAACGTGAAAGAGCTGCTGAACACCGGGGTGGAAGGGGTGATAATCGGGCGCGCGCTCTACACCGGAGCGGTCAGCCTGCCCGAGGCTGTGGCGGCCGTAGCCTAACTGGAGGTACTGGCCTGGGAGTCCGCGGCGCTCTTGGGCCTGAAACGGGCAGCCAAACGTTCTTCGCAAGTGGCGAACCAGTCATCCCGCAGCACTTCCATCTGCAGGAAGTCCTGCGCCATCCGCCTCACCGGCTTTACGAAGTTGAACCCGCTCTTGGAAAAGGCACGCTGGGCCCGTTTGTTCCATTCCAGGGTGTGCAGATAGACCCGCTTCAGGTTGCGGGCGTTGAACATGTGGTCCAGAAGGGTGGTCACGGCGTCATAACCGTAGCCGTCGCTCCAGTAGTCCCTCTCGCCCACCACGATGCCCAGTTCGGCCTGTAAGTTCACCGTATCCAGGTCGTAGTACATACAGTTGCCGATGAACTTGGCGCCCTCGGTCTCGGTGGGGATGGTGTCGATGGAGAAGTGATGGGAACCGGGTGTCGGGTACTTGAGTTGGTCTTCAAACAACTTGAGATAGCGCTCGAAAGACATGGTTAGGGGAATGGCGGCGTCCAGGCGGGCCAGCTCGGGGTCGCTGCGCCACTGGTAGTCCTTTTCAGCATCCTCGGAACGCTTGTCCCGCAGAATGATTCTTGCGCCTCTTAACTCGGTCATCGCCTAGACCCTCTCTCCTGACCCGGCGTCGTCTTTCTCGGCGATGAGGGCCAAGGCCCGCTGCATAACGTCAACTTCGTTGGCATAGACCAGGTTCTTCACCGCGTCGTCGGCCTTGAACCACTCGACAACGTCGAATTCAGGGTCGTGCTGGTCGGTGTGCCCACCCACTTGGACCATCAGGTAGAAGTGGACCGTCTTGTGGAAGCGGACGTCTCTCTCCCGGTCTGAGAACCAATAATCGATGCTGCCCAGGGAGCCGACTATCTCCACTTCAAGGCCGGTCTCTTCACGGACTTCCCGAAGGGCCGTTTCTTCCAGGGTTTCGCCCGGGTCCGGGGTGCCCTTGGCCAGGCTCCAACGCACCGGTTTGCTCCGGCCACAGAGAACGGTCTCCAGTTGACCGTTGGTCCTGCGATAGACAACACCACCGGCGGAAACCGGGGTTTCCACCCGGAGTTTGTTATTCTTAGCGATAATAAGTTCCTTTGGTCCGAAAAGCCTGGTCAGGCGGTCTGCGGTTTTGGGCAGGCACAGTTGTTTATTGTAAGTGCGTTGATTCTGGCCAGTCAATGAAATGGGCGGCTAGCCGCCACCGATGGCGGGTACGAAATGGACCTCACTGTCCTCGCCGACCTTTTCCAGCATCCCCATGATCGCCACGTCGCCGTCGATGGCCACCGCCAGGTTCTCCCGGATCTGGCCATCGTCCACGAGCCGATGTTTGATGCCCGGGTATTGCTCTTCCAGGCGGTCGATCAACTGCCGGACATTCCTGGCGTCACATTCGATCTGCTTTACGCCGCCGGTCAGCGACTGGAGCATGGTGGGGATGAATACTTTGGCCAATCTCCAAGCTCCTTTTCCAGCTATCGAATCCTACATTCAGGTTCTGATATCACGTCTACGATGTCAACCCCATTCCAGGCGTAAACCACGCATCCTTGGATAGAAAACCGCCCGCTCTGCGCATCGGCAGGCGGGCGGTCCTGATACCGAGATGATCGATGCCTGGAAGGACTAGGAGGACTTGCCGTTCTCCCATTGGGCTTCCAGAATCTTGCCCGGAGTCATGGGGAGGCTGCGCATCCGGTGGCCGGTGGCCTCATGGATAGCGTTCCCGATGGCGGCCATGGGAGGCACGATGGCTGCTTCGCCCACGCCGCGGACGCCGTAGGGGTGGCCGGGGTTTGGCACCTCCACGATGACCGTGTCGATCATGGGCAGGTCCAGCGTGGTGGGCATCCGGTAGTCCAGGAAGGTGGGATTCATCATCTTGCCATCCTGGTCGAAGAAATACTCTTCGTTCAGCGCCCAGCCGATGCCTTGGACGGCTCCGCCCTGCATCTGTCCTTCCACATAGCTGGGATGTACAGCCTTGCCGGCATCCTGGATCGTGGTGTAGCGGGTGACGTCGGTCTTGCCGGTGTCGGGATCTACTTCCACATCCACCAAGTGCACCGCGTATCCGTTGCCCTCGCCAGTGGGGTCCACATTGGACCGGCCGGAGATGGTGCCGCCGGTGGTGGCCAGTTGGCGGGCCAGGTCCTTGAAGTTGAATTTGAGTTCCTCGTCGGACTTGTGGCTGATAATTCCGTTCACAAACTCCACGTTGTCTTCGTCCGTGTCCCAAATCTTGGCGGCCCGGGAGACCATCTGGGCCTTCACGTCTTCGGCGGCGTCGATGGCTGCCAGGCCGGTGGCGAAGGACGTCCGGCTGCCGCCGGTGATGAAGGTGTAGCCGATGGAATCGGTATCCACCACGGTGGGCCTAACATCCTCGTAGGCGATGCCCAGGGTTTCGGCGGTCTGCTGGGCGATGGACGCCCGGGTGCCGCCGATGTCCACCGACCCCATGAGCAGGGTCACCGTTCCGTCGAACTGGACGGTCATAGCCACGCTGGACTGGAACCCACGGTTGGGCCAGTAGCCGCAGGCCACGCCCCTTCCGGCGTTCTTGCCGTTCTGTTTGGTCTTGTAGTGCTCGTGGTTCTTGGCCGCCTCCAAGCACTCGACCAGGCCGATGCGCCGGGCCACCAGGCCCTCGATGCGGCGGGTGCCTTCCTTGGCGGCGTTCAGGAGCCGGAACTCAATGGGGTCCAGCTTCAACTGTTCGCAGATCTCATCGATGAGGGACTCGACGCCGAAGGCGGCCTGGGGTGAGCCGGGGGCGCGGTAGGCGGCGGTCTTGGGCTTGTTGACCACCACGTCGTAGCCGTCCACTTTGCCGTTCTCCACGTCGTAGCAGGCGAAGGCACAGACGATGGCCTGCATGGCGGGGGAACCGGGGTAGGCGCCGGCGTCCATGGCTATGTCGGTCTCGACGGCGGTCATGCGGCCGTTGTTCTTCACACCGATCTTCACCCGCATCCAGGACGCGGGGGCCGGTCCGGAGGCCTCAAAGACCTCGGTCCGGGTCATCAGGTTCTTGACGGGTACGCCAGCCTTCTTGGAAAGCACGGCGGTGATGGCGTCCAGGTAGGCGGTGATCTTGCCGCCGAACCCGCCGCCGATCTCCATGGGCGTGACTTTTATCTGGGACACGGGCAGTTGCAGTACGTTGGCCACGGCGGCGCGTACCGCGAAGGAGCCCTGGGTACTGGTCCAGATGTTCAGCTGGCCGTCGCTGTTCCAGAAGGCGGTGGAGTTATGGGGCTCGATATAACCCTGGTGTACCGTGGAGGTGGTGTACTCCCGCTCCAACACCAGGTCCGCTTCGGCAAACCCTTTCTCAGTGTCGCCGACGGCGTAACTCATGTGGGCGGCGATGTTGCTGGGCTTTTCGGACATTTCACCCATATCGTTAGTGTGTAGGTCCTCGTGCACCAAAGGCGAGCCATCTTTCATGGCTTCCCGGACATCGACGATGGACTGCAGTTCCTCGTAGTCGACCTGGATGAGCGCCATGGCTTGTTCGGCCACGTGGGCGTTCACCGCGGCCACAGCAGCCACAGGGTGACCCTTGAACAGGGCCTTGTCACTGGCCAGCATGTGATCCGAGGCATATTTCAGGGCCGTATACCCGTCGCCCAGTTCCTCTTTGGACATAGAGGCAAAGGGCAGGTCCTTGGCGGTGACCACGGCTTTCACGCCGGGGAAGGCCTCGGCCTTGGCAGTGTCGATGGACTTGATGCGGGCGTGGGGATAGGGGCTGCGCAGGACCCTGGCATGCAGGGTGCCGGTGAGGTTAGTGTCAGCCCCGTAGCGGGCGCGGCCGGTTACCTTGTCCACGCCATCGGGGCGCACCGGGCGCTTGCCGACGACGTTATATTCCACATCCGAGAGGACTTGGTTCGAGGTCATGGTCTTAATACCTCTGATATAAAATAAAACCGGAGCCCGAAGGCTCCGGTTAAGTGCCGTAGAAACAAACCTGTTACTTAGCCTTGCTTACCTGCAGCACGGCGCGGACGATCTTGTCGTAGCCGGTGCAGCGGCAGAGGTTGCCGGCCAGCCAGTGGCGGATGCGGCCTTCGTCCGCGTCCGGTTCCTGGTCCAACAGGGACTTGGAGGCCAGTAGGAACCCGGGAGTGCAGATACCGCACTGCAAGGAGGCGTTCTCCAAGAAGGACTGCTGCAACGGGTGCAGGCCCTCGGGAGAGGCCATACCCTCAATTGTGGTGATGTCTTTACCTTCGGCTTCGACGCCGAGGACCAGACAGGAATCGACTATCCTGCCGTCCAGGATTATGGTGCAGGCGCCGCAGTTGCCGTCGTTGCACCCCTCTTTGGTGCCGGTCATGCCCAGGACATCCCGGAGGACTTCCAGCAGGCTCTGGCGAGGCTCGCACAGGAAGTTGACTTCCTCGCCGTTGATTGTCGTTTTGACTTGGGTTACGTCGGCCATTTTCGGTTAACCTCCGCGGGCTCGTTCGATTGCGCTGTTCAGGGTGCGCCGGGTCAGTACGCCCACCAGGTGGGTGCGCTGGCGAATGGTCCCGCGCATATCGGTGATGGGAGAAGCGGCGTTCATGGCCAGTTCCGAGGCCGCCTGGATGGCGTCGTCGGAAACGGCTTTGCCGGCCAGACTTTCACCGGCTTCCTTGGCGAAGATGGGGGTTGGCCCAACGGAGGCCAGGGCGATGCGGGCGGAAACAAAGTTCTGTCCCGAAGCGTCTAACTGCACACCGCTGCCGACGCCGGCCACGGCGATGTCCATTTCATTCCTGGGGATGAACCGCAGGTAATTGGCGCCGGAGTTGGCTTGGGGGGCCGGTATGGTGATCGACACCAACATTTCCCCGTCGGCCAGGGCGTTCTGCCCGGGCGCGGTACAGAAATCTTCGGCGGGCAGGTCGCGGGTCCCGTTGGGGCCGGCGATGTTGCAGATCCCACCGAGGGCTATCACAGCGGGGATGGCGTCGCCGCTGGGCGCTGCGTTACAAAGGTTACCACCGATGCTGGCCCGGCCCTGAATCTGGATTCCGCCGATGAGAGAGGCGGAGTCGATCAGACCGGGGTAGACGGAGGCCAGGTTCTTGTCCTGGTAAATCTGGTACAAGGGGACCGCGGCTCCCAACGTCAGCCCCTTGGAGGCGTCGTAGGAGAAACTGGTCAGTTCGGGGATACCCTTGATGTCCACTACCAAAGGCGCGGTCCGGCGTCCGGCCCGCATCTGCACCAGCATGTCGGTGCCGCCGGCCAATATCCGGGCCTTGTTTCCGTTGGAAGCCATGATCTTTACGGCTTCGTCAATACTACTGGGTGATACAAATTCAAACGGTTCCAATGAGGCACCTCCTGCGCGGGGAATTATAGCACCACTGGACACCTGGTCAAGGTGTGAACTATAATCCCCAGCCCACCGGTTCAGCCATAAATCCACCTCAAATGCCAGTTTATCACAACCTAAAGCCTGGTTTATGGGTCTTAGGGTAATAGAGCCTACGGAACCGGCAATTCAAACCCGTCAGAAGAGAGTTGATTGAACATGGCACAGACCCAGACACCCTATCGAGTAAAGGGAGTTTTCCTGGAGAGCTGCAACTGCGAGGCAGGCTGCAACTGCAACTTCGGAGGTTTTCCAGACCACGGCGGCTGCGAGGCCATCATTGGAATCTCGGTCGACGAGGGGACCTTCGGTGACACCGACTTGGCGGGTGTAAAAGTCGTCTTGGCCGCCAAATGGCCCAAGGCCATCCATGAGGGCGAGGGTTCCGCCGCCGTCTTCATTGACGACTCGGCCAGCGAGGACCAGGTTAACGGGATCGCGACCATCCTGACGGGTCAGGCTGGTGGCATGCCCTGGGAAATTTTGGCGACCACTCTCACCTCCCTCGATGGACCCAACATGACCAAGATCAACATGCAGGTGGACGGACGCAATAGCGGTTTCAGCATTGACGGCAAGGTCGACGTCAAAATGACGCCGCTCATCAACCCGGTCACCGGAGAAGAGAACGAGGTCCACATCGTCTTCCCCAACGGCGGTCTGATCTGGAATGACGGGAACACTTGCACCACCTCGGTGATGAAGATCAACCACGGAGACCTGAACTTCGATTACACCGGACAGAGCGCCTTCTTCGCGCCTGTGGAGTGGACCAACCAGTAGACCGGCCGAGTCTGGTACAGTAAAACGTGGGGAGGCCGCTGGATATTCGGCCTCCCTTTTTCACAGCCTTTTTCATGCAGACTTCCTTACCACCCCCCTCCGCACCCCTGGAAGCGCTCATCAGGCGAGACCGTGTTCTGGTATTCGCCGGCGTAATCGCCGTCACCGCCATCGCCTGGGCCTACACCATCTACGTAGCCCAGACCAGCGCCGATATGGGCGCCTCCATGACCATGTCCATGGGCAATATGCGCTCGTGGAGTGGCGTAGATTTCTGCCTGATGTTTGTCATGTGGGCGGTGATGATGGTGGCCATGATGGTGCCCAGCGCCGCGCCCATGCTGCTCATCTTCGCCACGGTCAACCGCAGGCGAAAAGCCGAGTCCCGTCCCTACGTCTCCACCGGCGTGTTCCTCTCCGGGTACCTCATCGTTTGGACCGCCTTCGCCGCGGTGGCGACACTGGGCAATTGGGGACTGCACCAAGCATCCCTTTTGACTTCGATGATGGGGGAAAGTTCCAGCGGCTACCTGGGCGGCGGACTGCTGCTCACCGCCGGGATATTCCAGTGGAGCCGACTGAAATACGTCTGTCTGACCAACTGCCGCAGCCCGCTGGGCTTCCTCATGTCCGACTGGAAAGAAGGGGTGGGCGGCGCCCTGAAGATGGGGCTGTCCCACGGTAAGTATTGCCTGGGCTGCTGCTGGGTGTTGATGGCGCTGCTGTTCGTGCTGGGGATAATGAACCTGGTCTGGATCGCCGCGCTGGCAGCCTTCGTCCTGGCCGAGAAAGTGGTGCCCGCCGGTGAAAAAGTGAGCAAAGCAACCGGGCTCCTTCTGGTAGCCTGGGGCGCTTGGGCCGTCTTGAACGCGGCCTTCTAGCTGGCCTGTCCCATTTTCTCTTCCACCTTCTCTTTTACCAGTCGAATCGACTCCGGCAAAGGCCCCACCGGGAATTCACGGGAGTCCAACCCACTTATTCCGTCCAGAGAGAGCGGTTTCCCCAGGTCTACGGCGTCTTTGATCCTGTCCAACGCCCGATGCCACGGCACGTCTTCGCCATCGTCCTCCCTCTCCCCCTCAGCCAAAACGCCCCCCGGAAGTACCGCCGTATGACAGACCTCTGGGTCGCCCCGCGTAACTAGAGCCAAACAGGGGACTTCAAGTCCTTCCAGCCCAAGCCCTGGCATCAGGGCGGCCGAGGTACTGGAAACGCCGTGCTGTCCGAAAATCACCAGATCGTGGAAACCGGCCCCCAACTCCCCAAAGGCGGTGCGGTAGCTGCGGAAAATGTTGTGGGCCCGGTCATCCTTGCCGGCGGCTAAGAACAAGGCGCAGACCGGGAAGGCGTCTCCGGTATCGGACACCAGTCCTTGATGCCATCTCGTGAGTTTGTCAAGGTCGTGGCTGTCGGGAGTCTCTTCGGGCATATGGTCAGCTCCAGTTAGGACCCGTTCTCCAGGGATTTCAGCATGGCGTAGATAACATCGTTGATGGGCGTTGCCACACCGGCATCTCTTCCGGCCCGCACCACCGCGCCGTTCAGCGCTTCCAACTCCAAGGGGCGCCCGGCCATCAGGTCGGTGTGCATGGACGCTTGCAGATCGGGTAGATGTTCTTCGATGTAACTGGTGGTGTTCGTGACCATGTCCTCGGGCAAGTTGACACCATTGGCCCGGCCCACAGCGTCGATCTCCGCCAGACACGCTAGTACGACGTTCCGCCAATGGGCCTGGGGCATGAGTTCGGCCAGAGTCGCCCGGGCCATGGTGGTAACTCCGGCCATGGTGGCTATGAATAGGAATTTACCCCACAGGCTGGCACGGATGTCCGAAGAGATTTCGCCGGGTATCCCGGCCTGGACAAGCGTCTCTTGGATGGCGCGGCAGCGTTGGCTCTCGGTCCCGTCTTCCTCGCCCATGACGATCCGAACCACGCTTCCGGTCTGACGTACCGCCCCTGGACCCAGCACGCTGGCCTCGATGAACGCCGCGCCCGGAAGCACGGCCGTCTCACCGAGCGCCTTGGCCGCTGTCCGGTAGCTGTCGATACCGTTCTGCAGGCACAGGACCGTTGTCTCCGGCCCGACCAATGGTCTCATCATGGGGAGCGCCACATCGTTCTGATAGGTCTTAACGCAGAGCAATGCCAGGTCTACAGGCCCAATCTTAGGTGGGTCGTCGCTGGCCTGACATTGGACGGTGAATTCTTCGTCGTCCCGCACCACCCGCAGGCCCTTATTAAGGATGGCGTCCAGGTGGGCTCCCCGGGCGATGAGAGCCACATCATTACCGACGCGGGCCAGCATGCCGCCGAAGTAACCGCCGGTGCTGCCCGCACCCATGACCGCGATGCGCATTCCTGGAGTCCTCCTATGGATTCGGTGGACCGATGGCCGCAGCAATCAGGCGGCCGTCGCCCACGTTACCCGAACGGCTACCGTGCGTGCAATACCGAGGCTGGGAAATGTTCTTGACGACTGTGGGTTTTGTCCCTATTCTTTGTTTGGCATTCCTCCAGGTCCAGATATTAGGAGTGGCAGATGACCCAGCAACAGCAGCCTTCACCTCCGATTCCTGCCCCAGGCCCCCAACCAGAATCGGACTTCTATTGGGAGAAATGCAAGGAAGAAGAACTGTGGCTGCGTCACTGTAAGGCCTGCGACACCTCCTATTTCTATCCCCGCGACATCTGCCCGGAATGCTTCTCCAGGGATACCGACTGGGTCCAAAGCAGCGGCAAAGGGACCATCCACACCTTCTCCATCGTCCACCGCGGGCCCACCCCGCCCTTCCGTGACAAGGTCCCCTACGTGCCGGTGATCGTGGAGTTGGCAGAAGGGCCGCGCATGCCCAGCAATCTTGTCATCGAGAACCCTGAACCGGAAAAGATCAAGATCGGGATGGCCGTGGAAGTCGTCTTCGAGAAACTGGACGAGAACGTTACTCTTCCCAAGTTTCGCCTGGCCTAGGTGACCCCAATACGCCCTGTGGCATCACTCGCATCCACCCCCCAACAAGAACAGGACTGATATGACCACCACTGGTGAACTCCGGGGCAAAGTGGCCATCGTTACCGGCGGAAGCCGGGGTATCGGCCGTTCCATCTGCCTAGCATTAGCGGAAGCTGGGGCCCAGGTGGTTGTCGCTTCCCGCACAGAGAACGAAGTCCCTCCCGATTCCCCCTTTCAGAAATACGCCTCAGGCACCATCGGCGATACCGCACAACAGATCGCGGAAGCCGGCGGTGAAGCCCTACCGGTCGCCTGCGACGTGACCAAATCCGAGGACCTCAAGAGCTTGGCCGAGCGCACCGTAAAGCACTTCGGCCGCATCGATATCGTTGTCTCCAACGCCGGTGTGGACTGCGAATCTCCGGTGGTTGACCTGGAAGAGTGGCTCCTTGACCGTGCCCTGAACGTCAACATCAGGGGGCCTATCCTGCTCTGCAAATACGTCCTGCCTGAAATAATCAAACAGAAAGGTGGCGGGTCCATTTTCTGTATCACTTCCGGAGCGTCCCAGACCTACAGGGAAGGCCGCGTCGGCTATTCAATGAGCAAGGCCGCCCTGGACCGGGCCTATCTCAGCCTGGCCGAGGAAGTCAGAGAACACGATATCGCCGTCAACGTCCTCAGCCCTGGCAGGGTGGACACCTGGATGAACCGCAATGGGGACTGGCCGGGCACCGCCCACATCCCCATGGAGCAGCCCGATTCCATCATGAAAGCCGCCACTTGGCTGGCGGCCCAGAAGGCATCAACCTTCACGGGCCAGCGGGTGGAACGGGCAGAATTCGGCGAAACATGGGGCCCGGGCATATCCGTGCCGGCCCCATAACCAAAAAGATTTAACAACAAACGAAGGAGTCCAGAGATGACCTCACCCCGAGATACCATGCGCGCAGTTTCCCCCAAGTTGGCTGACATGACCGCCGATATGCTGTTCGGCGACATCTGGGAAAGGCCCGAGCTGTCCAAGCGGGACCGCAGCCTGATAACCGTCGCCAACCTGGTGGCCCTCTACCGGACCGACCAACTCCGCGGGCACATCGGACGCGCCCTGGACAACGGCGTGACCAAGTCAGAGATCAGCGAAGTTATCCTGCACACCACCTTCTATGCCGGCTGGCCGGTGGGCGCCAATGCCGTACGCATCGCCAAAGAAGTATTTGAAGAGCGGGGCATCTAGCAACAACTCGTAAATAAAAGCTGTGGAATGATAGGGAGGGAAATCCATGCCTAGGATGACCGGGGCCAAGTATCTGGCCGAATCACTGAAAGCCTACGGCGTTACCCACGTCTTCTTCGTGCCGGCGGTACTGAGAAAATCGCTGGCCGAGATGGACCTGGTTGGAATCAAGAGGGTGGTGACCCACGGCGAAAAAGCGGCCGCCTACATGGCCGACGGCTATGCGCGGGCATCCAATCGTCCCGGTGTCTGCATGGCCCAATCCGTTGGGGCAGCCAACCTGGCCGCCGGCCTGCAGGACGCATTCCTGGGTCTGTCGCCGGTTGTGGCTCTCACCGGACACAAGTCCAACACCCAGCAGAACCGCAACGCCTACCAGGAGATCGAGCACTCCAAACCATTCGCTTCGGTGACCAAGTTCAGCGCCGAGGTCGATTCCGTCAACGACCTGCCCGGTCTGTTGCGGCAGGCCTTCCGCGAGGCCACGACCGGCGCCACTGCTCCGGCCCATCTGGACTTCCTGGGCATCAGCGGCAACGTGGTGGAGGACGGTGAAGCCGACTTGGAAGTTATCGCCGAAGAGACCTTCATGGCCCGGCCGGCCTTCCGCCCCGAGCCGGAACCGGAGCGGGTCCGGGAGGCGGCACGGGTGCTCTCCAATGCCCAGCGTCCGGTCATCGTGGCCGGTGGCGGCGTCACTTCCTCGGGCGCCAAACAAGAGGTTGTGGAACTGGCCGAGATGTTGAACATCCCAGTGGCCACTTCCCTGAACGCCAAGGGGACCATCCCCGACAACCATCCCCTGGCCGTGGGCGTCGTAGGTTCCTATTCCCGCTGGTGTGCCAACCGGGTGGTCCACGAGGCCGACCTGGTGCTCTTCATCGGCAGCCACACCGGCAGCCAGGTAACCAACGAATGGCGCATCCCCGCCATGGGGATCCCGGTTATTCAAATCGACATCGACCCGAGGGAACTGGGCCGGACCTACTCCGCCCAGGTTGCCCTCCAGGGTGACGCCAAGGCCAGCACCCGGCGGTTGATCGAAGCCCTCGAGCCCATCGGCGCCAGGACTGAGTGGGTTTCCCGGGCCCAGGAACTGGTGAGCGAGTGGCGCGCCGAGGTCGCCCCCGAGGTGAACTCCGATGCCGTGCCAATCATCCCCGAGCGGCTCTGCAGTGAGATTACCCAGTTCTTGCCCTCGGACAGCATGCTGGTGGCCGACACGGGCCACGCGGGTATCTGGACCGGTTCCATGGTGGACTTCAACCAGCCGGGCCAGGAGTACATCCGCTGCGCCGGTTCTCTGGGTTGGGGTCTTTCCGCGGCCATGGGAGCCAAGTGCGCCCTGCCCGACCGGCCAGTGCTCTGCTTCAGCGGCGACGGCGGCTTCTGGTACCACATCGCCGAGCTGGAGACGGCCGTCAGGGCCAATATCCCGGTGGTGACTGTGGTCAACAACAACCACGCCCTGGCCCAGGACAAACGGGGAGACGAGCGGGCCTACGAGGGCCTCGAGGGCGGTTCGCCCGGTGACCTTTGGCAGTTCACCGACGTTGACCTGTCCAAGGTGGCCGAGTCCATGGGCGCCTTTGGTATCCGGGTGACCAAGCCCTCGGAGATACAAAGCGCACTGGAACAGGCCTTCGCGTCGGGCCGCCCGGCGGTGGTCGATGTGGTCACCGACCAGTACGACAGCGAAGCGCCGGTGCCCTGGGCGCCGTAGGAGCAATCAGCTATCAGCTTAAAAAGACCGCCGAACTGTCGGCGGTCTTTTTATTTATAGGTTGCGGGCTTTTTTCAGGAACTCTTTGGCGGCTTCGTAATTTCTGGCGCCGCCCCGCTTTATGGGCGGCATCAGGTAGATGTTGTTGAAGCGTGCCTCTTGGAATTTCTGGTAGAGGTCCAGGGCGATGTCCACACCGGAGCGCCCTCCCTCCAGTTCCTCCCGTACCGAGTCGGGGACGGAACTGAACAACACCCCGTCTTTCTCCAATATCTGAAGACCGAAATAGATGGGGAATGTCCCCGCTTTGCCGGCATGGTAGCCGTAGGACTCCCGGTAACGGGCGACCACATCCACGTTGAAGATGGGCTGTGTGATCAGAAACTCGGCCCCGGCCTGTACTTTCCGTACCGCCAGTTGGGCTTCTTCCTCGATGCCTCGCCTCAGGTCGATGGTGGCGCCGATGCAGAAGTCCGTCGGCGAGCGCAGCTGGCCGCCTCGGAAATCCCTGCCGGCATTCAACTCGGCAATGGCTGAAATCAGTCCCGTGGGTCGGTAGTCGTTCACCGGGGAGACCATCGTTCGGTCCTTCTCGTTGAAGGGGTCTCCCTGCACCACAATCACGTTCTGCACTCCCAACATCTGAGCGCCCAGCAACTGGGACTGGACCGCCAGTTTGTTCATGTCCCGGGTAGATAGGGTGAAAACGGACTCTTTTCCTGACCGTTTTATGGCGGCGGCCAGCATGGCGGAGTTGGTCCTGACGGCCCGGCCGGGGTTGTAGGCCACGGAGATCAGGTCAACGTCGATCTGGGCCTGGTCCACGATCTGAGGATCGCCGGAGCGGGGCGGGGAGAAATCGCAGATGAAAGAGGTCTTCCCAGTGGCCTCGAACGCCATATCCGTTACTTTCGCCAAGGGAATCCTCCGAATATTGGACTAAGCGGAGAGTTCGTCCAGGTACTCTTTGAAGAGCTCGATGGACTTGCGCTCTGAATGGCCCACGAAGTACCGGTAGCCCATGATGTACTCGGTGATGTCCTTGGCCATCATCAACAGGTGGTCCTTTGGCTCCGAAAGGTGGTACAGGCTGTCAACTCCGTCTTCCAGCCCAACGTAGAGAGTGTCCTCCAAAACCAGGATGTCTTCTTTGGTGGCTTCTTTGTTGACGAACCATCGGGCGAAGACAAAGGGAAGTTTGGTCATGTTGTTCCACTGCTCGCCCAGGTCGTAGCGGTGTTCGTACCCGCGGACGCCCCGGCGGCGGCGCAGGGCGTCGTCCCAGGCAACGGTGAAGGCGTCGTGCTCTTCGGGCAGCTCCACAAAATCCCCGGCTTGGCCCTGATGCAGCTTGGAGAGCAGTACCTGAAACAACTTGCGGGTCGTAGAGTCCGTGGAGGTGGCAACCACCCCACCGGACAACTCTTCCAGGGGTTTCTTGGAGTAAAGCAGACTGCTGGTGGCCCTTTTCACTGCGGAAAGGCAGAACCCGGCAACCGGGTCGCAGATATCCTCAATACCGAAGCCATCCACCAGACTCACCGGAGCTGCGTCGATCTCTCCGTCGCGCAGGGCTTGCGGTGCATCTTTCAGAGCGACCGGGGCCAGAGTGAAGCCCCGCCGTTCCATATCGATGTAAAAGGGTTCAAAGGGAAGGTCTATGACCTGGCCGACGTTCAACGCCATATATTCTCACCGTGTAGTTATGGGAATTTCATGGCCTGCGTCCACCCTGGGAAGGTCTGGCAGGTCTACTTCAAGCAGAAGGGCAAGCGGGCCTGACCGGTTGATTTTAGGGGTAATGATTTTTACCGTCAAGACAGCGGAATTAGCCTCAAAAAAGTCTGATTTGTCGACATGCCCGTAGCATTAACGTAAACTTGGCACAGGTTTAAACGTGCGTACCTTCGTGTTCTTAACAGGTCTAATCGCATTCACCGCGGCGACGTTCCTCGCGTCGCTGCCACCGTCCCAAGGGGTTGTCCACGCTGACAAAGGGAACATCCAAGTCAGCGAGGCCAAGGCCGAGAGCCAGTTCCCCGACGGGATCAAGTTCTCCGTCTCTGCGGACAGTGTGGATGTTATAGACGATATCCGGGTCTTTTTCAGCAAAGTCGACCAACAGGGCCGCAGCGCCTACCGATCCGTTGATTTTGAGCCTGGCAGCAGCGTCGTGGGCGAGTCCCTTCTGCCCAGCGGCAGCGGTGGCGATTACTTTCCCCCGGGGACCAAGATCGAGTACTCCTTTGAAGTGCGGGACAAGGCCGGCGGCGTGCTTCGCACCGATTCACAGGAGTTCGTCTACCAGGACAACCGCTTTGACTGGAGGACCGTTACTGAGGGCCTGATCACGGTCTACTACTACGGCGAATATGTGGAAGACCGCGCCGTGACGGTCTTGGAAGCGGCCAAGGAAAACCTGGAAAAGATGCTTCCGGTCCTGGGCATCGCTCCGACAGAGCCGCTGCGCATAGTTTCATATAACAACTACCGGCATATGTCCTCCGCTCTTCCCTTCCGCTCCCAGGCTGTCAGCGAAGGACTGCAGACCCAGGGCATGGCCTTCAGCGATGAGCGTGTGCTGTTAGTACACGGGTTCGACCCCACAGTAACCGGCACCGTTTCCCACGAATTCACCCATCTTCTGGTCGGAGAAGCCGCCGGCCCGGCCCTCAGCCAGGTCCCATCCTGGCTCAATGAAGGACTGGCCGAATACGGCAATATCGACCCCACCGACGACTACGATGCCGCCCTCCGCTACGGCATATTCACCAGGCGCATCAAGCCACTGTGGTATCAGGGCGCCTTTGTCGGCACTCCCGAGGACATCATCATCGCCTACGGCCAAGGACGGTCGGTGGTCAATTACATGATCGACAATTATGGGCAGGAGCGCATGGCCGCGCTGTTCCCCGTATTGCAGCGCACTCTGGACATCGACCAGGCCCTGTTGGAAGTGTATGGCTTCGACCAGTACGGCCTGGATTCGGCCTGGCGCGAGACCATCGGTCTTGAGCCACTTCCCTCGCCCGAAGAACTGGAAGCCCAGGCCAAAGAGGGCATTGTCGAACCGGAACCGGCACCCATTGAGCCGTCGGCCGAAGATGCTGACGAGACCTGGGAAGAGCAGGTTGCGAATGCCGGCGAGGGTGAGGAAGAGACTGATGCCAAGTCCTCATCGCCCGGCTGTAGCGCGCCTGCCTCGAGTTCCGGGTCCAGCATGGGGATGTTGCTCTTGATCGGCGCACCGTTGGGCCTGGTCGCCCTGCCGCGCTTGCGGCGCCGCTGACCCTTCATCTAGGCGCCCCCCAAAGATCTCTCGCACTAATCCGGGGAAGAGCTGCGCCAATCTACGAGGTCGGTCCGGTCCGGGGGTGTACCTACCGGGCGCGTGGATTGAATGAGTCGTTCACCGCGTCACCCAACAGGTTGAAGGTGAAGAGCAGCAGCGAGAGGGTCCCCACGGGGAACAGCAACAGGTGGGGGTTGGAGCGCAGGACCGAGATGCTGCCGTTTTCGAAGATCATCAGGCCCAGGCTGGGGGTGGGCGGCTGAATGCCGATGCCCAGGAAGCTGAGGAATATCTCAGACCCGGCGATCCCGGCCAGTCCCGCCGACACCAGCACTATCACCGGCCCCATGACGTTGGGCAGCACGTGTTTCAACAATATCCTGGGCGTGGAGCAGCCCACCGAACGGGCGGCCTCCACGTATTGGTTCTCCCGGGCCTGCAATACCTGCCCTCGGACCAGCCGTGCCATGCCGAACCACGAGAATATGGCCAGGGCCAACGACAGCACCAGATAGTCCACAACGCCCAGAGACACGATCTCGATGCCAATGGTGTCCTCCACCCCTCGGACCCAGTCGGTAATGGGGGCCTTGATGGTGGACACGATTATCAGCACAAGGAATATTTCGGGAAAGGAGGAAGTCACCTCCCCCACCCGCATGATCAAGGTGTCTATCAGTTTTCCAAAGTATCCGGCCAACAACCCCAGCGTGATCCCCAGCGCCAGGCTGCCGGTGACCAAAGTGACGACGGTGATGATTACGGTCGTGCGCAGTCCGTAGATGATCCGGGTCAGAATATCCCGTCCCAGCCGGTCAGTTCCAAATGGGTGGGAAATACTGGGGCCCTGCTTGGCGATGGCCAGGTTCTGGTCGTTATAACCGTAGGGCGTAACCACGGGCGCCAGTATGCCTGCTCCGTACATCAACAGGATGATGCTCAGGCAGGTGACGCCGATTTTCTTTCGCAGCAGGCGGCGTAGGGAGATGGCCCAATAACTGCGTCCGCCAATCTCCGGAAGGTCCAGAGCGGGCTGGGTCTCTTCACGAAGCATACGCGCCTCCCAGCCTGATCCTTGGGTCGAGCCACGGGTATATCAGATCAACGATCAGATTGGCCATCACAAACAGCGTGGTGCCGATGATTATCACCGCGTTGATTATGGGGAAGTCCCTGGCGAATATGGATTCGATGAACAGGTTTCCGATGCCCGGGATTCCAAAGAAACGCTCCACGATGAACGATGTGAACGCCAGCCCTGCCAGGGAGAAGCCAAGGGTGGTCACCACTGGAATGAGGGCATTTCTAAGTACGTGACGCCGCTGGACAACAGACTCGGGCAGTCCCTTGGCGCGGGCGGTCCGAATGTAATCTTGGCTGATCACATCAAGGGTACTGGCGCGGGTCAAGCGGGTGATTATCGCCACACCGGGGACGCCCATGGCGATGGCTGGCAGGATGATGCGTGTATCGAAGAAGCCGCCCCAGCCGTGGGTCGGCAGGATATCCAGTTTCAGGGCAAATACCAACAGTAAAACCGGAGCCGTGAGGAACACGGGTATGGACTGCCCAAGCAATGTTGCCGCGACGGTCCCGGTATCCCATCCCGTCCCCTGTCGATGGGCCGCAAAGAGTCCAAGAGGGACCCCGACGGATACGGAGAGAAGCAGGGCCGCTATGTTGAGCTGGGCCGAGACCCACATCTTCTTGCGGAGCAGTTCGCTGACCGTGCGGCCACGGTACTTGAAGCTCTCGCCAAAATCGCCCTGGACCACATTGGCGAGGTAACGGCCGTACTGGACGACGACCGGGTCGTTAAAGCCCCGCTGTTCACGGATGCGCTCAACCGCCGTTTCATCCGCATACTGGCCCATGAGGACTTCCACGGGGTCGCCGGGCCCATACCTGCCCAAGGCAAAGGTGATGAACGATACGATCAGCAGGATGACCGGCAGCCAGGCTAGCCGGCGGGCGATGTACGTGGCCACGCTGGTCTACAACACCCTATTCGTCGGTCAGGTAAACGTGCCTGAGCCTTGGAATGATCAGCGGCGTCTGGATGTAGTCCTGGACCTTGGGCTTCACCAACAGGTAGCGCTCTCCGCTGTACCAGAGGGGTATCCACGGGGCGTCGTCCAAGATCATCTGTTCAACTTCACTGTAGATGCTGAAGCGGAGGGTCTCGTCGGTTTCCACCCTGGCCTTTTCCAGCAGGGCGTCAACTTCCGGGTTGCTGTAATTGGTGTGGTTGTTGGAGCTTTCGCTGTAGAACAGTATGTCCAGGAAATTCTCAGGGTCCGGATAGTCCGCGATCCAGCCGATGTTGAACATCTGGAAACGGCGCTTATTCAGGTCCTTTAGGAATGTTGCGAACTCCGTCTGCTGGAATTCAGCCCGGATGTCCAGGTTCTTCTCCCACATCTGTAGGACAACTTCCATGTCCAGGCTGACATTGGCGCCAAAGCTGCCGGGCGTGGTGATGGTAATGGGAGGAATGTTGTCCAGATTGTTGCCGTACTTGGACTCCTCCATCAGCCGCTTGGCCCGGTCCGGGTCAAAGGTATAGCCGCTGACTGCCTCGTTGAACCCGGGAAATCCCGGAGGAAGTATCCCTGACGCCGGCACCACCTGGTCGCCCAGCACGATGCTGGCAATCTCCTGTTTGTCGATGGACAGGTTCAACGCTTGGCGTATCTTGAGGTCGTCCAGGGGCGGCTCGTTCACATTCAGGCCGATGTATTGAACGCTGAAAGAGGGTGGGGCGCGGCGCAGTTCCGCGTTCAGGCTATGGGTCGGGTCCAACAGGCGGTCCAAGTCGGCCAGCCCCACGCCAGCCACGTCAATCTCATCGTTCTCGTACATGAGCATGGACGTACCGCCGCTGAGAATCATCTCTACCTCGGCCAATTTGGGCGGCCCCAGATGATAACCGTCGTTGCGGCTGAGGACGAGTGTCTCACCGACCTTGTATTCGATCATGCGGAACGGTCCAGTGCCGTTGGGTTCACGGAACCAGTTCTTGGGGTTGGCTTCGATGTTTTCCTGGTCGAGGACGAAGGCCGTGGGATAGGTTAGTTTGGCCAGGAAATAGGACTTGGCCTGGTCTATGGTGATTTCGATGGTCCGTTCGTCAATGACTCGCACGCCCGAAATCTCCAATGCGTCACCGGCCACCTTGTCGTCAACACCTTCGATGTCGCCAAGGTACTGGTCTACGTTGGGCGCTTCCGTCAAAGGATTGGTGGCGCGCTCAAATGACCAGCGCACATCTTCGGCGGTTACCGGCGAACCGTCGTGGAAGGTCGCGTCCGGGCGGATGCGGAAGGTATAAACCCGGCCGTCTTCGCTCACGTCCCAGTCTTCGGCCAGGTCGGGCACCACGTTCAAGTCCGAATCAATGGTCACCAGGCCGCCGAACACCTCAACGATGATCTGGGCTGAGGTTGCGTCGGTGGTCAGATGGGGGTCCAGGGTGGGCGGGTCCACATACAGCCGCACAAAACGGCCGCCCTCTAGGGGTTCTCCGGTACCCGTGGACTCACTACTGGCAGGGGCGCTGCTCGGTGTGGCGGTCGCGGCAGACTCTCTGGATTCGGGTGCGCTCTCTCCTCCGGAAGATCCGGAACAGGCGGCCACCAGAAATAGCACGCCGAAGGTAAGCAGTAGTGGCTTCCAACTCATGTTTTGTTCCTCGTTGGCCGGGCCTACCCGGGTTGCAATGATTGGGAATAATTGGCCAAGGGCGGTAAATGTCAGCCGCAACGCTTCGCTATAGACCTATTTTAGATAGGCTGGTAGCTTTATTACAATGGGACGCCATTGGGGGACGCCATTGGGGCGCGCCTGCCGGTCCTCTCTCCAAGGCTGATGCTCCTTGTAACAGGCACGGTCATTTGCTACCATGTCCAAGCCTAGCATCAACGGCATCCCGAGCAGCCCAGTCCCTTGGGCGCGGTGGCCGGCAGGTCAATTTTCCAACACGGCGAGCGTAGCCAAGGGGTCTAAGGCGCCTGTCTGTGGCACAGGAGATCACGGGTTCGAATCCCGTCGCTCGCCCCACCCGCAATTTTCCGGACTTTCCCCGTTAAAAGCGCCTGTAGCTCAATGGATAGAGTACTGGGCTTCGAACCCAGGGGTTGCAGGTTCGAGTCCTGCCAGGCGCGCCACGATTTAGGCACGAAAAAGCCCCCTGACTAGTAATCAGGGGGCTTTTTCTTTGGGCTATCTATGCCATTTTTATTTTTTGTGTCAGTTGTCGGCTCCCATTAACACAGGATCGCCAGTTACCGTTCCAGCTGAGAGGGTGGTCGTGAACCAATGGGCGGTGATCGTTAGTTAGCCTCTCTGTGTTGCATGGTGTCCGGCCCTGGAAGTAGTGGTTCCAGGGCTGGCACTCATCATCGAGGGTCATCGGCTTTAGGCATGCCGGTGGCCATTTCTAACCGGATTACTGCTGGACTAAACCACTATTCTGGAATGGCTCCCAGTTGTTGCATCATTGACATGGCATTCCCTACACCCCAATGCTCGATTATCTTACCGTTAACTATTTTGAAAACATGTATCTCCCTAACAGAGAAGCTCTTTCCAGAAGGGGGCATACCCATGAATTCCCCGGATTGTGTTCCAGAACTGGTCGTCATGATCGCTACTACCAAATCACTCTCTGAAATCCATTGGTCAACCACGATATTCAGATCTGGGAACGCAGTAACAAACATCTGCATCATTCCTACCATTCCAGCTTTTCCTGGGAGAATTCCCGGCATCGCATCATTATCGACAAAGTCGTCGTCGATAAGTGATTCCATGGCCCTCATGTCCTTTCCATTCAAAGCAGCCATAAATTTTTCGAACACCAGCCTGTTCTGTTCTGACATGTTTCTATCCTTTATTTCTAAATCGATTAGATGTTGCCTAGCAACCCGAAGTTGATCTTGTATTTGATCTCATTCTTTTCACGTTCAATGATACTCATACGTAGTCTCAGGCACAATTCTGAGACTAGAAAACACATATGAGTACGCCTGAAGATGATTTCCTACTAACTCTTAATCAGTAGGTTCTCGGTTCGACCCCGAGGCGGGTCACCACGAAAATAGGCACGAAAAAGCCCAGATTTGAGAAATCTGGGCTTTTTATATTAGGTGCAATGATCACATGTTTTGAATTTGGTTTTATGGCGTATTGTGTTGTTAACACCAAGTAACTTAACACATGTGACTAGACAACGTAGCATGAAAGGCATGAACAAGCAGGTCTCCCGTTTTATCTGTAGTAGGAGTTCTTTCTTATGATTGTAGACTGAATTATTAGTGTTACAAACGCCGTGAGGCGTGAACCGCTGGATGCGGGTTTTTCAGAATTATACATGGGATAATTTCCGGCAGGGTCATGTAGTTTTATTTCGATGGAACTGAATTGGTTCGCAATTTATTTTCCTCATATGAATGGGCATAGGCGTAAATAAAACCCGGGCCAATTAGTTCATATTTGATAACGAGAAGCATTAGATTTGAGAATTACCAATGTGTCGAAAGGGGCAAAAATATTCACGTTGAATACAACAACCGTGTCTCACTTCCGCCAGTTTTGTAATCTTGAAGTCATCATCGTCATCTGCGTACTTACCGCAGCCGTTGGATTTAACCTAGCTTACCTCTATTCCTATTTTAATACCTCGGTTAATGTTTCGTTGGGTTCGGATATGGTTATGCATCTGTTGTTATCTGAAACAGTTGTGTCGGCCATGGTTGAAGGATGGAATGTTACGGATGTTTGGGAAGGTTCTATGGGGATGGGGCATCCTGTTTTCCACTACTACCAACATCTACCGTACCTAATTGTAGGTCTAATCAATGTCGTGGCTTTTGACGCCATTTCCGTAGGGAATATATTGATTTGGAGCACCTATATACTCATCAGCCTGTTTCCACTATCCATGTACGTTTCATTAAGGC
>PBMF01000004.1 GCA_002721995.1 Chloroflexota bacterium
TTATGGATGGAGATAGTGCTCTAGGCATTCTTGATGCCATGGGTGGTTCGGATGTTGCTCTAGCTAATATGGAAGGAGACCAACTGGCCGGGATGTTTGCAGCGATGGAAGGCGACCAGATGGCGAGTCTTGGCGGGGAAGGCTTGGTAGAGGCCTTTGTAAGTATGGGTGTTGATAACGCCGTAGCGATGGGAGGAGAGAACCTCGCTGAGATGTTCGATGCAATGGGAGGAGATAATCTTAAAGAGTTAGATTCCTCTGTTTTACAGGATGCAGCTGTCGCGATGGACGGGTCGAACATGTTGGAATTGGGAGCAAATGCTGCGGCTGGCATAATCGAGTCAATAGGCGTCTCAGCTGCAACAGAGGCGTTAAATGGAGACCAATTAGGCGGGTTAATCGGGGCGTTGGACCCTGGTCAAATTGGCGAAGTAATTCCGCCTGATGTTCTGTTGGAAGCGACAGAAAAAATGACGATCGATCATTTTGGTAATGTGGGCGGAGATCAAGCTGCTGCAATGGTCGAGAGCTTGGGCCTTGACCAAGTATTGGATCTAAGAGGAGAACAAGTAGCAGGTATGTTTGCTGCTATGGAAGGCGAGCAATTGGGCGACCTTGGTGGGTCTGTGGTTGCTGATGCCTTGGTAGCTATGGGCATCGAAAATGCCATTGAAATGGGCTCTTCTAACATCGCTGAAGTTGTGGATTCATTAAGCGCATCAGATATGACAACAGTCGGAGGGGATGTCCTAGTCGATTTGTCTGGTGCCATGGATGGAGAAGCATTAGCGGAGTTAACTCCGGAAGCTGCTGCAGCGATGGTAGAAACGATCGGAACTGACGTTGCAGTGGAGAGCTTAGGAGGCGCACAGCTTGGCGGCATCATCGGTGCTATGGGCGCAGATCAATTGAGTATTGCATTCACCGACCAAACACTGACAGATGCTGCGGAGAAAATGACAGGCGAAGATACTTTGGCATTGGATGGCAACAGTGCAGCCGCGTTATTTGACGCTGTCATTACCGTTATGGAACCCGGTGAGGTAGGTAATGTGGGATCGCCGGTCGATGCTGGTACGGTTGCTGGCATTTTGGGGAGCATGGATGCCGATCAGGTAGAGAACGCTCTTACAGCCGAGTCTGCTGCTGATATCGCTGGAAACATGACGCCTTCGGATGTCGCTTTGCTGGACTCCGACAGTGCTGCAGCTATGATGGTTAGTATGGGGGCCGAGACAGCAGTCGCGGCAATGGACCAGGACAGTTTGGCTTCAATGATTACGGTTATGGACGTTGAAACTATTTCTCAGGCCCTCGACGGAGGAGCCGCTGGCACGATTGTAGGCGCTTTGACTGGCGACAACCTAGAGAGCTTAGCCGCAGACCAAGCTGCCGGTATCGCTAATGCAATGGATGCGGGTCAAATTTCTGAGCTTAGTTCTGACCAAGCTAATGGAATGGCGACCGCAATCGCTGAGGACCCTGATCAGATAACGCAAATGGAATCAGACTCAGTAGCGGCAATTGTTTCGACTATAGCGCCTTCGGATCTCGGAGTTCTAGGATCGGACATGGTTGGTTCGATGATTGCGAACATGGATTCAGGTCAAGTACAAGAAATGAGTTCAGATCACATTGCCGAAGCATTAGAAACCATGGGAGCTGATTACTTGGAGTTAGGATCAAGTGGATTTGAAGATGTTCAAACGGTAGAGACCTCCATATCTGGAGGGTCGACGGAGGTTTCTGATGTACTTGTTGACGTTATAGGCTCTGAAGGAGCTGGTAATCTGTTCGCTAATATGTTCTCAACGTCGAACTAGATTGAAGAAAATTCTGAGCCGTATCTTTCCGTAGAGGGTAACGGTAGGTGAATCTAATTGTTTCCTTGATGGTCACTATCAGGCGAACGTAACCTAAGCCGTGAGTCACTTTTATGGCGGGAACACATTTTTAGTAAAGTATTTTTTACTGCTCTTATCATCCTTACGAATACTGGTTCAATTGAAGAGCTGTCCTATCCTTTAAGAGAAGCTCAGTGAGTCTAAGTTGGATTTACATTTTTGAATTAGATCTGGCTTTTTGGTTCGCCAAGCGAAGCGTATAGGTTGACTGTTGTAAACCTGTTAGCTCTCAACTCAACTTTCCGAACTGCCGAATTCACACCATTGACTATTGCAACGTCTCCTGCTGTGCCTGGTTTATTCATAAAAACATGGCACAGCAGATGGATGATTGGGTAAGTTTTTGTATCCTTTCAGACTGGTATCAGTCGACTTGAGGTCGTTAGAACCAGGGCAGGTAATGAATGATTTAAGGAACGACTTACTTTTCCCCGAGAAATTTGCAATGAAACCGACTATGCGATTTGTTCGAAGAATGGAGTCTTTTCGGCCCTTTTTAAGAACTTTGCTCTAATTGGATTTGATCTTTCTATTAAATACATTTACTTAACTAAAATTATTGGAATGGTCGATTATGGAAGCACAGGAGAGTTAAGTTGGATTTAGAGTTGAGAGGGAAGACAGCGATAGTCACCGGTGGCAGTCGTGGCATAGGCAAGGCCATCGGACGGGAATTTGGACTGGAGGGCGTCAGCGTGGCCCTGGTCTCGCGGGGGCAGGAAGCCCTGGAAGAGACCGCCAGAGAGCTGGCCGAGGAGACCGGTGGCAATTTCATCACCATCGTGGCGGACACCGGCGATCCGGAATCCGTCCAGGCCATGGTGAAAGAGGCCGCGGAGCGGCTGGGCCGCATCGACATCCTGGTCAACTCCGCCGCCAGGGTCAGCGGTACCTATTCTCCCAAGCTGGCCGACATCACCGAGGACGATTTCTGGGGTGATATGAATGTCAAGGTCATGGGCTATCTCCGTTGCGCACAGGCGGTGGCCCCCTACATGATTGAACAGGGCTGGGGCCGCATCATCAATCTCAGCGGCATGGCCGCCCGGCAGTCGGGTTATTCCGTGGGCAGCATGCGTAACGTTTCGGTGGCCGCCCTCACCAAGAACCTGGCCGACGAGCTTGGACCCAAGGGAATCAACGCCACCGTCGTTCACCCCGGACTGACCTACACCGAGCGCATCCCCGGCATGCTGGAAGACCAGGCCAAAGCCCAGGGCATCACCGTCGAGGAAGCCGAACGGCGCATGGCCGAGAGAAACTCTATCCAGAAGATGGTGGACGCCCGTGAGGTTGCCTACGTGGTGGCTTTCCTGGCTTCACCCAAGTCTATCTCCATCAACGGCGACACCATCGCCGCCGGAGGCGGCGTCGGCCGGGCCATCCACTACTAAAAGACCAGGGCGGGTTGATGCCGAACTGATTGACGCGGACCTGATCGATGATCGCAGGGGCGGGTTGGAAACCCGCCCTTTTTCTTTGGCGCCGGTTCCCACCATCAAAGCCGCTCATCCTGAGCTTGTCGTAGGACCCGCGCCAGTCATGGTCCTGGCGCCAGGAGGTATTACGAAGTGGGCGCGGTTCGACAGGTCCGACTTCGTCGATACTCTCGACTCCGGTCGGAGCTCACCACGAACGATTGGGGCTGGGTCTGATCTCGAAGGGGTTGGTTGGTTGTGTGACAGGGCGGGTTGGAAACCCACCCCTACGGACGTTCGCCTGGTCATTGATTCCGGGCATCCCACCAGTTCGTCCTGAGCTTGTCTAAGGGCGCGCAGAGGTCATGTCTCGGGATGAGACGCCACCGAGGGAGCCGTGGTTCGACAGGTTCGATTTTATCGAGACACTCGACTCCGGTCCGAGCTCACCATGAGCGGTTGGGGGCTGAGTCGATGTGGAGTCGGTCCGCCAGGCGTAGGGGCGGGTCTCCAACCCGCCCTCTCTCCAGGGAGCTCAAACTCCACCTCTCCAAGTCGGATTGATTTGCAAGGTCAACAATTGAGACCCCAAATAGATAGGCCTATAATCCAGGGGTGACAACACCGAACACCGACAGACATTTGGAGATGTGGCGGGCCTTTCTGGGAGCCCATTCCGCGGTTGTGAAACACCTGGAGCGGACCATGCTGCAACAGCACGGTCTGCCACTCACCTGGTGGGACGTATTGCAGCAACTGGCCGACGGGCCCGATGGCCGTCTCCGGCTGGGAGAACTGGCCGACTCGGTCCTGCTGACCCGTAGCGGCGTGACGCGTCTGGTGGACCGGATGGTCGATGCCGGCCTGGTGGTGCGGGAGCCCTGTCCCGGTGACCGGCGGGGCTACTTCGCCGTCATCACCCAAAAGGGACGGGACACCATAGATACGGTCGGGCCGGACCACTCCAAAGACGCCTGGGAAGTCTTCTTGGGGCATATAGACTACGAGGAGGCCGAACTGATGGCCAAGGTATTCAAAAGGGTGCTGGACGTGGAGAAGTAGAGCACCCGGACCACGCTGTGGACAAACAAAAGACCCCGTCAGCCAATCCTGACGGGGTCTTTTGTTCTAACTCGGCAGATTTCTAGTCTTAAAATTTCTAGCCTTCCATGGGCTCCATGTCGATGATGTCTGGCGAAAAGGCCGCCACTTCCACACCCATCTTACGGCGCAGGGCCTCGGCGATGGAGTTGCCCAGCGCCTTCATCTCTTTGTTATTCAGCTCCGGCAGACGGTCCATGGCCTGGGCCAGGTCAACCCTAAAACGGCCAGGATATTTGGGGCTGGAAGTGCCCAAACAGCGGAACCGAATGGGAACCGCGGCCGCCGTCGAAAATTGGTTCTCCATGCAGGCGGAACGTCCCTCGTCGGTATACCACCAGTAAACCGTGGCCTCGACGGGCTCGGGTGTGAAGGGCTGCCGGTCACGGCTGCGGCGCCGGCGAACAGGCTCCGGGGTCGCGACTGCGGCAAAACCGTCTACTGGGCGTTCCAAGGCTAAGGTCATGTTTCCTCGATCAGACAATATTGGATGAGTACTCAGTCTGCGATTCAAATATACGCCGGGGAAAATTACCGGAGAGTTACTCGGTCAGAAAACTTGCGTGATGTTGGTCCTATGCCCTTATCAAGAAGATCACCCCCGAGACGAACAGCATGGTGGTGATAATTATGGGAAACACCCGCTCCGGCACCCGGCCCAGTATCAACTTGCCCAGGAAGGCGGCAATGGCGGCGATTACTCCCAGACCCAAGCCCAGAAGCAGCACCCGCAGGGTCAACAGGTCGTTTATGCCGAAGACGATCAATTTGGGGATCTGGATCATCCCCATGCCCAGGGATGACGTGCCGATGTAGGCGCTGGCCGCCAGGCCGTAGGCCAGGTAAAAGACCGCCGCGAAGGGCCCAGGAATGCCCAAGAAGGCGGACCCGAAGCCAGTCCCGGCTCCCACGGGAATAAAACCCCACAGTTTCATGGTGAAGTTGCGCCCGATGGGCAGCCTGGTATACACCAGAAACAGGAGGAGCATCACGCCTAAGATTCGCACCAGTACGGTGGTGTTTATGGACACGAATACCATGCTGCCTAGAATTGAGAGCGGAACGGAGCCGATGGCGAAGTAACGAACCACCTGCCAGTTCAGGTGCTCCCGGTGAAGCCAGACCCGGGACGTTGTGCTGAAGAGTTGGGAGATGGTGAGTATGGGAATGGCTTCCCTGACGCCGAAGACCCACACCAGCACCGGCAAAGCCACCACTCCGCCGCCAAACCCGGCCACCCCGGCTATGGTGAAGCCCACAGTGACGGCAATCACCACGGCGGCTATCTGAATCAGTTCTTCCAATATTTATGCCCAAAAAAAGGCCCCGGTCCATTCTTCTGGACGGGGCCGAAATACCCTATTTCGAATGTCTATTCAGGGCCCAGCAAGTAGGCCCGGAACCGGGCTGCCTGGCTAGACGGAACTACAACCCTCTTCGGCATGGGCAGGCGCCGCAACGGGCCCACCGGCGGCGACAGGTAAAACGGTGGCCACAGTCAGCAGCGCTACGAACACCAAGGGAATCAAGAATCTGCGCATGTTCCACCTAGCCTAGCTGAATCAGTTCCAATTCTAGAGACCGGTGTGTGTAGCGTCAAGGGACTTAGTCGTCTCAGCGACCCTTCTTACTCCCCCTGATCTGACCACGCCGCCGCTGCATCTGGGACCAGACAAGGGCGGCGATGATAACGCCCAGTACGATCACGATGACGCTGATCGAGAAAACCGGAACTCCGATTCCGCCCGCGGTGGCCTCAAAGGGCACCTGCAGAGTGGTTGCGCCAAGTTCGCCGTCCACAGCCACACTCATAGTCCAGATGCCCAACTCGGTTATCTGGATGTCAGCCACGAACAGAAGGGGAGAGCCCTGGGAGTTCTTCGCCTCCACTGGACCCAAGGACAGACCATCCACNGGGCCNGTGGCGGTGATAGCAACNGACTCTACTTTCATAGNTTCCGTGCCCACCGCCGGCATGACCAGNGTGCTGACGCGGAGCGGTCCGANCCTGGGTTTGGAAGGCTGTACNCCGATGCGGAACATGTAGGGGCCGGAGATAACGTCGTCCACGATCAATGGGATGCTGCCGTGGGCGCGGACCNGACTGGCCNGCAGNAACAAGACCACCGATAAGACCAAAAACAAGGCCGCCGTTAAAATCAGNCNCAGCCTGACGCCCGATGAATNTGATATTCTGGCCGGGCTNCTGCCTGNCCGGTAGATTAGGTTGAGTGGCATACAAAAAATTATAATCCAGTTTCGTGAATTAGTCCGGTGGGCACNCCTCTGNCAGACAGNCGGCCGCAGGCTTCAGGCNCACCTGTTGAGCGAATTCATGAGAACACATGAGTTATACCCGGATATACNGCGATGCGGACGGCGAACCCCACTTTGAAGACCTGGAAGAAGAGGGCCAGATAAGGTNGATAGCGCCGACGGCATTCATGGGGCTGGCCACGCCNCAAAAGGCTTCNAATGTATTTCTTGCCNAAGTGCCGGCGNAAGNTACACCGATGATTTCCATCCGCCGCNCNAACGCTTTCTGGTGGCCCTGATTAAAGGNNAGTTCGAGACCACGGTATNCGACGGTTCCGTACGGCGGTTCTCGCCAGGTNATGTGGTATTGCTGGACGACCTGGACAGTAAGGNNCACNNGAGCGTCGGCAACNGCAGANCAGACGTGNTCNTGNTGTTCGNGGGGTTGGCCGAGTAGTAGGGCNTCCAATGCCCGGGCTGTTGCAACTACAGCCCGCTAGGGGTAGATTCATTCNCAATGGTTACGATTACTGATAGGGAAACCCAACGCTCCCAGGGCACCGGCGGCCGCTACTGCGAGGGCTGCCCCAGGTGCCAGGACGACTCTGCCGGCTTTTGCAAGCAGAGCCATCCCCAGTTCAACAACCTGCACCCTGTATGCCGTAAGTGCGGGCACTGCGCCCTGAGGGGAAGCCATTCCGACGACCTATCTGACCTGCAGCAATAAGCGCCCGTGCCAATCCGTTCGGACCAAAAGGGGAGTTGATGGCGAATTACCGCGTATACACCACAGATGATGGCGAAAGTCATATCGAGGAACTGAGTTTGGAGTCTCGGCCCGAATTGGGCGCTCTGACCAACGTCACAGAGGTTAAGGTCCAGGAGTTCGACGGTTCCCGTAACATGGACTTCCATCCTCTGCCGGAAAGGCGGCTCATCATCCACCTGTCCGGCGAAGTCCAGATCGAGACATCGGACGGCTCCAATCTGGTACTCCGTGCAGGGGACGTCCGGCTGATGGAGGATGTGACCGGCAAGGGACACGCCCATGTGGACCTGACGCCCAATTCCGCCGTCTACGTCATATTGAAAGACTAACGCCAGTCCAACCCATCGGAGTAGGGTACAGGCGCTCTCAAGGACAAACTGAAACCAAGTAGGCCCCTGCACACGTGCAGGGGCCTACTTGGTTTGGCAGTACGAATTCCATAAACCATGTTTCTATACACCGAATTATATCGGTGCGGTTATTACGAAAATAGGGCCATATGGCTTTAACATTAGAGACCTATCGGATATTACTCACGGAATCCATTTATGTGAAAATAATCTCAGATAAAGAGAGGGGGCCAAGAAAACACTAAAAGGAGGCGGAAAGATGAAGATACTCAAGCGGCATCTCTGGATCGTAGCAATGGCATTTGGACTGCTGTTCGTCGGATTGGGCGCTCTGTTCATCGTGATGGGTCTAGACGCCAAAGACACCATTCGTACCGCCCTTGCTGATGAAAACGTCACCACCGGTAAAGACGCCGTTAACTTCGGTGTCCACGCCGGAGTGCTGGTTGACGATGCCAAGACTGCCGAAGCACAGGCCGAGGTCATCAAGATGCACACCATCGACCGCTATGGCCGCTATACCGACATGGAGCGGGACGACCCAAACAGGGCCACCTACATCAAGGGCCTGACCCTGCGGAACGCTCTCCACATGGCAGTGATGGGCTTCGGCGTGACCGACCTGGCCATCGGCACTGGTGTGGTCATCATCCTGATGGGTGCGGGCACCCTGGTCCTGGTGGCGCCGGTACTCTTCATGGTGGCTACTGAGGAAGAAGAGGACGAGGTTGCCACCGGAGCCGCGGCTGGGGTTGCCGGCGCGGCCGTCTAACGGTCCAGCCGGGCACCACCAGCGGGCTCACAATGAAAGCCCGATTTTTATGGAAGGCCATTCTGTGCCTGCAACCCAAGCACTCAGGCATGGAATGGCCGATGGTCTGGTTGTCATAACATTTGCAAACCGGTTGGTAATCGGGGTAAAATCCCCAACCAAAGTGCGGGAAGGCGCTTTTGGTTAGGGAGTTAACAGGGGTATGAAAGAGTTTTTGGCAACCTTGGAAGAGCTGAAACGGGCCACCGAGTCCTACGCCAAGTCCATACACCATTATGCGGACTCGATTGACCCCCAGGCCCCTTCCGAGAAGGACAAAGAGGCCATGAGGTCCACCGCTGATGAGGCGGAGGAGTGGCTCAATCAGGCGTAATCTGATTGGCGGTAGGCCACGTCGATGGGCGGGGCCTACGAACCACAGGTAACGACGGGATGTGTGTGGAGGGTGAATATTGGACTGGACTGTCTATATCCTCCAGTGTGACGACGGGACGCTTTACACCGGCATCACCAACGACCTCCAGCGTCGCATGTCCGAACATGAAGCGGGCAAAGGCGCCAAGTACACCCGGGGCCGCGGCCCCTTTCAACTTCTATACCAGGAGTCCTGCCCCGACCGCGCTATTGCCTCCAAACGCGAGACTGAGATAAAGTCCCTGGACAGGCAGGCCAAGCTTTCCCTGGCCGCCGCGAACTAGGGCCACACACCCGGAATCTTAGTCCTCCATGGAGCTGTTCATATGGCTATCGCACACCGCAGAATCTTCCAAGCCAAGATTGGTATGGCTGAGGCCCTGATACAGCACTTCCAGGAAGCTGGCGAGAGTATGAAGGGCTTTGGCGTCGAATGGGAGACCCGTATCTTAACCGACTACCACAGCGGCCGCTCCGACCGTGTCGCCATCGAGTGGGTGGTGGAGAGTATCGAGGAGATCGAGCGGGAGTTGGGCAGGATAATGGAGATACCCGAAGCAGGGGCATTTTTCGGGGAATGGATGACCAAGCTGAACACCCTGGTCCTCCACTCCGACGCCGAAAACTGGCGGATCGTCTAAGGCCTCAAAATCCGCCTTCTTGAGCGAACAAAAAGGCTCTCGAGCCCAGCTAGAGGGCCTTAGTTATTCCGATGCGCAACAGGCTATCCCAGCGCTTTGTTGATGACCTGCTCCGGTGTGTGTCTTTTCCTTGGCATCTCTCATCCCTTCATCTAGCCCAGGTCTAACATTACACCTGGACCAGTTTTCGGGGGCAGGTCAACGTGAAATTCACGTGGTTCTATGATGTGCCGGATGGTATCTAGCCAGTAAATCCCAAGCTTACTTCCGGCCAGGGCCATTTTCTAAAACAACGCCTATTATTACAATTCACTGATTTATGCAGTTGTTGATTATCCACCTTGGGAAGGCATCGGGGGTAGGGGACTTAAAGGGTATGGATATCGGCAGACAGGGACGGTCATTACTGGGATTTCCATATTAGATGATTAGCATTTTGCGTATTTGCTAGTTCCTCGTACCTCAGCAACGATAGACAAGATGTTTAGCGCGATAGTGAATAACCAGAAAGGGGCGAGTATGTACACAACCCATCCAACGTCGTCATCGCCACCCGATGTTGTTAATGCCTCAATCATGTCTGGTACAACCAATAAGTAACCAAGTGTTGGGAGAGCAAGTAGCGTGGCTCCAATCTTGCCTTTGATGAAATATGCCGCAGCAATCAGGACACCAACTGGAACGACAACGGCTAGGAAACTTACTCCTTCGACTGCGAAAGCTATGTAGATGTGAAAGACGACAATCACCGCATTAGCGATTGCTGCATTGCGAATGTCTGAAAGAAAATTCATGATAGCCATGCCCGTACCTTTGGTGAACAACAACTCCTCGTGACGGTATCTTCCACATTTCAGGGTTCGATGATCGATAAAAATCTGAACTCTTTGAGAGGCATCAAACGAGGGAGATTTTCTTGTTTCAGAGACACTCCCATAGGGAACCCACTAGGGGTATATGCTGGTGACGGCGAGGGTATGTCATCCCAGGGGGATGGGTTAGTGATCCCGGCGTCTTTACAGGACTTTGCACTAGGATTAGCAAAGACCAACGAGTTGTAATATTCACCAAATCGCACGATGTAGATGACATTGTTATTGTCGATGGTCTATAAAAAACATCTACTTGGCGGAATAGCAATAATTAACATCGGCTGTATAACTACAGTCCTAAAAAGACCCCCAGTCGATACTCTGGGGGTCTTTTTAGGACTGTTAGGAGGCCTCCTAGGACCAATCGTCATCGGGTGGCCAGATGTTAGCGCAACCTCTTCCGGCACCTTGGGCAGAGGTGTCCGCCCGCCATTCATCGGACATACCACGGAATTTCAGATAATGAGGTGATTGTTGATGAGCTGCGAATGCGGCTTCGTCCTTGTAGACCTCATACACCCATATTCTGTTTGAATCATTGGAATCTTGGATCACGTTAAATTGTAAGCACCCTGATTCATCGTTCTGAGCATGACTAGCATTCTCTTTTATTCCGGCTACAAACTGTTCTTTGAAGCCTTCTTTGATCTGGATTGGAACATTGACGATGTACATTCGACCTTCCGTATGAGACTTCTAGGTTGTGTTACTCCGATTTTAGAATGTAGAAGACACGGATTACTTGAGGGCTTCCGTTACTTCGTCAAGGTTGCTTATAGTACAAAGGAACGGTAGAACTGTGTTGAGAGATGCATCGTGCGCTTCTTGGTTCATCGAAGCGCAACAGTCGCTAACTACGATAGTATCGTAGCCGAGATCACAAGCCTGACGGGCGGTTCCTTCAACTACGAAATTGGTTGCGACGCCTGCTAGGAGTAGAGTGCCTATGCGATTAGTGTGCAAGAGTTGCTCAAGGTCAGATGCTGCAAACGCTGAAACGCCTCGTTTGGTTACCATAGGTTCGCCGTCTTTAGGAGTTAATTGGTCGTGAATTTGGGCACCCCAAGTACCTTCTACTAGTGCAGTGGCCCCATGAAGTCCCTGCCATAACCCTGAGTTAGCAGGTCGCTCAGGGTAGCCCGCTCGGAATTTTACAGAGACGTGTATTACCGATACTCCAGCTGCACGAGCTGTGGTTAAAAGCTGAGCAGTTTTGTCAAGGACGTTGTTTTCAGCGACCATCTGAGCGAAGCCGAAGTCTTTGAAAGCGCCTTCTGGGTGAACGATGTCGTTCTCAAAGTCCATGGCTAATAGTGCTGTGTGCTGCTTGCTAATTTCTAGTGCCATCATGTCTCCGTGAGTCTGAAATTGGATTTTCGGTCTAAGGATATATTAGTTATAAGCATGGAGTATGTCTAATCGCGATTCATCTGTGAAGTTTTATAGTGTAATTATCTAGTTCAACGCAGTGACCTGTCCCCCTTGGACTGAAATCGGACATTAGCCCTAAGGTGGCATCCGAAGCCTTGGGCCACTCCAACATTGGCGCAATCCTAGCATTTATTCTCACGTCATACCTAACATGCAGGCCGAACTGTCCAAAGCAGTGGCCAACCTTCTCAATCTCCAGTCTCCAGACACTTAGAAAAGTTTCAGCCACTTTTTAAGCCACTTCGGCTATCTGCCGACAAAGAGAAAGCCCTCTGAGAATGCTCAGTGGGCTTTCTCGTGCCTAGAAACTTGGTGCCGGGAGAGGGACTCGAACCCACACATCCGTTAAGATAGCGGATTTTAAGTCTGGTACAGACTTGTTCACCAACGTTCACGGAGGTCCATCTGGCCTCAGTAATACCTTCCACTATTCCACAGAAGTGTTTCCCGTATCACCGATGTACACCCGTGTGGCTGTCAGTTTGGCTGTCAATTGCCTCTACTTTTGCTACCGGGAGTTTGTCGGCAAAATGTCGGCAATTTCTTACGGACCTAATGCGTCCTCTAAAGCTTTAACCTTGGCGTCCAATTGATTGTTATATTCATTCGCATCAGAGGAATAGTGGGCTCTTCTATGGCAATTTGGACATAAGCCAACAACCCATCGTGGGTGGTCTGGTCCTCCGTCTGATAGCCTATGGATATGATGGGGCTCTATGTAAGGTCTGCCTTTGACTGTGATGAAAGGTGCTGCAACCCCACAGCCTTCGCAGTGTCCGTTCGCACGTACCGCAATGTAATCCTTGACAGCTTTACTGCGGCTATACACTGTAACTTGCCTGTCACGAACACTTGCGGTCCCTCCTGTTTCAGTTTTGCTTGCACGGTCTCTAAGTTGAGATGCTGAAGTGGCATCAATTGCCGATTCAGAGGAGTTTTCCTCGTAAGATGGGTCTATGGAATCATCCAGGGGGATTAATTGAAATATAATGATGCGCCGAAGATTACCGTCTCGGTCACGAGTCTGGCTATAGTCGTGGCCGATACACACCATGGCACTTTCGTACTGGACTTGAGCATCACCTACGTCTAGGAATAGATGTAAGTCTTTACGATTATCGACGTGGTCTCGTATCGCACGGTTTCCGCGAATGAATTCTTGATTCCCAACTTGGCCTTCACCGGCATACAGAAATACTCCATCTTTCCACCCATCCGTATACCCGTATTGTTCTCCAGACTGCCCGCTGAACAGGAAAATGAGTGGATTACTAGAAGATGGAGTTATTCCACTTTGCCAGTTGCCGCCATAGGTACTATGGAGATTACGACGTCTATAAACCTGACCTTTTACAAACATGGTTCAGCGCTCCGTAGAACTAGACTGGGCGAGGGGGTGTCAGAGAGTCACCCCCCCATGTCAGAGAGTCACCCTGGGGTGACAGAGGTGACACCCCTGGGTGACAGTGGTGACACCCCATTAACCGTAATAGAACCATCAAAAGAAACAACAACAACAGAGTCACTCACACTTTTAGAAGTGTTCGATTATAGAATCACTCAAAGGAGTGTCAACTAGCTACCTGCCCATCACCCTCGACCACCACACCACTTCCTTCCTTAAGCTGCCGAGCGTTCTCCACAAGCAACCGCAACGTCTCATCAGACAAGTGCTCCAGTGGCCTGTCAGAGACGCTGTCAATTATCTCTACTTTTGCTACCGGGAGTTTGTCGGCAATTTCTCAATCGTTCCACTGGATATGGAGCGAGTGCTTCTGCTTTGAATTGATGGACATCGTCGCGCACTTCTATTTGATGCCAGGACTCTCTAATACGTTCTATTTCAGGGCTAGTACTATCGAACACCAACTCTCGTGCACAATCATGGAATTGGTAGAATCGCCAGTTGATTCCCTGTGCTGGAACTCATGAATTCATCAAACTCGCCATAAAATTCTTGAACCGTAAGACCAAAGTGCTTCTCGAAGGAACCGTGGCCTCCTAAGTCTACGATATCTGGAATGTACGATTTGTAAAAAATATCTAGCGACGTTCTGTTAACGAGCCATGCCGTTGCCCATTGACCCGTCTCATATTGGAGCATTCCAGTGCAGTCACAGATAGATTGCAACGCGTCCCTTGACTCTGAGGTTTCAATGTCTTGAATACCTATACCTGGATGGCGTTCTTGAAGGTCTTTAGCCGACTCAAGTGCTTCTGCCATAGCCATTCGAAAATCAGCCCATCCTTCCTCTTGACTGAGATACAGTGCCAAGAATTCTGCACTGCCTTCTTCCAGCCAAAGAGGTAGGCCAAAATCATTTTCATCGACTTTATTGGCGTTTTGATATATATGGACGTATTCGTGTATCGCAATTCTAGAACCCAACCCTGATTCGAACTGCAGCGGATTACCTATCACGAAAGATTGATTTGGCGTCTCTAGTTCCCGTGAATGCTGGGCGAAAGCATTGCTTCCAGCATATTCAGCAATCTCACGTATCTCGACTCCTTGGTCAGATTCGAGACAATATTCGTAATTATCCCCGTTGACTCCACCGTACGCCCAGGAACAAAAGTCCATCGCGACGATATGTGCCGCTTCTACATCTGTTCCAATTACGTAAACTCTTAAAGGACCGTAACTACCTAAATAGTCTTCACCTGCACGGATTCCATCCTCTACCACTCTTACAGAATCGTCAGATAAGTCAGACGTTCTCAGATACGTTGTTTGTACGGACGTCGGTTTGTTCCAACCGAGACCTATTAGTCTTGTCGACGTCTCATCGCCTCCTTCAGAATTACAGTATTGGTTGTCTAAGGAACAATCTCTAGAAAGTGCCAAATGCGCAGGGCATGCCATCTTGGTGCACCCAAGAACTCCGTCCGTACAGAAGCAACTATTGCATGAGTTGTTGCCGGTATCTTCCCCTGTCCAACCACTTTGGACCGTCTCTCCACCTGTGAGTTTGCATGCCGCTTGTGTAGTACTCGGAGTCTTTGCTTCCGACGCTGATAAAGTCCCAGAGACCTTTGCTTGAACGGTTGCGTCCACTGCTCGTTCTTGGGCGACCTTTGCTTCCACGGTTGCATCTATATCTGGGGTAGGCTCTGCTGGTACTGGGGCAGCAGAAGAACAAGCAAGTACAAGCATTCCAATAAGTACCGCTAGAACTTTTGTTAGCTTCATATCTCGCTAATCCGTAACTACCTGACCAATCCCATCAATCACCACACCACTGTTGTCCTTAAGCC
>PBMF01000005.1 GCA_002721995.1 Chloroflexota bacterium
CGCCCGACGCGGCATGGTAACCGGAGGAACAAATGGCAAAGGTAGGATTCATCGGACTGGGCACCATGGGCGGCCACATGGCCTTTAACTCGATGGGGGGTGGGGCCAATGACCTGGTGGTCCACGACATTAACCCGGCATCGGCTACCAGGCACCTGGAAGCAGGCGCGACCTGGGCTGATACCCCCAAGGAGGTGGCCGAACAATCGGAGATTGTTTTCACCTCTCTGCCTGGCCCCACCCAAGTCGAAGCTGTGGCCCTGGGCGAAGCGGGAATCATGGAGGGCATGAGCGCCGGTAAGGTCTACTTCGACCTGAGCACCAGCACGCCAGGCATGATTCGGAAGATCCACGCCGAGGCCGCGGCAAGGGGAATAGATGTCTTGGACGCGCCGGTCTCCGGCGGCCCCAGGGGGGCGGAAAGCACCAACCTGGCCATCTGGGTGGGCGGCGATAAGGCGGTGTTCGACCGCTGTAAACCCGTTTTGGACGCCATTGGCAATGCAGCCTACTATGTCGGCCCCATCGGCAGCGGTGCGGTGGCGAAACTGGTGCACAACTGCGCTGGATACGTGGTCCAGGCTGCCCTGGCCGAGGTGTTCACCATGGGGGTCAAAGCGGGTGTGGAGCCCCTGGCCCTTTGGCAGGCCGTCCGCAAGGGCGCCCAGGGACGGCGCGGCACCTTTGAGGGCCTGGCCGAGCACCTGCTGCCCGGCAAGTTCGATCCGCCGGATTTCGCCCTGGACCTGGCCCGTAAGGACGTGGACCTGGCCGTGTCGGTGGGACGGGAGTTCGATGTGCCCATGAGGCTGGCCAACCTGGCCCTCATGGAAATGACCGAGGCCATCAACCGAGGCTGGGGCGGACGTGACTCCCGGGTTGCCATGCTGCTACAGGAGGAGCGCGCCGGGGTGGAGGTCCGGGTGGACGAGGACGCCTTGAAAGCGGTATTGGACGCCGAGAGGAACGCCTAAGAATTAATCGGCGGCTTCCGGCTGCCAGCGCAGGTCGGGCTGACGGGCCGCCTTGGCCTCGTCCAGCCTGGCCACCGGCGTGCTGTGGGGGGCGTTGTTCACCAGCTCCGTGTTCTCGGTGACCTCGCGGTCGATGGCGATCAACGCCTGGATGAAGGCGTCGATGGTCTCCTTGGTCTCTGATTCCGTGGGCTCGATCATCAGCGCCTCGTGGACGATGAGCGGGAAGTACATGGTGGGCGCGTGGAACCCGTAGTCCAGCAGCCGCTTGGCGATCTCCAGGCCGCTGGCGCCCCGGTCCTTCTGCAAGTCAGCGGAGAAGACCGCCTCGTGCATACAGGTGCGGTCGTAGGGCAGGTGATAGATGCCCCGAAGCTCGTTCATCATGTAATTGGCGTTCAGAACGGCGTTGCCGCTGATGGACTTGATGCCCGCATCGCCCAGGGTGCGGATGTAGGTGTAGGCGCGCACCAGCACGCCAAAGTTGCCGTGGAACCCGCTCAGCTTCCCGATGCTCTTGTCAGGCGTGGAAAGCGCGTAGGAGCCGCCGCTGTTGGTCACTATGGGAGCGGCGAGGTAGGGGGCCAGTTGTTCGGTGGCGCAGACGGGGCCAGCACCGGGCCCGCCGCCGCCGTGGGGCGTGCTGAAGGTCTTGTGCAGGTTCAGGTGGGCCACATCGAAGCCCAGGTCGCCCAGTTTCACCCGGCCCAGGAGGGCGTTCATATTGGCGCCGTCGCCGTAGACCAGGCCGCCTGCCTCGTGGACGATGCGGCAGACCTCGACGATATTGGTGTCAAATAGACCCAGCGTGCTGGGCAGGGTGATCATCACCCCCGCTAAATCCGGCCCGGCAACCTCGTGTAGCGCGTTCAGGTCCACGTTGCCGTTCTCGTCCGAAGCCAGTTCTACAACCTCGAAACCGGCCATGGCAGCCGAGGCGGGGTTGGTGCCGTGGGCGCTGTCTGGAATAGCCACTTTGGTGCGGCCGGTGTCGCCGTTGGCCAGATGGTGGGCCCGGATCATCAGCATGCCGCCCAACTCGCCGTGGGCCCCGGCCAGTGTGGAAAGGCCCACCGCAGGCAGGCCGGTGATCTCGCCCAAGAACCCCTGAAGCTTGTGCAGCAGTTCCAAGGCGCCTTGGGACTGCTCGATGGGCTGCAACGGGTGGATGCCCGCAAAACCCGGCTGGAAGGACATCTCGTCATTGATCTTGGGGTTGTACTTCATGGTGCAACTGCCCAAGGGGTAGAAGTGGGTGTCGATGGAGAAGTTCAACTGGCTGAGGCCGGTGAAGTACTGGACCACTTCCGGTTCCGCGACTTCGGGCAGGGGTAGCTCGTCCCTGAGCAGCGCGGCATCGGGCAACGGCTGGGCTGGGACGTCCAGACCCGGCAGTACCGAACCCACCCGGCCGGGCATGCTCCGCTCCATGAGCAGTTTTTCCGTCTGTCTGTTGCCGCCGCCCTGCTGCATTACTTGAACTCCCCCAGTGCCGCCACCAGGGCGTCGATGTTTGATTTGGAGTTCATTTCAGTCACGCAGAGCAACATGCCGTTTTCCACCCGGTCGCTTACATCCAGGCCGCCCAGGATGTTCTTGGTCAGCAGGGCCGCGTTGATTTCAGCGGGCGGGGCGGGACACTGGACCACGAACTCCTGGAAGAAGGGGGCTGAGATGGGCAGGCTGTAGCCGGGCAGCGCCACGATCTGAGACGCAGCATAGTGGGCCTTGTGGTAGCACAGTTCGGCCACCTGTTTCATTCCCTGCTTGCCCATGGCTGAGAGGTAGATGGTGGAGGCCAGGGCGTAGAGGGCCTCATTGGTGCAGATGTTGGACGTGGCCCGCTCCCGGCGGATGTGCTGCTCCCTGGTCTGGAGGGTGAGCACGTAGCCCGTCTTGCCGTTCTTGTCCAGCGTGCGGCCCGACAGTCGGCTGGGCATCTGCCGGATGTACTCCTGTTTCGTGGCGAATAGTCCCACGTAGGGCCCGCCGTAGCTGCTGGGAATGCCCAGGGGCTGCCCCTCTCCCGTCACGATGTCCACCCGGTAATGACCGGGGGTCTGGAGCATGCCCATGGCGGTGGGGTCGCAGGAGACCACGGCCAACGCGCCCTTTTCGTGGGTGTCAGCGACCAGTTTCTGCAGGTCCTCGATGTAACCCAGGTAGTTGGGGTACTGAAGCACCAGGCAGGCCGTTTCCTCGTCCAGCATGTGGTTTTCGGGGCTGACAGTCTCCACGGCGATGTCCTGGGACTGGCAGTAGGTGCGTATCACGGCTGAGTAGGCGGGGGAAACGGTATCGGCCAGGGCAACCTTTTCCCGTCTGGTGACCCGGCAGGCCATGAGCGCTGCCTCGGCCAGGCTGGTGGCGCCGTCGTACATGCCGGCGTTGGCCACCTCCATGCCGTAGAGGTTGCAGATCAGTGTCTGGAATTCGTAGATCACCTGGAGGGTACCCTGGCTGGCTTCAGCCTGGTAGGGGGTGTAGGCGGTGATGAATTCGCCGCGAGTTATCAACGATTTGACGATGGCGGGGATAAAGTGGTTGTAGGAGCCCGCTCCCAGAAATGACGGACCGGCGCCCAGGGCCCTGTTCTTGCTGGCCAAAGCGCCCAGTTCCTGTTGGATCTCCAGCTCGGATAGGGGCGCGGGCAGGTCCAGGGCCGGGTTGCGGAACTCAGCGGGGATATCGGCGAAAAGCTGGTCGATGTCGTCGATGCCCAGCGCCGAGAGCATCTCAGCCTGCTCGCCGGTGGTGTTCGGTATGTAATGGGACTGGAAGTGGTCGTTGTCAGACCGGGTGGTGGTCATTACAGTCCAGCGGTGTAGGCGTCGTAGTCTTGTGCCGACATCAGCCCATCGGCCTCAGAGACATCGCTCATGGTGACTTTGATCAGCCAACCCTCGCCGAAGGGGTCTTGGTTCACCAATTCAGGGTGGTCCAGGAGCTTCTCATTGATCTCGGTGACTTCGCCGGTGATGGGAGAGAACAGGTCCGAGACGGCCTTCACAGATTCAACCTCGCCCATCTTACCCAGATGGGTAACGCTGTCGCCCACCTTGGGCAGTTCGAAGTAGACGATGTCGCCAAGCTGGTCCTGGGCGAATTCGGTGATGCCGGCCACGGCGCTTTTGGAGGCGGCGTCTTCGACCCGCACCCATTCATGTTCTTCCGTATATTTGCGGTCGTCCGGGCTCAATGTCCTCAGGACCTCCTGGGTCGATTGTAGAAGGGTAGCTCCGTTAATGTCACCTGGGCCGTGCGTCCGCGAATGTCCAAATCCAGGATCCTACCAGGCTCGGCGTGACGCACCAAAACGTAGCCCATGCCAATGCTGGTGTCAAGGGTAGGAGAATAGCTCCCGCTGGTCACCGAACCGACAGTCTCGCCCTGGTGTGAAAGGGCATATTCTGCCCTGGGCGCGCTCCTGCCTGGCAGGGTGAAGCCCACCAGTTTTTTCTCCGTTCCGGACTCCCGCTGCCGCAACAGAACATCCGAGCCCAGGAAATACTTGTCGAACTGGATGAACCGCTCCAGACCGGCTTCCACGGGAGTGGTGTCTTCGTCGATCTCATGGCCATGAAGGGGAAGCCCGGCCTCCAGGCGGAGAACATCCCGTGCTCCCAGCCCGCAGGGTGCGGCGCCGGCGTCCTGCAGGGCACTCCACACTTTGACCAGGTCCTGGCCCTGGACCATGACCTCGAAACCGTCCTCGCCGGTGTAGCCGGTACGGCCCATGAACACCGGAGCGCCGTCAATGGCCCTCTCAGCCCAGGAGAAGGGCCGGATCTCCGAAACCGGGTTATCAATCAGATCGTCGATTGCGGCGGGCGTACCGGGGCCCTGGAAGGCAATCAGGCCGGTGCTGGTGGTGACGTCCTCCATGGTGCAGCCCGGAGAGAATTTTTCGTCCATCCAGCGCTGGAACCAGGCGACAACGGCGTCCCGGTTGCCGGCGTTGGGGATCAGCAGGTATCTGTCCTCGGACAGTCGGTAGAAGATGGTATCGTCGATCACCCCGCCCTTCTCGTTACAGATGAGGCTGTAACGCGCCCGGCCCACGCGCAGGGTTGATGCAGAATTGGTCAGTACCCAGTCAAGGAATTCGGTGGCCTTGGAGCCGGATATGTAGAGACGGCCCATGTGGGAAACGTCGAATATTCCGGTGGCGCTGCGGACCGATTTGACCTCGGCCAGGATGCCGTCCGGGTACTGGACCGGCATGTCCCAGCCGCCGAAGGGCACCATCCTTCCGCCCAAGGCGGTATGGGTGTCAAAAAGGCCCGTCTGCAGGTTCTCTGAGGTCACGGCGGAAGGCGCTCCCAGCGCTAAAATCCAGGGCGAGTAAACCGGATATGAATAATAACCGCTGCCTGTTATCGAGGCAAGGGATTGGGACCAAAGCGCCGAATCTGGCTTAGGGCGCACTCTCCAACTGCCTGGGATCGTAGCCCACCAGCTCCACGAAACCCTGGCCGCCGACACTCTGCTCCCCGCGGCGCCCGGTGACGCTGACGGCTCCCTCCCAGTAGGCAGCAGGGGTGTACTGGCTGTCGGCAAACTCGGCATTGACCAGCACCGGACGCAACTCCAGGCTTATCTCTTGGGATGCCACGGAGACATTCCACCCGCTGGGGTATTCGATTCCGGACTTGGGGCTGGACCAGATTCCCAAAGAGTCTATGGCGATGTCGTCCTGGGCCAGGGTCAAGGCGGCGCCATCCGCTGTGACCAGTGTCCCGTAGCCGGCGAAGGGCTCTTTATCGGCCGGATCCCAGACCAGGACGGCCATCAGGTCGCTGCCGTCGTCCAATTGCACGCTCACCCAATCCCAGCCAACCTGTTGCCCCACGACGTCGCCCCATTGATGGTCCATCCAAGACGTTCCGGTTATTGGCCGCTCCGGCCCATTGCCGGACATGGTACCGGCGATGTCCAGGCGCGTTCTCGAGTAGTAATAGGTGTCGCCCGCTGGCCCCAGGCCCACCAGTCCGGTGCCCTGGTGCAGCACCGGCGGCCGGGTTGCGGTGAGCTTCAAGTCCAGGAAATACTCATCCAGCCGGAACTCCAGGCTGTAGACATGGTCGCCCACCCACTGCATCTCCCAGCCGTCCACCTCGATGTCGATGCTCTCCGCGTCCAGGTCCAGGGGCGCCAGGTACACTTGTTCCCCGGTGAGGTGTGTGCCTTCAGTATGGTCGCCGAAGCTGGCCTGCATCAGGTGGGGGGCGACCCCGTTTTCCGCCTGTCCCTGGAAAGTGACGAAGTGGAAGCTGTAATCATTGCCCCGGTCGTCGCTCAACAGCCCGTTGAAGTACCACCATTCGATGCCGGCATCGTGGGGTCTCTCATCTTCAGGTAGAGAAATTTTAGGGTCGATGTCCGTGGCCGACCCGCCGCAGGCGGCGGCAATGGTGACAAACAGGGCGGAAATAAGCAGATACGGAAGTCTCATCACGCACCAAGACCGGAGATTGGGGTTCATCTGCTATATTAGGGCAATTCCACGCCTGAAACCAGATTGAGGTGCGCCCATGGCCAAACTCAACCAGCAAGAGATCGATGAGCTGCTACACCAGCCGATGATTGCCCACCTGGTGACACTGCACCGGGACGGAAGACCCCACGTCGCCCCGGTTTGGTTCCTGTGGGACGAGGGACGCCCATTGGTCATGGCCGATGCCAAGGCGCTCAAGGTCCGGAACATCAGGAACAACCCGGCGGTAGCCGTGTCCATCGCCACTCCGGAGCGTCCGTTGTCCTACGTGGTGATGGAGGGACAGGCGAAGATCACATCCGATGGCCTGGAGTCCGTGGTGGAGCGGATGTGTGTGCTGTACGACGGCCCGGTGCGGGGCAAAGAGTTTGCCGCCGAACTGCTGGGGGACGAGCGGATGATCTTGCTGGATATCTCCGTGGACAAGACCATCGGCTGGAAGAGCGACGACTAGACCCCGGGCTCCAACGGCGGCAATACCCCGGTCAGCCAGGGCACCAGGTCGTTCAACACATCCCCGCTGATCTCGTGGGCCATCTCGTAGATGTGGAACTCGGGGCTGTAGCCGTTCCCTTCCAGGAACGACTTGGCGGAGTGGGCGGTGTCTTCGGTGACCATCTGGTCGTGCCTGCCATGGGCTATAAAGATGGGCTGGTTGCGTTCCGCCGGCAAACGTTCAGCCAGGGTCTCCTGTTCGGGGAGCGTGGCGCTCAAGGCCACCAGTCCGGCGAAGCTGTCCGCGCGGCCGAGACCGCAACGATAGGTCATGCCGCCGCCCTGGGAGAATCCCAGCAGAACCGCACCACCTGGGGAGACGTTGAATTGCTGGAACACGTTGTCGAAGAAGTTGCCCAAGAGGGATTCTGAGTTTGCCGTTTCTTTAGGAGTGCCCCCGCCGCGTGGGGTCATCCAGCCGTAGCCGGTGTGCCCGGGGGCCAGGTTGAAGGGAATCGGAGCGTTGGGACATGCGTAGACATAACCGGTGGGGTTTATGGCGGGAGCAAGGCCCGCCAGGTCCTGCATGTTGGCGCCGAAACCGTGGAGCATGACCACCAGGGGATAGGAATCACCCTCGGTGTATTCGTCGGGGACCACGGTGAGGTATTGGAGCCCGGTGCCAGGATGAATCTCTGCGCGCATATTGAACGCCTCCCCTTCGGTTGCGGGTCTCATCCTAACACCCGCCGCACTGAGGTACAATTTGCCTGTTATTCCACATGGAGCAAGGTTAATGGCCCTGATATACCACCTGACCTATCGCGATGCCTGGGAGAACGCCCGGCCCGCCGGTGAATACGCGGCTCCCAGCCTGACTGAGGAAGGATTCATACATTGTTCGGCTGATATACCCCAGCTGTTGCGGGTCGCTGCCAGACTCTACCCCGGAGAGACCAACCTTTTGGTCCTGGACGTGGATCTGGAAAAGTTGATCTCGGAACTCAAGGAAGAACCCAGCCGGTCTGGGGAGATCTATCCTCACATCTATGGAATGCTGAACGCCGACGCCGTTGTGCGGGAGCGGGAATTAAAACTGGGGGCCGACGGCGCCCACTACCTGGACGACTGATGGTACTGGACTACACAGATGATGAACTGGCGGTTATTAGGCGCGCCATCGCTCCGCCTCCGCCCCGGCCTCCGGAAGAGGTCATAGATGCGATGCGCCCTGCGGCGGGGCAGCCTGTGCCCAACCATATGCCCCCTTTCTGGAAGCTCTCGGACCTGGAGATGCCTCTGTTCTTGAGATTGTCGGCAGACCCGGTGGTGGTGGCCCTCTCCCGCTATGCCTTCTTCCCCGAGGTACTCGACCGTCTGCGCGCCGGAGCGGAGGTGCCCACATTAGAGTTCACGGGGCGCGCCAGGGGGATGGTGGCCATCCTGCGCTTTGCGGACCGGGCCATTGTGATAAAGCCCCTGCAAAGCGCCAGGGAAGACCGCATAGCCAGGATTGCGGGAGACCTGGAGGTTGGTCCGTGCCAACTTGAGACTTTGCCCGGATACTTGACGGAGGAGTTCGTTCCCGGCGTCTTTTTCACCCAGCTCACCGAAGAACAGTTGACCGACTCGTTCTTGACAACGGTGGGCGCCAATCTGGGTGGAATGGTCCGGCGGCTGCATCAGGCTGACATCTACTTCAACGATGTGACATTTTCCGACCACCGGGGCCGGTCCCACCTGATTGTGGACAGTGACGGTTCGTGCCGGCTAATTGACTTTGGAATCTCGCTTTTGTTGGACCGGCACCCAGACTATGACCGGGAGGAGGTCCACAATTTCGTTCGCACCCTGCCTCTCTACCGGGTTTTCCGGGGCATGGCTGAGGACCAGGATCATGTGGACCAGTTCCTAGCGGATTACGGGGGGAAGCTGGCCGCGGCGTCTAAGTCCGAGATTACTTCCCGTGACCTGACCTTCGCGCAAGAGGGCCTGGGCATGGCGGCCAAGCGCATGGGCGACCGGATCATAGACCCGGTGAGGGACGGGTTCGTGCAGGCGTATAACGGTTGAGCTCGGACAAGCCCCTATAAAGAAAAAGACCCCGCTGGCAATCAGCGGGGTCTTTTTGTTGGTTTCCTGTTGGTCCTATTGGACTATGAAGTCACCGAACATGGTGAAGTTGTGGCCAGGGAAGGTGCACACGAACTGGTAGGTTCCCGGTGGGGGGGCCGTGAACGTAACTTCTCCGGTAACTCCAGGGCCAAACAGCGGAGTGTTGGCGATCACTCGGCTATCACCGGGTTCGACCCAATCATTGGCTGGGCCCGCGGCAGTCCCAGAGGTCGCAACTGCGTCCTTGGTGCCGGCCTCGACAATCACCAGGTTGTGAGTGTTGGTGGTTGACGGATTGGCGACTTCGATGGTCACCTCCGAACCAGAAGTGGCGGTGAGAGTGGGTTTGTCGAAGGTCAGAGCGTCTCCAACCACCCCCACATGTAAGGTGATTGGGCCTTTAGTTACCGGCTTTTCATTGTCAGCCACTGCAGTGGCTGTGGCATCTGACCCATGTTTTTCTTGGCTGTCTTCTACATGTTCGTATGGGATGGCCCTGGCCTCTGCGTATTCCCGTTGGTCACCATTAAATCCGGAGAAGAGGCCGATTAATGCTATACCGACCAAGAAAGCAAGTGTTAGTCCTGCAATAAAGGTCCACTTGAAGAATCGATTATCAAAACTCAAGTGCATGTAAAACATGATTACGAAATAAAACTTGACGGCGGAGAGTGCGATAAGCAGAGGAATTTTGGAAGCACCTAAGTGTTGGTCTATTCGAGCTGGCTCCCAAATCAAAAGGAACTCAACAATTGTGATTGCAAACAAAAACGCCGCAATATATACGTATTGCTTAAAGGTTGGATGGTTAGATGTGTGCGCAGTTTGGTGAGCCATTTTTAATCTTAGGAACTCCTGGTTGGGTTATCCGCCGGGAGAGTGGATGGGGCCGCCATCGAACCCGCCAACCAGATACAGCAGAGTAAATATTACAATCCATACTATGTCCACGAAGTGCCAGTATAGACCGCACAGTTCGACATCAAGGGCTGTATTGGGACCAAGCCGCCCTTTAGCTCCGATGATGGCTAGTGCTACTAGCCATATGATACCGAGTGTTACGTGGGCGCCGTGGAAGCCGGTAAGGGTGTAGAAGGAGGCACCGAAGAGGTTGCCCCCCAGAGTAAGGCCTTCGTTTTTGAATGTGTTGAATTCGTATACTTGGAAACCGATGAATATTGCACCAAGTACCGCAGTGGCCAGTAGCCAATTTATAATCGCCTTTTGGTTATTGGCATTTGTGGCTGCTAGCGCCTGAACCATGCAGAAACTGCTCATCAGAAGCACGAAAGTACTGATGGTAGTTAGTGGGATGTCGATGATGTCAATCGGGTAAGGGCCAACAAGACTCTGACCTCGATATACCATGTAAGTGGCTATCAATGAGCCAAAGAAAAGACAATCTGACCCCAAAAATACCCACATGAGCATTTTTCGATGGTTAAGGCCAGTAGTTGTGTATTCGTGCTCTATTGTTTGAGCCAAACTATAGTCTCCTAGTGATGATCATTTGGAGCAGTGGCAGGCTCGTTGCTCCAAGAGATTACTCCAATGAACGCGATAATACCGCCTACGAAACTAATTGCGTAGTGTGAAAGGAGTCCTCCACCGATTAGTGTTACTCCAACGGCAGTAATTAGTGGCCAGTACGATGGGCTTGGCATGTGGATAGTATCGGGGTCGACGGCAGGTTCTGGTCCAGTAATTGGAGTACCTGCCGCCGCCGCCTGTTCTTTGACGATCCAGTAATGGTCTAATCCCTTCACTTGGGGGATTTCCGCAAAATTGTAAGGCGGAGGTGGTGAAGCGATGCTCCATTCAATTCCGGGTGCATCCCAAAGGTCGTGGCTAACTCGGCGGGAATTACGTGATTGCCACATGTTATATGCGAACACTATGATACCCACCGCTAGGATGATGTAACCGAAGCTGGCCACCTGGTTAAGGAATTCCCATCCAAATTCGTCCGCGTAGGTATATACACGGCGAGGCATTCCATTCATTCCGAGATAGTGCATCGGGAAGAAGGTGATGTTCATTCCGATGAACATCAACCAGAAGTGAACTTTTCCAATAGACTCGCTTAACATCCTGCCTGTCATCTTTGGATACCAGTAGTAAACACCTGCGAATATCCCGAACATAGATCCACCGAATAGGACGTAGTGGATATGCGCGACGATATAGTACGTATCCTGCTGTTGGTAATCAGAAGGCGATACAGCGTGTGAAACTCCACTGAGACCGCCGACTATGAATAGAGCAACGAAACCTAGTGCGAACATCATGGGTGTAGTGAACTCTATTGCACCCTTCCAAAGCGTACCAATCCAGTTAAAAATTTTGACTCCTGTAGGCACGGCAATGAGCATCGTGGTAATGGTAAACACCGAGTTGGCTACCGGGCCAAGACCCACGGTGAACATGTGATGACTCCAAACGGCCCAACCCATGATGCCTATGACAATGCCCGAGAATATGATGAAAGGATACCCGAACAAAGGTTTGCGCGAGAACGTTGGGAGTATCTCTGACACGATACCCATTGGAGGCAAGATTAGGATGTAGACTTCGGGATGACCGAATATCCAGAATAAATGTTGCCAGAGAAGTGGGTCTCCGCCCTCCGAAGGAATGAAGAAGTGTGTCCCAAAATTTCTATCCATAGTTAGTTCGATCAAACCCACAGTAATCACGGGGAAGGCCAACACTAACAATATGGATGTGATTAGTGTCATCCATACAAAGACGGGCATCCGCATGAGAGACATACCCGGGGCACGTAGGTTGATAATCGTGACTAAGAAGTTAAGTCCGCCGGCGACGGACGATGTGCCTAGAACCAACAAGCTGATTGACCAGAAGTCCATACCCTTGTCGATGCTAAATGGCTTTTCGGTTAGGTTGGCGTATGAAAACCATCCTGCGTCAGGAACTTGGTCGACGACAAAACTCATATGCATGAGAATCCCGCCGAATAAGAAGATCCAATAGCTAAGGGCGTTTAACCGCGGAAATGCTACATCCCTGGCCCCGATGGCGAGAGGGACAACGAAATTAAAAAAACTAACCGCCAGAGGCATAATCACCATGAACACCATTACCGTAGCGTGCATGGTAAACATCTGATTGTAACGTCCGGGGCTGATTAGGCTATTGTCCGCTTCAGCGAGCTGCATTCTTATTACACCGGCTTCAATACCAGCTATCAAGAAGAACGCGAACGCGGTTAAGCCATACAACACGCCGATTCGTTTATGGTCTACTGTAGTAATCCAGCCCCAAAGGCCTTCGTTGCTGACTGGACGCGGTATTACGCCGGTTATAGATGCCATTCTTCGCATTCTCCGGGCGCCTGGCCTAATTGTTCGCCGCACACGCCTCGGGTTTCGCTCCTAATTGGTCGATTACAGCCTAAGGTAAATTCAGTAGGTAACTTACCAGATTACTAATCTCTTGATCGGAGAGATCAGCAATCCCATTTTCGTTTTGGTAAATGATGGCCTTATCTGACATGTAATTACCAGGCTTAATTTCTTCTGGATCTCGAATCCAGTTGATCAGATTGGTTTCTGACAGTTCTATGATACCGGCGGCCAGAGTCTGCCGAGTCCTTAAGTCGGTTAGGTTGGGCGCAGGTACGGCAACTATGTCGCCACCGGTGAGAAATCCTTTTAGTCGACTTTCCGCCTGAGCAGGGTCGTCAGCTCCGTTTATAGTGTGACAAAGCGTGCAGTTGGCTGCGAAAACTTGCTGACCTGCTTTGGCTTTGGGCGAACTGGTTGGAGGTGGACTATAGGATTCTACCCAGGAATCAAAATCTGATTGGTCCATAATGGTCACGTCGAATCGCATTAAAGCGTGGGCTAGTCCGCACAATTCTGCGCACTGCCCGCTTATGGTTACGGGTAAAGCCTGGTCAATTTTGTTTGAGTCTGCTTGGAACCACATCTCATTGGAGCGAGTGGGTATCATGTCTAATTTGCCAGCGAGGTTGGGCACCCAGAAACTGTGGATGACGTCGTCGGAAAGGAGTGTCAGACTTATAGGAACGTCCACGGGGATACGGAGATCATTCGCTGTTGTGATTCGTTTTCCGTTCCCTGCATCGGGATATTCGAATTCGAACCACCATTGATGTCCGGTGACGGTCACATGTAACGGTTCTCCATCTTTATCATCCGGCTTGTCGATATCAAACAATGTGAATACAGACCAGACGCCCAGAGCAAGCACAAGAATCGTTGGAATAACCGTCCAAGTAAGCTCCAGTACAGTGTGGCCGTGTAACTGTGGAGGGCGTGGCTGTCCTGGACGCTTCCTATATCGGATGATTGCGTATAAAAGGATACCTTCGACGACGATGAAAACGGCTACCATTACCCATAGCAGCACGTTGAAGAGATCCAGCTGCTTCTGGGCCACGGGTCCGAGAGCTTGCCAGGTCGATTGGTCGTGGCTGGAACAGCCAGTCGCAAATAAGAAGATACTCGCGAGAAGTCCAAAGTGAACGGACTTGTTCTTCAGGCTAAAGCGGAATCTTGCTGATTTGGCTGAATTCAGAGTAGGTGGCGTGGAGGAAGACCCTGCCCTCCAGAAGGGGGACAGCCCCATTTTTTGACTCCCCAGAGCTTATTCCAGCTCGCTAACTACGCCTTCGGCTCACCGGCTTTTACACTCTGCCAGCCACCATTTGAGCGTAGTCTGTGCGGATTTTCACGAATCTTGGGGGACATTATCACAGCCCAAACACGCCTGTCAACGGATTTGGCCGTGGCCCAGCCCTATTCCGGCTACTAGAGAAAACGGTAAACGGCGTCAGCCAGCATGACGGCAAATAGCAGGGCCAGATAGAGCAGGGAATACAGGTAAAGCCGCCGCGCCTTGCTGATGGTCTGGTGCTTTTTTAGGTCCCAGGCCATGGCCACGAAGACCACCCCCAGCACCGCGGCCGAAGACAGATAGACCAGCCCCACTGCGTCTGTAGCGGCGAAAACCAGGGTCAGCCCCACCAACGCCAGGCTGTATGCGAAGATGCTCTGGACCGTCCGCTCTGTCCCCATGACCACGGGCAGCATGGGGACCCCAGCCTCTTGGTAGTCGTCCTGTATCAGCAGGGCCAACGCCCAGAAATGGGGTGGCGTCCAGAAGAAGATGATGGTGAACAGATAGACGGCGGGTAGTTCCACAGAGCCGGTCACCGCAGCCCAGCCAACCATCGGCGGGATGGACCCGGCCGCTCCTCCGATGACGATGTTCTGGGGCGTGTTACGTTTAAGCCAGCCGGTGTAGACCAACACATAGAACAGGGTGGCCGCCAGGGTCAGGGAAGCCGAAAGCAGGTTCACCCAGTAGGTCAGGATGAAAAAGGCCCCGACGTTCAGGCCTATGCCGAAAATCAGGGCGGTCATGGGCGGGATACGATTGCTGGCGACGGGCCGCTTCATGGTACGGGACATCAAGGCGTCGATGTCTTGGTCAATAAAATGGTTGATGGCGTTGGCCCCGCCGGCCCCCAGCGCACCGCCCGCGCAGACCAGCGCCAGTGCCTGGAGGGAGGGAATCCCCTCGGCGGCCAGGAACATGCCGCCAATGGCCGTTACGAGCAGCAGCACGATTATGGGAGGCTTGGTCAGAGCGATGAAGTCATTGATCAAACCAACGGGGCCGCTGGCGCTCGAGGCGGTATTCTCCGCCGCGGGCCGCTTGGCTTCAGCCTCAGCCATGGGACCGGCCGCTCCACGTTACTCCGGGGGAAGAGAAGGTCAATACCACCAGTGTGGACATGGATATCCAGACGGCGGTTGCCAGCGCCAGGTGCAGGGCGCGTGTCTCCTGGCTAAGGTCGGTCCAGATGGCCCACGCACCGGCCAACACCTGGACGGCGAATAGGGCCACAGTGATCATGGATGCCACCCTTATCTCCAGTGGTTGAGTGCGTCCCCTGAACCCAAGATGCAGGCTATAGAGCACGAACAGGCCGACTATCAAGGCCACGTACCGGTGGAACATGTGGGTGAACTGCAGCCGGTGGTCCGGGAAAAATTCTCCCACGCAAAGAGGCCATTCCAAACAGGCGCCGGTGGAGCCGGATATGGTCACGTAGGAGCCGGACAGCAGAAGGATGTAGACGCCGACTCCGGCTATGGGGGCCATGATGGCGAATTTACGCACCTTTCCCAGCGCCCAGTCGGGTATCTCCAGTGTCAATGGACCCCTGAAAGCGACAACCGCCAGGACCACCAAGCAGGCTACCAATGCCTCGGCCACTGCCAGATGCGCCATGACCGCTGTGCCTGGCAGGTCGTTCAAGACCGTGGCCCCGCCCAGGCCGGCTTGGGCAAGCACCAAGAAGAAGGCCAGAGTCGCCGGGACCAGCACCCAGAGCTCCCGCCGGTAGCGCACCCACGCTGCTATGGCCAGGAAGAAGATCAACGGACCAACCAAGAATGAAGCGGTTATCCGGTGGGTGTACTCGATTATGGCCTTGGTTTCCAGGGGTGGAAAGATGCCGCCATGACAGGCCGGCCAGTCGGGGCAACCCAGTCCTGACCCTGTAACCCGCACCACGCCTCCCAGAATGACCAGGGAGAATGTGGCCAGCACCGTGAAAGCGGCGATACCGCGAAACCAGGCGTGAAACCTGCCGGTGGAGCCTATAGCCATGGGATGGACTCGAACGATCGCTTGGAGCGGCAGATTTTGCCGAATCGGCCGCGCTGGGTGAAGGGCGGCAGCAGGTGGTAACTGCTTGTCATTATTCAGGAATTCCTGGCCTGGGTTAAATGGAGAGGCCGGCGCAGGGTCACGGCACGGCCTGATATATCGATACGGCAGATTTTGCCGGGGTTTCCAGATGGTGGCTGCCAGCCTTTTACGGCGCCCCGAACCCTATCATAGGGGGTATTTCATGTCAATTAATATCGTGCGTGGCCAGGCACGGCAATTCGGCGAATTTTCAGTGTCGGAGACCGTTCACAAGAGCCGCCTGGAACAATAGCGGCCAATCGGGCCTGGCCGGTCTGAAATACTGGCAGTCTGTGATACCATGCCCTCTGCTGTTATGGAGTCTGCCGTCCAAGTCAACCAACTGGTCAAGCGATTCGGTCCACTCACCGCGGTCGACGGGGTGACATTTGGCGTTAAGAAGGGAGAGGTCTTTGGAATCCTCGGTCCCAACGGCGCCGGCAAGACCACCACCCTCGAAATCATTGAGAGCCTGCAGAAACCCACTGAAGGCACAGTCAGCGTATTGGGCCTGGAGGTCCAGACCCACGCCACCGAGATAAAGGCCCGCATCGGTGTCCAGCTTCAAGCCTCCGCTTATTACAGCTATTTGAGCTTGAAGGAGACCCTGGCGCTACTGGGTAGTTTCTATCCCAACCGCGTCCCTCCGGAGACCCTGTTGGACCAGGTCGGCCTCCTGGACCGGGCCTCCAGCCGCATCAGTGAGCTTTCCGGCGGTCAGCAGCAGCGCTTTGCCGTTGCCGCCAGCCTGGTTAACTCCCCAGAACTGGTCATACTGGACGAACCCACCACCGGCCTCGACCCCCAGGCCCGCCGCAACCTTTGGGGACTGATCAAAGAGGTCAACCAACGTGGCGTCACAGTGGTGATGACCACCCATTACATGGATGAGGCGGAGCACCTGTGCAGCCGTCTGGCCATCATGGACCACGGGCGGCTGTTGTCCGTGGACACCCCTTCAAATCTCATCAACCAACTGGAAGCCACCTACACCGTGAAGCTGACCATGGCCGAGCCGATGACGATGGCCCAACTGAGGGCCCTGAACGGCGGCGTGGAGGTTATCCAGTCCGGCGAGCAGGACGGCCAGGAACCCAGCAACGAGAACACCTACCTGCTGCGGCTGACCAACAGCCCGTCGGCGCTGCAGACCATACTGGATGAGATAGCCAAAGCCGACCTGGGCCTGGAGAACCTGCAAATCACACCGGTTACCCTGGAAGACGTCTTTTTGGACCTGACGGGCGCCGAGCTAAGAGACTAGCCTTGATTGCGTTGACCTTGGCCAATCTGAAGATGATGGCCCGCAACCGTCAGGGCATTTTTTGGGCCCTGTTTTTCCCCCTGGTCTTGGTGGTGGTCTTCGGCCTGTTTGAATTCAACGGCGTGGGCACGGCCGACGTTGCCGTCATTGACCAATCGGGAGGTCCCAGGGCCGAGCTGGTACGGGAACGGCTGGAGGGAATCAAATTCCTGGAGCTTGAGTACACCGGCCTCAGCGAAGAAGAAGCCCAGACCAAGATCGCCGATGGAGATTTGGGGTACTTGATCGTCATTCCCGCCATCTTCGACGACCCGGCCGCCCAGGCTCAGGCGGGACTACCGGCGCCGGTGACGTTGGTCTACAGCACACGAAACCCGGAGCGGAACCAGCTTGTCGACGGCGCGGTCCGCAACTTGGTTTCGGAGATTCACGCCGACGGCGGACCCATCGTCCCTTCCCAGTTGCTCTCGGCCAGCGTGATTGAGGTACCGGAGGTGGACTACTTCGATAACGTCCTGCTCGGTCTACTGGGTCTGGGAATCATGACCAACTCCATAATCTCCATCGCCGTCCGGATCAGCACTTACCGAAACCAGTCCATCCTGAAGCGCCTGCTGGTTACCCCGCTGCCCATCTGGAAGTTCTTTGCCAGCGAGATCACAGCCCACGTGATATTGGCGTTGGTGCAGGCGGCCATCATCCTGGCGGTGGGGGTCTTCATATTCGGCGGGCATGTCCACGGCAATCTGTTGTGGGTCTTTGCCATCACGGCCCTGGGCAGCATAGTGTTTTTGAATATTGGGTTCATCCTCTCCGCCTGGGCTAAAACGCCGGCGGCGGCATCCGGGATGGGAAACGCGGTGGCCATGCCTATGATGTTCCTGGCCGGGACCTTCTTCTCAACGGCGGCTCTGCCATGGGTGCTGCCCGAAGTTGCCCAGGCCCTGCCCCTAACGCCCATGCTCACGGCGTTGCGGGAGGTTGCCATAGACAGTGAGCCCATCTGGGATACCTGGCCCTATCTGGCGGCGCTGGGTGGCTGGGTGGTTGCCACTTCTCTGGCCGCCACCAGGGTGTTCAAGTTCGGCTGATGCCCAAGAGACTGGCCCTGAGCTTTATTGCTGCAGCAGGGTTGGTGCTTCTGGCGGCTGCCTGTGGCGGAAACGGGGAAAAGACTGTGACAGGCCGGGTCTTGTCGGCCGTTGAGCGAAACCTGGCCGAGATTGAGACACTGACACTGCGGGGCGAAAACGGCAACGTTTGGAAGTTCGTGACCGAAGGGCCGGTGGGCACCAGCGCCGCCCATCTCCGGCAGCACCAGCTGGGTGGAGAGCCGGTCATCGTTACCTACCATGAAGCGAACGGGCGTCTCGTCGCCACAGATGTCCGGGACGCCGCCGGCCCCCACGATTAGAAGAGCTCCAGCAGCTTCTCCTCAATCTCCTCGGCCGTGGCGAACTGTTCAAACTTGGCGTGGACCAGCCCCTGGGCGTCGATGATGAAGGTCCAAGGCTCTGTAGGCAGTCCCCACTCCCTGACAGCGGGCACCAGACCGCCGGTGGGCCGTTGGTCTTCAGTCTCGTGGGGTTCTTCAAACACTTCCACGTGGATGTAGTTGGCCAGGTCCCCCACGCTCTCTTTGACCGAGGTCAGCTGGGCGACCTGAGGGCCGCACGTCGCGCTGAGGCAGAAGGCCGGCGTGGCGAAGACCACCACCAGGGGCTTTGCCTGCTCCAGCGCCTCGTGGACCGAATACTGGTACAGGTCCAAATCCGGGTTGGATGCACTGGTTATGTGGGAGATGTCCTCGGCATTGGCAGCGGTGTTGGTCACGCTGGTCGGCGCGGCGGCCCCGATGGCCGGGGTGCTGGCGCTCTCTTTGATGAGCAGATTCCCCTGGGCGAATATGGGAGTGCCTTCGTTGGAGGTGTAGTTGATGTCCAATTGGTAAAGACCGGCCGTGTCAAAGTCCAAGGGCGCCCCGAAGACCCCCAGGACGGAGGTCGGCCAGTTTATGAACGGCACGGTGAGCGATTCTCTAAGCTCCCGTTCTTCCGCTCCCGGGACCATGAAGTAGGATTCGACCTCGGCGCTGGGGCCCGGCACTGGCATACCGTCCCGGTTGATGATTCCGAAGAGAATCCGGTTGGGGCCCACGGCCAGGTCGGAGGTGATGATGATGGCCGAATACTCGGGGCCGCCCGCTTCCTGTTCACTGGAGATGATGGTGTCACCGGAACAGGCCGCCAAGAGCAGGAGAGGTAACAGCAGGAGGATGGTCCTGTGGTTGAGTTTTCCCATGAAACGCCGGATTGGGGCTGCGGGGTGAATGGTCAATTTCCGTCCTTTCCAGGCCTTGTATGTTCTGGGCGCAAAAATCGGGGTGGCGCAACCGGCGTTCTGCGTACGCACACCCCGACCAGACTCACTTTGTGATCTTTTTGCTTTGATGTGTACCGAAGATAACAGGTTTTCCCGTTAATAGTTCATACCTCTGCCCGCGCCGCCTTTGATTCAGGTGGTCTGATGCAGGCAGAAAAGTCTGTTAGTAGTTCATGCCTCTGCCCGCGCCACCTTCTACCGCGATAGTTTGGCCGGTGATTGCTCCGGCGCGGTCGGAGACCAAGAAGAGGATGAGGTCGGCGATGTCCTTGGACTCGACCATCCGGCCTATGGGTATGTCGGCCACCGCCCGCCGTTCGGCCTCCACCACGCTGATGTTGCCGTCCTCCGCCCGGGCTCTCAGGCTCCGGTCCTGCCGCTCTGTTCTGGTGGTGCCGGGGTGGATACAGTTGACCAGTATCCCTTGGGATGCGAATTGGTCCGACAGGTTCTTGGCCATGTTGGACACCGATGAGTTGGTCACCCCGTTGCTGTTGGCCAGGCGGTTGGCTGAACGGGCCGCCATGCCCCCAATGTGGATGATCCTTCCGCCGCCCCGCTCCTGCATGTGGGGTATGACCTCCCTGGAACAGCGCACGTAGCCCATGACCTTGACGTTGATGTGGTTCAGCCAGTCCTCGTCGGTCAGTTCCATGAAGGGCGCGGCCTTGGAGTTCACGGCGTTGTTCACCAGGATATCGACGCCGCCCAGTTCGGAGACGGTGGTCGCCACCAGCCTCTTGATGTCGTCGGGGTTGGTCATGTCGGCGGGGACGGGGAGTACGTTGCGTCCGGTCTCGGCCCTGATCTCGGCGGCCGTGTCCTCCAGGTCTTCCACGCCCCTGGCGCAGATGGCCACGTCCACACCCTCTTGGGCCAGGGCCAGGGCGGCGGCCCGGCCGATTCCCTTACTGCCTCCGGTGACGATGGCGATCTTCCCTTCCAGTGACAGGTCCATGGGTTGGCGACCTCCCAAAAAATTCGAATGTTATGCGGGTACGCAGGTCTCGATGAGGCCAGCCAGAGACGGCCGGCCGTCCAGTCCGGTGGTGATGGACACCAAGCGGTCCAGTTGGGCCCGGGGCCAGGGCATCTCGTCGAATATCTCACTTATGCGCTGGGACTCCGTCGCCAGGTCCCATTTTAGTTCGTTGCCGTTCAACTCGTCGTGGAATTCGTCGCCCGAGCGGGTTTTGATCGTGATGCCGGGCGCGAAGTTGCCCCGTTCTTTCACTCCAGTGACCGTCACTCGTTGCTGCAGGTCCAGCACTGCCCGGTCGGCCTCGGTCTCGCCAAGTCCGGGGTCCAGCCGTTGGCGCAACGGCGGGTAGCTGCCGTGCACCCAGGTGTACGCGACGAAATAGTTGGTGCTGCCCACGCCGGGCATGGAACGGTCCGGGTTGGGGAAGGCGGGGGAGGGGTAGGTGGTCTCCAACCAGTTCATCTCCACCGCGATGTTCTCCACGTCTTCTGGAGCGACGTTGTGGTTGGCCCTGGCTCTGGTGGTCAACTCGATGACCGGGCAGTTGTACCCGGCAGTCGGGTAGATCTTGGGTGTGATGTGGAGGGTCTCCCACCGGGAGCCCAGTTCCGCCACGGTCTGGGCCATGTCGGTTTTGTTGGGCCCGCCAAAGGTGTACGTCAGCTCGCCTCTGTTGTTGCCGGTGAAGGCGTTGTAGAAGCCGGCCTCGCCCTCCAGGCAGGTCTCAGATCCTCTGAGGTTTTCCCTGGCCAGAAGCGCGGCGGTGATACCGGCCCTGGTGGCCTGGGGCTCGTGGTACATCATCTCTCTGCCGCTGACCCTCGGGCCCTCGGTCGTACCTGAGGCGAAAGTACAGGCCAGGGCCAGGGCTGTGACCAATTGGTCTTCGTCCAGGCCCATTAGCTTGCCGGTGGTGATGGCCGCGCCCAAGGTGCCGTACACCGGGCTGCAGCGGAACCCCCGCGCCTGGGTGGTGGGGATGAAGTCTCCGGCGATGCGGGACTCAACCTCGTACCCCGCCGCCAGGGCTGTGAGGAACTCCTGGCCTGAAGCCCCCAGCAACTCGGCTGTGGCCAGTCCGGCGGGGATGATGCAGGGACCGGGGTGGATCAGCATCCGGTAGGAATCGGTCTGGTTGGTGGCATGCATCAGCTTACTGTTGGCGAAGGCGGCGCCGCTCCGGGTCGCCTTGCTGCCGTCCACCAGGATAGTGGCGCCGTCGGGCTTGCCATCTTCCTCTTTGGTCAGCGCTATGGCCGCCTCGCCGTGGTGGGTCTGGGCTCCGATGATGGAAACCACCATGGCGTGCAGGACCGAGGCCTTGAGCTTATCCACCACCGCATCGGGCAGTTGGTCGTAGCTCAGTGTGGAGACAAACTGGGCGTAGGTGCGGCTGAGTGTTTGGGGCATCTGTTGGGCTCCAGTAGTGGGGTCGTGGGCAGGCGGATTGTATTCTGGTAGGCGTCGGCGGTCAACGACGCACGTTTTTCTATTGCAGCTCTCGGGGCTGGAGTCGCAACGCCGGCTTGAAAGCGGCTAAGAGCACGAGGGCGCCCAGGATAGCGCCGAAAATCTCCGCTGAATTCTGGAGTTAGTCCAGCCCCTGGGCGAAGTCCAGCCAGACCCGGGCGCACGGCACGGGCAGGATATGCTGCACGAACCCCTGCACGCCGGGGAAGATCACCTTCCGGCCGTTGGGGAAGAGGTCCGAGGCGCCCCGGAAGTCGCCCAGAACTTCCTCCCGCAGACTGGCCGCGGCCAGCATCAGCATGGGGGTCTGGACGTTCTTCAAAGCTGGGCCGATGTCTCCGCCGGCGTTGGCCTGGAACCCGGCCACCACATGCGCCGGTGTATTCTTCATCTCCGAGGCGTACCAGCGGATGTAGGCCGGGTCCACGATCTGGGGGTCCAGCCGCCGGCCGATGGAGTCCTCCACCCAGACGCCCATGCCCTCGCGCTCGATCAGTTCGGCGCTCTCCTTGTGATGGGAGTCGAAATTGGTGGGCGAGGTGCAGACCGTCAGGGACCGCAGTCGCTCCTGGTTGTTGATGGAGAAGTTCATGGAGATGGAGCCGCCCACCGTCTCGCCGATGAGATGGAACTTGTCCAACTCCATCTTGTCCACGAATTCCTTCAGGTCGCTGGTGAAACTGTCCAGCGTCCAGGGATGTTCCGGACCGGAAACGTCGGACAGGCCCATGCCCCGCATGTCATAGCGGATAACCCGGTAGTGCCGGGCGATGATGGGCACCCAGCCGAACCACATCTTGTGGCTCTTGGCCATGCCGTGGTGCATCACCACCGTCTCGGGCTCGGTCCAGGGGTCGGTGAAGTCATCGACGGTATAGAACAGTTCCGTGCCGTCGTCCAGGCGTAATTTCATTTCGTAGCTCCTGTTTTGGCTAGGCTGCCAGTCCCTGCTCCGTGAATACCGAGCGGGCGACCCGCATGGCGGTGCGGGAGTTGATGTAGCCGCCGTAGAGGATGAGGTGAACGAAAACAACCATGATCTGCTGGGGTGTCACGCCCACCCGCAGGGCGCCCTCGATGCGGCGGCGGATCTGGCGGTCGTACTGGCCCATCACCGTCATGGCAGAGAGGGCGCAGATGGCACGGCTCTGGGCGTCCAGGTTGGGCCGGTTGTATATCGCGCCCCAGTGGTACTCGTCAATGAGACGCTCCACGTCCATCTCCACCGAGTCGGGGTCCTCCACAGGGTAGAGGGTGGACTCGCCGATGTGCTCCTCGTAGCTCTTCTTGCCCAACTCGAACAGCTCGTCGGCGCTGATGGTCGTGTCGTAGGTGTGCTTGGGGACGTATTGGACGCCCCGGGCCTCGAAAACAGCGTTGGCGGTGCGCATGGCCGTCTCCACCGATGGGACACCCACGTAGAAGGTGAGTTGGATGAACACCTCCACCACCTGTTCCGGGGTGAGACCCAGGGTTCAGGCTGCGCTCGATGTGACGGTGCAGCAGCGGCAGCTGCCCTAGGGCCATCAGGGCGGAGATGGTGGACATGCACCGGTGCTGGGCGCTCAACCTGGGCCGAGTCCAGACCTGGCCGAAGAGAGCTTCGTCCACGATTCGTTTCAGGTCGGGGGCCAAAAGTTCGATGCCGGGCAGGGTGTAGTGACTGGGGTCTCCCTGGGCCATCTCGGCCCGCTTGGCAATACCCTTCTCGTAACGCTCGTTCAATGAGTCCATGTTGCGCCTCCTGATGATGCGAGATGGAATTGGGCAGGCGAAGTTCTAGGTGACCCCCATGACCTCTTCAGCGAAGGCGGCCATGCGGTCTTTGTTCTGGTTGGGGTCGCTGGAACGGAAGTCGAAGATCAGGTGAGTCACTCCCACGTCGGCGTAGGTCTGCACGTCCTGGCGCACCTCGTCGGGCGAGCCTGAGAACCGCCGCCGCGGGCCGCTGGAGTCGTTGGCGTCATAGAGGGGCGCCTTTACCGACACCTGTATCTGTGACGGGTCCCGTCCCGCTTTCTCGGCATAGTCCCGTAGGAGCACCAGGTTCTCGGCCAGCTCCTCGGGCTCCAAGGGGGCCGCTGGAATCGCGCCCACCGGGTGCCAGCAGTTTCCGATACGGGCGGCGCGCCTGATGGCCGGTTTGCTCTGTCCACCGATCCAGATGGGAGGATGGGGCTTCTGCACCGGCTTGGGCAGGAAGGTGATGTTGGAGAAATTGACGTACTTGCCCGAGAACTCTGGGTCGTCCTTGGTCCAGAGTTCGATGAAGGCCCTTAGGTACTCGTTGGTCACCGCGCCGCGCTCNGCGAAGGGCTCGGTGTTCAAGAGCTCGAACTCCTCTTCCATCCAGCCCACTCCCGCGCCCAGGATNACCCTGCCCTTGGACAGCATGTCCAGGGTGGAGAGCATCTTGGCGGTGAGAATGGGGTTGCGGTAGGGGATGATCATCACGCTGGTGACCATACGGATGCGCTCCGTCACCCCTGCCAGGTAGGCCAGAGTGGTGATCTGCTCTGGCCACTCGCCGTCACCCGACTGTCCGGCCTCAAGGATGTCGCCGGTGACGCTGTAGGGGTACGGCGAGGCGACCTGGTTGGGCTGTAGGACGTGGTCGGGCATGACCATGCAGTAGAAGCCCAGCCTGTCGCCCAGTTGGGCAATGCTGGCCAGGGCGTCCGGTTGGACTGACGGGCCGCTGTTGGGAAGGTAGAAGCCGTACTCCATTGGCCGTGCTCCACGTTGAAATCAGGCGGAAAGATGGCCTGTTGCCTGGTACGGACAGCGGGTACGTCCCAGGCAGGCGGACGTGCCTAATGCCGGTCCGGAGGAGAAGTCCCACAAACTATATATCGGCGTAGCTGGGGCTGTCCAATCATCGGGCAGACTCAGGAGCGCCCTCCCAGCCTCGGAATTTCTTGACACCCTAGGGGGCGGCATATAGACTTGCCGTGCACTGCAACCGGAGGTAATTTCGTGACTACAGAAGCGGCATTTTTGACCGAGGAAATGCGCCAGCAGGCCATCGGCCAGAAGAGCGAGCCGAAGACCATTGACGTCGAAAAAGGGGCCATCATCAAGTTCGCCCAGGCCATCGAAGACGACAATCCGGTCTACAACGACGAGGTAGCCGCCAGGGACACCCGCTACGGTGGTCTCATCGCACCTCCCACCTTCCTCCGGTCCGTAGGCGTTGACCGGCCCACCTACCCATTCGACATGCCCTTCACCCGCCTGTTGGACGGCGGCAGCGACTGGGAATATTTCCACCCCATCCGAGCCGGCGACCGTATCACCGCCATCTCTGAGATAGGCGACATCAACGAGCGCACCGGACGTATGGGCCTGATGATCATCACCACCATCGTGGTCACATACCGCAACCAGTACGACCAGGTTGCCGCCACCCAGACCAGCACATCCATTCGATACTAATCCGCCTTTGGGGCGGCTGGAGCCAGTCATGGTCGATCAGATCTATTGGGACGACATCGACGAGGGGACGGAGATTACCCCTCTGGTAAAGAATCCCACCACCCAGCAGTTGGTCAAGTACGCCGGGGCGTCGGGCGACTATTACCAGATCCACTACGACAAGGACTTCGCCAAGAATAACGGCCTGGAAGATGTCATACTCCACGGCGCGTTGAAAAACGCCTTTCTGGGCCACCTGGTCACCAAGTGGATGGGCCCCGACGGCGACCTGAAGCGTCTGGCCTGCCAGTACCGGGGCATGGACATACCGGGAACGCCGGTCACGGCCAAGGGCGTGGTCACCAAGAAGTACCAGGACGGCGGCTCGAACCTGGTGGACTGCGACATCTGGCTGGAAAACGAAAAAGGCGAGAAGACCACCCCCGGCTCGGCCACTGTGGCCCTGCCCTCGCGCTAAGAGAGAGCAAAACGGGGCGGTCCAAACCGCCCCTACTTAATCCAATCCCAGGGAGGAAACAATGGCGGAAATGTTGAATGGCAAGGTGGCCATCGTCACCGGCTCCGGCCGGGGTATCGGTCGGGGCGTCGCAAAGATGATGGCGGCGGAAGGGGCCAGCGTGGTCGTGGTCGACCCGGGCGTGAATGTGGACGGCAGCGGCAACGACACCTCCATCGCCGACCAGGTGGTGGCTGAGATCAAGGCCGAGGGCGGAAACGCCGTAGCCTGCCGCGAGTCGGTAACCGAGATGGAGGGCGGAGAGAAGATTATCCAGACTGCCGTCGAGACCTTCGGCAAGCTGGACATCGTCGTAACCTGCGCCGGTATCCTCCGTGACCGCATGATCTTCAACATGTCCGAAGAGGAATGGGACGACGTCATCGCCGTCCACCTCAAGGGCACTTTCACGGTGGTGAAGAACGCCAGCATCCTGTTCCGGCAGCAACGCTCGGGCCGGATCATCACCTTCACTTCCGAGTCGGGCCTCATGGGCAACTCGGGCCAGGCCAACTACGGCGCGGCCAAGTCCGGCATCGCCGGGTTCACCAAGGTGGTGGCCAAGGACATGGGCCGCTACGGGGTCACGGTGAACGCCATCGCCCCCCGGGCCAGCACCCGCATGATCGCCGATATCCCCGACACGGCGTCGGAGATCCGCGCCCGCAGCGGCGTTGAGCCCATCGCCGGCGAGGAAGACCTGGCCAGCATGGACCCCGACCACATCGCGCCCTTCGTCTGCTACCTGGCCAGCGATTTCGCCGAGAACGTCAACGGTCAGACCTTCCTGGTCTATGGTGACACGGTTTCCCTGGTGTCCCAGCCCAGGCCGGAACGGGCCATCTACGAGCCGTCGGGCACCTGGGACCTGGACAAATTGTCCGTCATGGCCCGGGACGTTCTCACCAAAGACATCTACAACCCGGCCCCCGCCAGGGAGCAATAACGCGGTTGCCGCCCGAACCACCGGAAGATAAGTTCGCCGGCACCACCTGGCGTCTGCTGGAGTGCTACGGCAAGTGGACGGACGGCCGGATCAGCTACCCCTACGGTGAAGAGCCGGCCGGGCAGCTGATGTATGACAAGAGCGGCCGCTTTTCCGGTCAGATCGCCGGGAGCGGCAGGCCGGACTTCCAGTCCAACAACCTGCTCAAGGGCACTGACGAAGAGGTAAGACCGGCATTTGAGAAATACGTCGCCTATTACGGCACCTACGAGGTGGACGAGGCCAACAGCCAGATGGTCCATCACGTGGAGGAGAGTCTCTTCCCCAACTGGAAGGGCGATGTGCAGACCAGGATATATAGCTTTGAAGGCGAAAGATTACGCCTGGACACCCTGCCCATAAAGGGGGCCAGGGCGGACCTCACAGTGACACTGCTGTGGGAAAGGGCCTAGCCCAAAACAAGTCGATAAGTAACCGGATGGAGAAAGTCCAATGGAGAACCTGCTAAAAGACAAGGTGGCGATAGTAACCGGCTCGGGCCGCGGCATAGGCCGGGGCGTCGCCAAATTAATGGCCGCCCAGGGCGCCAAGGTCGTCGTCGTTGACCCCGGCGTCAACGTGGACGGCACCGGCGAAGACTCGTCCTTCGCCCAACAGGTGGTGGACGAGATCAAGGCTGACGGGGGAGAGGCAGTAGCCTCCCTGGAGTCGGTGGCCACCATGGCCGGCGGCGAGAGCATCATTCAGACCGCCCTGGACAACTACGGCAAGCTGGACATCGTTGTCACGGTGGCGGGCATCCTCCGCGACCGCATGATCTTCAACATGTCCGAGCAGGAATGGGACGACGTCATCGCCGTCCACCTCAAGGGCACCTTCTCCATCGTCAAGAACGCCAGCGTACTGTTCCGACAGCAGCGCTCGGGCCGAATCATCACTTTCAGCTCCACCACCGGTCTCTACGGCAACTCGGGCCAGGCCAACTACGGCGCGGCCAAGGATGGCATCGCCGGCTTCACCAGGGTGGTGGCCCGGGACCTGGGCCGCTACGGGGTTACGGCCAACGCCATATCGCCCAGCGCCCAGACACGCATGATCGGCAGCATCCCCGACGACGCCCGCGCCCTGCGCGCCGCCCGGGGCATCAGCACCGGCGCCGCCCTGACCCTGCGCGGTGGTGCGGACGACATCGCCCCCATGGTGACCTGGCTGGCCTCGGACGAAGCAGCCCACGTCAACGGCCACGTCTTCCACGTGACCGAGGGCCTGGTCACTCTGCTCAACGAGCCCGAGCCGGTGAAGACCATCCAGAAAGAGGGTAAATGGACGGTGGAAGAACTGGTGCGGGTGTTCCCAGTGACCATCGGCATCGAACTGGTGAACCCGGCCCCAAGCCAGGTGCCCCAGGAGTAGACAGCCAAAGGCAGAAACGAACCCAGTTGGGGCCTCGTAACCGGGGCCTCAATCATTTTGTACAGAGGTGATCCATGATTCACAATTTCTCCGCTTCCTACGCCGGCCACGTGGTCGATGAGAATATCGGCCTGGAGGGCATGCTGGCCAACGACCGGCTTTATTCCAATGACCAGCTCATCGAGACCTTCGATTGGGCCCTGGACATCGCCAAACACGCCGAGAGCAAAGGCTTCGAAGAGTTCTGGATGGCAGAGCACCATTTCCAGCCCGAAGGTTATGAGGCCATACCCAACCTGTTGATGCTGGGACTCTGGCTGACGACCCAGACCAACACCCTGAAATTGGGCTGCGGCTTCAACATCGTGCCCATGTGGCACCCCCTGCGCCTGGCCGAGGACTTCGCCATGGCCGATATCCTGAGCAAGGGCCGGGTCATTTTCGGCGTGGGCCGGGGCTACCACACCCGTGAGGTGGAGACATTCGGTGCCCCCATGCTGGACTCGGACGCCAACCGGGAACTGTTCGAGGAGCAGGTGGAAGTCATGGTCAAGGCCTTCAGCCAGGAGAAGTTCTCCCACCAGGGCAAGCATTACCAACTGCCGCCCGAAGTGCCCTACCGGGGCTATCAACTCAAGGAACTGACTCTGGTGCCGCGCCCCATCAACCAGCCGGTGGAGATCTGGCAGCCGCTGGTCAGCGCCAACCCCAGGGGCATCGACTTCATGGCCCGCATGGGCATCAAGCCGCTGATCGCCAACAACCCGCCCGCCGCCCTGGAAGAGAAGCTGCAGATGCTGCAGACGGCCCGGGCCAAGTACGGCAACGAGACCAACCTGGGCGAAGATGTTGCCCTGGGCTGCCGCATGTTCATCGCCGAGTCCAAAGAGAAGGCCATCGAAAGGGCCCGCCCCTACTTCCAGGAGGCCATGAAGTTCGCCGGGCCTCTGGGCGTCATGCCCCTCACCGACGAGCAGAACGCGGCGGTGGTGAACAAGGGCCGGACTCGCAGTGTGTCGCTGCCGACCATCGAAGAGGCGGTCGAGACAGGGTCTTGGCTCTGCGGCACGTCCCAAGACATGGTTGAGCACTTCAAGGGCGTGGAAGAGAAATACCCCGGGATCGAACGGGTCAACGTAGCCGCCGTGATGGGGATGCCGCTTGAGGTCTACAAGGAGCAGCTCACGATCTTCTCTGAAGAGGTGATGCCCGCCTTCAAGTAGGGCCGCTCAGTCCAGGGGCATGTCGTGGAAGGCGTCCTGGGTGATGCCGGGTTGGAGCCGCTCGGCCTGGCGAATGGCGTAGTGGTCGGTCATGCCGGCCACGTAGTCCACCGACGCCCGCTCCGGGTCGCGGCCGGGTGTGAAATAGGGCGGAGGTATCTCCTCGGCGTTCTCCACGAAGTGGTGGTAGAGCAGCTTCACCACCTCACGCCCCACCTCGGACTGCTTGGTCTTACCCAGGGGGAGATAGATGTTCTGGAACATGTACTCCCTCAGTTCCATCATGGCGTCCCGGGCCTCTGGGTCCATACCGATAACCGGCTTGCCGCCCACCTGCTCCTCAGCCAGCCCGGAGGCCGGCCACGATTCTTGCACGATGGCCGTGATCAGGGAGTTCGCCCTTTCGGCATGGGTCGCTCCCAAGACTTGGTTGGCCTGCTGGGGCAGGTCCTCCACCTTCAGCATGCCCGCCCGGACGGCGTCGGCGATGTCGTGGTTCAGGTAGGCCACCGAGTCGGCCAGGCGTAGTATCTGGGCCTCCAGGGTCAACGACTCCTCCAACTTGATATCCAGAAAGTCGCCCCTGGGTTTGGAGTGGGATATTATTCCCTGCCGGACCTCCGCTGTGAGATTTAGGCCCTCCCCGTCCTTGGCCAGCAGTTCAACGATGCGCAGGCTGTGGGCGCTGTGGGTGAAACCCTGCGGGTAGACCTGGTCCAGGGTTTCCTCGCCCAAGTGCCCGAAGGGTGTGTGGCCCAGGTCGTGCCCATAGCACATGGCTTCGACCAGGTCTTCGTTCAGGTTCAGGGCCCTTGCTATGGTGCGGCCCACCTGGGCGACCTCCAGCGTGTGGGTCAGGCGGGTGACGTAGTGGTCGCCGGAGGGGGCCAGAAAGACCTGGGTCTTGTGTTTCAGGCGGCGGAAGGCGTTGGTGTGGATGATGCGGTCGCGGTCGCGCTGGTACTCGGTGCGCAGGGGTGATGGCTCCTCGGGGACCTGACGGCCCAAGGACCGGCTCGAACGGGCGGCATGGGGCGAGAGGCCCTCTTCTAGGGCTTCCAGCCGTTGCCTGATTTGCAGTGCTTCCACCGGGCCGGTGTCCATTCTGCCTCCCAACTCCCCCGCGTCTCGACTTGCCTAGTCCCTAGTCTTTTAAGGGAATGGTGCCCCAGGTGATGGCGCCGGGGTCTCCACCCAGGCCCTTTTCCTTGGCCAGGTCGCGGATGGCGAGGAGGGTGGCGTTGACTTCCGGGGTTAGAAATACCCAGTCGGGCTCCTCCGGAATCCAGTAGGGTGAGTTGATGCGCACCACCTGGTTCTCGTTGGCGTTCAGGTAGATGCCGAATTTGGATGCTTGCTGCATTAGTCTCTCCGGGAACTAGCTCTCAACGTGGAGCGTTATTGGACTGCTTGTCCGGCGGGTGTTTCTCCTGACTGACCACCTGATTTCCGGGACGATTGGCCGCCGTAGACGCCCTTGTAATCCTCGGGCAACTGGTCGGCGATGCGGCCCATCACCATATCCAGCATACTGGACATGACCTCTTTGCTGGGGTTGCCTTCAATCACCGGCAGGGAGAACACCGGACCGATCTTGGCCCGCATGGTCCGGAACGGGAAGGGAATCCGCCACAGCGGGAACTTCTCCGTCCCTGTGACCGCCACCGGCAGGATTGGCGCCTGGGATTTCAGGGCCAGGTAGACCACTCCCTGCATTCCCTGTTGCAGGGTGGCGTCCGGACTGCGTGTGCCTTCGGGAAAGATGACCACCGCCCTGTCGCGTTCCAGATTTTGCATCAGTACCCGCATGGCGTCAATCCCGGCCGCCGACCGGTTGAACGGTGACACGTGGAATGCACGCATGCCGAAGCGCGAGATCACGGTGCTGAAAAGCTCTTTCTTGCCAACGAAGTACAGGGCGCGGGGGATGGCGGCCACCAGTAATGGCGGATCGTTCAGGGAAATGTGGTTGCAGACCACTATCAGCGGACCGTGCTTGGGGACACCGTCTGCCCCGGTCACTTCCAGGCGCCCGAAGGCCCGGAAGCAGAACTGGGCCAGCATGCGCCCCGCCCGGTAGAGAAGCTTGGCGCCTTTGAACCCGCTCAACGTGCCCTGGACCGGTCGATAATCTGCTGCACCACCTGGTCGATGGTGAGACCGTCGGTGTTGAGCTCCCAGGCGTCTTCGGCGGGCTTCAATGGCGAATCGTCCCTGCCGCTGTCAATCTGGTCCCGTTTCAGGGTCTCGCTGAGCACTTTCTCCAGGGTGATGTCCTGGCCCCGGTATTGCATCTCCTGCCAGCGTCTCTGGGCCCGCTTTTCCGGTGAGGCGGTGAGATATACCTTGAGGTCGGCATCGGGGAGGACCACTGTCCCAATGTCCCGGCCTATCATGACGATCTTGCCCTGGGTGGCTATCCGCCGCTGCTGGGCGACCAACTCGCGGCGCACTTGGGACGCTTTGGAGACTGCGGATACGTTGTTGTCCACTTTGGGGTCACGCAGCTCCGGCCCCAGGGAGTGGCCGGCCACGGAAACCCGGTCCCCCTCCGTACCTTCCAGGCCCACCGGATTGTCCTTGGCCAGTCTGCCCAGGGAGGGCTCATCTTCCACCGGGGTGCCGGTCCTCAGGGCAAGCCAGGTAACAGCCCGGTACATGATACCGGTGTCCAGGTAGGCAAAGCCCAGGTCCCGGGCCAGCTGCCGTCCCACCACAGTCTTTCCAGCTGCGACTGGGCCGTCGATGGCGATTACGCTTGCTCCGTGGGCCAAGGGCTCCCTCTGTGTCCTATATCGGATTGGGTGTAGGCGTGAATCCGGCACGCACCGGCATTATACACCGCACCCCAGGTTGGATTCCCTTGCGATAAGGTATGTGGCGGCATTAGATTGGATTTGGAGATTTTTTCATCGGCAAGACTTATTTGATTTACTCGATCAACGTGGAACAGGCATTGGACAGGGCGACCTGGAAGAGATGGATAGTAGCTGTGGGGGTACTGGGGACTCTGGCCCTTTTCGTACTGGCCTGGATCTACCCCAATTTCCCTGGCGATGAAGGGGCGATCCAAAAGTTTCAAGGGCTGCGTACCGGCTGGCTGGATGACATTGCCGTGGGCCTGGCCAAATTTGGAAACACCCTGGTGTTCTTGCCCGTGATCGGAATCTTAGCCGTGGCTATGCTGCTGTCCCGGCGCCATTCCGATGCCTTCATGATTTTCGCTGGACTGGCGGTTATCGGTCTCGGCAACGGGTTCAAAGAGCTCATTGGCCGTGCTCGGCCCGACTACCACATACTTGGACCGGACCCCACCAGCTTGAGCTTCCCCAGCGGCCACACCCTCTTGGCCGTGGTCTTGGGCGGCATCATCGTGTTTTTGGTCAATGGGATGGTAAAGCCGCCGCGGCTCCGCCAAGGCATCCAGGCCGCCGTCATTCTCATGGTCCTGGCGATGGGCGCTTCACGGGTATATATGGGCGTCCACTGGCCCAGCGACGTCATCGGTTCCTTCGTGTTCGGTGGCCTGGCGCTGGTGATGCTGGTGGCCCTCAGAAACGCCTTGGCATCCGTCCGTTAATCCCCTTGGCACCCCAAAATCAGCCCAGCTAAACTCGGTGTAGCTGGCCTTCGGCCAGTCTGGGAGGGTTTATGAACTGGGTAGATATTGCGATTCTCGTTGTCTGGGGCATCTCCGCCCTTTGGGGATATTCCGCGGGGCTGTTGCAGGTTGTGGTCCCACTTATATCTCTGGTGGTCGGCCTGGCCCTTTCCAGCCGTATCGGCGATTCCGTAGGCAACGTGTTCTCCGGCGTAACGGACAATGAAAACGCCCAGACCGTCGCCGGGTTCATTCTGATATTCCTGGTCCTATTTGTGATCGGCGGAATCATCTCATTCATGATTCGGAGCGTGCTGAGAATCATTCCGCTCTTCGGGCTGGCCAATAGCCTGGCAGGAATGGCTGTTGGCATCCTGGTGGGCTTTTTGCTGCTCTCCGGAATTCTGACCGGGATACAGAGGTTCCCCTTCGATGACCTGGACGAGACCATCGACGAATCGGCCCTGGGCACGTTCTTGGCCGACAATTTTGATGTTGTCATCCGAGGAGTCAAGCTGATTCCTGGAGACTGGGACAACGAACTAGACAAGTTGACGAATTAACGGGCGGCAGCCCTCGCCGCGTGGCCGTTTTCCGGCGCAGGAATCCGGCCCTGACCTATGTGCTACTATGTTCTGAACCGAGCGCAGGCCGTTTTGTGGCCGCGCGGGTTCCGGCGCTCATGTGTGGTGGCCCCGGTGATGACCGGGTGAAACTTCCCCCAGCCCTACTGGACGCGGTCCACAAATGTGAATGCGGGAGGTCCCAAGCCGGCCGGCATGGTGAAACAGGCGGAAAAAGGACAACTGACGGCGGACGGCGTCTCAGAAAATGGCCATGATGAGGCGGTGGACATTGCTGTGCTCATCCGTGCGCCGGTCCTGGTGCTCAACCTGAACTACGTGCCGGTGAACGTCTGCACCGTGCGCCGGGCCATCGTCCTGCTCAGCAAGGGCAAGGCGGAGCTCTTGGAGAACCACCGCGGCCAACTCCACACCGTTACTGACGCCATAGACGCCCCGTCCATCATCCGGCTGGACTACATGGTCAAGCGGCCCTTCCTACCCCGCAAGCTTTCAAAGAAGGAAGTGTTTTTGCGGGACCGGTTCGCCTGCCAGTACTGCGGCAAAAAGGCGCCGGACCTGACGCTGGACCACGTGATACCCAGGCGCCAGAACGGCGCCCATACCTGGGAGAATGTGGTGGCGGCCTGCAACCGGTGCAACCTTCATAAAGCAGGGCGCACTCCGGCCGAGGCGAAGATGCGTTTGGCGAAGCCGCCGCGTGCCCCAGACCCCAATCCCTATCTGATACTGCAGAACAGGGTGATTCTGGACGAATGGAAGGTCTATATACCCTGGTCCATTCAGAACCAGGACCAGGGGTAGAGATCTACTTTTTCGCGGAGGTGTCTCTGGTCACGTCTGCCAGAGCCAACTCCATAACGCGGTCGTCCTGATATCGGACTGAGACCGTTTCCTTCAACCGGTGGCCTACGATGACGGTAGCGGTTCCCGCCGGTGTTCCCAGCAGCTCTCCGATCTTTGGCAATGCCCTGTTGACCTGCCGGTACTGCTCGTATTCGAACCTCAGGCAGCACCGCAGCCTGCCGCAGGAGCCGGCCAGACCATCGGCGCTGATGGGNAGCACCTGCTCTTTGGCCATGCGCACAGAGATGGACTCGAACTTGGACATCCACTGGATGCAGCACAACNCACTGCCGCAGCGGCCTATGCCGCCGGCCAGTTTGGCCACATCCCGGTCGCCCACNTGACGGAGTTCCACNCGTCCGCCGATGCTGGAACTCAGGGCGTGAATCAAAGGACGGAAGTCCACCCGTCCCTCGGCCCCAAAGGTCACGACCATGCGTGAGCGGTCAAAGGCATAGTGGGCATCCACCACCTTCATGGGTATGTCCAGTTCCCAAACCTTTTTCCGGGCTAGCTTGAAAGTGTCTTGTTCCGAGGACCGGTTTTCCTGAAGACGGCCCAGATCCTTGGCAGTGGCCTTGCGGAGGACCTTGGTGGTCGGCTTCTCTTCCGGTTGGCAAGCCACCATCTCGGTGGCTTCACGTCAGACCCAGCCAATCTCCTGGCCCTTCTCCATTCGCAACACAACCCAGGAGTTGACCGGCAGGGAATGATCACCGGCGATCATGTAGTTCACCGGGTCGTTATTGCGCCATCGCACGCCAACTACTTGGGTCATACCTGGCCTGCTTCGATGGGTAGGTTTAGCATCAATACTTCCATCGCCAGCCTGGGGCTGACGTTACTGTCAAGGTTGGACAATGTCTGTGTCAGATCATTTATGAATCGTACGATCTGCGCAGTGTTCAGGCTTGAAGCCTGTCTGCGCAGGGAATCGGCATGGTCGGCGTTCTGGAGGAATTCCTCCGCGCCCTCTTTTATCAGGAGCAGGTCCCGCCACCAACGAAGCCAGAGGGCCAGGAGGGCCTTGGCGGCATCACGGTCGCTGCCGAATAATGACGCCACTTCATTGGCGTAGGTGAACCGCGTTTCCAGCCCTGCGTCCAGGGCTTCCCTCATTTTTTCCAGGTCGGCCTGCCTCTGTTCCAGTATCTGGGAGTCGTCCAGGGCATTGATCGCCCAGCCCAGACACCCGCGGGAAAGACGGAACAAATGCTCCGCTTCCTCGTTGGTTACCTGGCGCTCGGTTACCAACCGCTCAACCATATTGTCCTTGGACATGGGCGTCAGGGTCAATGACTGACACCGTGAGCGAATGGTTGCCAGCACCGCGCTTTCATTGGCCGTAAGCAACAGGAACATGACCTGCGGCGGCGGCTCTTCCAACATTTTTAGCAGCGCGTTGGCCGCGTCTTCCGTCAAGGACTCGGCGCCGTCAACGATCACCACACTCGTGGCCCCCTCAAAGGGGTTGAGGCTGACCCGGCGCAGCACCTCATGGACATCAACGATACCGATGGCGAACCGGGCAGACCGGGCATTCTCACCTTCGCCAGGGATGAGGACCCTGATATCGGCATGGTGTCCCTGGACGATCCGCGTGCACTGGGTGCACGAACCACAGGGGACCCCAGGGCCTTCTAGACAATTTACGGCCTGGGCGAGGTTAATAGCAAGAGACATCTTGCCGACCTGAGGGGGGCCGACCAATAGATAGGCGTGGGACTGCCGTCCCTGACGCAGGCCGGGCTCCAATTGCCGTAGAAGATGGTCCTGGCCGTAGGTTGTCCACATAGGCTTTTAACCGGCCCGTTTAGACCACGTCGCAGTGCATCAGGTCTTGGTAGCTCTCACGCCTGCGGATCAGGCGGCTTTTCCCGTCTTTCACCAGCACCATGGGCGGCCGTGGGTTCATGTTGTAATTGCTGGCCATGGAGGGGCAGTAGGCGCCGGCGGCGGGTATGGCCAACAGGTCTCCCGACTCCAGGCTGGGAAGCATTATATCCGAGGCCAATAGATCGCCCGACTCGCAGTATTTACCTGCAATAGTAACTTTCTCGCCGGGCTCCTGATTGGCCTTGGTCGCCGCCACCACTTCGTATTCCGCCTGATAGAGGGCGGGGCGTATGTTGTCGCCCATACCGCCGTCCACGCTGACGAACTTGCGCACTCCCGGCACATCTTTTATGGCTCCGATACGGTAGAGGGCCACTCCGGCAGGACCGATGATGGCCCGTCCCGGCTCGATGACCAGGGAGGGCGGTTCCATTCCCAACTCCTGGCAGGTGGCGGTCATGGTGGAAACGATGGTCTCGGCATAGTCGGAGACCGGAGGCGGTTCCTGGTCGCGGGTATAGCCGATGGCGAAACCACCGCCGGGGCTGAACCTGGTCATCTCCAGGCCTTCCTCCCGGAACTCGGCGGCGAACTTCAGCACCAGTTCGGTGGCCACCCGGTACGGCTCCAGCTCGAAGATGGGCGACCCCAGGTGGAAGTGCAGGCCGCGCAGGTTCAGGTTCTCAGCCGCCAGCCCCATGCGTACGGCCTCGGCGGCGTGACCGGTCTGAATCGAAAACCCGAATTTGGAATCCAAGACCCCGGTGGTTGTGTAGACGTGGGTGTGCGGGTCCACTCCAGGGGACACGCGGATGAGGATGTCCTGGGTCTTGCCGGCCTCTCTCGCCAACTGGTCCAGGAGACGTAGCTCGTGGAAACTGTCCACCACCACCCAGCCGATGGAGTTGTTCAGCGCCTCGGACAGTTCTTGGGGGGTCTTGTTGTTGCCGTGGAAGTAAATCTCGCCGGTGGAGACCTCAGACGCGATGAGAGTGGCCAACTCTCCGCCGGACACCACGTCGAAACCCATGCCCTCTTCCTGGAAGATGCGGGCCAGGGCCGGGTTGATGTAGGCCTTGCTGGCGTAGCTGACGTTGGTGTTGGGATAGAGCTTGCGGAACTCGTCGATGAAGCTGCGGCAGCGGGCGCGGAGAGTCTCCTCGTCCAGAACGTAGACCGGAGTGCCGTATTCGTCTGCCAGGTCGGAGGCCGAACATCCGCCGATGGACAGTTCGCCTTTGGAATCAATCTGAGCGGTGTCGGGAAATACGCTCTGTGGAAACATGGTTATCCTCTAAGACGTGCATTCGAGCCTGCCGAGGGGGTTGCGTCAGGCCCGTTAGGAATAATAGGGCCAGGCTGGTATTTCCGCAACTAATCAGGCTCCGCCAGGCACGTTGACGGGGTATCTGGCCGAGTATATACTCGGGGCACTTCGGCCCCTGAGCCTATTTTACGCCTGAGAAACCCGGTTTTCGCCGCCCCATCCAATACGCAAGGGAGCTACCGTGAATATCAAGCTAACCGTGAACGGGACAGCCCACGAAAGGGAAGTGGACTCACGTAGATTGCTGGTCCATTTCTTGCGGGAAGACCTGGGACTTACCGGGACCAAGATTGGCTGCGACACCAGCCAGTGCGGTTCCTGCGTCATCAAATTGGATGGCGTTACCGTCAAGTCCTGCACCTGTCTGGCCGTGCAGGCTGACGGCAGCCAGATTGTTACCATCGAAGGTCTGGCCCCCAAAGGCGAACTCGATCCCATGCAGGAAGCGTTTTGGGAGAAACACGGGCTTCAGTGTGGTTATTGCACCGCCGGCATGATCATGGCGGCCACAGAGTTGATCGAAAAGAACCCTGACCCTTCGCCCGAAGAGGTCCGCGAAGGGTTGAAGGGCAATATCTGCCGTTGCACCGGGTACCACAACATCGTGAAAGCAGTCCTGGCGGCTGTGGAAGCCAAGAGGAGTTAAGCCATGACGACAAGAATATTTGGCTCCGGAATCCGCCGCCGCGAAGACCCACGGCTGATCACCGGCGGAGCGTCCTACACCGACGACATCCAACTGCCGGGAATGCTGTTCGCGGCCATGCTCCGCAGCCCCCACGCCCACGCGAATATCAACAGCATAGACACCAGCGCCGCCGCCGCAGCGCCCGGAGTCGTGGCGGTCTATACCGGCGCCGATACCGACGGCGTGCTGAACCCGATTCCCTGCGCCTGGATTCCCCCGGACTCCGACGTTAAGGCCGTGGCCCACCCGGCCCTGGCCAAGGACGTGGTCCGTTATCAGGGCGACGCGGTGGCCGTGGTGGTGGCCGAGAGCGGCTACCAGGCCGAAGACGCTCTGGAATTGATCGACGTCGATTACGGCATCCTGCCGGCGGTGGTCAGCCCCGAGGCTGCCATGCAGCCCGGCGCTCCCCAGCTTCACGAAGACGCTCCCAACAACCAGGCGTTCCACTGGGTGGCCGCCGGCGGCGATACCGATGCCGCCTTTGCCGCCGCCGAGGTAATCGTCAAAGACACCATCCTCCAACAGCGGATGATCCCCAACGCGATGGAGCCCCGTTCCGCCGTGGCAAGTTGGGCGGAAGCCATGGGGGAGTTGACCCTGTGGAGCACCAGCCAGAACCCCCATATCTGCCGGTTCTTGGCATCCCTGGTCACCGGCATCGCCGAACACAAGATACGCGTGATCGCTACCGAGGTCGGCGGTGGGTTTGGCAGCAAGATTCCGATGTACGCTGACGAGATGATCGCCACATACTGCTCCATGCAACTTGGGCGCCCTGTAAAGTGGACCGCCACCCGGTCCGAAGGTTATCAAGCGACCATCCACGGCCGTGACCATGTCGAGCACGTGGAGATGGCTGCCACCCGGGAAGGCAAGATCACCGGCATTCGCAGCGTCGTCTACGCCGGGATGGGCGCCTATCTGTCCACGGCCGGCCCCGGCGTTCCCACCATCCTCCACGGCCTGATGTACTGCGGCCCCTACGACATCGGCGCGACCAGGGCCGACGTGTACGGCGTGTTCAACAACGCCACCCCGGTGGACGCCTACCGCGGCGCGGGACGCCCAGAAGCCACCTTCCTGGTTGAGCGCCTGGTCGACCTGCTGGCCGCCGAATTGGCCATCGACCCGGTGGAACTCAGGCGCAAGAACCTGATCTCCAAATTTGAAGATGGCCACGACGTCGCCACCGGCCTCACCTATGACAGCGGTGATTACGAAGGCATCCTGAACAAGGTGCTGGGTCATGTGGACTACCAGGCCCTGCGTCAGGAACAGGCCCACATGCGGGAACACGGCGCCTACATGGGCATCGGCGTTTCCTGCTACTCCGAGATCTGCGGCCTGGGTCCCTCCCAGGTTGCCGGCGCCGTCGGGTTCGGCGGCGGGCTGTGGGAGAGCGCCATCGTGCGCTTCCATCCCACTGGTAAAGTAAACGTCTTCTCAGGCATATCGCCCCACGGACAGGGTGAGGAAACCACCTTTGCCCAGATCGTCTCCGACGAATTGGGCGTGGACGTGGATGATGTAACCATCGTTCATGGCGACACCTCCAATACTCCCATGGGCTGGGGGACCTACGGCAGCCGTACCACCGCGGTGGGCGCCGCCGCCATGGTGCTCGCAGCCCGTAAGGTTAAGGAGAAGGCCCGTCTTCTGGCGGCCCACCTGCTGGAAGCCGCGGAGGCGGACGTCGAGTACGAAGACGGCAAGTTCTTCGTCAAGGGCTCCCCAGACCAGAGCAAGACCATTCAGGAGATGGCCACCATGGCCAACGTCGCCTGGAACATGCCCGAGGGTATGGAACCCGGCCTGGAGGCCTCGGCCTTTTACGACCCGCCCAACTTCGTGTATCCCTTCGGCGCCCACGTGGCTGTTGTCCACGTGGACCCCGACAATGGACACATCGAGGTCAAGCGCTACGTGGCCGGCGACGACTGCGGTCCCCAGATCAACCCCATGATCGTCGAGGGCCAGGTCCACGGCGGCGTGGTCCAGGGTGCGGGCCAGGTGCTGTGGGAAGGGGCGGTCTACGACGACAATGGGCAGCTTCTGACCGGCTCCATGACCGACTACGCACTGCCCAGGGCCCACATGTTCCCTGACATCGAGACCCTGAGCACCGTGACCCCGTCGCCCCATAACCCGTTGGGCGTCAAGGGAGTCGGTGAGACGGGGGCCATCGCCTCCACCGCCACCGTCTATAACGCGGTGATGGACGCTCTGAGGCCCCTGGGTGTCACCGGCATCGACATGCCGATCACGCCCGAAAAGGTCTGGCAGGCCATCCGCCAAGCGCAGGGGAGTTAACCAATGTTCGCAACAGAATTTGAATATAAAAAGGCCGGTTCAGTTTCCGAGGCCATCCAGCTTTTGAACAGCGAGTCGGACGCCAAATTGATGGCCGGCGGGCACAGTCTGCTTCCCCTGATGAAGCTGAGGCTGGCCCGGCCCGGCACGATCATCGACATCGGCGGTATAGATGAAATGCGGGGCATATCCGTGGAGAACGACATTCTCCGCATCGGCGCCCTGACCACCCACGCCGAGATTGCCGAGTCCCACCTGGTGAAAGACGCTTCGGGCGTGCTGTGGGAAACGGCCTACGGCATCGGCGACCCACAGGTTAGGAACCGGGGGACCATCGGCGGCAACGTCGCCCATGCCGATCCGGCCTCGGACCTGCCCACGGTGCTGACGTTGATGGATGCCAAGTTCACCATCCAGGGCCGTGGCGGGATTGTCAGCCGGGGTTCACGCACTGTGCCAGCCGACGAGTTCTTTACCGGCGCGTTCAGCACCGCGCTGGAGCCAGGGGAGATACTCACTTCCATTGAGATGCCCGTGCTAAGCGCCAACCAGAAGTCTGAGTACGCCAAGATGGCCCACCCGGCCACGTCCTTCGCGGTCGTGGGCGCGGGGGTGGTGGTCACCTTGGACGGCAACATGTGCACCGCGGCCCGGGTGGCGGTGGGCGGTCTCACGCCCAAACCCACCCGTTCCCCGGCGGCCGAGCAGGCTCTGGTGGGGAAGGAACTCAACGCCGAGAATATCGCCGCCGCCACAGCACGGGTGGACGGCGACCTGGGCTCGGATATCATCGGGGACGTGTTCGCTTCCGCCGAATACCGCCGGGCCATGGCGGCCATCGAGTTGAAGCACGCCGTCTTCCACGCCACGGGCTTGGCCCACCACTAGGCCGATTTCCGCGATCAACCGTAGGGGCGGGTTTCTAACCCGCCCCTGCTGCCCTGGAAGCATTTCCCTGGCCCCTAGACCGTTTGGCGCCCTTTACCTCCCTGAATCGTATTCCCCGTCCATAAACGTTATTGTTGGGCGCCGTGGGCGGGTTGGAAACCCGCCCCTACGTATCTTGTGGCGCCTATCTGCCTGGTCTGGACCTTCTCCCACAATGGCCCGCCTCTGCGGTCGTCAGGTGGCGTTTGCCAACCTGCCCTGCTGCGCTGGAACCATCCCACTGGCAACCTGACAGTCTGGCATGTGGGCCTTAAGCAACCGTTCTCCCCGTGCGAAATGTCATGGTTGGGTGATGTGGGCGGGTTGGAAACCCGCTCCTACGGGTTTGGTGTATCTGTGACGCCCCTCTTTTGTGTTTGGATTTTGCGGCTGGGAAGATATTGGGCGTTGCCTGATATCAAAACCTGCGTGAACGCGCGTCTCAGGCAAAGCAGGATACATGAAGATACTGGTCATAAATGACGACGGAATCAACGCGCCGGGCATCTGGGCAGCCGCCCGTGCCCTGCGGCAGGTTGGTGAAGTAGTGGTGGTCGCCCCCGACCGGCAGCAGAGCGGCGTCGGCGCTAGCCTGACCCTCCACAGTCCAGTCAAAGCCGGTGAATGGACGGTGTCACCGGAGTTCCAGAATCAGGAAGACGGCCTCCATCCAGTGAGGGCCTTCACAGTGGAAGGCACCCCCGGCGATAGCTGCATACTGGCCTTGGAGACGCTGGTCAAAGACGTGGACCTGGTGGTCTCGGGCGTGAACGCCGGTTCCAACGTGGGCTGGGATGTAATGGTCTCGGGCACGGTGGGCGGTGCGGTGCAGAGCTTCGTGCGGGGAATCAACACCATCGCCATCTCGGTGGCGGCGGTGACCAATACCAAGTACGACATCGCCGAAAAGATACTTAAGCCACTGGCCGAAAAGTTCAAGGACTATGACGGTGAGACGTTGTTCCTGAACGTCAACATCCCCAAGATTGAGATGCACCAGGTGGCGGGAGTCAAGGTGACCAAACTGGGCCGGCGGTCCTGGGGTGAGAACGTCCGGGCGGAGAACGTGGGGCCGGAGAAGCGGTATTGGATATCCCGTAACCGCTCGATCACCGACACCCCGGCGGCCGACAGCGACATCGCCGCCATCAAGAACAACTGCATCTCCATCACGCCCATGCACATCGGCTTGGGCAACGATGCTGCCATGCCGGATGTGGAGTCGCTGTTGGGCGAGATTCCCCAGCAGATGCTGGACCGGCCCGACTAAATCCTGGCACATGAAACGAAAAAGCCCCGGCCCGATTCATCGGGCCGGGGCTTTTGTTTTTCCGGGGGGGTTGGGTTAACTGGCGGAGACGCCCTGGGGTGACAGGGCCAGGGTGACGCCGATCATGCTCTCCTGGGTGATGAGCTTGGCCAATTCCTCTTCGTTCATCCCCTCGGTGCCCTCGGGCCGCTTGGGCAGCACCAGATAGCGGTAGTCGGCGCTGCTGTCAATCACCTTTACCTGGACGGACTCGTCCAGTTCCGTGCCGAATTCCTTGAGCACGCCCCTGGGGTCCACCACCACCTTGGAGCGGTAGGCCAGGCCCTTGTACCAGGCAGGGGGCCGGCCGATGATGGCCCGCGGGTAGCAGGAGCACAGCGTGCAGACCGCCATGTGGTGCACCTCTTCTGTATTCTCCAGCACCGTCAGCTTCGGGGCCGTCTCGGGCAGGTCGTAACCCAGTTCCAACAGGGCAGATTCGGCGTCCTTCAGCAGACGTTCTTTGTACTCCGGGTCAACCCAGGCGTGGGCGAGGACCTTGGCGCCGTCTTCGGGGGAGCGGGAGTCCAGCTTGTCGGCCATGGACAGGATGTCATCCAGGCTGCAGACGCCCTTCTCCACCAGCAGGGCCTGGATGGCCTCAGCCCGCAGGGAATAATACTCGGCGTGGTCTCCGTGGTTGTGTGAACCGTTGTGTCCGTTCTCGACCATTGGAAGCCTCCCGTTCTAGATGCTTTCCAGCCAGTGTTGGTAGATGTCTATTAGCAGGGTGTCGGTGTCCGGGCCGCTGTAGTCCTGCCACAGCTCGGTCTGGTCGAACTCCACCCGGTACAGGGGTTGGGCGGGCAGGCCGCCGCCGCCGTAGGCCAGTGACTCGGGGTTCTTGAAAGCCCCGTAGAGGAAATCGATGCGCCCCTCTTTGCCCTGGATATATTCCGGAGTCCGGAAGTGGGTGGGCGGGGTTCCGACCCTGATGCGCACCCGGTCGCCGGGACGGTATCTGGCGGTCTCGCTCTCGGCCACGCTACTTCCGCTCCCGTTCCAGTTCTGCCATCTTGGCGTCAATCTCGTCGGTGGTCATGACGTTCTGCTCAACCAGCAGGGTCTCCATGGCCGCCGTCCATTTTTCGTAGTAGCTGAGGGTCTCGTAGCTCTTCAGGTTCAGGCTTTCGATGGCCCGTCGCAGCTGGTCGGTATTCTTGAGCCCCTTCTCGCCCAGCACGCTGCTCAGGGCGTCCACCTTGCGCTCCCACTCCTCCATCTCGTGTTCTGAGTGGTCGATGGGGTCTTCGTTGGGCCAACCGCCGCGGTCATGTACTTTGGGCATGATTACGCTCCTGCCTGGTTGCTGGGGTCATGGTATATGGCCTTCGAGTGCGATGGCAAGGGTGCCGGGCTAAAGCCACATCTTGGCCACGTCGATGGCTCGCATGAACTCCACGTTGGGGAAGGTCTTGATGTGCTCAATGAGGCGTTCCAGCATCAGCAGACGGCCCGGCCTGCCGATGTACTGGGGGTGCATGGTCAGGGTGAAGGCCCGCCCGTAGCGGTACAGGCCCTCGAACTCGGCGGCCCACGTGCCATATACCTCGTCGGGGTTTCTCATGGGTCCCAGGCGGTTGGCCACCGGCGCGTAGACGAAATTGGGCGCGTCGTCCAGGAGCCAGTGGATGGGCAGCTCCACGATGGTCTTGCCGTTGGCTTCGGAGTCGACGATGTAGGGCGCGTCGTCGCCCATCAAGCTGCTGTCGTAGATGAACCCGTGGTCGGTGAGCAGCTCCAGGGAGTGTTCGCTCAGCTCCCAACTGGGGGAGCGGTAGCCCAGGGGCTTTTCGCCGGTGATGCCGCTCAGGATGCGGATGCCCGATTCTATGACCTCGTTTTCCTGCTCTCTGGTCAGGGTGGACGGCGGCTCGTGCATGTAGCCGTGGTGGGCGACCTCGTGGCCCCGGCGGGCGATCTCCCGCACCATCTCCTCGTGGGTCTCGGCCACGTAACCGGGCACGTAGAAGCTGGCTGGGATGGAATGGCTGTCCAGAATGTCCAGGATGCGTGGCGTGGCCACGGCGGGGCCGTATTCCGCCATGGACATCAGACTCGGGTGGTCTTTGAAGCTGGGGTCGCGGTTCAACCAGGACGAAACTCCGTCCACATCGAACCCCAAAAGGACCACGCACTGGGTATCGCCGGGCCAGATTCCTGCCATGAGAAGCCTCCATCCCAAGACTGAATGCAGGCCATTCTAGCCTAAGAGTGGAGGGCTGTCGAAAGTCAGAAGCTGATACCTGAGAGCTGCTAGCCCGTGGGCGCCGGGATCACGTCGAACCCGGTGTAGGGGCGGAGTACCTCGGGAATCACCACCGAACCGTCGGGCTGCTGGTAGTTCTCCATGATGGCGATCATGACCCTAGGCAGGGCCAGGCCGGAGCCGTTCAGCGTGTGGGGCAGCCTGGGGCGGCCGCCCTCTTCGGCGCGGTAACGGATGTTGGAGCGGCGGGCCTGGAAGTCGGTGCAGTTGGAGCAGGAGCTGACCTCCAGCCATTCTTTGCAGCCGGCGGCCCAGACCTCGATGTCGTAGGTCTTGGACGAGGCGAAACCCATGTCGCCCGTGCACAGTTGCAGCACTCGGTAGGTGAAGCCCAGCTTGCGGCAGACGTCCTCGGCGTTGTCCACCAACTGTTCCAGCTCGGCGTTCGATGTATCCGGCTCAACGAACTGGTACATCTCCACCTTGTTGAACTGGTGCACCCGCTTGATGCCCCGGGTGTCCCGGCCTGCCGATGCCTTCTCCCGGCGGAAGCAGGGGGTCTGGGCCACGAACTTCAGGGGGAGGGTGTTGGCGGGGATGACCTCGTCCCGGTAGAGGTTGGTGATGGGCACCTCGGCGGTGGGGATGAGCCAAAGGTCGTCTTCGTCGTCGTGGTACAGGTTGTCGGCGAACTTGGGCAGGTTGCCCGAGCCCTCCATGATGTCCCGTTTCACCACGGCGGGCAGGGAAATCTCGGTGTAACCGTGTTCTTGGGAGTGGAGGTCCAGCATCCAGGCGGTGAGGGCGCGTTCCAGTTTGGGACCGTAGCCCAACATTGTGTAGAACCGGCTGCCGGCCAGCTTGGTGCCCCGCTCGAAGTCGATGATGCCCAGTTCGGGGCCCAGGTCCCAGTGGGGCTTGGGCTCGAAGTCCTTCACTGGGGGCTCTCCACTCTGGCGCACGATCACGCTTCCCGATTCGTCTTCTCCGACAGGAACATCTGCTTGGGGCAGGTTGGGAATCTCCAAAAGCAACGAGTTTATCTTCTCGCCCAGTTCCTTGGTCTGCTCGTTCAAGGCGTCGGCCTGGTCGCCGATCTTGCGCATGGCGGCCCGGGACTCCTCCGAGACCTCCTGGCCTTGGGAGCGGGCCTGGCCAATCTCGCGGCTGACCCGGTTCCGCTCGGCGTTCAGTTCGTCGCGCTGGGTGATGGCCTGGCGGACCTTGGTATCCAACTCCAGCAGTCCGGTGATGGGGTCGTCTTCGCCCCGGGTCTGCAGCGCCTTGCGGATTTCGTCGGGGCGCTCGCGTATCTGTTCAATGGATAGCATTAATTAGCTCAACGGAGATTTATTCTTGTTCCGGTCCCTCTTCGCCCGGTCCACCGGCAGCCGCGGCGTCGTCCCGCAGCGTCCGCATCTGGGGGAAGAGCAGCACGTCGCGGATGGAGGGCTGGCCGGAGAGGAGCATCACCAGCCGGTCGATGCCGATGCCCAGGCCGCCGGTGGGAGGCATGCCGTACTCCATGGCGGTGAGGAAGTCCTCATCCTTGCGGTCCACCTCTTCGTCCTGGTACAGGTCGCGAATCTCCTCCTGGGTATCGAAACGGTCGCGTTGCACCTTGGGATCGTTCAGTTCGCTGAAGGAGTTGGCGATCTCCATGCCGCAGGAAAAGGCCTCGAACCGCTCCACGTATCCCGGAGCGCCGGGCTTGGCCTTGGCCAGCGGTGACATCTCCACCGGGTAATCCAAGACAAAAGTGGGCTGGATGAGGTGGGGCTCCACGTAGCTGGAGAGGAGCTTGTCGATCAATCGGCCCCGGCTTTCCAGCACCACCGTGTCTATGCCAAGTTCGGTGGCGCGCCGGCGCAGGGCGTCGTCGTCCATGGAATCCAGGTCGATGCCGGTACGCTGTTCCAGTTCGTCGTGGAGACTGATCTGCTTCCATGGGGGTGAGAAGTCGATGACATTTTCGCCGACGGTCACCTGCGCGGAGCCGGTCACATTGATGGCGATGGTGGAAATCATCTGCTCCACCATGTCCATCACGTCGTTGTAGTCGGCGTAGGCCTCGTAGCTCTCCAGCAGTGTGAACTCGGGGTTGTGGTCCTGGTCGATGCCCTCGTTGCGGAACACCCGGCCAATCTCATAGACCTTGTCGAACCCCCCGATGATCAGCCGTTTCAGGTACAGCTCCGTGGCGATGCGCAGGTAGAGCTGCTGGTCCAGGGCGTTGTGGTGGGTGACGAAGGGTTTCGCGTGGGCCCCGGCAGCCACCGGCACCAGGATGGGGGTGTCCACTTCCAGGAAGCCACGGTCATCCAGGAACCGCCGTATGCCGCCGATGACTTTGCTGCGCAGGGCAAACACCGGCATGATCTCTTCCTGGTTGGAGATCAGGTCCAGGTAACGCTGGCGGTAGCGGGTCTCCACGTCGCGGAGGCCGTGGAACTTCTCCGGAAGGGGGCGCATGCCCTTGGACGTGACGGTCAGCTCCAGGGCGTCGATGGTTATCTCGCCGGTGCGGGTGCGGATCAGGTTGCCCCGGACGCCCAGATGGTCGCCGATGTCCAGGTCTTTGAGCAGGTCGAAACCCTCTTGAAGGTTGTTCTGGCGGAGCAGGGCTTGGATGCCTCCCGAAGCGTCTCGCAGGTCCAAGAAGGCCGCTTTGCCCATGGTGCGCATCGAGACGACCCGCCCGGCCAAGGAGAGGTTTTCCAGCTTGTCTTCGTGCTGTTCGCCCCGTTCCACGGTCTCGAACAGCTGCGTGGCGGTGGCGGCGTCGCAGGTCCGGTGGAAGCGGGCAGGGTAAGGGTCGATACCGTTGGCCCGAAGCCTTTCGAGCTTGGCAGCCCGGTTGCTAAGGAGGGTGTCTTCTCGGTCCGCCATGAAATCCTATGAGGCCCGCCGGTATGGGGAGCGGCCATGCTGAAATTTTCTGTAGAAAAGGGGAGAGAAAACAGCGAAAAGCGTCGTCTCGCCTGAGTAGCGATTGTAATGCCGGGCCTATGCCTTGTAAAGGAATCTCAGGGGCCGCCAGGCATGGGGCTTATTCCGGGTTTTGCGCCGGTGCATTTGACACAGTTTATGACTATTATTAGAATCCCTTATGTGTCGCGAGCAAGACCAATAACGGTACCGGAGCTCAATGCCGGATTTACGTGAGTCCACGCCATTGGGGCCTGGACTGGCTGGCGGTCCCGCTGGGTTTCTCTGTAGCGTTTGTCTCTTGGACTCCGTTTACCCGTTTCCCTGATTCCCGCCTTTCCCCTCCGGCCCCATTCGTCTCTGGGCCATCATTGCTTCTGGTTCGCACCCGCCGCCGGCCGATTGCGCCTGCGGGCAAACTGGGGTCGGACCCGGCCTCGTGGCAGACCAAAGAAAACAACAGGGGAAACATGAACAAGAGAACGGGGCTTTTCCTGACCCTTTTTACGATATTGATCTTGGCTACGGCGTGCGGCGGTAACGACGGACCGGTGCTGAGGGTGGGGGGTATTCCAGACCAGGACGCATCCAGACTGGCAAGGCGCTATGACCAATTCTCCGACTATCTGTCCAATCGACTGGGAGTGAAGGTGGAGTACGTGCCGGCCACGGATTACGCGGCGGTGGTGACCGCATTCGTGAGGGGCGACGTGCAGCTTGCCTTCTTCGGCGGGTTCACGGGGTATCAAGCCCGGCTCTCCGACCCCGGGTCCGAGGCCATCGCCCAGCGGGAACAGGACGCGAAATTCACCTCTGACTTCATAGTCGGGGCGAGTGTATCCGCCCAATCGCTGGAGGAATTGAAATCCGTCGCCGGTGAAATCACATTCACCTTCGGAAGTGAGAGTTCCACTTCCGGCCATCTGATGCCCAGGTTCTTCATGGAAGAGATAGGTCTGGACCCTGACACAGACTTCAAGACCGTGCCCAACTATTCCGGCTCCCACGATTTGACCTGGAGGCTGGTTGAATCCGGGGCGTTTAACGCCGGTGTCCTGAACCATGACGTTTGGCAGCGGGCCGTGGATGAACACTTGGTTGACACGGACAAGGTCCGCGAGTTGGAGCGAAGCCCCGAATATTTCGACTACAACTGGACCGTCCGGGCAGACTTGGACGAGGAGTTCCGAGTGGGGTTCAAGGACGAGATTCAGGCGGCCCTTTTGGAAATGGACGAGAACGGACAGGACGAGATTCTGGAATTGTTCAGCACCTCCCGATTCATCGAGTCCAACAACGCCAATTACCGGGAGTTGGAACAGGTGATCAAAGAGTTGGAGTTGGGCAACTGATGACCCAGACGGCTGGGACGGCGGCCCTGGTCCAAGCATCGGACATTACCAAACGGTTCGGCCGGCTCCGCGCATTGAATTCGGTGGACCTGTCCTTCGCTCCTGGCGAACGTGTGGCGTTGGCCGGCCCCAGCGGCAGCGGGAAGTCCACATTGCTCCACATCCTTTCGGGGTTGCTCCAGCCCGATGGCGGTCAACTTTTCTTGGATTCCCAACCCGCCGCCAAACTCCCTCCGGGTAAGAAGCTTTCCGAGACGGTGGGTTTTATACAGCAGAGTCTGGACCTGGTCCCCCAACTGCCCGTGGTGCAAAATGTGCTGGCAGGCAGGCTGGGACAGTGGGGGCTTTTCCGGTCTTTAGCGTCCCTGCTGTCCCCGAGGGAAAGAGATTCGGCGTACCGGGCCCTTACCCGGCTGGGTATCGCCGACAAGATTGACGAGCGCACCTCCCGCCTATCCGGGGGCGAACAGCAGCGGGTGGCCATTGCCCGGCTGATGCTGCAGAACCCCAAGATCATCCTGGCGGACGAGCCTGTGTCTTCCCTGGACCCGGCCCGGGCCGAAGAGATATTGGAAGTCCTCACCAGCCTGGCCGACGAGTCCCAGGGCGCTTTGATTGCCAGTCTCCACGACCCTGCGTTGATCCGAAAGTACTTCTCTCGGGTTGTTGGGCTGCGAAACGGCGTGGTCCAATTCGATATCTCCGCCAGGGAACTCACCGCCCAGGTGGCCGACGCCCTCTATGATTTGGACCGAACCCCCAAAGCCTAGTACTCCGTCCAGATTCTTCGAGACCAGATCCTTACTCAGCCTGGTCTTGGTGGGCGCCCTGGTCTGGAGCGTGGCCGGCGCCGGTTGGTCGGGAGGCATCATCCACACCGGCGGTGGCAGCGCACTCAAAGATTTCGTCCTGGCCCTTTTCCCCCCCGAGCTTTCACCGGAATTCTTGAAGCTGGCGCTGGCCGCCAGCTGGCAGACGGTGGTCCACGCAGTGGCCGGAATCACGCTGGCCGTAGCATTGGGGCTGCCGTTGGGCGTCGTGGCCTCGGGTGCCTTGGGAAGACCCGGACGGTCCAGACTGGCTCTGGCCGCTTCTATTCGCTTCCTGCTGGCCGCCATGCGTTCCATCCACGAGCTGGTCTGGGCCGTACTGTTCGTGACGGCCTTCGGCTTGTCGTCGTTGACCGTGGTTCTGGCCATCGCCCTTCCCTACGCCGGGATTCTGGGGCGCATCTATTCCGAGTTGTTGGACGACGTTCCTGACGGGCCGCTGGATGGGCTGAGGTCTTCGGGTGCGTCGCCGTTCAAAGTACTTCTCTACGGCCGTCTTCCCATGGCCCTGCCCGATATGCTGGGCTATGGGTTCTACCGGTTTGAGTGCGGCATACGGGCGGCGGCCATCATGAGTTTTGTGGGCATCAGAGGGTTGGGCTACGAGATACAACTTTCCCTGAACGACCTGCTTTTCAGCCAGGTCTGGACCCTGCTCCTGTTTCTGGTTGCCCTGGTCATGCTGGTGGACTACTGGAGCACCAGGGTCCGCCGGAGCCTGGGGTCATGATGGGGCCAGGCTCGTCACCAATGGAAGCAGCCCCCCGCCATGGGAGAGTCACTTTCGCCAGGGCCTCTCTCTACGGTTTGTTAACCCTTGCCCTGGTTTCATGGGTCTATATCCTGGTCGGAGCGGACAGCGGTCTGGACGACTTCTTCTCGGGCCGCACCTGGAGCCATGCGGGCGGATTCCTTCAGCAGCTATTGGGTATATACCAGGAGGGCCGGCCTGCCTTCTTGGAGTTGGAGCGCTGGGGCGAGACCGGCAAGTTGGCGTACAAGACCCTGTTGATGAGCGTCCTCGCCATCAGTTTCGCGGGGGTGGGAGTGCTCCTAACCTTCCTACCGGCAGCGCGAAACGTGAGCAACGGCGGGCTGGGGGGAAGCCCCTCGGCCGGTTTGGGCGCGCTCTACTACCTGGTCCGGGTGGTCTTCGTGTTCACCCGCGCCGTACCCGAGTTGGTCTGGGCGATGGTGATCGTCTTCTTCCTGTCGCCCGGGGTACTGCCTGGAGCGCTGGCTCTGGGACTGCACAACTACGGGATAGTCGGCAAGCTTTCGGCAGAGGTGGTGGAGAACATGGACCCCGGACCGGCGCGGGCCCTTCGCTCGGCGGGCGCGGGCAACCTTCAGGTCTTGGCCTACGGCATTTTTCCCCAGGCCATCCCCCAGTTCCTGACCTACCTGCTCTACCGTTGGGAGGTGGTGATCCGCACCACGGTGGTGGTGGGGTTCGTCAGCGCGGGGGGCTTGGGGCGGGAGTTCAGGCTCAGTCTCAGCTACTTCCAGTACTCGGACGTGGCGTTGATCATCCTCTGGTATCTGCTGCTGGTGATAGGGGTTGACTTGCTGAGTGCCTGGCTCCGTCGTCTTGTCAGGGCCTAACCATTGTAGATGGTCACCGGATAGATCACCTGGATCACCCTGCTGTCCCGAAGACCCTCGAAGTAGGGGTGTACCCGGTCCGGGTTCTGCAACCAGCGGCGCACAAAATAGGCGCACAGGTTGGAGAGTTGGTTCCCCACGGAATGCTCGGATTCCACGTAACAGACGTTGTGCATCAGAGCGGTGGAGTCCATTCCCTCATCGGAGCGGAGGAACTCGGTCAGGAAGCGTGACTTCAACGAGCTGGCCGTGGGCGCTACGGGCAGGGCGAAGTTGGAGGGCGGGATGGCCCCGTCCATGATCTGGTCGCCGGATAGCAGAGAAAGGTTGAACTCGTCCATGAACATGCTCAGGGCGAAGAAAAACTTATTGACCACAGCATGGGCGGCGGTGTCGAAATTGATCAGGTCCGGATCGACGGCGGCTTTGGCCTCGGCGAACTCCTGTTTGTTGATGAATGACGTGACCACGGGAGTCTCGCGCCGCACCATCACCCCAAGGCAGTCTTGGATCAGCTCGTTTCTCTTGAGGGTGGGCCAGGAGGAGAAGTAACCCAGTCCCTGGAAAAGGTCCCTGGGCCGGATCTCTGAGGGGGCGTCTCCTTCGCCCAATGGCGCTCCAAAATGGCGGCGGCATAGCGCGCTGAACTCGCCGGTCATGGACATGGACTGGCTTTCGTGGACGAATAGGCCTGTGAAGACCATGTGGGGCTGAGAGGCATCGGTGAGGCTGGAGCCGGTGGTCCCGGATTCGCCGACATATGTGAGGAACATCTTCCTGTCTCCAAAACAACCGCCGGAGGCTGGGTTCCCGTTAGGGTCCACTCCTCCGGCGGATTTACTCGATCTGCCGTCTCCCTTGCCGGGAGACTGTTACTCCTCGGCGTCTTCTGAATCGTCGGACGCGGCCGGCGCTTCGGCGCCCTCTTCGGCACCCTCTTCACCCTCGGCGGCAGCCACTTCGGCAACCCTGGGGAGCTCGATACGGGCGACCAGTTCTTCAGCGTCGGTCAGCAGTGTGGCGGATCCGGGGAGGCCCAGATCGCCGGCACGGAGTACGGAGTCCGCCTCCTCCATGACCGCCAAATCGACCTCGATCTGGCTGGGCATTTCCAGAGGCAGCGCCTGAACATCCACCGTCCTAAGCTGCTGCATGACCGTCCCGCCGACGCCGCGGGCTCCAGGGGATTCACCGGACAGGATGATGGGCACCTGAGCGGTAACGGGCCGGCTTATATCGGCGGCCACCAGGTCCACGTGTAGCAGGTCGTCCCGTTTGGGGTCCCACTGGATCTCCCTGGCGAAGGCCAGGTGAGTCTCGGACTCGCCCTGGATGGTGATGTTGATGGGAGTTGCGCCACCGGCTTGGGAGAGCACCTGGACCAACCGGGAACCCTGGCACTGCAGGGAACGCGGCTCTATACCGGGGCCGTATAGGTGCACGGGAATGATGCCGGCGCGACGCAGCTGGCCGACCTTCTTGCCCATGAGAGTTCGTGGGTCTAGTTCAAGATTGATTGCGTTGGTGGTCATTGGACGATGGTCTCCGCTGATGTGGCTGAAGCCGTCCCCATGGGGACGTACGATTTTCGTAAGTATGAATCCAGCCGTCTAATAATAGCACCGCACCAATGGAAAGTGAATGGCAGCCCCGGCCGCCGTGGCGATGCCGGGATTTCTTGACACTCGGTTTAAAATTGGTCTTGAATCTGACCGGAGGGATACACATGGCGTCTCATTCTCTTGGGCTTTCACTGTACGAAGCGGCGCGGCGCATGGGTGTGCAATTCACCCAGGAGAACGAGCCCCAGGACCGGACGGTCAATGCCAACGGCATGAACTTCCACCTTCTGGAGTGGGGCGACCCTTCAAACCCCACCATCTTCATGCTCCACGGCGTCTCCCAGCAGGCCCACAGCTGGGATTTTGTGAGCTTGGCCCTTTCGCCCTCATACCACGTTTTGGCCATGGACCAGCGCGGGCACGGCGACACGGACTGGGCCTCTGACGAGAATTACAGCATCGACGCCATGCAGGCCGATATCGACGGCGTGATCGACGCTTTGGGACTGGATGACTTCAACCTCATGGGTCACTCCATGGGCGGGCGCAACAGCTTCATCTGGGCCTCACGGCACCCGAAGACCCTGCGGTCGCTGACCATCGTCGACACCGGCCCCGAGACCCAGCGCCGGGGACAGGACCGCATCCGTCAGTTCAGGGAACTGCCCAACAACCTAGACAGCTTCCAGGAATTCTCGGAACGGGTTCAGGAGTATACGGGACGCACTGAAGAGCAGGTGCTAGGCGCGCTCAAGTACAGTATCCGCGAGACGCCCGACGGCAAATGGTCGTGGAAATGGGACCCCGCCACCCGCAACCGGAACCGCGCCGGGGCCGACCCCAATTGGACTCCGGACAAGCTGTGGGAGTGCGTCCAGGCGGTGGACTGCCCGTCCCTGGTGGTCCGGGGCAGCCGCAGCGACATCTTTGCCGAGGAGACCATGGCCAAGATGGGTGAGGTGATGATGGATTGCACCACCGAGACCATCAAGGACGCCGGTCACCTGGTCCAGGGCGACAACCCCGTAGACTTCATCGCCGCCGCCCGGGGTATTCTGTCCCGCACTAATGCCTAGGTAATCAGCCTTGGGATCAGGTCGCCCAGACCGAACCCTATTCCTGCGGACACGGCTCCCACAACCAGGATCTCCAGCCCCTGCAGCAGCGGAGAACGCTGCACCAGCCGGCCTTTACCCACGCCCAGGAAGAACAGTCCCGTAAGCGCGGCGGCTATTGAGACGCCGATGGCCGGGCCCCCCTCCAGAAAGAAGTGGGGGAATATGGGAATGATGGCCGCCAGGATGAACGAAATACCCATGGTGACGGCGTCTTTCAATGGGTTGGTGGTCTCATCCAGGCTGATGCCCAGCTCCTTTTCAGCCATGGTACGGAGCCACAGGTCCTTGCCCTGGGAGATCTCGTCGGCCAGGTGCCGCGCTTCGTCATAGGTGCGGCCTTCCCGCTGGTAGAGTACCACCAGCTCGGCCAACTCCTCAGCGGGATTCTCCTCCAACTCCTGGGCCTCGCGGGCGATCTCCGCCCTCTGTACGTCCTGTCCCGCCCGTGACCCCAGCCAGGCCCCGGTGGCCATGGACAGCATTCCGGGGAGCGCCGCAGCCAGGCCGGCCACCAAAACAGTCGTCTGGTTGTCCACCGCGACGGCGACGCCGGTGACCAGGGCCACGGTGCTGAGCAGGCCGTCTTGGGCGCCGAAGACCACTTCCCTCAGGCGGCCCATGCGGGCCACACGCCAGCGTTCCTTGTCAATCTCCGTGGCGGCGGTGACGTAGGTCTCCATGGCCATGCCGTCGTCAATCATACCCATGCCCGAGCCGGGCGCGGGTTCGAAGGCCTCGCGGGGAGGCGCAGTGGCGGCAGGGGCTTCCCCGTATGCCGCGGTCTTGGCCTCGAGCAATGCCAGGGCGTTGGTGAACACCTCCAGATGATGCCGTTCCCGGTCCATGGCCAGGGCGAAGGAGTCGGCCGCGTCCTGGCGCCCCTCATCCAGGGCGTCCTGGATCATCTTGGGGTACATGGTGCTGTACTCTTTGGACTCGCCTTCGGTGACGGTGCGCAGGTTCACAGCGGTGGTGTCCAGGCTGCCGGAGACGCGCAGGTGGTTCATGCCGTGGATGGTCTCGGCGCCGGCCACCTCCTGGAAGACCTGGGCCACTTCGGGGTGTCCTTCTTCCAGGGCCTTGTGGGCGTAGGCGTTGTATTTCAAATAGGCCATCGCTTCCGCCACGATGGCCGACCAAAGATTCTTGTCCGTCTTCGACATCGATGGTAATTCTGAAGCCATTTTCGGTTTCCTCTTGGGGGCTTTAGAGAGTGCCCGTCGGGCACAGCGCGGCCCGACCACGGTGATTTTATGGGGAATGGACAGCGGGTTCCATTTTACCAGGCAACGGGCCGTCGCTGGTAAGGAGGGCCGTGCGCATTATGGCATTCCCCTGGTAAATGCCACAGTTTTAGATTCACAAAACCGTTTGTCCTGAGCCTGTTGAAGGGCCCGCATCAGTCCAGTCTCAAGAGGGACGGCCACAGCGTAGGGTGCGTGGTTCGACAGGCTCACCATGAGCGGGTGGGGCGTGGTCCGATTAGGTGGTGAGTCGGCTGGTTTGGTAACAGGGCGGGTTGGAAACCCGCCGCTACGCGCTGCCCGAGGCGTGGTGGGCCACCATGCGCCAGCCGTCTTCGTAGCGGGCGAAGACGTTGGTGGCGAAGGTGCTGAAGTTGGCGGCGTGCCCTTGGACCACGCTGGTGATGCCCTCGACGCAGGTGACGCAGCCGAACTCGCCCTGAACAACCACGTTCAGGTAGCGGACCTGGAACTGCATCAGGTTGGCGTTCTGGAAGATGCGGTCCCAGCTCATGCGGATGGACTCCCACCCCACCAGGGGAGACCAGCCGGGGTGGACGCACATGGCCCGCTCCGAGTTCTCCCAAACGCGGTCCATCCCATCGATATCCAGGGCCGAAAAGGCGTCGTAGAACCGCTGGTTGGCGGCCTTTATCTCTTCCACGATCTCCGGTTCCGGTTGTTGCATGGCCATCAGATATCGCCTCTTCCAGCACGGTTTGCCCAGTACTCCCAGGCGCGGTCCTGGGAGGTTGGCCGCATTTGCCCCTCGGTCATCAGTTCCACCTCGCCCTGTGTGAGGTATTTCACCTCGCCCAATCCCAGGGAGTCCAGCAGCAGTCCGGCGTTCACCTGCAAATAGACCGAGGCCATCACCACTTCACGGACAGACTTGCCGGCTATGACGCAGCCGTGGCCCCGCATCAGCGCCACGCGGCGGTCTTCCAGGCACTGGGCCAAGTCCCGTCCCTGCTCCATGGTGGTGTCGCCGAAATTGTCGCGTATATCCCACACGGGCAGTTCATACCCGATGATCGCCGTCAAATGAAACATGGCTTTCAGGGGCGTATCGGTGACGGTGAAGGGCACCACTGTCGTGGAATGGTTGTGGACGACGGCCAGCACGTCGTCCCGAGCCTCGTAGATCTCGCCGTGGATGGGCCGCTCCGAGTACATGGTGCGCCCCTGCTGGTCTATGGGCTCGCCCTCCAGGGTGTACTCCATCAGGTCGGTGACGTCCACCAGGTCCGGCGCCCGCGACTGGGACAGGATGTACCGGTCGGGCCGTGACGGGTGGCGGATGCTTACATGCCCGTAGGCGTCAACAACTCCCTCTCGCGCCAAAATCCTATTGGCCGTAACCAACTCCTGCAATATGTCGTTGTTGATATCCAATAATCGCCCAAAAACCAGAGGCCAGGAAGGTCAACCCAATCCTGGCCTCTACCAAATCACCAACTACTCGCCCACTCCTACGAACGAAACACAGCGCGCTGTTAGTGCATGGGGGAGAAGGAGGAGGGGACCAGGATCTTATTCTCCTGGCTGACCAGGAACTCCCGGGTGGGCGGCGGCCAGGTGGCCGTCTTGGAGGCTTCGCCGCGGATCCTGTTGCGCTCTTCCAGGTCCTTGTAGGGCCAGATGTGGACCCACTTGTTCAGTCCGCCCGTCTCGGTGTACATGGCGGCGGCCAGGGGGGAGAACTCCTCGCGGGCGGGTACGGCGTCCTTCCAGATGTCGATGACCTTGGGCATGCTGCCCACTTTGTAGGTGTAGGAGCGCATCTCGTAGAGATTGCCCAGCGCCTGGTCGCCGCCCAAGGGGCGCATGAATGGCGCGGGGATGAATATCTCCGACTGCTGATGAACGTACATCTCGGGGGGGTTGGCCGGCGGCCAGTGGTCGTCCTTGGCGGCTTCGGCCCGGATGCGGGTCCGCTCTTCCAGGTCCTCGTAGGGCCAGACGTGGATGACCTGGTTCAAGGGGCCTATCTCGGTGTGCCAGAAAGCTCCCAGGGGGGAGTACTTCTCGCGGTGGGGCAGAGCGGCGGCGAAATTCTCCTCGAACTGGGGCACGCTGCCGGGCTGCAGGGTATAGGTACGCACTTCGTAAATCATAGTGGCTCCTTGCTGCGGGACTATTGCTGGTTGCCGGGCCGGTCAGGCTCAAATCGAGCCAGGCCTGGAATACCGCGACAGTGTAGCAAAACTGGTATGCCTGGGCAAACGATCAAGCTACAGCGGACGCTAACTAGCCGCCTGGTGAATCACAACCTTGGCGCAGTGCCTTTCCGCCGACCGCAACACTTCCTGGTGCAGCTCCGACGGGCTGCCGATGGTACAGACCACGGCCCAGAGACCGGCACGGGTGTCGCGCCCCAGCCGGGAGACGACCTCCTCCGTGTTCTCACCGTCCAGCACCAGGGGAGTCCCGTTGGCGAAGGTGTCCACGGCCTGCAGGGCATCGGCCGTCCCCGCCACATAATCGGCGTACTTGAGCAGTCCAATGGCTGAGACACCCAGCTGGGAGGGTTGCTCGGGGTCCAGGGCGATGAAGTTAACCGCCCGCTCCCGGGTCGAGAAGGCCGCCACGTATTTGCGGGTCTCCACGATCTGGTTGGCGTGGCTGGAGGCGTGGCCGGACGACCGCTCCACCAGTTCCAATAACGTCAGGCCTGGGTAGGAATTGTGGGGGTTGGGCGCCGTCACCGGCTGGTCCATGCGCTCTTCGGGCATGGATTCCACCAAAGCGCGGAACCGGCGGTAGGTGGCGTCCAGGTGCTCTATGTCTTCTTTGAGCTTCTCCTCCCGGCTGTTGAAGGGTGGCAGCATGTCCCGTTCGCCGGACACTATCTGCTCCAGGGCTTCCACGTAACTCTCGGCGTCCAGGTGGTTCAACACCTCCCACACCGACCAGCGGGAGCCCAAAAAGGCGTCCTCGGCGTCCAGTCCCGCCAGGGCTTCGTGCAGTATCTTCTGTCCCTCGTCCAGCCTGCGCAGGACCCGTGCCCGCCGCTGCGCCAGGGTCAAATGGCTTCCCGTGCTCACCGCGTTTCCCCCTTGTTGCCAGGATGTGAGGCCATTCTAAGGCCCCCATAAACCTCAGGGAAGTGGGCGTCTGCGGTGGTACAATTTTTAGGCGTACCATGAGCGAAGCTAGAAACAGGACAGCCACGCCTGCCGCCGGCCTGAAAGGCGACTGGCTCAACAAGGAACGCCTGCGCAACCTGCTGAACGTGAGGAAGCCGTCTGAGGACGAGCCGGCATCCACCATCTATCTGAAGCCGGGCGACACCGCCGGATCCGCCGAGTGGCGGGAGCGTCTGGCCCGCCTGGGCGGCACGCCGGAGGATGGCGGCTGCGGTCTGGTTGGCCTGAGGCACGGTGATCGGGCTCTGATCATCGCGCCGCCATTCCCCGTGACTGAGACCCGCGAATACGGCGAGTGGAACGACGGCCCCCTCTGGGAACTGGTGGAGAAGGAAAGATTGGTGGGGGTGGTGCTGGTGCGCCTGGGCCGCTACTCGGTGGCGGTGTACCGGGGTGAAGAATTGGCCGATTCCAAGACCGATTCCCGCTACGTGAAGGGCAAACACCACGCCGGCGGCACGTCCCAACTGCGCTACACCCGCATCCGGGAAGGCCAGATGCGCAAGCTGTACCAGAAGGCGTGCGAAACTGTCCGCGACAAGTTTGAGCCCCTATCCAGGGAACTGGACCACATCGTCCTGGGCGGCGAGCGGTTCACCCTGAACGGCTTCCTCAAGGACTGCCCCAGGATGGACGGGTTCAAGGACATCACCCTGAAAAGAAGACTGAACATACGCGACCCCAAGCGCGACGCGCTGGACGACATCGGAAGCGTCATCCACGAGAGCCGGGTTTGGGGCATCGATTGGTGAAGATTGGCGGAGACTGAGCTGGAGAACACGGATAACCTCGAACGGCGTCCTCGGCGGCCGAACTGGGACAGTAGCCTGGGCGGCTTCAACGTCGCCGGACCGCTCTTGGAATTCGACCAAGTCCGGGAGCAGGTGGCTGGTTACACACGGACGGTTGTTGGCGGAGAACGGGCCAGGGCGCTGGCCCCCACCAATGACCTGCTGGAGATCGCCACTCGGCTGCAGGAGACCACCGAGGCCCGGCAGTACCTGGACCAGGGCGATTCCCTGGAATTTGGACCGGAACAGGACTTCCGTGAGTTGGTCCAACGCGGCCTACTGGGCGGTCTGCTCCGGGGCGAGGAACTCTTCGCCATCCGGGAATTGCTTCGCGCGGCGCGCATCAACCGCACCGAGCTGGGCCGTCAGGAAGAGATTCCCCTCATCTCCGGCATCGCTGAGAACCTCCCCGAACTCAGCGACCTGGAACGCGCCATATCCGGTGCCATCAGCCCCGCCGGCGAGGTCTTGGACAACGCCAGCCCCCTGCTGCACAACCTGCGCCAGGAGGCCCGACAGGCCCAAAGCCGGCTCAACGACATCATGGAGCGCAACCTACGCCGTCTCCAGCGCGCCGAGGTCGTCCAGGAGCCCCTCATCACCCAGCGCAACGGCCGCATGGTGCTGCTCATCAAGTCCGAACTGCGCGCCCGGGTCCCGGGCATCGTCCACGACGTGTCGGATACCGGCGCCACGGTCTTTGTGGAACCCATGCCCGCCATAGATATGGGCAACCGCTGGCGCGAGGCCCGGCTGGCCGAGGAGCGGGAAGTGGAGCGGGTGCAGAGGCAGCTCTCGGGCATGGTCGGCCTCTCGGGCGAAGAACTGCTCCTAACCCTGGACCTCATGGCCCGTCTGGACCTGGACATGGCCAAGGCCCGTTATTCGGCCGCCATCAACGCCGTTGCCCCCTGGGTAGCCGACCAGGAAGCGGAGGACCGGCACCTGAAACTGGTGCGGGCCAGGCATCCATTGCTGACCGGCGATGTGGTGCCCGTTAGCATCGACCTGGACCGGAACCAGGGCGTCATGCTCATCACCGGCCCCAACGCCGGCGGCAAGACCGTCACCCTGAAGACAGTTGGTCTGCTGGCCATGATGGCCCACTCTGGGCTGCATGTGCCCGCCGAAGAGGCCCACATCCCCCGCTTCGACGGCGTCTACGCGGACATCGGCGACCAGCAGAGCATTCAGGAGTCGCTCTCCACCTTCAGCTCCCACATAACCAACCTGAAGGACATCATGTCCCGGGCCACGGTGCACTCGCTGGTGATGGTGGACGAATTGGGCACCAGCACCGACCCTGAGGAGGGTTCGGCCCTGGCCTCGGCGGTGTTGCGCTACTTCCACAGAATCGGCTCCTTCGTGGTGGGCACCACCCATCACCGGGGCGTGGCCAGGTTCGTCCAAGAAGAGCCGGGGATGGTGAACGCCAGCGTGGACCTGGACCCCACCACCCTACAGCCCACCTATCATGTGACCCTGGGCCTGCCGGGCCGCAGCTACGCCCTGACCATCGCCGCCCGCCTGGGCATCCCCCAAGAGGTGATAGACGACGCCCGCACCGGCATCTCCCCGGTGGAACAGGCCACCGAGGGCCTGCTCCAGGAATTGCAGCAGGAGCGCCGGGTGGTGGAAGAACTGCGGGAGGAGGCGGAGACCGCTCGGTCCGAAGCCGTGCGCATGCAACGGGAACTGGATGCCCAGCTCTCGGACGTGGAGACGGCCAAGGCAAACCTGGTGGAGGAGTCACGTCAGCAGCTCCAAGGGCGCATCGGTGGCATATTGGACCGGCTGGCCAGGGCCGAACGCACCCTGGAGAACAGTGAGGCCAGGGAAGAGGAGTCCCGCCGCTTGATGGAGGTGCACAGGGCCGAGGTCCAGGAGGTGCAGCGAGAGCTGGCCGAGCCGGCCTGGGCGCCCATCGAGGTGGAACGGGTGGCCTGGCAGTCCACTCTGAAAGAGGGCGACCGAGTCTACATCCGGGGCATATCCCAGCCCGTGGAAGTCATCTCGCCAGTGGACAACCAGGACCGTGTCGAGGTGTTGCTGGGCACCATGCGCTCCAAGATTCCCGTGTACCAGTTGGAGAAGCAGGCTGAGGGCGGTCACCCGGCAGCCGCGGCCCAGGGCGTTTATCTCGATAGGGCGCCGCGCACCGTTCCGAATACCGAGCTGGACCTACGGGGGCTGCGGGTTGATGAAGCCCTGGTATTGGTGGACGACGCCCTGAACAGCGCGGCCTTGGACGGGGCCGGAGCGGTGCGGATAATTCACGGCAAGGGCACGGGAGCGCTGCGCCGGGCCATCAGGGAGTACCTGGGCGGCCACCCCTTGGTGCTGTCGGCCCTGGACGGCGAGGGCCCCGGCGGCGACGGGATAACCGTGGCTACGCTGGAATAACGAGCAACATGGCCTTCCTCGTCATCAACCGTTCGTCCTGGGTTAAGCAAACGCCACCTGCACCTATCTTAGCATCAGGTGTTGGCGTACTCTCAATCTCCACTTGGCTCGATCAGATATCCAAAGTAGACTAGATTGCTTTTGTGGCCCCGTGTCAGATTGACTCTGACCTTCAGCACCACCTGGGTTCAGGTACGAAAAGCCCCTGGGCTCAACACCCAAGGGCTTTTCTTATCGCTGAATGTGGCCTAATTCGAACAAGATATTTCCCGTCGAAACAACAACAATGGGCTGATACTAATATCAGCCCATTGTTGTACGTGACCGAAACCCTATTGAGTTAGTCGGGATCCAAGGATTTGTTCAGTTCATCGGCAAGTTCCCTGAACCCCTTCATCGAACCATAGGCCGCTGCCCGATTTTGAGTCTTATCCCAGAAGCCAGCGTCGGTAATCTCCGGGCTCACTCCCAGGAATTCCTCAAAGGTCTCCTGGTCCCACTCCCTGCGGCCCTGGCAAACCTCCGGAAGCAACACCTCTGGGGAGCTATCGATGATGGAACGTTCAAGGCAGAGCACCAGGTCCTGCGGCGACAGATGAGGAGCATCCAACCTTCTTCTCCTCAGCTCATGATGCCAAACCTTGACCGGGCTTCCAGGTTGTTGCAGGACCTGCCGGCGCTATGGAACCATCCAGGGGTGACAGCGGCGCAACAGCGGGGACTGGCCCGGGAGGTGTTCCAGGAGGTACGCTTGAGGGAAGGCCGGCTGGTCGCGGTCAGACCCAGACCCAGATACGCACCACTATTTGCCTATGCGCTATGGCGTCAGCATGTTTCAGGTGGTGCGCGTTGATCCTGAGCCTGTCGAAGGGCGCTGGTAAGCCATGCTTCAAGTGACCGGCGTCCCCGTGCGGCGGTGGTTCGACAAGCTCACCACGAACGGCAAAATGGATTGGCACAGGTGTCGGAATCAGTCGGATTCGTGGCTTCCTGAATTCCGGTACTCGCTGTAAAAGCGGGAGAATGCCCCCTTACTTCCCCTGGAACCGCGCCTGGCGGCGCTCGGTGAAGGCTTTGATTCCCTCTTGGAAGTCGGCGGTAAGTCCCGTGTCGGAAAGCGCGTCCGTTTCGGCTGCGAGTTGTTCTTCCAGACTCTTGTCCCACGACTGATTGAACAGTTCTTTGACCCTTCCGTAGGCCGTGGTCGGACCCTGGGCCAGGCGCACCGCGGTCTCCATGGCGTGCCTTTGCAGCGCGTCGTCGGCCACGACTTGGTTCACCAGCCCCATCTCCAGGGCCATGGCGGCGCCCATGGGCTGGCTGGCCAGGTAGATCTCCATGGCCCGTCCCGAACCCACCAATCGGGGCAGCAGGTAGGTGGAGCCGCCGTCGGCCGTGGCCCCGATGTTGGCGTAGGCCATGAGGAACCGGGCACCCTCTCCCGCTATCCGCATGTCGCAGCCCAAACTCAGGCTGAAGCCCGCACCCGCCGCCACGCCGTTGATGCCACCGACCACCGGCTTGTCCAACCGCCGCAGTCCCAGCACCACCCTGGAGTGGAGCTCGTCGGCCAGACTGCGGATGTGGTCGCTCAGTCCCTGGGGCCCGCCCGACTCCAGGTTATCCACGAAGTCCTTCACGTCGGCGCCGGAGCAGAAGGCGTTGCCGGTGCCGGTGAGCAGCACGGCCCTGACCTGGGGCCGCTGGCACCGCTCGATGGCCTCGCCCAGTTGGGTCACCATGTCCGGGGTTAGAGCGTTTCTGGCCTCAGGGCGGTCCAGGGTGATGATGCCCACGTCGTCCATCAACTCGAACTTGATGTGTTGTTCAGTCATGGTCTGCTACACGCCTTCCATGTACTCGGATATCTCTTCCAGATCAAAGCCGTCCACCGCGATCTCCGGTGCCCAGGTCACCTGGTCCGAGGACCATCGGACTGTGCCCCGCTTCTGGGCGGAGATGCCCAGGGTGTTGTTGATCACCCGCAGGACATTGTCGTTCATGCGCACGGTGTTGGGTTTCAGCGGTGCGGCCAGCTTGCCGTCCTTGATCAGGTAGGAATCGCCGATGATGGTCCCGCTGAAATCGCCGCTGGTGATGCCGTTCACCGGATAGGTGTACCAGATGCGGCCGATGTACACACCGTCGCCCACCATCCGGAACAGTTCCTCTTGGCTGTGGCCCTGGCTGCCCTCGATGACCAGGTTGCCGGCGATGGCGCCTGGAGACGAACTGAAATCCCGCCCGCCGCCGTTCCCTGGCCTGAACCCGCCCCGGGGTGCGATGGCCTGTAAGGCGTCGGAGGGAGTCACGCCCAGCTTTTCCCGGCCCGAGGGGTCGTTCAGTATGCGCTGGTAGTTGTAGTAGTCCGAGACCATCCCCGCCAGCTTGCCGTCGCGTATCAGGTCGGTGCGGCCCGTGGGCAGGCCCTCGTCGGTGATGGCCTTGTAGCTGGGCAGGTTGGAGTTGCCGCCGTCGTCGTAGAGGTTGAAGTCCTCGGAGGCCACCGTCTGGCCCAGTTTGCCCATGAAGGGCGAGGCCCCGGCGAAGAATATGTCCAGGGACAGGCCGGGCATCAACACCCATTCCAGTATCTCGGCCACCGGCTGGGGGCCCAGGATGACTTTGTAACTGCCCGTGGGGATGCGCTGGCCGTCTATGGAGCGGACGGCGTTGCGGGCGGCCTCGGCGGCGGCTTCACCTTTGAAATCGGCCAGCTTGCTGACCACCGACCAGCCGCTGCTCTTGCTGGCCTGGCTCTCCACCATGGCCGTGGCGAAGGACATGATCAGGGTGTTCTGCTCCGATTGGACTTTGGGGATGTGGGTGGATGCGATGGCCATCCGGTCTTGGAACATGACCACGTCGCCGCCCAGTATCAGACCCAGCTCCGCCATCTTCTCCGGTGAACCGGCCAGTCCCAAAAGGTCCTCCGAGGACTGGAAGGAGTCCAGGGCCCGGTCCATCATCCGCCAGCCTGACTCCACCAGTCCTTTGCCGCCGATGCGCACTACTGCGGGGTCGTAGTTGGCGGGGGGAGCGTCCTTTTTGGCCAGCTTGGGTATTGGATCGTCCAGCTTGGGCAGGGAGACGAACTCGGCATCCACCACGGCGCCGGCTCGTGCCTTGTCCAGGGCTTTTGCCGCCCCGTCCAGGGACAGGTCGGTGGGCTCGCTGCCGAAGCCGGTCTTGACGCCATCGGGCGTGCGGAAGGCAGCCCTGATGCCCAAGCCGTAGCCCTCGGTGGACTTGGGTTCTTCCACTCCGTTGCTGGGAATGTGGGAGGTGTAATTCAGCCGCACGGTGAGGTTGGCGCCAGCCGAGGCGAAAACTTCCACCTCTTCCACATCGGACTGGGCCGAGGCGAACCCCAGTGCGTTCTTGACGGCGCGGCGCAGGTCAGCTAGCGGCAGCAAAACAGCTAATTCTCATCTGGGACGGACTCAATCAAATCTGACTCAGGCAGGGAAAGCGGGTTCTCTGTTTCTTCATCGACAAGTCTGGGCGCGTCTAAGATGCCCCGTTGCCTCCGGATGGTGTTGATCCTCTCCAGGGGCCGTTGCAGCGCGCGGCGGCGGGTCCCGGCCAGGTTTTCAAAACCCTTCTGGGCGGTCTCTATGCGCTTGCCCACCGTTTCCATTTGGTTCACGAAACGTTCCCACTGCCGGTCGAAGACGGCCAGTTCGGACAGGATGTTGTCCGAGGCCTGCTCGATGGCGAAGTTGTCCAGAGCGTGGCGTATAACGCCCAGAATCGCGAAGAGGCTGATGGGTGAGCAGAGCACCACCCGGTTGCGCAGGGCCTCTTCCACGACGCCCGCTCCGTGCTGTTGGATGTGGTTGAACATCTGCTCGTTGGGAATGAACACCAGCACGTAGTCCAGGGTGTTGTCTTCGGGGTTGATGTAGTCCCGGCTGACCACCTCTTTGGCCCTGTCCCGCACGTCCCTGAGGAAGGCCTGGCTGTGCTGCTGGGCCTCTTCCTCGGTGCCGGCTTCCACGAAGCGCATGTAGTTGATTAGCGGGAACTTGGCGTCCATATTCAGCTTCTTGTTCTCGGGCATGAATATGGTGAAGTCGGGCCGGGAGGTACCCTCGGTGATGGTGGCCTGCTTTACATAATTGACGTGCTCGACGAAGCCGATGATGCGGAACACGTCCTCGGCCATGCGCTCGCCCCATTGCCCACGGGCCTGGGTGTTGGCCAGCACATCCCGCAGTTGGGAGGAACTCTGGTTCAGACTGGTCAGCAGCGCTTCCAGCCGCACCGATTGTTCTCCCCGTTCCCGGTTCAGATCCTGGATGGTCTCTTGCACGCGGTCGATTCCCGTGCGAATCTCGCCCACCTGGTGACCCAACGCACTGTCCTGTTGTCCGGGGCTGCTTTGCAACGTGAACAACCGGTTGAGCAGGAAGAGAGAAAGACCCGTCGCCGCCAGGGCGACAATGCCAACTATGACTATTGCTGCTTCCATGGTCTAACCCGGCCCCGTGAGTCTGGCTACGCCGCGCCCAATTTTCGTGCCGTGAAATGCAGATTTCATTATCCCGGTCCCGTGAGTCTGGCAACGCCCCGCATAGTAGGTCCGCCGTTGCTCATGTGCTTGGCCTGCATGGGCTGTCCCTTGCCGCAGTTGGGTATGGGGTTCACCCGCAGGTCGTTGCCCACGGCGTCGATGGACATGAAGTAGTCCCGGCTGTCCGAGGTGATGCCCCCGTCACGGTAGAGCTGCCCCAGCTGGCCGTTCTTGATCTCATAGACCTTGACCGCCGTGATGCGGAAATTCTCTCTGGACTCGGCGATGGAGGGTGTGCGGTGGCCGTCGATGTAATAGCCGCCCTCCACCTCGGAGATTATCTCCAGGGGGTCCTGCTGGCCCGGCCCGAATATGGTGTTGGTCATGCGTATCAACGGCACCAACTGGGCCTCGGTGGAGCGGGCCGACCCGTTGGGGGAGATGCCCATAATGGCGGCGGTCTGGCGGTTGTTCAGGAACTCCTCCAACACGCCGTCCCTCAGGATGTAGGCCCGGCGGGCGGGGGTGCCTTCGTGGTCGTACTTGAATGAGCCGTAGCCCTCGATGGTGGGGTCGGAATAGGCCGTGACCAGGGGCGAGGCGATCTGGTTGCCCAGTTGGTTCTCGTTCAGGTCCTTCAGGAACCAGGAGCGGCCCGCGTAGCCCGTCTCGTACTTCAGCGCCCGGTCAAGCTCCGAGGGATGGCCCACCACCTCGTGGACCAACAGAGTGTTGAAGTGGGGGTTGGTTACCACTGTGACCTCTTTGTCCGGCGGCTTCAGGGGCGGTGCGTCGGCCACCTCCACTGCGTCGGCGCCCAGCTTCTTGCAGAAGTCCATGAAGTTGGGCAGGACTATTGGCCCGTTGGAGTAGCCGTCGGTCAGCACCTCCCAGCCGCGCTGGTGACCGGTGAAGTCGTAGTGCTCGAAGTTGCCGTTGGTCCCGGCACAGATGGCGATGGCGAAGCCCTCGGTCTGGGCGAAACTCTGGTCGATGTCCGCGCCGTCCGAACTGATGAATAGCTCCCGCAGTAGGAAGGTGGACGCTGAGCTGGCGGCGTAGACGATGGAATCGCCCTGGCTCTGCATCATCTTGCAGCCGTCCACCGCCATCCTGATGGTCTCGGCCAATGGTACTTCTCTGGGGTCGGTGGTGTAGGCGGCGGGGACCGTGTCCTGGCAGACGGTGACCGGGGCCAGGCTGGTGGAGGTCAGGCTGCCGCCCAGGTGGGAGTAACGGCCGGCGATCTGGGATTTTTGGCTGGCGCTGGCCTTGGCCCGGTTGTGGGCCTGGCGGATGCCGTCCCAGACCACATCTTCCAGGCGGTCCAGATCGGTCGCGCCCAGCACCCGTCCGTAGAAGCCCGAGGATTTCCCGCGCCCGCCGGAGATAGCCCGGACGCCGAAATCGAAGGCGTAGTCCTCGGAGCTGGCCTTTTCAGCGCCGTTCTCGGCGACGGCGCCCTTCTTCTCGCGGACCTCGATGCGCAGGTCGCAGTAGTCCAGGCCGGGAAGGGTCTTGGCCTTCTCGGACACAAGCGACAGCAGATTGCCCCGGAACCGGTCCAGGGACTCCACACTCACCCGCCGCGCGTTCTGAGAAGACATGAAGGCGTTAGGCCGCTCCCGCCACCGCTTTGGCGACGGTCTGGGCCACCTCCCGGTCCAGGGACCAGGGGATGACGTTCCCTGGAGTGGGCTCTTTGACCATTGCCGCCAGGCCTTCGGCGGCGGCCAGCTTCATCTCGGTGGTGATCTTGGTGGAGTGGGAGTCCAGAGCCCCCCGGAACACGCCGGGGAAGACCAGGCTGTTGTTTATCTGATTGGGGAAGTCGCTGCGGCCGGTGCCTACGACGGCGGCTCCCGCGGCGGCGGCGACGTCCGGCCAGATCTCGGGGATGGGGTTGGCCATGGCGAACACGACGGAGTCCTTGGCCATGGAAGAGACCATCTCCGCGCTAACGGTGTCGGCGGCGGCTAGCCCGATGAATACATCCGCTCCGCGCAGGGCCTCGGCCATGCCACCGCTGATGTTGTCCGGGTTGGTGCTGTCCAACATGGAGGCCTTGATGGGCGTGAGGTCGGTGCGGTCCCGGGAGATTATCCCGGTGCTGTCCACCAGGGTCACATGCGTGGCGCCGAAGTCCTGAAGCAGCTTGGTGGAGGCGATGCCGCCCGCGCCGGCCCCGGCGAAGACGAACTTGGCGTCTTGGATCTTACGCCCGGTCACCAGACACGCATTGATGACTCCCGCCAGCACCGCGATGGCCGTGCCGTGCTGGTCGTCGTGGAAGACGGGGATGCCCAGGTTTTGCAGAGCGTCTTCGATCGCGAAGCAGCCAGGCGCGGCGATGTCTTCCAGGTTGATTCCGCCGAAGCTGGGGGCCAGGTTCCGGACTGTTTCGATGATGGAGTCGATGCTCTGGTTGGCCAGGCAGATGGGGATGGCGTCAACGCCGGCCAGGGACTTGAAGAGGACCGATTTACCTTCCATAACCGGCATGGCGGCCTCGGCCCCAATATTGCCCAGGCCCAATACCGCTGACCCGTCGGTTACAACGGCGATCGTGTTGGCCCGGTTGGTGAGCTGGAAGGACTCCGACTTGTCGCCGGCGATGGTCATGCAGACCGTGGCCACGCCCGGGGTGTAGGCGATGGACAGGTCGTCCAGGGTCTCGACTTTGATCTTGGGGGCTATGCTGACCTTCCCTCTGGTCTCCCGGTGGCGGTCAACGGCTTCCCTTCCGTAATCCCTGGATTCGGTGGCCATGTTTATCTATCTCCCAATGACGCTGATCGATTGGCCGGACGGCTCGGCACACTAGTTCGCGTAGTCTATTAAGAACAACAACCCCACTGCCAAAAGCCCCACAGCCGCGACGGTCAAACGGGCCAGGGCCGGGGTGGGCCTGGTCGGTTTACCTGTCTTTTCGGCCATGCGCCTCCGCAGTGGGCCGGTCATCTCCGTGAAGGAGTCATGACCCTCCGCCTGCAGGTCGGCGATGGTCTCCAGTTCCAGGTCGTTGTAGCTGTTGGGTTTTCTCGGCATTTTGGTACCGTCCCGTTTACCGGGTTACCGCCCCTTCCGATGCGGAGGAGACCAGCTTGGCGTATTTGGCCAGGGCGCCGGTGGTGTAGTTGGGCGGGATGGGCTGCCACTTACTCCGCCGGTCGGTTATCTCTTCTTCGGACAGTTTCACGTTGAGCTGGCGGCCGAGGATATCCAGGGTGACGGTGTCGCCCTCTTGGAGCAGGGCAATGGGACCGCCCACGGCTGCTTCGGGTGCCACGTGGCCCACCATGGGGCCGTGGGATGCTCCGGAGAACCGGCCGTCGGTGATGAGGGCCACATCGTCGCCCAGTCCCTGGCCCACGATGGCGGCGGTGACGGACAGCATCTCCTGCATGCCCGGTCCGCCCTTGGGGCCTTCGTAACGGATGATGACGATGTCGCCGGCCTTGATGTCGCCCCGCTGAATGGCCTGGAAGGCGGCGGGCTCTTGGTCAAAGACCCGGGCCGGTCCTTCAAAGACCTTTTCCTGGTGTCCGGCGACCTTGATTACAGCGCCGTCGGGTGCCAGGTTGCCCCTCAGGATGGCCAGTCCGCCGGTGGGGCTGCGCGGCTTGTCGATGGAGGAAACGATGGGGTTGTCGTCGACGGTCTCGGTGGCTTCCACGTTCTCTTGCAGGGTCTTGCCGGTCACGGTCATGGCGTCGCCGTGGAGCAGTCCGGCTTTCAGGAGCTGTTTCATGACCAGGGCGATGCCGCCGTAGCGGCTCAAGTCGGCCATGACGTACTTTCCACCCGGTTTCATATCGACGATGTAGGGGGTGTTCTTGCTGATGCGGTCAAAGTCTTCCAGGGTCAGGTCGACGCCCGCCTCATTGGCGATGGCCATCAGGTGGAGGACCGAGTTGGTGGAGCCGCCCATGGACACGGCCACGGTGATGGCGTTCTCAAAGGCCTTCTTGGTCATGATGTCCCGGGGGCGGATGTCCTCTTCCAAGAGTCGCATCAGGGTGCGGCCCACGTTCCGGGCCTCGCCCAGCTTCTTGGGGTCGATGGCGACGGCTGAGGCGTCGCCGGGCAGGGACATGCCCATGACCTCGATGCAGGTGGACATGGTGTTGGCGGTGAACAGGCCGCCGCAGGAACCCTCGCCGGGGCAGGCCACGCACTCCAGGGCCGTCAGGTCTTCCAGGGACATGTCGCCCTTGGCATAGGCGCCCACGGCTTCGAACACGTCCTGGATGTTCACGTCATTGCCCCGGAACTGGCCGGGCATGATGGAACCGCCGTACATGAATATGGAGGGCACGTTCAGCCGGGCCATGGCCATCATGCAGCCGGGCATGTTCTTGTCGCACCCGGCGATGGTGATGAGGCCGTCCATGCGCTCGCCAAAGGTCACCAGCTCGATGGAGTCGGCGATCACCTCCCGGCTGACCAGGGAGGTCTTCATGCCCTCGGTGCCCATGGAGATGCCGTCGCTGACGGTGATGGTGCCGAACTCGAAGGGCACTCCGTCGGCGGCGCGGATGCCTTCTTTGGACGCCTGGGCGAACCGGTCTAGGTGGACGTTGCAGGGGGTGACGTCGCTGGCCAGGTTGGCGATGGCGACGAAGGGCTTTTTCAGGTCTTCTTGGGTCAGGCCCATGGCCATCAACATGGCCCGGGCCGGCGCCCGTTGCGGGTCGTCGGTCAACTCGCTGCTGCGGTGCTTCATGTGGGCAGGGCGGCTTTTTGTCGCCACAGGGTCATCTCCTAGGTGTTGGAATCGGCGCTGTTTATCTTTTCCTGTGGCCCATTAACGTTGGTTATGGTGACCACTGCGCCAGAAATTAATTGACCAATTATAGTGCGCGGGCAAAGCGGGCACAAGGCGGCGGTGCCAGTGGGCGTGGGCTAGGCGTGAAGACGGGGGTTGCGCCCCCAAGGGAATTTGTTTACTCTGGTGCTTGCTAAAAATCAGGTGTAGTCAGGAGAGGCTGCTATGTTTAACCCCATAGGCTGGATCAAGCCCGGAACCGCCCATGCCCATTGTGATGTACCCTGCGGGATCTACGATCCCATCTCGGCCAAGATAGCCGCCCAGACCGTCCAGAAGATGACCCTGCGTCTGCAGACCCTGGAGCGCCCCGACGGCAGCGACGCCGCGGCCTACCAGGACTATGTGAACAAGGTCGCCCGCTACGTGGCGGTTAAAGAAGAGCACGCCGAAGTCTGCAAGCACGAGCTCAGCGTGCTATGGGCCGACTACGGCTGGCCCAACCTGCCCGACGGCTTCGACCTCCACGGCACCTTCAACGCCGCGCTGAAACTGGCCGGCCAGTGCAAGCAGAACGTGGACATGGCCAAGTGCGAAGAGCTGGTCAGCACGGTCGACACCATCGCCGGCGCCTTCTGGACCACCAAGGGCGAGTCCTACAGCGACCCCCTGGCCGCCGCCCGCTACGGCGCATAACCCTCAGACCGAATCAGCTGAGAATGAAAAAGGCTCCCCGTCATTGGGGAGCCTTTTACTTTTGCTTGGTTTTTGGCCTGGTTAGCGCAGGGTGTTAAGCGCCTCCGACACCTTAGCGATGGTGGCATCGATGTCGGCCTCGGTATGGGCGGTGGACACGAAGCCAGCCTCGAACTGGGAGGGGGCAACGTAGATGCCCTGCTCCTGCATGGCGTGGAAGTAGCTGCCGTAGGTCGCGGTGTCAGAGCCCTCGGCGTGGCTCAGGCCGGACACCGGACCGGCGTTGAAGAATCCGGTGAACATGGAGCCTACCCGGTTGATGGTGGAGGGAATCTCCGCGCTCTGGAAGGCCTTGGTGGCGCCCTCGGTCAACCGCTGGGCCAGGCTCTCCAGTTTCTCGTAGGTGCCCGGCTTCTTCAGTTCGTTCAGGGTGGCCACACCGGCGCTGACGGCCAGGGGATTGCCCGAAAGGGTGCCCGCCTGGTACATGGGGCCCAGGGGGGCCACCATCTCCATCACGTCCTTTCTCCCGCCGTAGGCGCCTACTGGCAGTCCGCCGCCGATGATCTTGCCCATGGTGGTGATGTCCGGGTTGATGCCGTAGAGGCCCTGGGCTCCGTTGGGGCCGACTCTGAATCCCGTGATCACCTCGTCGAAGATGAACAGGGAACCGTTCTCCTGGGTGATGCGCCGCAGGTCGGCCAGAAAACCGGGCGCCGGGGGCACCACGCCCATGTTGCCGGCCACCGGTTCTAGGATGACGGCGGCGATGTCGGTGGGGTTGGCCAGGAAGAACTTCTCCACCGACTCGATGTCGTTGTAGTCTGCCACCAGGGTCTCGCTGGCGTAGGACTCGGGGACGCCGGCACTGGTGGGTATGCCGTGGGTCAATGCCCCGGAACCGGCCATGGCCAGGAGTCCGTCGGCGTGGCCGTGGTAGCAGCCGGCGAACTTGATCAGTTTATTGCGGCCGGTGAAGGCCCTGGCCAACCGGATGGCGCTCATGCACGCCTCGGTGCCCGAATTGACCAGCCGGACGGAGTCCACCGACGGGAGCAGTTCGCAGATGAGCTTGGCCAGTTCGATTTCGCCCTCAACGGGCGCGCCGAAGCTAGTGCCGCCCTCAGCCGTCTTCTTCAGGGCTTCAACCACCGCCGGGTGGGAATGTCCCAGGACCAGCGGGCCCCAGGAACCCAGATAGTCGATGTACTCGTTGCCGTCCACGTCCCAGACCCGGGCGCCTTCGCCCCGGGCGATGAACGGGGGAGTGCCTCCCACGGCCCGGAAGGACCGCACGGGGCTGTTCACTCCGCCTGGGATGTACTGCTGGGCCTGGGCGAATAGTGCTTCTGATTTGCTAAGTTCCATTGAGCTTCCTGACTATTTCTATTTGAACCCTGCGAGTTTTATTCAGACTCTTTCAGCCACCGGGCAACTTCTTTTGCGTGGTAGCTGAGGATGGTGTCGGCCCCGGCGCGTTTGATGGAGGTCAGCACCTCCATGGTCACCGTCTTCTCGTCGATCCAGCCCTGCTGGCCGGCGGCTTTGATCATGGAGTACTCGCCGCTGACGTTGTAGGCGGCCAGGGGCAGGTCGTAACGCTCCTTGGCCTGGCGTATCACGTCCAGGTAGGACAGGGCGGGTTTCACCATGACGATATCGGCGCCCTCGGCGATGTCGGCTTCGATCTCCCGCATGGCCATCCGCGAGTTGGCCGTGTCCATCTGGTAGCTCTTGCGGTCGCCGAACTGGGGCGTGGAGTCGGCTGCCACCCGGAAGGGGCCGTAGAACCCCGAGGCATACTTGGCGGCGTAACCCATGACCGGGGTGTCTTCGTAGCCGTTGTTGTTCAAGGCCTGGCGGATGGCCCATACCTGGCCGTCCATCATTGCCGACGGCGCCGGCAGGTCGGCCCCGGCCTGGACGTGGGATACGGCGGTGCGCCCCAGCAGCTCCAGGGTCTGGTCATTGTCTATGCGGTCGTTGTCGATGATGCCGCAGTGGCCGTGGTCGGTGTACTCGCACATGCAGACATCGGTGACCACCATCATGCCCGGGTGTTCCTTCTTGATCATCCGCACCGCTTCCTGGACGATGCCCTCGGGGTCGTAGCCCTCGGTGCCCAGGGGGTCCTTCTCGGCGGGCAGGCCGAAGAGCAGAACGGAGGGGATGCCCAGTTCCGCGGCCTCGCCCATGTCCTCGGAAAGCACGTCAAGGGACATCTGGAACTGGCCGGGCATGGGTTCGATGGGTTCCTTTACGCCGCTGCCGTGGGCCACGAACACTGGGTAGACGAACTCCTTTACCGACAGCCGGGTCTCCCGGGCCATGTTCCGCATGGGCTCGCTGCCGCGCAGGCGGCGCAGACGTGAATCGGGGAAGCTGGTCATGGCGTCCTCTCTAAAGAATGGATCCTGTGGGCTACTGGCGGGTAAGTTGGCCCGCCGCGAAATGGTTGGTGAGGGCGTCAACCAGGCCCTCCACGGTGTGCTCCGAGGCCTCCAGGTCAACCCTGAGGCCGAGTTCGCGGGCGGTGGCCGATGTGACCGGGCCGATGCAGGCGATGAAGCTGGATTCCAGGGCGCTCTTGTCTCCGTCCAGCATGTCCGCCAGGTTTCGCACGGTGGAAGAGCTGGTAAAGGTTACGACATCGACGCCGTCGATAAAAGCCTGTTTGGCCTTCTCGCCCACGCCTGCCGCGGCCACGTTGCGGTAGACCGCCAGACGGGATACGTCGGCCCCCATTTCCGTCAGGCCCTTTTCCAGTTCATCACGGCCGATGTCGGCTGCCGGCAGGAGCACTGACACACCCCTCCAGTCCTGGTCCGAGAGTTCTTTCAAGACTGCTTCGGAAACCGGCCGCTTGGGTACGAAGTCGGCGGTGATGCCCCGTTGGGCCAGGGCCTGGGCGGTGGCCGGGCCGATGGCGCCGATGAGGACGCCGGACAGTGCCCGGGAGTCATGCCCCTGGTCTGCCATCCGTTCGAAAAAGGCTTCAACCGCATTGGCGCTGGCAAAGATCGCCCAATCGTAGTCATGGAGTTTCGCCAGAGCGGAGTCCAGCTCCGAGTGGTCGGTGATGGGCGCGATTTCAATGGTGGGCAATTCCACCGGATGGGCCCCCGCCTGTTCCAAAAGGGTACAGAGGCGGGATGCCTGGGAGCGGGAACGGGTGACCAGCACCCGCTTGCCGAAGAGGGTCCGCTCGTCGAACCAGGACAGCTCCTTTCTCAGGTCCACCACGTCACCGATCACCGTGATGACCGGGGGAGTAAGGCCCGACTCCTTGCCCAGGGTGAGGATGTTGCCGATGTTGCCGGTGACCGTCTTCTGGTCGCTCCAGGTCCCCCATTGGACCAGCGCCGCCGGAGTGGTGGCGGGCATGCCCTCCCGTTCCAGGGTTTCCAGTATTCGCTCCAAAGACGCCCAGCCCATGAGCACCACCAGGGTGCCGCCGTTCTTGGCCAGCACTTCCCAGGGTACCGAGGACTCGGGCTTGGCCGGGTCTTCGCTGCCGCTCACGATGGTGAAGCTGGTGGAGATGCCCCGGTGAGTCAGGGGAATCCCGGCGTAGGCCGGGCCGGCGATGGCCGAGGTCACGCCGGGCACGATCTCAAATGCCAGTCCCTTCTCTCTCAGGGCCAGGGCTTCTTCGCCGCCGCGTCCGAACACGAACGGGTCGCCGCCCTTGAGGCGGACTACTATCAGTCCCTGGGTGGCCTTTTCCACCAAAAGGTCGTTGATCTCGGTCTGGGTGAGTTCCTGACGCCCCCTGGCCTTGCCAACAAAGATGCGCTCGGCGCCTTCGGGGACTGCCCGCAGTTGCACGGGGTCCACCAAGCGGTCGTAGACGACCACCTGGGCCTGTTCCAGAGCGCGCATGCCCTTTACTGTGATTAGTCCCGGGTCGCCGGGTCCGGCGCCCACCAAATAGACTTTACCGGTCAATCCATTCACCTGAAAACCCGCCGGGCCGAGACGCCCTTTGGGATATTGTTTTAGCTTTGTGACGCCCTGGCGGCGGCCAATAGTTCCGCGCCGCCCCGCTCGGAGAGGGCGAGGAAAGCGTCGTTGGCCAGTTGCAGAGGGTCGCGTTTCAGTCCTTGGACCTTGGTTGTGAAGCTCTGCTCTGCGTCCTCGGTGCTCATGAAGATGGTCATCACCATGTTGTCTTCCACGCAGCGGGCAAAGGCGCCCACGGGCACGCTGCAACCGCCGCCGATGCGCTCCAGAAAGGCCCGTTCCGCCGTGGCCTCGAACCGGGTGTCCGCATCTTCGATGGCTCTCAAGAGTTCCAGCATACGGTCATCGTCGGCCCTGGCCTCCACAGCCAGGATGCCCTGGCCGGGCGGCGGTACGAACTGCTGGGCCGAGAGATACTCGGTCACCTGGTCGGCAATGCCCAGCCGGACCATGCCGGCGGCAGCCAGGATGGCCCCATCGGCCTCTTCTCCCTTGGCCTTCCGCAGCCGGGTCTCCACGTTGCCCCGGATGGATACGATCTCCACATGGGGGGCGTACATCTTCAACTGGGCGGCCCGCCTGGGGCTGCTGGTGCCTATCTTGCATCCCTCCGGCAGTTCTTCCATGGAGCAACCGAACCGGTTTACCAGCACGTCCCGTGGGTCTTCCCGGGAGAGGACCGCGCCCAGCACCAGGCCATCGGCCAGGAGAGTGGGCATGTCCTTCAGGCTGTGGACGGCGATATCCAGCTTGCCGTCCAGCAGTTCCTGTTCCAGTTCCTTGACGAAGATGCCCAGGCCCAGACCTGCCAGGCGGGATGTCTGGTCGATGTCCCCCCTGGTGCGGATGGTGTCGATGGCGAATTCCAGCTCTGGGTCGTTGGCCTTGAGCCGGCCAATGACAACTTCGTCTTGGATGAGGGCCAGGGCGCTGCCGCGGCTTCCAACTTTTATGGCGCCGCCGCTGGGGTTGCTGGATGAATCGGAGGCGGAGGTCACCCGCCTAATCCCCTGCGGTCTGGGGCATCCGGCCCCGGCTGCCTGCGGAGTTGCCAGTGGTGCTGTTCCTGTATTGGCAGCCACCGGATACGCACTCTCCGATGTTAGAGCAGCGGTCCTGGGCGTCATTGCCCAGCAGGCCTGCCATCAATTGCTCCAGGGCCTCGTCTTCCCGGCCGGACTGGGCCAGGGACAGAAGCTCCGGGGTCATGTAGCACTGCCAGCGCTGGGGGTCCACGGCGACCTGTTTGTCCTTGATGATCTGCCGGGCCCGGGAGAGGACGTTGGTGGCGTCCGCCCAGTCAAGCTCCGCGGAGCCGTCCAGGTTCTCCCGCAGCTTGCGGGCCAAAGCGGGACTGGCGCCGCCGGTGGAGATGGCCAAAGTCACCGGGCCACGCTCCACGATGGCGGGGGCGATGAAGGAACAGCGGGGCGGGTCGTCCACGGCGTTCAGCAGGATGCCCTGGCTCTCCGCTTCCTGGAATATCTCCTGGTTCACCACCGGGTCGTTGGTGGCTGCGATGGCTATGAAAGCGCCCTGCAGGTCGCCGGCTTCGTACTTGCGCAGGTGGAACTCCACCTGGCCCCGCTCGGCGGCATCACGGATGCCCTTGGTGGCGTCGGGGCTGATCACGATTATCTTGGCGCCGGACTCAATCAGCTTGAGGACCTTGCCCTCGGCAATCTGACCGCCGCCGATGACGACACAGCGTCGCCCTTCTACGTTGAGGAAAACTGGGTAAAAACTTGGCATAACTCTCTTTATATCTACGCCGTGGTTACAGCGTTAGGGTTCTCGGATTCCAGATATTCGTCATAGTCCGGCACAAAGTAACGGACACGGGTCTTTTTGTACTCTCTGGTGCTGTACAAGGTGAGGCGTTCGGTTATCCCGGTGGCCTCGCTGATCTCGTTATTGATCTCCTCGCAGCCTTCGGGAGAGGTGGCGTGCACCATGGTGAAGTGGGTGTAGGGCCAGTCTGGGAAGGTGGGCCGCTCGTAACAGTGGGTCACGGAGTTATGGCCGGCCATGATCATGCCGACTTCCTCGGAGCGCTCCTCCGGTACCTTCCAGACGATCATGGCGTTGGCCTTGAAGCCGGAGCGGCGGTGGTGGAGCACGGCGCTGTAGCGGCGCATGATGCGGCGTTCTTGGAAGTCCGTGGCCATGGCGAAGAGCTCATCGGTGGATATTCCCAACCGTTGGGCTATCTCGTCATAGGGACGGGGCACCAGAGCCAGGTCTTCTTGCATCTCGCGGATGGCGTCCTTCTCGGCCTCGGTGATGGGCACAACCTTGTTCCAGGAGTCGGCGGCCTGCTTATCGAAGCCGTCAGGACTGAAGTTGAAGGACGAGCCCTTCTGCTTGACCATGTCGAAGTTGACGCCGATCTTGAAGAACCGCTTGGTGGGCATGATCCGCTGTTCCAAGGCCTCGGTCTTGTTGGCCATGTACCGGGCGGTGGACTCCAGATCGTGGTCCGGGGGCACGGCCAGGGTGAACCACAGGTTGTAGTAGGAGCCTTCCCGTGCGTAGTTGTGGCTGACGCCGGGGTGCTTGTTGATCTCAAGGGCGGCCTTGTGCAGTTTTTCGGGCTCGTAGGCCATGGCCACCAGGGTGGTCTTGAATCCCAGGCGGCGGGTGTCGAAGATAGCGCTTATCTGACGCAGCACGTTGGTGCGTTTCAGCTCGGCCAAACGGTCGAGCACTTCCTGCTCACTGATGCCGGCCTCATCCCCCAGTACCTTGTATGGTTGGTCCACCATGGGGAAGGGTCCTTGAATCTTGTTCAGCAGCTTGCGGTCGGTAATGTCCATCGCAGCTTTCGGCTCCTCTTGTGTTTACGGCTCTGACCTGCCGGTTCATTCTAGTAAATGGGGCGGTGCCTGCTCTGTGTTCGTCTTGTCCTATTTCTTGGATTTGCCGCCCGATTTGGCCCCGGATTTTCCTCCGGACTTTTCATAGGAATCCACCAGGCCCACCAGGACCCGGTCCGCGGCTTCAATAATCTTGGTCCAGGAACTGGAGTTGGTCGAGTCCAGGACCATGGTGCGGAAGAAGACGAATGCCTCCACGGTGTCGGCTACGGCTACGCCCCGCTCCGACATTTCTGTTCCGTATTCTTTGCCCAGCATAAAGGCCTCTTCCAGGAGTTCCTGCCGACGGCGGCGGGGACCAGCTTCCTGGAGCAGCAGGGACAGCAGGCGGCGGCCAAAGAGCCGCATCCGCATCTTGCCCCCCTCCTCCACGCTCTGGTACCAGGGCTGTTTCACCACGGTGTCGCGGCTGAGGCTGCGCCGTATCTTGCGCAGGGCCGAACCTTCGATGGCGTCGTCCCGGCCTGGTTCCTGGGTCTGTTCCGGGGCGTTGGCCAAACCTTCGACATCTTCCCGCAGGAACCGGCGGTGTCCACCTGGGGTGCGGTAGACGCGCAGGTATCCACTGTCGGCCCATTGCCTGAGGGTGGTGTCGCTGACTTCCAGCATGCGGCAGGCGTCGCGGAGAGAGAGCCACTGGCCTTTGTCGGCGAAGACGGGCTCGGTGGTCGGGGATTCTACCACTGGGTTTCGGTCCTTAGACTTTCGGTTAGGTCCGACCGAAAATCTGCAAAAATCTCTAAGAAACTAGGTATCTCCAGGTACGATTAATCAAGGCTAGCATACGAGTTTGTTACAGTCAATCAGCCTCAATCAGACTGGAAATCAGACCCTAAATCAAGCCGCTGCGGAGATTCCGCGCAACCGCCGATTTTCATTACATAACGTCGTTGTTGACCATGTTATGTAATATTATATTTGAGTATATGGCCAAGGACGACTTGAACATCAAATTGAGCGCGGACAAGGAGGCGTTATTCGCCTCTTTGAAGCGGAGCATCAAGGCCAAACAGGTGCTGGATGCCATGCAGCTGGTCCCCCGTGAGTCCTTCGTGCCCAGAGAAAACCGCTACATGGCCTACCTGGACGTGCCCCTCCCCATCGGAGATGGCCAGACCATCTCCCAACCCTACATCGTGGCCCTGATCACCGAGGCGTTGCGCCTGCAACCAAATGATAAGGTCTTGGAAGTCGGCGCCGGTTCTGGCTACCGGGCGGCGGTGCTGGCCGAGCTGGTCCCCCGGGGCACCGTGGTCACCGTGGAAGTGGTCCGGGAGCTGGCCCAAAGGGCCCGGGATACTTTGTGTGAATTGGGTTATGAAAATGTCGTCGTTGAGGACGCCACCGAGGTGCTGGGCTGTTCCTGGCGTGGTCCCTACGACGCGATCGTGGTCTCTGCTGCCACCCCATGCGTGCCGGCCAGCCTGATTTCCCAGTTGGCCGTCGGCGGCCGCATGGTGGTGCCCGTGGGCGACCGGGACCGACAGGAACTGGTCTGCGTACTACGTACCGGAGAGGGTATCTCCCTCCGCATGCTGGGCCCCTGCCGGTTCGTGCCCCTCATCGGCCGGGAAGCCTTCCCTTATTCTATCTAGACAGGTCCGGTTGAACAGATACGGCTAACCAAACCAGGCTAGCCAAACCCGCTTAATCAGATCCGATCACCTGCCCCGGGTCTTCCGCTACTCCCTTCTCATCGGTCACCGGCGCCTTTAACATGTCCCGTTAAATATGCTTGAGCTAACCGACGAACTTTCCCTGCTTCTGGACCAGGCCGCCGCCGTGGTGCTGCGTTCCAAACACGTGGTGGCCCTGGCCGGAGCCGGCCTGTCCGTGGAGAGCGGCATCCCTCCCTACCGCGGGCCCGGCGGACTTTGGACCAAATACGGAGAGCTCGCCAACCTGTCCTACCGGGAGTTCGTACAAGCCCCCGAGGAATGGTGGGAGGCCCGTTTCCGAAACGAAGACCGCCCCGGCGATCCGGTCTACGAGATGAAGGTGGCCCTGGACCAGGCCCAACCCAACCCCGGACATCACGCCTTGGTGGAGATGGAACGATTGGGGCTGCTCCAGAGCGTGATTACCCAGAACGTGGACAACCTCCACCGGGAGGCCGGGTCCAGGTCCCTGTTGGAGATTCACGGCAACCGCACCCAGTTGCGCTGCACCGGGTGCGGGGCGCGCCAGCCCAGGGACGGCTACCACTTCGACAGCCTGCCGCCGATCTGTACCCACTGCGGCGGCGTGATCAAGATGGACACCGTGATGTTCGGCGAGCCCATACCAGAAGACGTGCTGCTGGCCTGCCGCGCCGAAGCGGAAACTTGCGACTGTATGCTGTTGGTTGGTACCTCAGGCACGGTTAACCCAGCGGCGCGATTGCCCCTGGTGGCCAAGGAACTGGGCGCAGTACTCATCGAGATCAACCCGGAGGAGACCGGCCTCACACCCTGGAGTGACATCGCCCTGGGCGGCCCCTCGGGAGAACTGCTGCCCCTGTTGCTGGAACGGGTCAAAGACGGCACGCCCGCAAGCGCGGAGTGATATAATTCCGGCTCTGGAAATCAGGTCCCAACGCCCCGATTCAGCCCCGTGCCGGGAGTAATTTTTGGCTATGGACCCCATCTTGGCCCGCTTTGGGCTGGGCGACCCTGAGTGGCTGGACCCGGCCACCGTCGCAGTCATCGCACTGATCGGACTGGTGGTGGCGGCCCTCTTCTTCAAACTGGTCATACCCCTGGTCCTCCGTTTCACCCGTTGGACCCCCACCGACCTGGACTCACGCATGGTGCGTTCCTCTCGATGGCCCCTGACCCTGGGCATCGTGATCTTGGGCGCATACCTGGCCGTGACCCTGCCTTTGGACCTGACAGCCGGAGAGCAAGATAAGGCCGACACGATAGCCAGTGCCCTGGGCGTGACCGTGGGAATCTTTGTGGTGGTGGGCCTGCTGAGCAGCACCATCGACTGGTACCTGGAGAGCCTGGCATCCCGCAGTATGCACGTGGTGGACCTGCGGCTGTTTCCCCTTCTGCGCCGGGTGGGCGGCCTGGTCATCTACGGCATCGGCGCCCTGCTGGTGCTGGACGTCCTGGACATCAACATTAGCCCCCTCATCGCCGGTCTGGGCCTGGGCGGTCTGGCCGTGGCCCTGGCCATCCAACCCACCCTGGCCAACCTGTTCGCCGGTACCTATGTGATGACCGAGGGAGTGATTGCCACCGGGGACTACATCGAGCTGGAGAACGGGGTTGCCGGTTATGTGGTTGAAGTCGGCTGGCGCAGCACCCGCATCCGGACCTGGGGCAACAACCTGGTGGTGGTGCCCAACGCCCGTTTCGCCGAGACCATCATCACCAATTACCAGCAGCCGGTGGCGGCGGTGAACGTTTACCTGACCTGCGGGGTCAGCTACGACAGCGACCTGGACCTGGTGGAGGAGATCTCCCGGGAGGAGATGGACTACCTGGTCAAGAACGACCACAACGCCGTTGCCAGCTACGGTTCCTGGTTCGCCTTCAACGCCTTTGGCGAGTCCAACGTGGACTTCTGGCTGTTCTTGCAGGCCCGCGACCGGATCGCCAGCTTCAACCTGCAATCGGCCCTGATCAAGAACCTGCACCGCCGGTTTGGGGAAGAGGGCATCACCATCAATTATCCCGTGCGCACCCTCCAGTTCCCCGACGGCTGGGGTCCAGAGCAGGTGGCCGGGCAAGCTCCGACGGCCACGGCGGCCCGGCCCCGGGCAACGACCCGCCGCGAGCGTCCGCCCCGGGAATACCGCCAACAGGAGAACGAAGAGGGTCCCGACATCGGCGGCGTACCCCCCGGCGGCGGCGAAGGCCCGCCCGGAGGACCCGACGGGCTGTGAGATTCCGGCTGATTCATGTTCCCGGCTGCGCCCCACCTTGCCGCTACAGTGGGCAGTCGTTATAATCCAATCGTGGCTTCGGCCACCGTGCACGTGGGCCTGTAGCTCAGGTGGCTAGAGCGCGGTCCTGATAAGACCGAGGTCGTTGGTTCGAGTCCATCCAGGCCCACCATAATCAGAACAAGGCAATGCCCCAGCCTGTCATGGCCGGGGCAGTTTTTTTGTCTACCGCCGGAATATGTACCGGCAAGTGGGGGAGACGAGGGGAAAGGAATGCGGAAACTCAGACCGGTCTTCATTCTTTGCTTGGCTTTGATTTCAACCCTGGTATTGGCCTGTAACACCAGCGATTCGACACTGGTTCCCGCCACTGCCCTGCCGCCCACCTCCGTCCCGGAGACCCCAGCGCCGACCATCCCCACCTACAGTATCGGCGGCGTCATATTGAACAGCAGCAACGATTGGCTTCTGGGCGGGAAGGTGTGGCTTTCACCGTCCGGACAATCGGCCCAGACCAGCACCGACGATGGGGTCTATCAGATCATGGGTGTGCCCGACGGAGAATACCTGGTGTCCGTCGCCCCAGAATGTGTCGCCCACGGTTGTTATGAACCCGCTTACGTCACCGTGGCGGGCGCAGACGTCCTGGATTTCCACATGGCGCCCATCCCGGCGGCGGTGCTGCCCAACGGGCCAAGACTGGCCCGGTCCGTGGTGGAGGGCGCGATACTCCTGGAAGACATCGAGTTTCCCGCCGACAACTTGGTCATCCTCGGTCCCATTGACATGCAGGCCGGGGATTCCTCGGAGCTAGTGCTGGCCGCGCCGCCGTGTCTCCGCTGTGAGGACTTGATCACCGTTGACGCTCCGGTAACTTGGTCAGTGGCACCGGGAATTGGGGTCAAGATCGATCCCGAGACGGGGGTGCTGGATGTATCGCCGGCGGCGTCCACCGACTTCAGCTATACCGTGACCGCCGATGTGGGGGAGGGGGAGTACTCGCTGTCTGTGGATGTGGACGTCTATTCCCAGGAGGACAACCCACTGGCCGGCGTCTGGTCGGAAACCGGGGAGAATGGCGTCAACACACTGCTATTCACGTCCAGCGGTGAGTTTGCCGTGACCATCAATCCCTACGGGAACTACCAGGACTACTGGGGCACCTACACCTTCGACCTGGCCATAGGCGACCTGGTGCTGACGGCCGACGGCGCCAACCAGGTAGCCCCCGAAGGAGTGGGAATCGGCACCTTCGAGATTGGCGCGGATGGTGCGCTGACGCTGACCGGCCACTGCCTCGGCGCCTGGGACGCCAACGAACAGTCCTTGGTTGAGGGCTGCGGCCACGTCCTGGAAAGATGATGCCCCGCCCGCTCTAGCGGGGGATATTCCGCTCCACCCAGGAGAGTTCTTCTTCGGCAGTGTCGTAGTACTCAAAGCGGTGGAATAGCTTTGTTGGACCACGGGACTTCCGCAGGTCAGCCCGTACAGTCTCCGTCTCCCTTTGGTCAACCACTAAGGATGAGGGGTCGATGACCACACCGTAGGAATCCCTCGCGGCTTCGATGCTCACGAACCCGTCCAGCACGTCGTCCAGGACCACGTCCGGTTCCCGCTCCAGTGGGTCGCCCCAGCCGCCGCCGCCCGCGGTGTAGACCCGCACCAGGTCTCCCTTCTTCCAGACGTTGTCGTCTGAGAAGGGGCGTATCTCCTTCTCCTGGGGGGTGCCCGGGTTCAAGACCACCCTGGATGTGCCGCCGCCCATGCCGCCGGAGACTCCCCAGGTCGGGAAGAGGTTGTTCTCCACCCGCAACCCAAAGGTGCCCTCGTCGGCCAGGATGCGCACGTCGCGGATGATGCCGCACCCGCCCCGGAACTTGCCGGGACCACCCGAGTCCATGCCGATGGCGTAGCGCTCCATGCGCAGCGGGTACTCCATCTCCATGAATTCGCCGGGGTAGTTCTCGTTGTGCCGGCTGTAGATGGCGTCCAGGCCGTCGGCGAAGGGCCTGGCCCCGTGGCCCACGGCGATGCCGTCGGTGCAGAGCAGCCAGTCCTCACCGTTATTCTTCATGCGCCAATAGGCGATGACGTACACCGCCGACCCGGCCATGACCTTGCCGCCGGTGGCCTCTGCCAAGAGGGCCCTGACCGAGCTCTTCAGCTTGGTGAAAGTGTGGGCCCGGCAGCCCAGGGCCGCCGGCCAGTCGGGCTGCAGGATGCTCCCTTGGCGCATCTTCACGTCGTCGATGGATGCCAGCAGGCCGTGATTGGACAGCATGGAGGTGTCGTACTGGTGGAAGTACTGGCCGAAATAGGCCCCCAGGGCGCCGTCGCTGGCCATAAAGTTGATGGACCCGCCGGCCTGGTCGTCGCTCTGGGTCGAGTCCAGGGTGATTCGCCCGTTCTCCCGGTTCAGTTCCAGGTGGAAGGAGTGCCAGCCGCCGTTCACGCCGTCGTGGTCCATATATTCACGCACGCTGGCGGTGCCCTCGGGAATCAGCTCCAGGGCCTTCTCCCGTACCATGGCGGCGGTGTCGGCCTGGTCGGCTTCCAGGGCGGCCAGGGTGGTCTCTTTGCCGAACCGGCCGAACATCTCCAGTAGCCGCTCTTGGGCCCGGTTGGCGGCGGCCATCAGGGCGCGGGTGTCGCCTTCCAGCAGGTCGGGGTACCGGGAATTGCGCAGGATGATGCGGTAGGCTTCGTCGTTGGTCTTGCCCTGGTCGATTATCTTGATGGGCGGGACCAGGGTCCCGTCGTGGAATATCTCGGTGTTGGCCGGGCCGATGCTGCCGGGCCGGGAGCCGCCCAGGTCCCAGAAGTGGGCGAAGGAATGGCAGTAGGCCACGGCCTCGCCCTCGAAGAACACCGGGGCCAGGAACACCATGTCCGGCGTGTGGGTGATGCTGCCCCTGGACAAGTAGGGGTCGTTGTACCAGTACAGGTCGCCGGCGGCCATGGTCTCCACTGGGTAGAAGTCCCAGACGCAGCGGACGATGTCGCTGCCCATGCTGTCGCCGTAGATCTCGTGGCCGTGGCGGTCCAGGAAGCTGACCTGGTAGTCCTTCTTCTCGCGGATGAACGCGGACATGGCGGTGCGCTCGATGAGCAGCTCGCACTCGAGGCGGGCCGCCCGCAGGGAGCCACGAATCAGTTGTCGGGTCACCGGGTTCACGTTGACCGCCGGTGTCTTCTCGTTGTTAGCCGTCATTGGTGCCTCTAGTCTCAAACATCGGGTGCTATTTGGGGCTCATGACGCAGTTGCCGTACTGGTCGATGCGTCCGGCCCAACCGGGGTTGATGATTACGGTGGAGTCCATCCCTTCCAGAATGGCTGGACCATTTATGACCGAGTCGGGCGCCAGCCGGTCCCGGTTGTAGATGTCGCAGGAAACGAACCCTCCTGCCTCGTCGAAGAAGACCTCCCGCTGGCTGGCGATGGCCTGTTCCGGTGCGCTGAGTCCGCCGGGCCGCCGAGGCATCTCCACCTGCTCCCCGTCGGCGGATGCGGAAACACGGAGCGTCACGATCTCCACCGGCTGGTCCAAGGAGAACCCGTAGAGCTGTTGGTGGCGCCCATGGAATTCTTCAATCAAGGCCTCCAGGGCCGCGGCGGTCATCTTGCCCGCGGCGAAGGACACGGTGACCTCGGACCCCTGGTGGGCGTACCTCAGATCGGCGGATCGGGTGAAGACTTGCCGGTTGGCGGGGACGCTCTCTTCCCCAAGCCAGGCCCGGCCCTCGCCCTCCAACTCGGAGTAGACTCGCTCCATTCCCTCCAGGTCGTAGTCGGGCGGCGTCTGCAGGGACGTGCGGGCGTAGTCATTCTTCAGTTCGGCGACAAGCAGCCCGTAGGCCGAGGCGATGCCGGGGTTCAGGGGCGCCACCACCTGGTTGATGCCCAGCAGCTTGGCGACGTCGATGGCGTGCATCGGGCCTGCGCCGCCGTAGGCCACCAGGGCGAACTCCCTGGGGTCGTGACCCCGTTCCACGCTGACGTTACGGATGGCCCCGACCATGGTGTTGTTGGCGATGCTCAGAATGCCGCTGGCCGCGGCGTGGACGTCCATATTCAGCGGCCCGGCCACATGTTCCTGGATGGCTTTCTTGGATGCGTCGGCGTCCAGGGGAAGCGACCCACCGGCGATGTGGGTGTTGATGCGGCCCAAGGTCAGGTTGGCGTCGGTGACGGTTGGTGAGGTGCCCCCCTTGGCGTAGCACACCGGGCCCGGTACCGAGCCGGCGCTGGCCGGGCCGACGGTCAGACTGCCGTAGGGTGACACGTTGGCGATGCTGCCGCCGCCGCAGCCGATGGTGGTGATGTCCAGCATGGGGAGTTGTATCGGCCAGTTGCCCAGACGCCCGCCCAGGCTGGTGGTGGGGTTGCCGCCCTGGATCAGGGCCACGTCTGTGCTGGTGCCGCCCATGTCGAAGGAGATGGAGTTCTTCACCCCAGTGTTCTGGGCGATCTGAAGCGTGGCCATGACTCCGGCGGCGGGTCCGGAAAGGGCGGTGTGTACCGGCTGCCGCACTGCGATGTCGGCTCCGATCATGCCGCCGTTTGACTTCATTATGGAGAAGGACGAGTCCACGTCCCCGGCCCTGAGAGAACTCTCCAGGTTGCTGATGTAATGGCTCACCCGGGGCATCACGTAGGCGTTCAGCACCGTGGTGATGGTGCGCTCGTACTCCCGGAACACGGCCAGGACTTCAGAGGAAAGGGACACCTGGGCGCTGGGGTATTCCTCCAGGATCAGGTCACGGGCCCGGTTCTCGTGGTCGGGATTGGAATAGGAGTGGAGGAAGGAGACGGCGATGGAAGAAATCTCATCGGCCCTGAATCTGCGGGCAGCCGTGCGCACCGCCTCTTCATCCAGGGGAGTGAGGACCTCGCCGCTGAAACCCAGGCGTTCCGGCACTTCGGAAATGTCCCGGGGCCGGACGGGGCGTTCGGGTTTGACCCAGGAGTTGGGGTTCACCAGCCGGGGCGTGCCGTGCCGGCCGATCTCCAGCACGAATTTGAACCCCTCGGGTACCACCAGGCCCACCGGCGAGCCCTTGTTCTCCAAGATGGCGTTGGTGGCGATGGTCGTGCCGTGGAAGACGTGCTTCACCTGGTTGGGCGTGACCGAGTTAGCCTCCAGGATCTCCCTGAGCCCGGTCAAAAAGCCGGTGCTGGGGTCGTCGGGGGTAGACGGGGTCTTGTGGACCCGTTGTTCGTTGGTTGCCAGGTTGCGGAGGACGATGTCGGTAAAGGTACCGCCCACGTCCACCGCCACTGAATAGTCGTCCATTGTGATATCTAGTTCCGTTGGTTTTATCGAATGCGACGCCATTCTAGCAAACCTGCCCGCCCGGCACGTAGGAAGCACGGCTACGCCGGTTCGTTGACAGCCCTTTGCCCCGTCTCTACACTCCCCACAAATGACATAACCGCCGGATTCCACACAGGCGGAGAGACTGAAACATGAAGAGATTTGAATACCTGGAGGCCCGGAACCTGCGCCAGGCCGTGTCCCTGTTACAGCGTCACGGCGACGACGCCCGCATCGTGGCGGGCAGCACCGATTTCCTGGTGCGCTGGCGTCAGGGAGTCTGGAACCCCGACTACGTGGTGAACATCCAGCGGGTACCCGGGCTGGGCCGCATCACCTACAGCTCCCGCAACGGTCTCAGAATCGGGGCACTGGTCACCGTGCGCACCCTGGAACAGCACCCGGCTGTGCGCCGCCACTACCCTGCCCTGGCGGCGGCGGCAGCGTCCTTCGCCGGTGTCCAAGTGCGGAATCTGGCCACGGTGGGCGGCAACATCTGTAACGCCTCACCTTCAGGGGACACCATCCCCGCGCTCCTGGTCTTCGACGCCCAGTGCCGTGTGGTCGGTCCCGACGGCGAGCGGTTCGTCGCCCTGGACAAGTACTTCACCGGACCCGGAAGGACGGTGCTGCAGAACGGCGAGATATTGGCTGAGATACAGGTGCCCAAACCCGCCCGCAACACCGGCTCCCACTACATCAAACACAGCCCCCGAGGCGCCATGGACATCGCCACCGTTGGCGTCGCTTCCCTGGTATCGCTGGACGGCAAGTCCGGCCCCTGCTCCGAGGCGCGCATCGCTCTGGGCGCCGTGGCCCCGACCCCGGTCCGCGCCTACGCTGCCGAGGACCTGCTGCGGGGCAAGCAGATCGACGGCCAGCTCATGGCCCAGGCCGCGTCCTCAGCCCAGTCAGGTGTTACACCCATCGACGACATCCGCGGGTCGGCGGCGCACCGGAAGGAGATGGTGGGCGTTCTCACCCGCCGCACCCTGGAGCAGGCACTTAATTCAGCGGCCCAGGGTCCCATGACCTTTGAAGAGCAGCGAAGGCTGACCGTTCAGGCCGCCTTCTAACCCAGCCGGAAGATATTCGAGGGATATTCAGCTATGAAAAAACCACTACAGATAACGGTGAACGGCGAGATCAGGCAGGCCCTGGTTGAGCCCTACTACTCCCTGTTGGACACCCTGCGGGACGAACTGCAACTTACCGGCACCAAGAAGGGCTGCGACGAAGGTGACTGCGGCGCCTGCACGGTGCTGCTCAACGGCCAGCCGGTCTGCTCGTGCCTGGTATTGGCCCACAGCGCCCACGACGGAGAGGTGACCACCATCGAGGGGCTGGCCGACGGGCAGGACCTGCACCCAGTCCAGCAAGCCTTCATCGAGCACGGTGGACTGCAGTGCGGCTACTGCACCCCCGGAATCATCATGAACACCGTCGGGTTCCTGGAGGGCGAAGAAGAGCCCACCGAGGAGAACATCAAACACGCCCTGGGCGGCAACCTCTGCCGCTGTACCGGGTATTCCAAGGTGATCGAGTCTGTGATGGTGGCCGTGGAGATCACCGGCCGCAAAGCGGAGTAGTTGAGATGCCTGATTTTCAAGTTCTGGGTAAAAGCCATATCCGGGTCGACGCCCGTGACAAAGTAACCGGCAGGGCAACCTATGCCGGCGACGTCTATCTACCCGGCATGCTGCAGTGCAAGCTGCTGACCAGCACCCACAGCCACGCCCGTATCGTCAGTATCGACACCTCGTCGGCGGAGGCGCTGCCCGGCGTGCGCTGCGTAATCACCGGCAAGGACTACCCCGACGCCCGCTTCGGCTCGGGAGCCCTCAAGGACCGCCGCATCATGGCCACCGACGAGGTCTTCTACATCGGCGAGCCCGTGGCGGCCGTGGCGGCCGATGACGAGGTGACCGCCGTGGAGGCCCTGGGTCTGATCAAGGTCGAATACCAGGACCTGGAAAAGGTGGTCGATCCTCTGGCGGCCATATCCCCCAAGTCCGCCGACATCCACCCCGACCTGGAACAGTACGAGGGCTACGGGTTCGCCTTGGGCGGCAACAACTGCACCATGTTGGACGCCGATCGGGGCGACGTGGACCAGGGCTTCAAGGACTCGGACGTGATCGTTGAAGAGACCTACCACACCCAGCCCATCAGCCAGGGGTTCTTGGAGCCCATGGCCTGCGTGGCCAACGTGGAAGCCAACGGCCGGCTGGATATCTACGCCTCCACCCAGGGCCCCTACCAGGTGCGCTCCCAGCTCTCGTCGGTCCTGGACATGCCCATCAGCAACATCAAGGTCCAGGCCATGGAGATGGGCGGCGGGTTCGGGGCCAAACTGCGCCTGGCATTTGAGGCCTTTCCCGCCCTGCTGACCATCAAGACCGGCCGGCCGGTGAAATTGGTCAACACAAGGGAAGAGACTTTCACCATGAATGGCCCCCGTCTGGAGACCAACATCTACCTCAAGACCGGCGTGACCAAGGACGGGCGCATCCTCGCCCGTGAGGCCCGCAGCGTCTTCGACGTTGGTGCGTACCTGGGCGCCGGCCCCAACTCGGGCGTGGGCCACGGCCTGGGCGCATACCACATTCCCAACTTCAAGCTGCGCTCCTACGGCGTCTACACCAACAAGATCTACGTGGGCTCCTACCGGGCCTCGGGCGTGGCCGACATGACCTTCGCCACCGAGTCCCACACCGACGTCATCGCCCACAAGCTGGGCATGGACCCCATGGAATTCCGGCTCAAGAACGCACTCAGCGAGGGCGACACCGCGGTGAGCGGCGCTCCCATACCCAAGAACGGCCTGAGAGAGACCATGGAGGCCCTGAAGGAGCGCATGGGCCTGCCCAAGAAGCTGGAAGAGGGTCACGGTGTCGGTATTGCCGTGGGCGAATGGCGCAGCGGCAGCGGCCCGTCCACAGCCTCCATCAGCGTCAACGAAGATGGCACCGTCAGCCTGCTCACCGGTTCCACCGACATCTCGGGCAGCGACACGTCCCTGGCCCAAATCGCGGCCGAGTCATTGGGCCTGCGCATGGACCAGGTGGTTGTCGCCAAGCGGGACACGGACATGGCCCCCTTCACCGGCCCCAGCGGTGGCAGCCGCATCGTCTACAGCCAGGGCAAGGTGGTGCAGAACGCCGCCGAGGACGCCAAGGCCAAGCTGTTGGACATCGCCGCCGACCGTCTGGGTGTGCCCGCCGACGCCCTGGAATGCTCCGGTGGCTCGGTCTACGTACAGGATAACCCGCCCCAGTCCGTGACCCTGGGGCAGCTCGCCCGGGCCAGTCTCAGCTCCCGGGGCGGCCCCATCATCGGCACCGCGTCCCTGTCCAGCATGCCCTACGCTCCTGTGTTCAACGCCCAGGGCGTGGAAGTGGTGGTGGACAAGGAGACGGGCCAGGTGCGGGTCACCCGCTTTGTCCAGGCCCAGGACATCGGCAAGGCCATCAACCCCATGGGTGTGGAGGGACAGCTTGAGGGTGGCGCGGTCCAGGGCATCGGCCGGGCCTTGAGCGAGGAGATTCTCATCGACAAGGACACCGGCGAGGTGCGGAACCCGTCTTTGGCCACCTACCTCATGCCCCTGGCCGTGGACATGCCGGAGATCGAGAATATCCTGGTGGAAGTGCCCAGCGAGGACGGCCCCTTCGGCGCCCGCGCCGTGGCCGAGTCCCCCGGGTTCGGGCCGCCGGCAGCCATCGCTAACGCCATCTACGACGCCGTGGGGGTGCGGATTAAGACTCTGCCCCTGTCCGCCGAACGCGTCCTGGCAGCCATCCGGGGCCGCGACACCGACGAATACCGAGTGGACGCTGACGAGCTAAGAGCCCAGGAATAGGATTAGATTCCATCCCCCTTTCGTAAAGGGGGATTTTCGCATCTCACCGCGACGCTGTCACCCCGAGCGGAACGAGGGATCCCGTTGCCGGGGGCAGCAATATCCCAGCGGCAAAGGGATTACTCGGCTGGCGCCTCGGAATGACAGATGCACCCTAGAAGCAGATGCACGTCACCGCGCTGGTGACTCCCTTCAGTGGGCGTATCTTGTGGCGCAGGATCGCCTTGATGTCCTCCTGGGAGTCGGCTTCCAGGTCGATCACAAAGTCGTAGGGGCCGAGCACATCGTGGACCATGGCTCCGGCGATGGCCCGCAGTTGTTCTGCCACGGAGTCTGTTAAGGCCGGGTCTGCATTGACCAGAATGTAGGCATTGGCTGCCCTGACGTGACCTCCCTCTTGGTTACTCGGGACCGGCTGATTAACGTACGGCTTTCCGTTGGCGAAGACTATGCGCCGGCGGCTTTGGTCTCCGCGTATAGGTGGCACGAGGTCCTGTGCTCCGGGCTTATCTCCCTCCGCTCGGGGATTACCGTGGAGCAGTGGTCCATCACCATGGGGCACCGGGGATGGAAGCTGCATCCGGCCGGCGGGTTGATGGGCGAGGGGACCTCTCCCCGCAGCACGATCTCCTCGTGCTGCTTATTGGGGTGGGCCGGCAGTGCCGCCGAGATCAGGGCCTTGGTATAAGGGTGCTTGGGGTTCCCAAACAGTTCCCGGCCCAGATCGGCCACCAGTTGCATGACCGATTCATAGGCGCGCTCTTGGGACAAGGCCAGGTTGGTCTCGTGCAGCGCCCTTAGCTGCACGTTCTGTCTGGAGAGCTGCCGGGAGAGGGACTGAATGCTCCGCTGGAGCCTATCGATGGCGACGAACATCAGCCGGGAGAATATGATGATGAGTGCCACAAGGAGGGCCAGGCCATAGACGGAATGGAAAAAGCCGCGGGCAGGGCCGACCTTGAGGAAGTAATAGGCAAGGAAAAATGAGACGGGGACAAAGACGCCGACCCACTCCAGAGATTTCCAATTGTCCCTGGAAGAACGGTCCGGCCAGCGCGTCACAAGCCACCTCAACCCGTTCATTTGGAACACCCCCGAGACGGGTAAAAAGGCAGGCTGGTACGTCTAATTATAACAAAGCGGGGACTTCTTTCTGGGCCGAACGGCCCGAAAAAGAGGGCCGCTTCACCCCAATTCTCCGGCCAGGGTGGAGGGATCAGCTGCCTCTGCGGGACAAGGTTGCCCAGGAGCCTCGCCCTCACCCCAACCCTCTCCCAGAGGGAGAGGGAACTTCAGTCCCTTCCCCCCGCTTGCGGGGGAAGGCTAGGATGGGGGCCGCACCACGCCCAAACACTCCCCACCAATAAAAAGAGACGCCCCGGCCCAAACCGGAGCGCCTCTCTAAGGTCTAACTAGATGGAAACGCGGCGCCGCCCTAGCTGGGGTCGGGCGCGCCCTCGATCTCGTGGTAGAGGTCCTCTTCGGAGATCACATTCTTCGCCCTGAAACCATCTATCTCCTCGGAGGAATACCCCAGGATGTCGGAGAGAACGGAATCGTTGTGCTCCCCCACCTTGGGGGTGACCCCGATGTTCACCGGGGTGCGGGAGAAATGCCAGTAGTCGCCGGAGACGGCGATGGTGCCGGCCAGGAAATCGTCCACCTCCACCATGGCCCGCCGCTCCCAGGGGTGGGGGTCCGCCTCGGCCA
>PBMF01000006.1 GCA_002721995.1 Chloroflexota bacterium
AACAGGACGCCCGGATTGTAACCAGTCCGGGCGTCCTAAGATAGCTTTAATTCCAGGCCTTAGCAAAGGGATGGGGAATGTGGTGCCGAAGGTCAGAGTCGAACTGACACGGGTTGCCCCACTGGTTTTTGAGTTCCACGTAGCCTGTATTCCCTTGTCACAAACCATCCCGTTTAGTCCCGTTTCGTAGCTAGAATGGATGGTCTACTTCCCTGCTAGTACCCCTTAGTACCACCTGGTTATCAGGAGTTTGTCGGCAAAATGTTACTTAGTGAAAAGCAGGCCGAAACACTATCTGCGATATATGACCGCCTTATCTGTAAATCCTGAAACTTGGTCGGGAGTCTTCCCAGGGATGATTTCAACTTGGATACTCCGATTACCCAGATGCTGGACTAGAAACGTCCCTAATGAAACATCTCCAACGCGTTCTTTAATAAGCTGGGATTCTTCGTCCCTAGACATAAGCTCGTATTTTACAAGCCCAAAATCTTTACCCACGTTAGCTGGGTCTGGCTGGTTCCCTCTTACACCGTACACTCCTCCACATATCCCACACAAATCTTCGTTAAGGCCGGTATCAGCACCTATAGAAATCCTTAATTGCGTGGGGTCTATATGTCCATAAGCAATAGCCAAGTGCCCTTTTGTGTATCCGAGTGTAGGTTGACCTGAGCCAGCGTAATCAACCGAGCCATCGATGAACCAGTTACCAACGATTTTGCCTTCGACGTCGTAATCTATCTTCCCCGCCCGTGGTTCGGTTTGGCGGATTACTTTTGCCAGTAATTCAGAACGCATAGGTTCTGCATAGTAATCAAAAGGGTCGACTGTATGAATTTTCCAAGGTTCACTATAGTAATGCTCGGGTACGACGAACCCGGTCAATACAACATTGGCATCATGGACACTCCAGTCAAAGGATTGAGAACCAAACTTACCAATGGATTCGCCGGCTTTCACAGGGATGGGGTCGTATTCTTCATTCGCCGACCAAGACTGGCCTAATGGAATATCACCCACAGTCTCATGAACGGCAGGGGCCAATTCGCCAAGGTGAATAAAAATGGTAAATACGCTACAAGAATGCATGATAATCATCCGATAATCCGGCACCATCGGGCCACCAGCATCTCCCAACCACCTACCTGATTCATCAGCTTGATTTAAAGGAAGGTCATTCGGGAACCGTTCAATTTTCACGATGAAACCGTCGGATGGCGATAAAACGTACTCGTCTCCCGCGGAAAATTCTCTGTGTATGTACAGGTGGTCGGTTGGCGTAACGTGTCGACTCCCTCGAACTCTCATTTTGCCCATGGGTACGATTGCGGTCATTAGGTCTGGAGGGAAGAAAGCTGACGTAAACTCAGGTCTTTCTAACTCTGAGCAGGAAAACGAGAAGTCCTCAAAAGGCAGATTAAATATGTTGCTGATCGCAACATCAGACGATTTACTCGCGGAAGATTCATTCGGGGATTGACGGGTTTTCTCCGATGATGATGTTGTTGTGGGCGCTTTCACATACTGTGGACGTCGAGTATTCGTTTGTTGAATTTTACCGGCGGATGAGGACTCGATTGTTTTGAGATTCGTCAGCGGTTCAACGGTTGGGTTGATACTGGACGTAGGTTCCCCCGGGGAATGAGGACCACTGGAACATGCAAGGACAAAAATTCCAAAGAGTACAGCCAGAACGCCCGCTAATTTCATATTTACGCTCGCTGACACTAGCCTAGCACCATCAATCAAGGCACAATTCCTTTCGAGGCTCCTACCATTTTCAATCAGCGAAACAGAGGCCTTTCGCCGGAGAGGTAATATAGCGCCCAATCTGAGGCGCTATAGGCATATAACTATGAGTATCGCATAGTCTAGATAAATCTAATTTCAGCGTATATATAGCTTTGAATCGTTGGTGAACCCTGAAACTTGGTCCGCGCTCTTTTCAGGGAATACTTCAACCCTCAAAAGCTGCGGATCCTCCATCTGCAACAGAGCTATGCCTTTCACAAAATCCGTGTTTGTAGCAAAAATCGATTCCCCTGATCGCCAATTTAATTGGCTGTTCGCTCCCCAAAGGGGTCGCCTTTCTTCTTTGCCTACGAGGTACTGATATTCAACTAGTTCATAGAGAGTAACTCCGGTTTCTGGAGTTATATCATTAGGGTCAGGTCCATTTCCTTTCAAACCAAATTGCGCGGCCGGCCCATTAAAATTACCGATTGAAAACCTCCATTGTGTGGGGTCGATGTGGTCGGGAACAATTGCTAGGTGCCCATCCCAGTACTTAGATCCTTCCAGTCCCTGGTAACCGTTTGTACTTTGTTGAAACCAGTTCCCAACCAATTTGCCATTTATATCATGATCGATCTTTCCGGCCCTAGGCTCTACCGTCCTTAGCATCTTCGCGAGTAACTCTCTTGAAACATCTTCCGGAAAATGAGGGAACGGATCAATGGTGTGAATCTTCCACGGCTCCCTATCGTATGTCGAAGGATTGACGAATCCTTCCAAAATTACTTGGTAATCGTAAACACCAAAGTCTAGGGTTTGAGCCCCGATCCATCCGAGTAGCTGACCAGAATCTATCTCGATACCTTGCCAAACTTTGCTGGAATTCGGGCCAAGAGTTTCCATCCATTCTCGCTCCAAATCCGGATGCAGGGAAGTCATTAAGTCAATATAGCTACTAAATGTACATGTGTGTCCGATATCAAGTCTCCATTCCCTGTCGTTTGCCTCCCCAGTGTCAACGAAAATGTCTCTGGGCTGCAAATTGTAAATCAAACCATCTTGGATCGCCCTGACCTCATATGCATCCCGACCTAATGATAAATCTGCTGGCGTCAAATACATATGATCGATTGGTGTTACATGCGCGCCGATGACCATGCCATATGGAACGATATGTCCGATATCTTCTATTTGCATAGGTGGTTGGGAAAAGACCACTGGCCCTGTGCCATTACATCGAGATTTCCACACTGGGAAGGAGTCTGGAATCAAATTGGCTTCAGGGTTTTCGATGGCGTTGCTATGGGTGACCACTGATTGCCGTGTAAGCGGGCTAGAGACTGATGAGGACGGTAGAAGGGTAGGGGTTGGTATTGATGAAGAGGAGTTCGCATCGTTTGGGGTCTCGGGCTCGTGCAGAGTAATCGTATTGGAGTTCGCAGCCATGACTGTCTCTATATCGACCCCAAACATCTCCATGATTGCATTGGCTTCTTGCGGGTATTGCAATATGCAGGGAAGAACCAATCCCAACTGTTCGGCGACTGCATCTTGGCGGCCAGTAATAATGGCGCCGTACTGTTCATCTCCTAGAGCTGTCTTAACACAGCTGAGAAGCTCAGGAGACACCGTGTCCAGAACCATCGATATCGGAGGCGGTGTAGGTGATTGTGATGAAACGGGATTGGGTGCAGGAGTAGGTTCTAGGACATCTGTAGGAGCTATTGCCTTAACAGCGGCTGCTGGTGCATCTGCATCTTTCCCACCCCTACAGGCAACTGCAAAGAGGATGAGGACAATAACCGATAGTATTATCGTTAGCTTCATATCTCGCTAATCCGTAACTACCTGGCCATCGCCATCAATCACTACGCCACTGCCGTCTTTAAGTTGCCTGGCGTTCTCTACCAGTAACCGCAACGTCTCATCAGACAAGTGCTCCAGTGGGCGGTTAGTGACGCTGTGGGCTATATCTAGCTGCTGTGGCGACCTGCCGAAGCCACGGTCTAGCAGCATCTCGATGGCCTTCAGCTGGTCTGCTGGCCGCACCTGCTGGTCCTTCCTAGGCCTGGAGCCTTTCTGTGCTGGTATCGAAGGCATGATACCCCTGGCTATCGACACTAGGGCATCTACTAGTTCCTTGCCACCATCAGTGGTCTCAAGCACATAACCAGCTAGGTCTCTAGTACCTTTGGGTCTGCCACTAGGGTTGCCACTCTGGCCTGGCTGCCAGGAGCTTAGGTTGTTATTAGCATTGTTAGCAGTGGTCATTAACGATACCTATCGTGTCACCCTTTTTATTTCACTTAGCATCTTTAATTCTGGAGACTTCGTTAGTTCACCCCATGACGGCGGACCTAACGAAATGTTTGCGCTAAGTGCTTTTAATGCCCAATCCCAGACACCCAATCGGCCGTCGATTGAGAATTTTAAAAATCCAATGTGGGGAATCCAATATCGATGCACCCGACCATTCTTGTAAAGATTGCTACTACCCATCCTACTTCGGCTAGGTAATAGCCTCGGAGAGCCAATTATTGTCCCATCTTCATCCCTAAAGCCTACTGACTGTTCGGCTAACGTAACGTTCGGTGGGGGAGGAGGTAATTGCGATAGGAGCTTAGCTAATAACAAATCCTCTGGCTCTATGCCTTCTCGGTTATCAGGTATCCCAAGTGCGGAAGAGCACTTCCAAAGCCATCCTTCCAATTGCCACACTAAAGCTTGATACCAAACTCTGGCCAATTTCGGAAATCCGAATCCAAAAACATTCTGTCTAGATAAGCATAAACCTAGTGAAACCCGTCGCGGTCGTTCCAACGCGGTATGGAAGTCTGAAGAAATGGAAGGTGGCTTAAGGTTACGGAGTATCAAGACGTCTTCAGGGATCCATCCTGAGGAGACAGTGGCCAAATCCCAAAAGCCATTACATCTGATGTTGTTTGGGTGTAACCAACTATGGTCTGGGTCATAATGCCCAATACTAGAAAGCTCATCCGAAAATCGGGTATGACATTTTCGGCATTGGTATTCATTCCTACCAAAGTCGAAAGATAATAAACCTTTATCAGTTAGACCGTTGATACTGCTTGACCACACTGTACTATCTGACGACTGAGTTAACTCATCAGCTACCCACGTCAACTCACTGGCAATCGTGTCATCGCTTTTCAAATAACCTATCTTTGTATCAAATGATTTCCAGTAATCTTTCTTGAACGAGTCTTTGTGAGTAGATTCGGAACCCTCACTCGCCATCAGGAAAGTCTCAGATTCAGCGCACTTTGCAAGTGTACGCATATAGGTTCGTATTAATTGCGGATGTGCAATAAAGACATTCCGGTCAACATATGCAATTAACCAGCGGAACATTTCATTAAACAGATTTTCATGATTGTTATACTTACGCATGGCTGGAATCGATTATACAAAAAGAGCAGATTAGGATTTCCGGTTTACGTAAGTCAACTTCGGGGCCTAAAGCCTTGGGCTATATGTGTTAAAGCATAGGGACAACTTTCTAGAAAATAAACCAGACTAGAAACAATTGAGTAATAGGTATGGGCTGGCTATTTAACATTAAACAGCGTCGGGCTTATTTAAAGGCCGTGAAAAACACTGGAGAAGGATTGTTTGCAGTCTCGATTTTGGTATCACCCCAACTCAAACAAGACTGGGCAAATGTTCAAAACGCGCCAAACCTGACTAACGCGCAAGAATGGAAAATCGCCCGCGAAGTGTTGTGGTATTTACTATTTCAGTGCGACCAAATTCTTCGCTTCGAGTTCCGCGTGCAGAATACCAATGAAGTGATGAGCCAAATAACTAAACGAGCTTTAGCCAAATTCTTGGCGTCAGCCTTTGACTTTAGTAGCACTTCTAAAGACCTACGTGAGGTACAGCGGCGAGATTTATCAGTATGGCAACTCGAAGCGGAACACGAGTACAAACAACCTGTACAGGCTATCCCTGTAGAACAACACGGCGAGCTAATTAGAACTGGTCGTTTAGTTCCAGGTGGACCGTTAGACCGATTATGTCGGCGCGTTGAAAAAGCCATAGGATCACCGCTTACAAATACTGACTCTCAAGCCTTTGACGATGCAGAACCTAGTCCGTCTGTTTACGAAAGGATAGCCAAAGAGGGAGTGAGTTTAGAAGACATCCTTGTGACCAAGGTCGGTGCAATCGGTGACAGTATCGGTGACATGTTAATGGAAGAGGAGTTTTGGAATACGTACTACAAAAAACCATCAGACCAAGAAGCCCGTCGATAGAGGATACGTGTTTCGTATAATTTTCGAAAAGTTGTTCAAACGAGGTCGAGGTAAACCCGGAATCCCGACCGATTCCATTGGCAAAGACCTAGATAAATTCTTAAAACAAATCGAGCGTAAAATCGGTCATCATTACGACCTGGCTAACGCCAACCTGACAGGAGTCGACCTGTATGAAGCCGGTTTGTCTGAGGCCAATCTGTCCGGGGCCAACCTTTCCGGAGCCAATTTGGCTGGTGCAAACTTGACCGGAACTGACCTGTCTGGGGCTGACCTGTCAGGCGCAGACCTATCTAAAACAATCCTCACCGGGGCCACACTGACGATGGCATTGCTCAGCGAGGCCAACCTGTCCAATTCCTTCTCTTCGTTTGATACCGACCTATCAAATGCTGACCTACGCCGAGCTGACCTGTCTAAGGCAATCTGGTCCGAACCTAACCTGTCCAATGCCAACATGGCGCATGCCAAGTTGGCGGGGGCTAATCTGTTAAAGGCCAACATATCCAGAGCTAACCTATTCAAAGCAGATCTGTCAGGAGCAGACTTGTTAGGATCCGACTTGTCAGGTGCGAATCTGTCTGAACTCGACTTATCCAGCGCAAGGCTGAACAGAGCTAACCTGTCTGGTGCAGATCTAACCGGGGCAGACTTATTCGGCGCTTGGCTGTACGAATCCAACCTGTCTGGCGCTGACCTGACCGGAGCAACTTTGACTATGGCATTACTAACCAATGCAGTACTAGATGGTGTAATCGGACCTAACTTTACTGGTGCTAAAAATATTCCGGATCAATACCTCTTTGATTCGCACCCAGATAAGCTCTAAAAACGGCCCCGCTAACCACGCCCCACCGTCATCAGTACCCGCCCCCGGTGCCTTCCCGATAGGGGGTTTCGCTGAAAAACTGCTTGGCGATTAACAGGAGAAGGAATTGAGAATATCAAAGACATCAAGTGCAGGATTGGTTATATCCGTCGTAGCACTAATTTTTGCTGTTTGGCCGTTGATATTTCCAACGAAAGGTGAGGCGATCAGTCCGTATATCACCTATAACTTTGAGTCGAGAGAACTCAGTCTGGAAGAGCAAGTTATGGAACTGCAATGCTGGATGGTCAATTATCATCAACGAGATAGAATGCAGCCTGCCTACCCTCAGAAACATAAAACGCAAATGAAGTGCCAGGATCTCAATGTATTCCTAGTTGAGGAGGGCAAAAATCCCGAAGACTAAATAGTCTTCAAAAACCAGGTCCATACTGGAAGATTTCCAATTTTCGTACCCGATAATCACTGGATTCTGATTTTCGCTTGCGCATGTATTCTACCGGTGAGGGGGATCGAAGAAACCTGTTATCCCGCGTGTGCGAATTCTTTAGCCCTGATTGATTCGAATGCGACTCGGTGTTCGGGAGTTGGTAACCTAGAAGCGAACCCCGATATTCCAGCAATCACCGTCCACAGTTCCAGGCTAAGTTCGGTGTTGCCGGAGAAGAACTCGACGGCCCAAGGTCAGGACCTTGACGCCCCGGCTGCCATTACCCATACCCTTAAAGTACCCCACCCGGGTATGGTTCCTTGGTGGGGGTGGTTTTACGCCTGGAAAACACGGACCAGGAAAAGATCGTGGCCAATCCGTGGACATTTGAGGAAAATAAACGACCCTCTATACCATACAGAGGGTCATTTTCGAGGCTAAAATGTGGAGCCGGTGATGGGAATTGAACCCGCGACCTGCTGTTTACGAAACAGCTGCTCTACCACTGAGCTACACCGGCCTGACGCAGAGACTATCTTAGCATACGGCCGTGCCTGTAAGCCCCTGGTTTTGTTGCCTCTGGGCTGCCGGACAAAGGTCCTAGGCGAACCGGTCGGGCCGGTAGTCTGCCAGGAACTCCACATCGGCCCCGTCCAGTATCTCCATGGCCGCGACCTGGGATATCAGCGGGGCCAGGGTCACGCCGCTATGGGTCAGCGCCAGGTAGACGTTGGGCGCCTTGGCGGGACGGCCAATGACCGGAAATCCGTCCAAGGGCATGGGCCGGTAGCCTACCGGGACCGGCACGGCTGTGGCCCCCTTCAGGTTGGGTACGTATTCCATCGCCCTGGCCAGCAGCTCGTCGGCGTGGGCCTGAGTGTCGTCCCGGGCCAGGCTCTCCTGGGAACCCTCTCCGATCATGGCCGTGCCGTCCAGGCAGTGGCGCAGGTGTATCTCCGGGCGGCCGGATTCCAAGGGCGGTGCGTAGACCACCGAGACCGTGGAGAACAGGGGCTTGGAGATGGGGCTGGTGCGAATCACCACGCCCGGACTGTCCTGCTGGGGGATGTTCACCCCGGTCATTTCCGCTAGCAGGGTGTTGTCCACGCCTCCTGCCAGTACCACCACATCGCTGGTGATATTCTCTCCGCCCGCCGTGACGGTGGCCGTGCCGTTGTTGGTGCTTAGACCGGTGACTTCAGTCTCCAGTTTCGTCTTGGCTCCGTGTTTGGCGGCCGCCTGGATGCAGGCTTCGGCGGCTGTGGTTGGTTCCACCATACCGTCAAGTTCGCAGTAGATGGCGGCGGCCACCTCATTTGGAGTCAGGCCGGGCTCCAGCCGCGCCATTCCGGCGGCATCCAGCAGTTCACAGGGGTAGCCCCAGGCCTGAAGCTGCTGGGCACGGGACCGTAGTTCCGCGGCGCCCTCTTCGGTGGACGCCCATTCAAGCTGCCCGCCCCATCTGAGGCCCACATCCGTGTCCAGGCCCCTGGCGAACCGGTCCCACATGCCCAAGGAGCGGCGGTTGAAGTCGTGGTAGGACACCGGATGCTTGGCGGTGGCGTTGATCCAGGCGAAAGAATGGCTGGTGGCGCCGCCGCCGGGCCGTCCCTTGTCTATGACCGTAACGTCCGCGCCCCTTTTCGCCAGGGTGTAGGTGATGGCCGCGCCGACGATGCCAGCGCCGATGACCGTCACGCTGGGATTGTTATTGCCCGGGTTGGTTAACATAAATGACCTCAGGCCGAGTCGAAATACGCCCCGTATTATCCGGCCTAAGGTGGGTAAGGCTCAAGGGGAGGAACTCTGGATTGGCCAGGTGTGGAAGTTCGCCTTACTTGGCCTTGCTGGTGGAGCGTCCGTTGACCTTGGGGTGGTCCCATCCCGCCAGATCGGCATGGAAGCCGCGCATCTCTTCGGACAGGACATCTATGAAGTTCCGCACCGCCTGACCCATGAACTTGCCCTTCAGCGTGCAGATTCCAATCACCGAAGACTCGAAGATGTGGTCCAGCCGGACCACGCCCAGGCGGTTATGGTCTTCGTGGTGCAGGGTGAAGTCGTTGCAGACCGCCACTCCCATGCCGGTCTCCACGTAACGCTTGATGGACCCGGTGTCGTCCAATGAAAGTACAACGTCGCAAGTGGCCCCCCGGTTGCGCAGTTCCTGTTCCACCTTCTGGCGGGTCAAACTTTCCGGGCCCGAGAGGATCAGCGGCCAAGGAGCAAGGTCCTGTAGGCTGATCGGGTCCCGCTCAAGCAGAGGATGGCCCGGGGGCGTCATCAGCACCACGTCATAGCGGAACAACTCCCTGAACTCCAGGGTTGGGTCATCCGCGGGCGGTGGCGCGCAGAAGGCCAGATCAACCTCACCCGACTTGAGCAGGCGCATCAGTGGGGTGTACGGCCTGGCCATGAGTTGGATCCGCACGTCGGGGTATTGCTTGCTGAATGCCTGTATACCCGGCGGCAGGTGGTGCAGGACAAGGTCAGGGTATGCACCCACGACAAAGGAGCCGCGGGTTTCGGAATAGTCCATCTGGGTCTTGAGGGTGTCCACTGCCTGGACCACTGGGATGACCAATTCCAGCAGTGTTGAGCCTTCAGAGGTAAGCTGGATCGGCCGTTTGATGCGGTCGAAGAGAGTTATTTCAAAATCGTCTTCCAGCTTGCGCAGGTGGGTTGTAACGGTGGGTTGGCCCAGCTCCAATGTGCGGGCCGCTTTGGAAACACTTCGTAGTCGAGCAACATGGTAAAAACTGACAAGTTGCCGCAGTTCCATCTGGCGCTGCCTCCCCCAGGTAGCATCATGCCAGACAATATAACATATCACCTATAATATGGGTAGTAGGAGCAGAACTCCACGGAAAACGGACTTGGAAGTTATACTGTACGACCGCGAACCACGCGTGACAGAGGAAAAAGCCGATGGCGAGAGCACTGGAGCGGCCACCCAAGATAACGCCCAGCGGAGATGACGGTTATTTTGAGGAGTTGACCAAGGCTATTTTCAGGGCGGGGTTCAGCTGGCCGGTGGTCCGCGAGAAGTGGCGCGGATTTGTGCGCAGTTTCGACCGGTTCAGTCTGGAGCGCGTCGCCGCATATGGTCCCGAGGATATCGAGCGCCTGTTTGAAGATAAGGACATCGTTCGCAATCGCCGGAAGATTCTGGCGACGGTGGAAAACGCGAACACCATGCTGGATCTGATCGCGGAACACGGCTCCATGCACGCGTACCTGCGGTCCCTGGACCACCTGGACTATCATGCGCGGGTCAAGGAGTTGACCAAGCCCTTCGCCGGGCTGGGGCGCACGTCGGCCTTCGTGTTTCTGCACTGCGTGAATGAGGAAACGCCGGAGTGGCGGGACAGGTAGTTAGGTCCCAGACCTAATGAGGGCTATTCCAGTTCGATGAGGGGGTCGTTGGTGCGGACCGAGTCCATGGGTTGGACCAATATATCTTTGACGACGCCGTTTCGGGCCGCGCGAATGCTTTGCTCCATCTTCATGGCCTCCACCACGCACACTTCCTGACCGGTGGTGACCTGGTCTCCGGGGCGGACAAGGATGGAAATAACCCGGCCGGCCATGGGTGAGGCGATGATATTGTCGGCGGCGCCGCCCGAGTTTCGGGTGGTTGGTGGGGGCACCACGATGCCCGGGGCTTGAGTCCGGCCGCGGCGGGGACGGGCGGGAGGCGGGGTGGGGAGGCCCTCGACCTCGACCAAGAAGGTCTCACCTTCGACGGTGACCTCGACGGGGGACTGGGTCAGTTCACCTACTTCGACGTTGTACCAGTTATCCCCGACCTTGATCCGGAGTGTGGTTACCGCCAACCTCTGTTCCCCAGTGTCCGGGAAAGGAGCTGCTCACGGCGTCCGTAGACGCGCCACGGATTGTAGGCGGCGGCGGCCGTCACCGGCTGGGCCGACTTCATGGCCATGGCCAAAGAGACGCCGATGGCGGCGGCTATGCTGCGCTCGTCGCTGTCGTGTCCGTTGCCGTGACCGTTTTTACCGTTCTTGTGCATATTTCCGTTGGCGCATTTCTTCTGGGCGCGTACCTGGAACTCGTTGATCCAGACCGGCATGGAGCCGGTGTGGTAGGTTGCGGCGGCGAATTCCTTGGTGGCGAGGATGTCCCGCAGCAGGGGGACGTTGCATTTCACGCCCTCAACCCGAAACTCCAGAAGTGCCCTTTGCAGGGTCTTTATCGCCTGGTCCCGGTCCTCTCCCCAGGCCATTACTTTGGCCATCAGTGGTTCGTAGTCTAACCCAACGGTATAACCGTTGCAAAGCGCGGAGTCCACGCGGATGTTTTCTCCCTCAGGCTCGTGGAGGTCCGTGATGTCGCCGGCGTCGGGCATGAAGGTCTCGGGGTCTTCAGGGTAGACGCGCACCTCGATGGCGTGGCCGTTAACCGATACGTCCTTCTGGCACATGGGCAGTTCCTGACCGGCCGCCACCCTGATTTGCAGCTCCACCAGGTCCAGTCCGGTTACCAATTCGGTCACGCCGTGCTCCACCTGCAAGCGGGTGTTCATCTCCAGGAAGTAGACGCTGCCGTCGGCAGAAACCAGGAATTCCACGGTGCCGGTTGAGGTGTAGCCCATGTATTTACCCAGCTTGACGGCCAGGCTGGATACACGTTTCCGCAGACGGGGAGTGAGCTTGGCTGAAGAGGGTGTCTCTTCCACCAATTTCTGGTTGCGGCGCTGCACGGAGCAATCACGTTCGAAAAGGTGGATCAGGTTGCCGTGCTCGTCGCCGATGAGCTGTACTTCGATGTGAGAAGCATCTTTGAGGTAGCGCTCAAAGAAGAGCCGGCCGCTGCCAAAGGCGCTTTCCGCCACCTGGCGGGTGCGCTCGATGAGGGGCATGAGCTCTTCTTGGTTCTCGATGATGTGTATGCCGATGCCCCCGCCGCCCTCGGCTGCCTTGACCATGAGGGGGAAGCCCAGTTCCCAGGCCTTGCCGGCGGCATGTTCATTGGCCACAGCATCGTCGGTACCAGGCAGTACCGGGACGCCGGCCTTGCGGGCCAGCTTGCGGGACTTGAGTTTGTCACCCATCTTCTCGATGACGTCGGGATCGGGTCCGATAAAACAAATACCCGACTCCACACAGAGCCGGGCAAATTCAGCATTCTCGGAAACAAAGCCGTAGCCGGGGTGGATGGCCTCGGCGCCTGAGGCCTTGGCGGCCTTCAGGATGTTTTCCATGTTTAAGTAGCTGTCATGAGGGGGAGCTTCGCCGACCAAGTAGGCCTCGTCGGCCATCTTGACGTGCAACGCTTCCTGGTCAACCGTCGAGTATATGGCGACGGTTTTTATTCCCAACCTCTGACAGGTCCGGATAATACGACAAGCAATCTCACCACGGTTGGCAATCAATATCTTGGTAAACACAACATACCCTTCGAATTGAGGAACGGTGGCCCTGATTTTAGGTGTGAAACGACGGGCCCCGCTCAAATATGAGCTATATGCCCTTTTGGTATACCTCAGGAAGGGACTCTTTGTGTAGGCGTTCCAGGAACGAGTTAGAACGAATTTCCTTGCCCAGCCAGTAGCTGACGGTGGTCAAAAGTATGCTTTTTAGCTCTTCGGCCAGGTTATCGTCGATGGGGACACTGCAGGCGGCGGCGATGCCGCTGCGGTCCAAGTGACGCAGCATCTTCAGGGCCCGGAGGGAGAGGGGACGCAGGTAGGCGTCGTCGGGGCTGCAATTGGGGCAGAGGGCGCCGCCCACGTTGGGGCTGAACCGGTGGGCGTCGGGTTCCAACTCCACCCGGCACTCCACGCACTGGTACAGCTCCGGCATCAGGCCGGATACGTTCAACAGGTGCAGCTCGAAGAACCGTAGAGGCAGGTCGGATTCAGGGTCTGCGGCCACAACGTGGAGGGTGTCCAACATCAACTGGAAGAGGGCGGGGTTGGAATTGTCCTCGGCGCCAAATCCGGCCACCAGCTCGGCCAGGTACTGGCCTTTGGCGATGGCGGTGAGGTCCGATTTCAGCGTGCCCAGGCTGTCAGACACTTCCGCCTGGGAGATCACGTCCATGCTGCGCCCGCGGGCCATGGACAACCGGAGGACGGTAAGCGGTTCCAGGTGACCAACCAGCTTGCTGGTGGACTTTCTGGCCCCCTTGCCCACGGCGCGAATCTTCCCCTGGTCCCTGGTGTACATGGTCACCAGCAGGTCGGCTTCACCCAATGGCGTGTGCCCCAGGATGATGCCCTCGCAGCGGTAGGTCTTGGGAGGGGCCATGCCTAGATCTCCTGACGCCCCTGGAACGCCCTGGTCAGCGTGGTCTCGTCCGTATATTCCAATGATCCACCCACGGGGAGTCCCCTGGCAAGGTGGGTGATACGCAGGTCGTCACGGCTCTGGTGGCGTCGGATGTACATGGCCGTGGCCTCGCCCTCCAGGGTGGGGTTGGTGGCCACCACCATCTCGGCGACCTCCGGCTCGGCCAGGCGTGAGAAGAGTTCTTTCAGCTTGATCTGGTCCGGCCCGATGCCGTTTATGGGCGAGATCACGCCGTGGAGGACATGGTAGAGGCCCCGGTAGCTGCGGGTGCGCTCCAGGGCCAGCACGTCCAGGGGTTCTTCCACCACGCAGACGATGCTCCGGTCGCGCCGTGGGTCGGAGCAGATGGAGCAGGGAGAAGCATCGGTGAGGTTCTGGCAGTGCTCGCAGAAGACTATGTTCTGCTTCACGGCGGTGACGGCGTCGGCCAGGGCGGCGGCTTCCTCGTCGGGCAGCCGGATGATGTAGTAGGCCAGGCGCTGGGCGCTCTTGGGGCCGATGCCCGGCAGCCGGTTCAACTCTTGGACCAGGCGTGAGAGGGAGGGGGCCGCGCCGGGGACGTTGTCTTGAGTCATGGCAGGGAGTTCGCTAGCCGGACGGGCCGGTTAAAACCCCGGGATGTTCATGCCGCCGGTAACCACCGCCATCTTTTGGGCGGCCAGTTCCTGGGCCTTGGTGGAAGCGTCGTTGACCGCTGCCAACACCATTTCTTGGAGCAGTTCAACCTCTTCGGCGGCTTCTGGTTCGATGGTCACCGACTCCACTATCTGTTTGCCGGTCATGACCACCTTCACGGCGCCGCCGCCGGCGCTGCCCTCGACGGTGAGGGTCTCCAGTTCTTCTTGGATCTTCTGGAGTTGGGCCAATTGCTTCTGGGCTTGGCGCATCATATTGCGGTTCATTCTTCAATCTCCTCTAGGACTCTGGCGCCCATGCCCAGGGCGGTGCGTACCAGAGAGCTCTGTTGAGCGGTCTTAGCTGTGTTGGCTGTGGCGCTGCCTCCATTGGCCAGTTCCATGCGTAATTCGTAGGCCTGTCCAAAGGAATTGGCCACGGCTTCGTTCACCTGGCGGCGGGACCCGGGATCGGCCATTTCTTCCTGCATCCGCTCCAGGTTGGCATTGTTGGAAAATCCCAGCACCAGGGTATTGTTTTCCAAGGACACTGCGTTGGCCTTGCAGTCTCTGAGAAGCGCGCCCAGGTTGAACTTCTTGCCCTTGTGACGGCCCAGTACTTTGACCGCGGCCAGCCACTGGGTGCCCAGTTCGGATATGGGCCCCGGGTCCGGCGCGGTGCGCCGCTGTCCGGTGGGCTGCTCCGGGCCCCGTGCCGCCGGTCTTTGGGCAGCTTGACGGTTGGGTGCTTGCGGTCTGGGCTGCTGGGGTGGCGCCGCGCTCCTGGCGGGCGGCGGGGCGGCAGCCCGGCCGGGCGATGCCTGTGGGGCCGGCTGTGCCGTCGGAGGGGCGGTGTCTTCGCAGATCTCCACCACGGCGAGTTCCAGGGGCAGGGGGGACGGGGCATCGTAACGCATGTTCACGTCGCCCCAGGTTTTCAGCGCTCTCACGATGCGCCAGGGTGGAAGTCCGCTGATGGTCTCTTTGAGCTGGGCAGCCACGTCTTCTGATACGTCTATTGCGTCTTCTGAGCCCCATTGCAGGTGCATCGCAGCCCGCAGCAGCTCTGTGACCTGCTTATGTAATTGACGCAGGTCTGTGCCGCTCCAAGCGGCGCGGTTCACCGCCGAGAGTGAGGCTGAGGTGTTGGCCATGAGCAGGAATTTCACCAATTCCAGGG
>PBMF01000007.1 GCA_002721995.1 Chloroflexota bacterium
TCTGTCCATCTGTTTGATCTTGTCCACGAGAGCTCGCTCTTGGTCGGAACGAGCAACATTACGTACGAAGGATTTGGCATCAGTATCATTCAATTGCAGCGCGAGATCATTCGCGATCGCGGAGAATACAGACCTTGAGTGAAGCCCCTCAGGTCAATGGCAGTTGTTCTGGGCCTGATAATTGCCTCTGGATGTACCGTCGGTCCAACCAGAAACATTTCTTAACCTGATTACCATTGAGTGGCGTAGGGAATGTGTCCTTCTTATTAGCGGCGTGAGGCCTAACATGACAAACACCATTGAAAGACCCTTTGGGTAGATCAGGGAGTATCCCTAGCTCTATGTTCTTCCGTGTCGCTTCCCAAACCGGTTTCACGTAAGTCTCTATGTCAGCACCGGACATAGACCAGAATCTCACTTCTTTCAATCTGATCATCCCTGAGTACCTCTGGAACACTACGAACAAGAACCTAGTATCTTCCAATATCCGTTTGATCCGTGGGATCTCCTCATCTTCATCTGACTCCCAGTCCTCCTCCAGTACACTGCCAGGCCCCATATATCTAAATACAGGGAACGACATCGATTCGGGAGGCCTACCTTGTTCGTCGATAAGGATCGTTTTCATAGAGATACCGGACCTATCGAATTCCTCGACATTCTTGGTCGATACACCCAGCATCCGTCTAGCTAAAGTTGCGCGATAACCTTTAGCAGATGGGTCTAACTCGATACCTAACAGGACCTCTATCTCATCGGTGGTGAGACCGATATACGTCGAGAATCTTTCGATGATCGTTCTTTCGAAACCCCGAGCTGCTACCTCGGTGTCATCAGTGATGGCTAGAGAACCAAGATCATTCAACCACTCGCGTACAAGACTCGTTACATAGCCGCTCTTCAGAGCGAAGGCTCGGGGTTTGGCCGGGATCTGGCTGTTAGGTTGTTTGACCATATGCGATCCATCCATGCCTTTAGTACACGCCTCTAGATAGGTCGTATCCGACCCGGAAAGTTCGTGTGCGAGGCCTCGACGGACCTTATCTGCAATGATCTGCCAGTCTTCGCGGATGATATTTCGATCAGCGGAAGGCAATTCAGATAGGTCGATCAATCTCGCCATTAGTATCTTGGAGTCGACGACCGGAATGTCGTTCCGATACTCATTGCTGACAAGTAATATCAGCTGAGATTTCTTCATGAAACAGCTAGATTCGTACGTCTCTTCGACGATATCTGCGTAGTCGATCATCTGTAACACTAACCGTTCTTTCGCAGTGAGGCCTTTCTTCCGCTGTTCCAGCGCGGTAGTCTTCAGCGGACTCATTTGAGGCTTCTCCATCGGAAGATTCCTGCCTATATTGTCAGTTCAAGGCGATATGCCCAGATTATCTCCACACATCGGAAGTTACTTGGCGATCGAACGGCACCTATATCCGGGGCACAGTAACGGAGGTCGATGAATCTGGATATTGGATTCGATTAACCGAAGTGACTGGGAATACCGAACGGACCGAGTTGACCGTGGTACAGATACCTCAAACCCTTATCGGTTCTATAAAGACCGGTTTCATACTCTCTATTTCCGGGCTCTTTGAACGGGAAGAGAGAGAAACTCTAGATTTCCGGTGGTGGTCGCAGGTATGGAAATGGTGAACTGGTCTCAGCTAACCGTTTGACATAACATACGAGAAAGAACCATATGCTTTAATTCCCGAAATTGTGCACTTTTCGTGCACCTTTTCAGGTACTCCCAAATAACAAAGCCCCCCAACTTAGCATTGAGGGGCTTTTTCGTGCCTAGAAACTGGTTCATCAGGTCAGGTTGATTCTCCTAGGGAATCAGCCCATCAACTGGAAGACAGGAAAACACGCTATAACAAAAGATTGATCATTTCTTGAAATCGACCTAAAGAGGAATCCCCGACTGGATAGATAAGTCATAGTATAAATTTGAGATTAGTTGTGAGTCGCCCTAGTGTGAGTTCTTCTTGACCCGCAAACTATATGGCAATAAGTCTAAATATGAATCACACATACAGCGGACGAGAGTCAACTCATACGTTATGTAACGTTCCGTGGATATGTAAACTACAATATGATCGAACCGCGCCGGTCGTTACATAACGTATCTTGTGCGAACCAGTATGTATTTTTCGCCCCCCGTCCATACCCCAACCGCACTCCCCTTATCTGCTCCACCATCTGTTTCTTTTTCTTTGGCGCACTGAGAGCCCCGTAGCGCCGTTTTTCCACCGCCATCCGGTCTGGTTGTCCGTCCGGCCGGACTAATCACCCCGTTTTCTTTGGAGAATCTGGGAAAGCCGGCCCGTCATTCTTCCGGATGAAATCTGTCCGTTGACGGGCCGGAATCCCCTTCGACAGACTTTATGCCGAAAGTTGGTCAGATTTTTGAGGAGAACTGTATGGCAATCTTCGGCACCATCACCGTCACCGCCGCCGGGACTTCAGTCCAAGCCGCCACCAAGGACAACGTCCGGTCCCTGGTGTTCAAGGCCCGCAGCGACAACACCGGAACCTGCTTTCTGGGCGGAAGCGACGTGTCCGCCACCGACGGCATGTCCCTGGTACCTGGCAAGTCCATCCAGATGGAGTTCAGAGACCCGGTCTCTTGTTCCCAGTTCTGGGCCGACGCCGCCAACAACGACGACCAGCAGGTTATGGAAACCCATACCACCGTGACGGGCGCCGCCTACACCGTCAAGGCCGGCGACAGCCTGGTAGGCGTCAACCGGGCCGGCGCCGTCACCATCACCCTGCCCAACCGCCGAGGTCAGGGCCGGCCGGGTCTACACCGTTAAGGACGAGTCTAGCTCCGCCGCCAGCAACAACATCACGGTCGCGACCGAGGGTTCCGAGACCATCGACGGCGCGGCGACAGACACCATCTCGGAGAACTACGGGGCCAAGGCCTACTATTCGGACGGAACAGATTGGTTCACCGTGCCGCGGCTGCCCAACGCAGCCCATCAGGCTTCCCACGTCAGCGGCGGGGCCGACGCTCTGAAGCTGGACGATCTGGCAGATCCCGACGACAACACGGACCTGGACTTTTCCACGTCGCTACATGGACTGGTACCCAAGGGCACCAACGTCGGCGACTACCTGAAAGACGACGGCACCTGGAGCACAGTCTCTCCGGGGACCGTCACCCGGGAGGGTGGAAACACCACTGAAGCCACCACCACGAGCACGGCCCAGGTTGACCTGTTGTCTGCGTCTTCCCTGTCCGTCACCAATACCCATCCCCTTGACTACCACGTTGCAGCCAGGAAGACTTCGGGAGCCGCCGCCGTCTCCTGCGGTCTGAAACTGAATACAACCGCCTCCAATTCAGGCAACCGCGGAACCTGGCGGACGGGGACAACGAATATCAACGAATTTGGCAGTCACCGGGGCTGGATCCCTGGCCGGGTTGGCGGCAGTTACACCCGCATGGGACAGGGCTCTTCGGTCGCCTACGGCGGCGGTACAACCCAGGACAGCTCAGGATCGAACAGCATCGGCGAAGGTAACGATATGATCACCGCCACCATCACCGACCTTGTAGTCACCGGCATCTGCGGCAGCTCTTCAAACACCCTGGGCGCAGATGAACTCCAGGTCTACAGCGGGTCGGCCTCCTGATGGGGCGGTTTCTCTACATATTCGCCGGATATCCCAGATCGAGACTCAGTGCCGGAGGCCTCCGCCGGTACGTCTGACTGGAGCACATGGGCATGCTGGAAGAGGACCCGGCCATCCAATGCCGGAAGGAGGGCGTTTTCGCCATCTCAGACGTTGGGGAAGAACCTCGGGGACCGGCCCACCACCTGATGAGCGACGTCTGCCTGCGCGACGGCATCACCTGGGACTGGTTCCCGGAGAACTGGAGTTTCGGGAACGGAGCCACTGTCCACAAGACCACAGCCCTACCCGAATATGAGACCGTAGTGCACGGCACCGGTTTCTCCCTGGACCGGTTCTTGGCGATGAACGGCCCAGCACGCCTGGCCAAGCTCGAACTGCAACGGCGACTGAAGCGGAGCGAAGGCTGGGCAAATTGGGAGGCCAGATGGGCTCCGGGCACCTGCCCGCAGGAGGCGGTGGACGTTCACCTGACCTGGCTGGTCTTCAAGCACCGTTTGCCGGAGTCCGTCTACCAGAAGCTGCGTCATTCCATCGAGGATACAACCTTCGAGCTGCCCCGCCGCCTCAGCTACGGACCCGCTGACGAACCGTGGAAATACCTGTCCCAGGTGAGGAAACTGGAGACCGCAGAGGAGGAGCATGCTGTACCGAAATATTAGGGAGATAGCCACCGGCCAGTGGGTCGATGTCCTGTTCACCACGGAAGCTGAGCAATTTGACGTTAAGGCCATCAGCCACCGGGCCGACATCGCGGCGGCCCTGGGAGTGGGACGCACGACCCTGGAGGTGATGGACAGCTCCAGCGACCAGAGAACCGGGGTGCTGCTTGAGATGCCTTCTCCGGTTGAAACGTCCAGTCTGGCGGAGCAATACGGCGCGGCTGCTACGGATAGCGAAAGGATCGGGATACTGGCAGCGGTGTTGGGACTGGCCGGATGACGGACCAGGTGGGAATGTTATGTCGTGTGGACGACCTAGAAATCCCTGGTGCCGCCGACCACCGTCAGCGGGCCGTCTATGTTGATCAGCATCTCTTCCAGCTCGCGCAGCAGGTCGTCCAGGTTCCACTTCTTGGCCGCTGAAACCAGGATGCCCGATCGGGCCTGGTGAGAGGAGAGCCCCCTGCCGTTTCGCGGCATACTGGCATCTGACATCAGGTCCATCTTGTTCATCACCAGGAGCCGCGGCTTGTCCAGCAGGTCCAGGTCCTTGAGTGTCTTCTCCACCACCCTGGTCTGCTCCGGCGCCTTGGGGTGGGTCACATCTATGACGTGGACCAAAATGTCCGACTGGGCCAGTTCTTCCAGGGTGGCCCGGAAGGCGGCGACGACGCTGGGGGAGAGCTTCTGGATGAATCCCACAGTGTCACTGAGCAGCAGCGGCGCCCCCGAAGGCAGACGCACCCGCTTGGTCACCGGGTCCAGGGTGGAGAATAGCTGGTCGGCGGCGGTTACCTTCGCGTCGCTGATGGCGTTGAACAGGGTGCTCTTGCCGGCGTTGGTGTATCCCACCAGGGTAGCCATGGGGATGGTGGACTTCTTCCGGCGGTCCATGTGCAGCGAGCGGCGGCGTCTCACGCCTTCCAACTCGGAACGAATCTTCTGCAGGCGGTTTCTAACCAGACGGCGGTCGGTCTCTATCTGGGTCTCACCGGGGCCCCTGGTGCCGATCCCGCCTCCCAGCCGTTCCAAGTGTGACCACTGGCCGGCCAAACGGGGCAGAAGGTATTCGTGCTGGGCCAGTTCGACTTGAAGCTTGCCTTCATAGGTTGAGGCGTGCTGGCCGAAGACGTCCAAGATCAGGGCGGTGCGGTCCAAGACCTTGCATTTGAGGACGTTTTCCAGGTTGCGCTGCTGGGTTGGGGTCAGTTCGTCGTCGAAGATGACCGTCTCGGCCTTCTGTTCGGCGATCATCTCGCGAATCTCGTCCACCTTGCCGGAGCCGACGTAGGTGGGACCCAGGCGGTTGGCCCGCTGGGTGACACTGCCGACGACCTGGGCGCCGGCGGTGTTGGTCAGGTACTCCAGCTCGGCCAGAGTCTCGTCCAATGACCAGGGGTGGTCGCGGCGGGTCATTTCCAACGCGACAAGAATCGCCCTTTCGGGTTCGGGCTCCACCGGTATGGAAGAGCGTTTCCCTGATGAGCGCTTACTTATGGACTCTACCCTCTAATCTTTTTTGGCCCCAAGGAGCTTGTTCTATTTCCCCTTGGGCGGGGGAATCTTCCAGGACTCCAACCGCTGGCAGCCCTTCTCGATCTGTTCGTCGGGAGTGGTCAGTGACAGGCGGATGTAACCCTCTCCGTATGTACCATAACTGGAACCGGGGGTGACCACAACGTCCAGCTCTTCCAGCATGGCCTGGGCCATCTCGGCCGAGGTATAGCCCTGGGGCACCCGGGCCCATATATATAGGCTAGCACGGGGGACGGCGACGTTCATGCCCGTGGCGTGGACGGCTTTCACCACTCGGTCGCGGCGGCGGGTGTAAACATCCACCATCTCATCGACGCAGTCCTGGGGCCCGGTGAGCGCCTCCATGGCCATCTCCTGGACGGCCTGGGGCACGCCTGAGTCCAGGTTGGCCTTTATCTGGAAAAGTGCCTTGATCATGTCGGCGTTGCCCACGGCCATGCCGATGCGCCAGCCGGTCATGTTGTAGGACTTGGACAGGGAGTGGAACTCCAGCCCGATGTCCTTGGAACCGGCAACCTGCAGGTAGCTGATGGGCGAGTAGCCGTCGTAGCCGATCTCACTATAGGCGGCGTCGTGGAGCAGAGCGATGTCGTTCTCCCGGCAGAAGGCGATGGCCGAGGTGAAGTCTTCTTCGCTGGCCACGGCGCTGGTGGGGTTGTTGGGGTAGTTCAGCCACATTACCTTGGCGTTCCGGGCCACATCGGCGGGGATGGCGTCCAGTTCGGGCAGCCAACCATTCTTCTCGTGGAGGGGCATGATGTGACTCTCCCCGCCCGCGAACATGGTGCCCACTCCGTAGACCGGGTAGGCAGGGTCGGGGATCAGGGCGATGTCGCCGGGGTCCAGAAAGCAGAAGGCGGCGTGGCCGATGCCCTCTTTGGCGCCGATCAGCGGCAGTACTTCGGTGTCCGGGTCCAGCTTCACGTTGAAGCGGGTGTCGTACCACTGGGCGAAGGCGCGGCGCATCTCGGGCAGGCCGTCGGTCTCCGGATACCGGTGGTTGGGCGCGTGCTGGGACGCGGTCAACAGCCGGTCGATTATGGGCTGGGGTGTGGGCACATCTGGGTCGCCGATGCCGAAGGTGACGACATCGGCGCCGGCCGCCCGTTTCTCAGCGATGATCCGCGATATCTCAACAAAAGGGTAGGGGGCGAGCTTGCCCAACCGGTCTGAAAACTTCATATCCATTCCCCGCTAAAAACTTCCTCTGCCGGGCCTTCCAAAAAGACCTCCCCCGCACCGTCCCAATTTACCTTGAGCGTGCCGCCGGGCAACGTGATGTCCACTTCGTCCTTACTGTGCCCACAGAGCATGGACGCCACGGCGATGCCCGAGGCGCCGGTGCCGCAAGCCAGCGTCTCCCCTGAGCCACGCTCCCAGACCCTGGCCGTTAGGTGCGAGGGACTGTCCACGTTCACGATCTCGAAGTTCACCCGGTTGGGGAAGATGGAGTGGTGCTCTACCTTGGGACCGATGTCGTGCAATGGAAAATCGGCCACCGGAGCGTCGATGAAGGTGACTGCATGGGGGTTACCCATGGAGACGAAGTTCAGGGGCATGTCATAGCCGCCCATCTCAAAGGGGTAGTTGAGCACCGGGCCGGGCCCGTACTCTCCCACCGGGCCCAGTTTCACCGGCACGTCGTCGGGTGCGAGAACGGGTTCGCCCATGGACACTCTGGCCCCGACGACTTTGTCATCCTCCAAAAGCGGCACGATGTGCCTGATACCGGCCAAAGTCTCGACGCTGATGGGCGCTACCGTCCTGGAGACGATAGCCCGGTCCAGGGCGTATTTGGCGAAGCAGCGGATGCCATTGCCGCACATCTCGGCCTCGGACCCGTCGGCGTTGAACATGCTCATCTTGAGGTCGGCTACATCCGAGTCTTTGATGAGTATGAGGCCGTCGCTGCCAACGCCGAAGTGGCGGTCGCTCATGCGGCGGGCAAGTTCGGGCCAATCACGCTTTTCAGAACGGGCGTCAACATAGACATAGTCGTTGCCGGCGCCATGCATCTTGGTAAATTTCATATCTGAGCTCCTCGTGGAACAGAGGGCACATTGTACCACAGGCACGGCTTAAATCAGTCTTGGGATGGATGGGCCAACACCAAGGCTGTAGCGTGCTCAACCAGCCCGGTATCCGAGGCGTCCAACCAGCTGATCCGTGGGTCGTTGGCTTTGAACCAGTTGTACTGACGGCGGGCCAGCCGGTGTGTCTGGGTCTTGGTGCGGGAGACCGCTTCCTCCAGTGACAGGACCCCATCCAAGTAAAGGCCCAACTCCCGGTAACCGGGGCTGTCCAGTGCTCCCTGGCCGGCGGGATACCCGGCTTCAATGAGTGATTGGACCTCAGCCAGGAAACCCGCTTCAATCATGGCGTCCACCCGGCGGTCGATGCGCTCATAGAGGGCCTGTCTTTCCATGGTCAGGCCGATGACCAGGTGATTGCCGTGGGTAGCTGGCGGCGGGGCCATTTCCGACGGTCTCTGCCGGGTGGCCTCGTGGATCTCCAAGGCGCGGATCACTCGCCGCACGTTGCGGTGGTCCAGGGCGTCGGCCCGGGCCGGGTCCACATCCCGCAGCCGGTCGTGAAGGGTCTGGGAGCCCAGGGATTCCGCCTCCTGCTCCAAAGCTGCCCGTAACTCGGGGTTGGGCGGCACAGCGGGCACACTCTGCCCCTCCACCAACGCCCAGACATATTGGCCGGTGCCACCGGCCACGATGGGCAATTTGTCCCTGCCGGCTATATCCGAGGCCGCCGCCTGAGCCAATGGCAGAAAGGCCCCCACGCCGAAATTCTCGTCGGGGTTAAGCAGGTCCAGCAGGTGGTGAGGGGCCTGGGAGCACTCTTCGGGGGTGGGCTTGGCGGTGCCGATGTCCATGCCCCGGTAGACCTGGCGGCTGTCGGCGTTTATGACCTCGCCGCCGAAGCGCTGGCACAGGGCCACGGCCAGGCCGGTCTTGCCCACGGCGGTGGGGCCGACGACTGCTATCAGGGGAGTTGAATCCGAAGCCACGCTCTGATTCTACGCCAGCCGGGCAACAACAAAGCGTCTGATTGCTAGGCCTTGGCAGCGGCGACAGCGGCGGCCACCTGCAGGAACTGGTCGGCCTGGAGCGCGGCCCCGCCCACCAGTCCCCCATGGATGCAGTCTTGGGCGGCGAAGTCACCGGCGTTGCCGGCGTTCATGCTGCCCCCATAGAGCAGGGGAACTTGGTCGGCGGCGGAAGCGAAGATACCCCGCAGGGCTTCATAGATGGCCCCACCCATGACCTCGGCGGCGATCCCGGGAGTTGCGGCCTGTCCGGTACCGATGGCCCAGACCGGCTCGTAGGCGACGATCAGACCGGAGGCGTCCGTGACGCCGTCCAGCCCGGCGCGCACCTGGCCGCTGTTGACGTCCATGGCCTTGCCGGCTTCCCGCTCTTCCAAGCTTTCGCCCACGCACAAGATGGGTTTCAGTCCCGCCGCTTGGGCCGCTTTGATCTTGTCGTTGACCGATTCATCGGTCTCGCAGAAGAGTTGGCGGCGTTCCGAGTGGCCGATGATGACGTATTCGCAGAGACCCTGGAGCATGCCGGGAGAGACCTCGCCAGTGAAGGCCCCGGAATCCTGGTGGTACATGTTCTGGGCCCCGACCTTAACTGCCGAACCCTGCACCGCATCCCGCACGGCGGTCAACGACACGAAGGGCGGACAGAGCACCAGTTCGACGTTTCCCGCCGAGGACGCGCCGTCCTTCACCCCGGCGGCCAGGGCGACGGCCTCCGAGACGGTGGTGTTCATCTTCCAGTTTCCAGCAACGACCGAGGCGGGCATGGGCCTATCTCCAGTTGGTTATGTAATGTCTAACGCGGTGCTTGTGCGGCCTAGGGACCGAACTTGTTCAGCTTGCCGGCGTGGGACATGCCCATCACCATGACGCTGGTGGCGGGGATGCTGCCCAGGGCTCCCAGGGCACAGGCCTTCTCATCGAAGGTGGGCACTCCCTGGCCCTTGGTCAGCTTGGAATTGAGCATGAAGGGCACCGGGTGCCAACTGTGGGCGGCCATGATGGCGGGGGTGGCGTGGTCACCGGCCACCATCAAGACATCGGGCCCCAGTTCCCGGATGGCGGGGATGAAGGGGTCCAGGTCCTCAAGGCATTTCACTTTGGCGTCGAAGTTTCCGTCCTCACCAGCGGCGTCGGCCGGCTTGTAGTGGATGAAGAAGAAGTCGTGGTTGTCCCAGTTCTCTTTCAGGGTCTCCACCTCGTCGGCGAAGGTGCGGCCGGTGCGGATGACCTTCATACCGGCCACGGTGGCCAGCCCGCGGTACATGGGGTAGGCGGCGATGGCGGCGGGGTCCATGCGGTAGACATCGCCCATTGGAGGCAGGGAGGGCATCTGGGCGAAGCCGCGCAGGAGCAGCATGTTGGCCCGCTCTTCCTCGGACATGAGCTGGGCGGCTTTCTCCACGAACTGGTTGACCAGGTCAGCGGTCTTCTGAGCTTCGGGCCTGATGGCGGTCACGGGCAGGGCCTTGGCCCCGGTGACCTGGGGGTCGGTCTCGGTTACAGCCTCGGACAGACCCTCGCCTCGCAGGCGGAGCACGAAGCGATAGTCCTGGACGGCGAATACGTCCACCTGGACTCCGGGTATCTCAATCCGGTCCAAGCGTTCGCAGATGGGCGCGCTCTCAGCGGAGGGTATCCGCCCGGCACGGCGGTCAACAAGCAGGCCGTTTTCGTCCACGGTGCAGAAGTTGCCCCGCGCCGCCACGTCCCCCGGGGCCAGTTCGACCTCGATGCCCAATGCCTCCAGGGCGCCGCGGCCGATCTGGTGCTTCAAGGGATCATAGCCAAAGAGGGCCAGGTGGCCGGGGCCGCTGCCGGGGGCCACACCGGGCAGCACCGGAGTGGTCAGCCCGCAGGCGCTCTCCTGGGCCAGGGCGTCCAGATTGGGCGTGTGGGCGGTCTCCAGTTCAGACTTGCCTGTGTCGGGGTGGGCCAGTCCGCCCAGCCCATCGGCAACCAACAGCACCATCTTGGACGGTGTATTTGTGTAGCAATCTCTCAGTTCTTCTACGTCAATCAACGGTTATTCCTCGTCTATCGGTAGCTGGTCTGTAAAGCTTATCACTTAGGCGTCGGGCAGGGCCGCGATGCCGGGCAGTTCCTTGCCCTCCAGAAATTCCAATGATGCCCCGCCGCCGGTGGAGACGTGGGTCATCTTGTCCATCAGGCCCAGTTCCTCGATGGCCTCGGCTGTGGAGCCGCCGCCCACCACGCTGGTCACCCCTGTGATCCCGGCTATGGCGTTGGCCACGGTGCGGGTGCCGTGGCTGAACTTGGGCATCTCGAACACACCCATAGGACCGTTCCAGATGATGGTCTTGCAGGTGGTCAGGGCCTTGGCGAAGTCCTCGGCGGAGTTGGGGGCGATGTCCATGATGTACCAGCCGTCGGGCACGTCGCCCACGTGCATGACGTCGGTCTCGGCCGGGTCGGCGGCGAACTCGTTGGCGATGACCACATTCTCGGGCAGGTGCAGCTTCACGTTACCGGCCTCGGCCCTGGCCATGATCTCCTTGGCGAACTCCAGCCGGTCCTCCTCGATGCGGGAGGCCCCGGTAGAATACCCCAGGGCGTTCAGGAAGGTGACGCACATGCCGCCGCCGATGAACAGGTGGTCAAGCTTCTCCAGCAAGTTGTCCAGGAGAAGAATCTTGTCGCTGACCTTGGCGCCGCCCATGAGAGCCGCCAATGGCTTTTCCGGCGACTCCAGCGCCTTACCCATGGACTCGACCTCTTTCTGCACCAGGAGGCCCATGGCTGACGGCAGGAACTTGGTTATGCCGTCGGTGGAGGCGTGGGCGCGGTGGCAGACGGCGAAGGCGTCGTTCACGAAGCAGTCCACGTTGTCCGAGAGTTCACAGGCAAAGGCGCCGTCGTTCTTCTCTTCGCCGGGGTTGAACCTCAGGTTCTCCAGGAGCACCACGTCCCCGGCGGACATCTCGGAGATGGCCTGTTCCACCGCCGGGCCTGTAATCTCGGGCAGGCTCTTCACCTGGCGTTCCAGGAGCATGGCCAAGCGGTCGCCCACCGGGGCCAGGCGCAGGCCCTCCACGACTTCGCCCTTGGGCCGTCCCAGATGAGAGCAGAGCACCACCTTGCTGCCCTGGTCGATGAGGTAACGGATGGTGGGCAGTGTGGCCCGCAGGCGCTGGTCGTAGAGCGCGATCCCCTCGATGCCCTGGTCGATGGGGACGTTGAAGTCCACCCTCACCAGTACCCTCTTGCCGGCCACGTCCAGTTGATTCAGTGTCCGTTTGGCCATCAGCGGCCTCCTTCGACCGCCCAACGGCCCATGATAGTGAGATTTTCCATTCCTTTCGTAGATACTCCAGTGAGGTCGTCGAGCGCCTGGTCCACCAATTCCTGGGCCTTGGCCTGAGACGCCTGGCGAGCGCCGGTGTCGCCCAGGATTTCCACCATCTTGGCCACGTCCGGCGCCTCCAAGACTCGCTTCATATAGATGGAGCCCAACTCGCGCTTAACGCTGACGCTGGCGTTTTCCAGCGTGTGGACCAGGGGCAAACTCTTCTTCTTGTTGAGCACGTTGCTGGGGGTCATTCCGTCGCCGTGTTCGCCCCACAGGTCGTCGATGTCCCGTGCTATCTGCCACGCCATGCCCAGGTTCTTGCCCAGTTGGGCAAATTGCCGGCAAACGTCCTCTCCGGCGCCGGCGGTGAGCGCACCGGAGGACGCCGCGCAGGACGCCAACGCCCCGGCCTTGCGGCCAATCATGTCCATATATGAAGCGGTGGTGACCATCATCTGGTCTTGGAATTCCAGGTCCATGTACTGCCCTTCGCAGAGGGTGAGACAGGCCTGGTCCAGTGACTTCACCGCCTCGAGCACTCTGTCCGCGGGCACACCGTTTTCGGCCAGGCGCATGATGGTGGTGCGGCCCAAAGAATGCAGTCCGTCGCCGGCGTTTATGGCCTGGGCCGGGCCCCAGACCCACCAGATACTGGGCCGGTCGCCGGGTTCGGCCCGTCGGGCCTGAACATCACCGTGGACCAGGGTGAAGTTGTAGATCAGTTCGACGCTGGCCGCTGAGGGGAGCGCCCTGTGAAAATCTCCACCCAGAGCATCGCAGGATGCCAAGGCCAGGGCCGGCTGTAGGTTCAGGGGCGCGGGGGCCGAGCGCGGCTGCCCCTGCTCGTCCACCCAACCTAGATGGTAGCGGAGAACGTCGTATAGGAACCCGTGCCGGGACTCGAATACGACCTTCAATTCTTCTTCCAGTGCCTGTTGGTAGGACTGATATTTCTCGGGCGAGGGAATGTCTTGTCTCCTAGGTGGAAGCGGCTTCCCAGACTTCAATCACTGAGGCGAAGGGGATGGCCCCCTCGCGGAGAAGTTTCGGTGTGTCAGTTGTTATGTCCACCACCGTGGACTGGGTGCCCTGGGGCGGCGGGCCGAAATCCAGTATGTAGTCCACCTGTTCGCCGATCTGGGCTGCCAAATCGTCCAGGCTGGCCAGGTCCGGAGCGCCACTGATATTGGCGCTGGTCCCGGTTACGGGGCCGCCCAGGCCGTCAATCAGCGCCATGGGCGCCGGGTGGTCCGGCATTCTCACCGCCACCGTCGGGCCGACCGCCGTCAGACGGTCCGGCACCGCGTCTGCTTTGGGGACAACCAATGTCAGCCCCCCCGGCCAGAACCTCTCGGTCAACCGTTTGGTCTGGGGTGGGACTTCCTTGGCCACCAGGGCCAGTTGTTCCCAGCCGTTCACCAGCACCGGAAGGGCCAGGTTTTCGGGCCTTCCCTTAACGGCGAACACCCTGTCTATGGCGGCGGTATTGAACACATCCGCGGCCAGACCGAAAAGGGTGTCAGTTGGGGTGGCCACCACACCGCCATCCTTGAGACATTCAACCGCCTGGGACAGGGCTTCCGTATCCTGCTGGCTTTGGGTATCCGCCACTACTGGTCCATGCCTCGATTTTACACCTCAGGACACCGGTATCCGGGGCGGGCAGAGTATATCACAGGGCGCCGGCGGACCAGCCAGATACGGAGTCCAAAAAATCCCAGAAAATGCCCAGTTTTTACCGGTTAATCTGTTGACTTTATGTCGTCTGCGGCGACTATACTCCCCCATGCCCAGACGGTATAATCGTTATGCGTTATGTAACGTGATTTCACCGGCCGGCGACAGGATCGTTTTCCCCGAGACCCCGGACCCCAACCCGCCCCAATCAGGAGGCTGAGCCACGACTGAAAGCAAGCTGCCACAAGGAAGAAGGGTTGCCACCAGCGACGACCTGGAGGTTTCGGCCTATCTGGAAATAGCACAAGGGCTGGAGGGCGTCGGCCCCGAAGACGACGACCAGCAACTGGTCAGCGAAGGCATCGTCGTCATAGATTTCGGCTCGCAGTACAGTCACCTAATCGCCCGCCGCATCCGCGAACAGAAGGTCTATTCGGTGATCTCCCAGTCCAGGGGGACCTGGGACTCCGTCAAGCATATCAACCCCAAGGGAATCATCCTCTCCGGCGGCCCCGCCAGTGTGTATGAAGAAGGCGCTCCCCAGATTCCCAGCTGGGTCTTCGAGCGCAAGCTGCCGGTGCTGGGTATCTGCTACGGCATGCAGGCATTGGTGCACCAGTTGGGCGGCACCGTGTCGCCGGGGGCCAAGCAGGAATTCGGCTACGCCGTATTGCACCAGGACGACTCCGAGTCCGGCTCCACTCTGTTCAACGAGCTTCCCACCGAATTTCAGGTCTGGATGAGCCACGGCGACCGGGTGGAGACCCTGCCCCCCGGCTTCTCCAGCATGGCCTACACCGAAAACTCGCCCGTGGCCGCCATCGGCAACGGCGAAGGCATGTTCGGCATCCAGTTCCATCCGGAGGTGAATCACACACCCCTGGGACAAGACATCATCAAGAATTTCCTATTTGATGCCTGCCGCTGCAAGGGCGACTGGACGCCGGGGAACGTGGTCCACGATTCCATCAAGCGCATCCGGGAGCAGGTGGGCGACGGCAAGGTCATCTGCGCCCTCTCCGGAGGCGTGGACTCGGCGGTGACCGCCGCGCTGCTCCACCGGGCCATCGGCGACCAGTTGACCTGCATCTTTGTGAACAACGGGCTCCTGCGCCTGGAAGAGGCGGAACGAGTCCAGGCCACCTTCAAGCGGGGCCTGGGACTGAACCTCATGTATGTGGACGCCGCCGACCGGTTTGTGGACAAGCTGGAGGGCGTCACCGACCCGGAGATGAAGCGAAAGGTCATCGGCGAGGAGTTCATAAGGGTCTTTGAAGAGGCCGCGTCGGGACTGGGTCAGGTCGATTTTCTGGCCCAAGGGACCCTGTACCCGGACGTTATAGAGAGCGACGCGCCAGAGAACCGCACATCGGCCCGCATCAAGACCCACCACAACGTGGGCGGTCTGCCGGAGAACATGAAATTGGAACTGGTGGAACCCCTGCGCTACCTGTTCAAAGACGAAGTACGGGACGTGGGTCTCGAGTTGGGACTTCCGCCGGATATGGTCTACCGACAGCCGTTCCCCGGCCCCGGTCTGGCCATCCGGGTCATTGGCGAGGTCACCCGGGACCGACTGGACATGCTCCGGAAATGCGACTGGGTGGTGATCGACGAGATCAAAGCCGCCAACCTCTATGACCAGGTCTGGCAGAGTTTCGCCGTCTTAAGCGACAGCCGCACCGTTGGCGTGCAAGGCGACTACCGCACCTACGGCTACGTCTGCGCCATCCGGGCCGTCTCCAGCGACGACGCCATGACGGCCGACTGGGTGCGTCTGCCCTACGAGGTTCTGGCCCGAATCTCCAACCGTATCGTGAACGAAGTCCCCGGCGTGAACCGAGTGGTCTATGACATCACCAGTAAGCCCCCGGGCACCATCGAGTGGGAGTAGACGGCGGCTGGCAGACCGTAGCTTGGCTGCAGAGTAGTATTACCCCCTCTCTAGCTCTCCCCCTGGCGAGGGGGAGAGAACAGTCCCTTCCCCCGTCCGGGGGGAAAGTTAGGATGGGGGCCGCGGCCCAGCACTCGTAGATCACAGAGAACCAACCATGACCGAAACATTCATGTCCACCAACCCGCCGGAGTCCCGCCGGTGAAGGTCCTGATCATCGGCTCCGGCGCCCGCGAGCACGCCATCGCCTGGCGGGTGGACCAAAGTCCCAAACTGACCAAACTCTGGGTCGCCGCCGGAAACGCGGGCACCGCCGCCATCGCCGAGAACCTGGAGATACGCTCCGGAGACATAGACGGCCTGGTTGCCGCCGCCCAAAAGACGCAGGCGGACCTGGTCATAGTCGGGCCGGAAGCACCTCTGGCCGCTGGCCTGGCCGACAAGCTGGACGCCCTGGGCATTCCCGTCTTCGGCCCCAGCGAAGCCGCAGCCCGGATCGAGGCCAGCAAAAGCTTTGCCCTGGAACTGATGCGGCGGGCCAATGTCCCCTGCCCAGACTTCGCCAGCGTCTGGGACCAGGCCGGGGCGGAGTCCTATATCAAAGACCATCCGGGTCCGCTGGTGGTCAAAGCAGACGGCTTGGCCGCGGGCAAGGGCGTTTTGCTCTGCCAGGACTCCAATGAAGCCCTCTCCGCGGTGAAACTTTGCATATCCGATAAGGCCTTTGGCGAGGCCGGGGACACGGTTGTCCTGGAGGAATATCTCAGCGGGCCGGAGGTCAGCGTCTTCGCCTTCTGCGACGGGAAGGATATGTCACCGCTGGTTGCGGCCTGCGACTACAAACGGCTGGAGGACGGCAACCAGGGACCCAACACCGGTGGCATGGGCAGCTACAATCAGCCCGATTTCTGGAATGACGCCTTGGCGGCCAAGATCGAAAAGAGCATCATGAGGCCGGTCATCGACAAGATGGCAGAAGAAGGGCACCCATATAAAGGAGTCCTCTACGCCGGCCTCATGCTGACCCAAGAAGGCCCCAAGGTGCTGGAGTTCAACTGCCGCTTGGGCGATCCGGAGACCCAGGTGGTCATGCCCATGCTGGAGTCTGACCCCTTGGACCTGATGCTGGCCTGCGCCCGGGGCAACCTCCAACCCGAAACCGTCAAATGGAACAACAAGAACTTCGTGGGAGTGGCCATGGTCTCGGGCGGTTATCCGGATGAGTACCGGACCGGGTATGGTATTTCAGGATTGGACCACGACGGCCCCGAAGAGACATTGGTATTTCACGCCGGGACGAAACTTGGGCCGTCCGGCGAGACTTTGACCGCCGGAGGCCGAGTGCTAACGGTGGTCGGTGGCGGGGAGACAATGGAAGAGGCCCGGAGGCGGGCCTATTCCCGCGTGGAGCAAATCAGCTTCACCGATGCCCGCTGGCGCAGAGACATCGGCTCGGCGGCCAACCACGGCACCGCCAGGTTGGCGGGCTGACCATGCAGCAGGTCAGGGAACTTTTCAACTTGGACAGGGACGCCGCACGCCTGCAGACCTACCGGAAAAAGAGATGGTCGCGCTCGGCCGAGTTTCACGGGTGGCTGCAACAGGACGCGCTGGAGTCGTTGGACCAAGAACAGGCTCTGGCTTTGTACCGGGCCTCGGGAGGCCGGGAGACGGCCAAATTCAAGACCAACCCCTTGGAAGAAGTCAGGGACTCAATCGACTTTCTTCTCTATGATAATATCAAGCTCGAAGGCCGGTTCGACGAGTGCGCCACGCCTGGATGGGGCTACTGCCTGGCCGGCACCGGCAAGGAATTCCCGTCCTATCTTTTGTGCCTGATCAACCCCAGCCTATTCGGCGTCTGGAACTCCAACGCCGAGCGGCTGCTAAAACGCACCGGACTCCTTTCCGACGGCAGCCGGCGCGGCCCAATGGGTATCCGGTATCTGGACATCCTGGATTCGCTGAACCAGGTGCGTGTCCGCTCCGGTCTGGGCGACTTCCGCGAGATTGACGAGCTGGCCTACCAGGCAGCACAGCTTAAATCTACCTAAAGAGCCCCCTAATACGAACTAAGCGAAGCGATTATGACTTGGCGTGAAACTCTGGAAGGCCTGAAAGAGGAACTGGCCGAAGCCCGCACCCGCCGGAAGGCCCGGGTGGCCGAGGAAGAGGCCGAACTGGCCCAAGAGCGTGAGGACTTGACCAACATGGTCGACAATCTGGGCGTGAACGAGCTCTTGGCCGATATCAACTCCACGCTGCTGGACGGCAAGGGCGAGATCGAGACCATCATAGGCTGGGAAGCCGCTCCCGAAGACGACGATGGAGAGGACTCTGTGATCGGCATGAACGGCGGCGGGCCTGATATAGAGGAAGAGCCCGAAGCTGCCGACGTCATCACCACCATCCTTTCCTGGGAAGAGGGCGGTGAACTGGAGATTGCCGTCGATGTGGGATTGTCCGACGACGGCATCTACCTACAGATAAACGAGATTGAGATCCGGGCTGAACGGGAGGCTTTGGAGCAGGGTCTGATCGAAGCCTTTCGAGACGAACTGGACCTATAGAGGCGTCAACCCATCCGGTATCGTGACGGGGCGAATCTTGAGCGTGCGGAGTAGGTTGTTTCACCGCAGGTAGATGGTATTATGGAAAGCGCTTCGGATGGGCCTTCAGCCCACATGGCTATGGGTGGCTGGGGAACCGTTGACGCCGATTGCGAGACCTCCCAGACCCTGGGCCTTAAGTACGACGATATAAGGCAGGCTTATGAAAACTACCGGCGCGAACTCCGCGAACGGTAGACCGCTCCCAGCAGTCCTAACCGATTTCGACGACACCGCCGCGGGACAGAACGTGGCGGAGCTTTTGCTCAACCGGTTCGGCGACCCGACTTGGAAGGACGTGCGCCAGCGCTTCCGCGATGGGGAGATAGACCTCAAGGAGTACCAGGAGGTCACTTTCCGGAATATTCAGGCGGACCGGGCGACAATGCAGGCCTACGTGAAAGAACACGCCATCCTGCGGCCGTTTTTCCACGAGCTCTGGGCGTTCTGTCAGAGCAATGGCACCCCCATGGCGGTGGTCAGCCAGGGCTTGGACTTTTACATCCAGGCCGTGTTGGACCGCTCGGGGGTCGGCCAGGTGCCGGTCTACGCTGTGAACACAGCCTGGGATTCGGGCAAGATCTCGTATCACTACAACCATACCGTTCCCGGCAAGGAACACCTGGGTAACTCCAAGGGTTTCGTCGTCCAGTCCTTCCAAGAAAGGGGCTGCCACGTCTTCTTCGCCGGCGACGGACATTCGGACCTGGAGGCAGCCCGGGTGGCGGACGTGACCTTCGCCCACAAGGGACTGGCCAAGTTCTGCGAAGATGAAAACATCCCCTACAGACCCTTTGAGGACTTTAGGGGCATGCTGGTGGCCGTTAGGAATTTCTCCAACAACGGTCTCCATCCCGACGCGCTCTAGCGTCCGGAGGAGGGGAAGCTGTGATTGACCGCTATTCCAGGCCTGCCATGAAGCAGGTCTGGTCCGACGAGAATAAGTACCTCAAGTGGATGGCCGTGGAACTGGCCGCCTGCGAAGCCTGGACCGCGGAGGGTGTGGTGCCGGAGGAGGACATGACCAAGCTGCGCGGCGCCAAATACAACCACGCCCGCATGATGGAACTGTTCGAGACCACCCGCCACGACGTCACCGCCTTCCTCAGCTCCATCACCGAGTCCCTGGGCCCCGAGGGACGCTGGCTCCACCTGGGCATGACCTCCAACGACATGCTGGACACCGGTCTTAACATGCAGCTGGTGGAAGCCGGTGCACTGCTCCAGACCGAGATGGACCGCGCCATCGCCGCTCTGGCGGAGAAGGCCATCGAGCACAAGGACACCCTTGCCATGGGACGCACCCACGGAGTCCACGCCGAACCCGTGACCATGGGCCTGCGCCTGGCCCTCTGGTGGGACGAGATGCAACGCCAAAAGGAACGGCTTGCCGACGCCATCGAGGGACTGCGGGTGGGTATGGTATCCGGCGCCGTGGGCACCCACGCCACCGTGCCCCCGTCCATCGAAGACAAAGTCTGCGAGGGGTTGGGCCTCAAGGTGGCCAAGATCTCCAACCAGATCGTCCAGCGCGACCGCCACGCCCACTTCATGAGCACCCTGGCGCTGATAGCGGCGTCCCTGGAGAAGTTCGCAACTGAGATTAGGGCCCTGCAGCGGACCGAACTACACGAACTGGAAGAACCCTTCGGCGCCGGCCAAACGGGATCGTCTTCCATGCCCCACAAGCGCAACCCAGAGTTGGCCGAGCGCATCTGCGGACTGGCCAGACTGATTCGGGGCAACGCCAATACCGCACTGGAGAACGTGGCCCTCTGGGGCGAGCGGGACATCAGCCATTCCTCGGCAGAGCGCATAATCCTCCCCGACTCCTGTCTGGCTTTGGACTATATCCTCAGCATCTTCAGCCACATCATCGAAGGACTGCGCGTGTTCCCCGAGAGGATGTTCGCCAACATAGAGAGCAGCCGCGGCCTGATCTTCAGCCAAAGGGTGCTGCTAGCCCTGGTGGACAAGGGTCTGGGCCGGGAAGAGGCGTACAAGATCGTGCAGTCCAACTCCAGCCGGAGCTGGGAGGAGAATCTGGACTTCCGAGACCTGTTGCGGGCCGATCCCCAGGCAGGCGAACACCTCTCTCAAGAGGATTTCAACGAGTTGTTCGACTACGGGTATTACACCCGCTACGTGGATGATACCTTCATGAGACTGGGGCTGATCAACAATCCCTCCAAAGAATCCCAGGCCGCTGCCGCGGGCGACTAGCAAGTCGATGCTAGAGGACTATCCTGCGGGGCCGGGTGGGAGCGTGATATGAGGTCCAAATGCTACTAGAGACACCAATACCCAACATTCTCCACCGCGGCAAGGTACGCGACACCTACGATCTGGGCGGTGGACACCTTCTGATGGTCGCCACCGACCGCATATCCGCCTTTGACGTGGTGCTTCCCACGGGTATCACCGACAAGGGGCTGGTGCTGAGCCGTATCTCAGCCTTCTGGTTCGACCGCACCAAGGACATCGTACCCAACCACCTCATTTGCCTTGCCGATGCCCCCGAGGCCGCTAAGTACATCGAGGGAAGCAGCATCGCCGGGGCCATCACCCCGGAGATCGCCCGGCAGGCGATGGTGGTGAAGCGCGCCGAACGCATCGACGTCGAATGTGTCGTCCGGGGCTATATCGCCGGCTCGGCTTGGGCCGAATACCGGCGCCAGGGGACGGTGTCGGGTATGGACGTGGGCGGCGGGATGCTGGAGGGTCAGGCCTTTCCCGAACCCCTCTTTACCCCCACGACCAAGGCGGAAGAGGGACACGACGAGAACATGAGCCACCAGGAAGTGGTGGACATGGTGGGGAGCGACATGGCCGACCGGTTGGAAGAGACCAGCAAGGCCGTGTTCAAGGCCGCCCACGACTACGCCAGGGAGCGTGGCATCGTCCTCGCCGACACCAAGATGGAGTTCGGCATCATAGACGGAGAACTCACCCTGATCGATGAGCTGCTAACCCCTGATTCCAGCCGGTTCTGGGACGCCAAGGGTTACGTGCCGGGAAAGTCCCAACCCAACTACGACAAGCAGTTCGTCCGCGACTGGTTGGACGGGGAAGGCTGGGACCGTGAACCACCTGCCCCCGAAATTCCCAGTGACGTGGTGGCGAAGACGTCCGAACGCTACCGGGAAGCGTATTACAAATTGACAGGAAACAGACTTTAGGCGAGTTCGGGATAAGATATCGCCGGGCACATCAACGGAGGACTTAGAATTGCCTGTATCAAGACGCCGCCAGAGCAGGGCTGCCGCCAGGGCAGCGCGCTCTCGCAACGCCATCACCACCACCCGCCGCAGGGGGACCAATAAGTTCTACTTGGCCGCATCCGTCGTGATTGCGGTCTTGGTAATCGCAAGCTTTGCCTTCTCGAGCATCGGCGGCGGCGGCGGCAACGCCGACACCGGCAGTGGTGACGGGTACGTGGAAGGCGTGGGTATCCAGGTGGACATTGAAAGCCGGGAACACGTCCCGGAGGGCACTACCGTTACCTATAACAACAGCGTTCCACCAACCTCCGGAGACCACTGGCCCACCCCGGCCCGTTGCGGATTCTACGAAGAGGGCCTGCCGGACGAACGTATCGTCCACAACCTGGAACATGGCAATATCGTGGTCAGTTACAACCTGGCCACAGAGGCTGAGGTCGATTCGCTGAAAGACGTCATGGGCGACATTGGTCTAGCCAACATCTGGGGAATCACCCGCTCCTACGACGCATTGGACGTAGGCCAGGTCGCCCTGGCCACATGGGGGATCTTGGACGCCATGACCGGTGTTGATGCCCAGAGGATCAGCACCTTCTTTGACACCTATTCCGGCATCATGGGTCCGGAACTGGTGACCTGTTAGCCGATGTATCAAGCCAGAATCAACATCACCTTGAAGCCTACGGTAAACGACCCGCAGGGCCTCACCGTGCTCGCCAGCCTGCACCGGCTGGGCTTCGGCGATGCCGAAGACGTGCGGGTGGGGAAGTACCTGCTCGTAACCGTGAACGAGGCCGACCGGGCCAAGGCGGAACAATCTGTCACGGAGATGTGTCAAAAGCTCTTGGCCAACCCGGTCATCGAGGACTTCACTTTCGACTTGGAAGAGACCAGCGCGCGGAGCACAGACACCTAAAGAGGCCACTGCCCAGCCAAGCAACGGTCAAAAAATAATTGGGGGGAGATCAAATGACCACCGGAAGCAACGATACCTACGTCTACACCGGCGCGGAGACCAGCGGGCTTTACCGGCTGGCTCCGGGCTCGGATACCTGGGAAGAACTGACCAATGGCCTGCCCACCGACCCCATGGTGCCGGGCATCGTGATCCATCCTGATGACCCGTCGGTTATCTACGCCGGGACCCAGGACGGCCCCTACCGCAGCACCAACCGGGGCGATAGCTGGGAGCGGCTGGACTACCCCAGGACGGGCGCCCCCGTCTGGACCTTCATGTTCCGTCCCGGCGACCCTACGGTCATGTACCTGGGAACCGCACCCGGAGAGATCTACCGCAGCACCAACAGCGGTGAGTCCTGGCAGCTCCTGACCCGAAACATGGGTTCGGACGAAATCACCATGGCCTTCCCCACCAGGGTCATATCCCTGTGCGCCGACCCCAGCTTCCCCGACGAGATGTATGCGGCGGTGGAAGTGGGCGGCGTCCTGCGCAGTGCCGACGGCGGCGACACCTGGGAGGAGATTTCCGGGACTCTGGCCCCCAGCGAAGACACTCTGGACCTGCACGGCGCCCAATGCCAGTCGGCCATGCCCCACACCGTTTTCATCACCACCCGCCAGGGGCCATTCATCGGCCCGGACCGGGGCAGCGAGTGGATTCCGGTGAAGTTCGGCGACTTCTCTGAGATCACCTATACCAGGGACCTGAAGGCCGCCACCCACGACCCCAACACCTTCTATGTGTCCATCGGCGCCGCCGCCCGCAGCACCCAGGGCGCGCTCTGGCGCAGCCGGGACCTGTTCAAGACCTTTGAGCGGGTGGACCGGGGCATCTCCCCCAACTCGACGATGATGACCGTGGCCGTGGACCCTCGTGCCCCCGACCACGTCTACTGCAACTCCCGGGACGGACAGCTATTCGCCTCCCTGGACGACGGCGCCACCTGGACCACCTACCAGTTGCCGGAAAAGGCCAAGGAGATGCGCGCACTGGCCGCCGGCTAGCCACCAACCCCCGTCGAGTCATAAGAAGCCCCCCGCTTGGAATTGCACCGAGCGGGGGGCTTCTTTTTCAAATCGTGGGGACCGGTTGAGGTTGGGCTATCCCTTAGCCAGCATCTTGTGGGTTTCGAGGGCGGCGGAAAGTAGGTCTTCCTGAGAAGGACCGTTGAACAGGATATGGCCCATCTTCCGGCCGGGACGGACGTCCGGCTTACCGTATGAATATATCCGTGCGTTCCGGTTCTCCGCGATCCAATCTGTGGTCTTGGCATCAGTTAACTGGGTGTACTCCTCGCCCAGCACGTTCAACAGGACCGACGGTGTGATCTGCTGTGGAGTTACGAGCGGCAGGCCCACCAACGCACGAATCTGAAGTTCATATTGGGACACGGTGAAGGAGTCTATCGTGTGGTGCCCCGAGTTGTGCGGCCGCGGCGCAATTTCATTGACCAATAGGTCTTCATTTTCCAAGAGGAACATTTCCACGCAAAATACACCGGGCTCTCCAATATTCTTGACGACATCTTTGGCGAGATCTTGAGCCCTTCTCGCAATCTCCTCAGAGATCCTGCCCGGAGATATGCTGATCCTCAAGATGCCATTTTCGTGGATGTTCTCTGTTGGGGGAAAGGACTCGAAACCGGCGTTCCCGTCGTAGCCCACAACAACTGACAGTTCGATCCGATAAGAGACAACCTGCTCAACCACCCACGGACCGTCTCCCTTCAAGACCTTCTCTGTTTCGGCGATCTCCTGGGAGTTTGAAACTCGCCATTGTCCGTGACCGTCATAGCCCAGCGTGGCCGTCTTCACTATCCAGGGTAGTTCCAACTGGACCGCGCCCAGTTCGGAAGGGTTTTCAATCACAGCGTAATTTGTTACGGGAATGCGGTGGTCAGTCAGGAAACCTTTCTCCTTGGTCCGGTCTTGAGCGAGACCCAGGCTTCTGCTGCCCGGCCTAACTCTGATCAGCTTTTCCAGACCATCGGTCAAGGCGACTGGAACATTCTCCCACTCCAAAGAGGCGCAGTCCGAGACATCCGCGAATTCTCGCAGGGTGGCCGGGTCATCAAAGGGGGCGTCGAATGAGACAGTGGCAAACCTCTTTGCCGGCGCGTTCGGCGACGGGTCCCAGACCGCCACTTTGTAACCGAACCGCAAAGCGGCTTCTGCGAAAAATCCTCCGATCTGGCCGCCCCCCAACATTCCCAGGGTGCTGCCCAGAGGAATCACCGAGTTTGGGTCCTCAAATTTCAAATCGAACCCCGCGATTCCGGATTTAACAACACGGTCTCGGTCAGGGTCTTTCGCCAATTCTTTAATCTGGTTCTCAAGCCTTCGTCTTGGATGGCGAGAATCTCGGCGGCAAGGATCGCGGCGTTCTCCGCCCCCTCGATCGCAACTGTCGCTACGGGGACGCCCCTTGGCATCTGCACGATGGAAAGCAGGGAATCCATGCCCTTGAGGTGCTCCAGTGGGACCGGGACTCCGATTATCGGGAGGATGGTCTTGGCGGCGAGCATGCCGGGCAGATGTGCCGCTCCGCCAGCGCCGGCAATAATCACCTTGATACCTCTATCCTCAGCCGCTTCTGCGTATTCAAAAAGCCAGTCGGGGGTCCGGTGAGCGGAGACAACCCTGAGTTCGCTCTCCACCTCAAGCTGGTCCAAAATATCAACAGCTTTTTTCAAAATCGGGAAATCAGAGGTACTGCCGCCAACTACCCCCACCGTAGGGTTCCCATCATTCCCTGAGTTTTCAGGCATACCAAATTCCTTGCTTGCCACTTTTTTGCGACAAGACTAGTCGAGAAGGTTGGAGGGGATTCTAGATGCGAAGGTTGGTGGAGGTGAGGGGATTCGAACCCCTGGCCCCCTGCATGCAAAGCAGGTGCTCTCCCACTGAGCTACACCCCCACGATTGGGCCACCTAGAAATTTTAGCACAGGCTGAAGGCGAAACTCCGGCAAATCGGTCGTAAACAAGCCCGCTATTCCCTGGGCCAGCCGCTGGTAGGCCGCATCATTCCAGTGTCTGGATATAGTTGATGACGTGCCAGATCTCTTCCGCCGACAGGACCCGCTCAAAGGGGTTCATGGCCGACCCGAATATCCCGTCGCTGATGATCTCGTAGAGGTCCGGGTCGGGGTGCAGGGGAACATGGATTATCAGGTTGGCGGGAGGCGGGTTGAGACCTTCCGAGCCTGGACCGTCTCCCAGTCCCAACTCGCCGTGGCACACCAAGCAGTTTTGGACGTACAGTTCTTGGCCTGCGGCAAGGGATGCCTGGTTGGGTGGGAAGGGGTTGGTCCGGCCGTCACCTCCGCCGCCGCCCACCACGCTGCCGGCCAACAAGACGGCGCCCACGACGGCCGCCGCCGCCCCAGGAGCGAATAGGGGAGTTCCCCTCCTGGTCCGCCAACCGCCGACGGCTAGGCCGACGCCGATGAACAGCACCGCGCCGCCCACCAACTCCAGGCCCAGGAACACCTGGCCTTTGTCGGGGTCGGGCGAGATGAGAGCGCTACCCGAGGCTGTGGTTTTAGCCGTGATGAACCGGAAGGCCGTTCTGGCGTCGAAGGAGTCGGGCCTTCTTACTATCAATGCCGTCTGCCACGCGCCGGATACGCTGAATAGCCCCTCTTCTATCCCGTACTTCCCACCCCCCATGTTTTCCGCAATGAGAGTGGTCTTTCCCAGGTCGACGTCCAGAGACGTTATGTCAATCGATACATCATCCGCGTTATCCACTGGGTTGCCGAACCTGTCGGCCAGAGACACCACGAACTCGTTGGCGCCCACCTGGCCTGGAGAGACGGTCAGTTCTATGTCAAGACCTTCCGCCGTGTCTTTGAACTCCAGTCCGTCGGAAAAGCCGATACCCTCCCGGGACGCCACCTGACGGGCCGGCTCTAAGCTGGTGAGAAAGCCCACGGCCAGGACGATCAAGACAGCCACAACAGCTTCCACGGCTATCAAGCGGCCCAGCCAAAGGGGTGCGGACTGATGCGTCTCCAGCCTGCGCCTGATCCATATGAGATTCACGCCGCCAAGGACCAGGATGAGGAGCACCAGTCCCAGCTTGCCGGCCAATGACCAGCCGTAGGTGGTGCCGAAGGCTTCGATGATGGTCACCTGGGCCCAGGTCCCATAGATTCCCGTGATGATCAAAACGCCCATGCTGATCACCGCCACGGCGGAAAACCTGGGAGTCATTGCCGCGATGACGGCCGTCCGGTCCTCCCTGCCCACCCTGCGGTTCAAGAATATGAGGGAAGGCAAGAAGACCAGGATTCCGCCGGCCCAGAGGGACGAGGCCAACAGGTGTATGAAATCCGAGGTTATGGACTGACTTTCGATACCAGCGGTGGCCGCCCCGTGGCTGGTCCAACTGATGGTGAACAGCATCCCGGCGCCAAGGAGCAGAGCTCCGATAAGTAGGTAGTTGTTGGGCGTCCACCAAGACTCCGGGTCCCAACGCCCCTTCCCGGCCAGTGTCAGGGCCAGCGCGGTTGCCACCAGACCGGCGCTCAGCAGACCGATGCGCCACAGCCAGGTTTGTCCCCAGTCGGTGTCAACCAGGATCGTCTTCATGGGGCCACCCCATGCGTCCATGGCTGAAACATCGTGCACCACGGCAGCCTGGACCACCAGATGGGCCAGAGACGCTGCCAAGGCCACGAACCCGGCCGACAAAACGACCCGCAGCGCCAGTTTTTCAATCCCGGCCCGGAAGTCCGCCATCCCCGCGGGCAGACCGTTGGAGCTAAGCACCGGGCGCAGCACCAGCAGATGGAAGGCTGTCCCGCCCACCATAGCCAGACCGCCCAGCAGGACCAACCAACGTATCACCGGCTCGCTGGGGGACTGGAAGAGTCCCTGCCCGGTGGTCTCCACGACCGCCGCTCCTCCCAAGGGCTCGCCCACGGAGAAGATGAAGGACCCCCTGACCCGGTGGCCGTCCACGGTGGAGACGTTCTTCCACGCCACGGTGTAGGTACCGTTGGGCAGGTCGCCAAGGCTTACCGACATGACCGACGGGTCTTCCTCGACCACAGCGCTGTCGTCGTTGTCCACACGCTGGCTGTCGGAACTTAGCACCTGTATCTGGCTCAAGGCCGGCTCCAGCGGTTCGGTGAACCAGATGACCACCTGGGGCGGCGGGTCATTCAGAACGGCGTTGGCCGGCGGCTCCGACCGGGCAACGTTGGCGTGGGCCGATACTCCGGCGGGAAAGACCAGGAAGGCCGAAACGGCGGACAATGCCAGGGTGATCACGAGTCCGACGAGAATTACCCTTTGCGCCCGATCGGTCACCAGCGTACCCCGATTCTTACGGTGCTCACCACCGGAGTGGTCCTTGGCGGTCGGCCATTACTGCAGCGACCGGATGTAAGCGATGATCGCATCTATTCCGTCATCGTCGATGCCGAAGGGAGGCATGATGTTGGGCCGGTAGCCCCGGACGACCTGTGCGTTGGGGTCTCTAATTGATTCGATAAGGTATTGGTCATCAACTTGCACGCTCGTGCCGCCCTCTATCTCCTCCACCGAACCGTACAATCCCAGCCAGGTAGGACCCACCTGGTCCCGTCCGTCAACCGTGTGACACCCCAGGCACCCATTCTGCTGGGACAGCAGTTTTCCCCTGGCGATCTCCCGCTCCACGTTGGGGGTGGCCTCGGGAGTGGAGGATTGGGCGCTGGTTGGGTCAGGCTTGGGGGTCGGGTCGGCCTCGGCGGCGCATGATATCGCCAGCACCGACACGATAAAGGCCAGCAGTAACACAGTCCCAAGCCCGAGTGGGCGGTCGACGTTGCATCGACCGCCCGTCTCCGGGCTGGCGTTTAGATTGCTTGGAATCATCGCCTGCGGTAGGCAAATACCGCGCTACCTGCTCCTGTGGCGATGCCTATCGCCCCCAGTATGATGCCGATGATGCCGATGGTCTTGGCGCTCGAGGCACTATCACCAGCTTCCAGGGCTCTGTCTACAGCCCCGTCGGCCGCGTTCTGTGCGCCGCGTACCGCGCTTTCAATCTCCCTGACCTCGGGGAGGGATTCGGGGAACTGGAGGCCCGCAGACGCTTCAACGTCGCCGAACCCGCCGCCACCGCCTCTGGATATGAAGATCTCATTGATCTCATGGCCCTCTATTGTGCCGAAAAGCCGGAACTCGTAGATTCCGGGCGCGGTGGGAATAACGTCGGCCGTGTAGTGGCCCGGGTCTCTGAAGAGGGCCCGTATGGGCATCACCTTGGAAACGCCGGTGGCCTGGTGTGTTATTTCGAACTGGATGGTCTCTTCCAGACCTTCGACGGGGACTTCGACAGCCTCAGCTTCGTGCTCATGCCCTGCCTCAGCGGGCATGCCGCTGGTGGCGGTCTGCGGACCCGAGGCCTGGTTCGTCCACTTGATCACGGTCCCCGGCTGCACGGTGATATCAGCCGGCATCATCATGGCGTCGTGGATTGCGACCTCCACAGTATCCGCAGGCTCGGCTGAGTGACTCACGGTGATGGTGCCGATGAGATCGTGGTTCTCGTGGCTGTGATAGGTGAGAGTCTGGTCTTCCAGGTCATGTCCGACCTCAAAGGAGAAACTCTCCCCCGTCGCCAGGGTCGGTGACCCGAACACGGCGCCGTGTTCCATCAGGTCCGGGCCCATGTCCATGGCTCCCGCCGTCTTGGTGATGCGGAAGTCCAGTCCGTTCTTTAATCCTTCGAAGGCCGGCTCCGAGATGAAGCCAACGACGAATTTGTAATTCCCAACGTCACGGGCCTCGTGGCCCATGACCGAACCGGCGGTGACCGCAAACAACGTTGCGGCCAGCATCAACGCAAGTATTTTTCCACGCTCTAAGAATCGCATTACCAACTCCATAAGTAATTCTGAGGGTTTACCCGGTGATCGGCACGTCGCGCAGCTTTCGTAACGGGCCGCGGTGGGCGCACCTTCCCGGACAATTCCAGGAACGGTCATGGAGTTAGATGCTGGGAGGCCGGACAGTTGGCGAAATGATATTGGACTCAGGTTCCAGTTCGCCGCCCAATCGTGGGGCAGAGATGGGATTAAAGAGAGGGTATTGACTCGAATGGGATGTGGCGGTGAGGTCTATGTGATGGGAATTGGTCCCCGACTCCTCGCCTGAGACCAGATACAACGTGTCTCCGGTTCCGCCGTCGTGCTCATGATGGCCGGCCTGGTCCACGGACAGGCCGTGGGTGTGCTCGGTCTCAAATGGATGGTCATGCGCGGCATCAATGATTCCCAGATACAAGTGGTCGTGATGGGGCAGTTTTTCGATGAAGTGATGGTCCATAAGAGGCCCGAAAAAGGACAGAAACAGAAGCGCCACGGAGGCGACGGCGATGACGGAGGCGCCCATCCGGCACACCCGAGATCTGCTCCGTCGGGGCACCGGGGAGGTCCTGTCGCCTGCCGTTGAATGCTGCATCTGAAACATTGAAACCATGTTACACCAAGTCCAGATACAGATATACGGCAAAGGTCACAATCTCCAGCCAGGGTGGCTGGTCCGAATCCCGCAGTTCCGCCTAAGTTGGCGGCTGAGCTTTCTCCACGGCCTCTGAGGCCTGTTGGGCGAAGGCAGTCAACAGCGATACCTCATCACCGGTGAACCGCCGGACGTCCCCATCAAACACAAAGAGCACCCCGAGCGGCCGCTCTCCAGACAGAACCGGCAGGGCCGCCATGCCATGAAAGCCGTGTCTCTCCGCTATCACGCGGGTCTCGGGCAGTATCAACCCCGACTTTGTCACGTCTTCCAGAGTTAGAGGCTGCCGGGTGGCCATGACATGGCCGGCGGCTGTCACCCCCTCTTGCGCTCTAACGGTGGGATTCACCCTGCTAACCTCGGAAAGATAGCCAGCCGCGGAAGCAGTGGCGACATTTACCGCCCCCGGCACACCGTCGAGGAATCTGATATACCCGGCTTTGGCTTCAACCAGGCGGGTAGCCTCGTTCACGATCAGTTCAAGTTGGTATTCTGTGTCATGGGACCTGCCCAGTTTCTCTGAAAGGCTGGCCAGCGCCTTTTCCCAGTCTTTCTTCATATGCCTACGCTGCTATCCATCATTGCCACAGCTTTTTCGCGGCCGGCGGGCCTAAAACCACCGTTAATCCGGCGCCTGTGAACCGGGTCCTGCAGCGAATCCTGTGGAAGAGTTACCCTTTTAGGCTTTTTTACCGGGGAGCAACGATGATAATTTTGATTTCGTTGTAAAATATCATCACTCTGGGGCCACCCGCTTCATCGAGAGGGCAGTCCCATTGGGATTTCCGTTCTCCATTGGATGTCGCAGTTTGCGTCAATGGGTTTGGACCACCTGTTGGGTACCAATATGCCGGGCGATACCAGTTCGGAGCAGAACAATCAAACACAGCTTCAAGCTGATTTAGACCTATTTCGCGCCACCGCCCCAATCACGACCGAGACCAAGTCCCTTGAAGAGGCGTTACAGAAGTGTCTCGACTTGGTCTGCGGCTACGTTGGCTGGCCCGTGGGGCACGTGTACGTTCCCTCTCCCGACGTTGACGACCGGCTGGTTTCCGCCCGCATCTGGCATTTTGAAGGCGGAGAGCATTTCCAGAACTTCCGCGATATCAGCGAGCAGATCACATTTGACCGTGGGGTGGGCCTGCCGGGCAGGGTGCTGGAGTCGGGTGTTCCGGCCTGGATAGAAGACGTACAGCTGGACGAAAACTTTCCCCGCAACCGCCAAGCGGTGGACCTTGGGGGTGCACGGTGCGTTTGCCTTCCCGATCAAAGAGGGCGGTGAGTTGGTAGCCGTGCTGGAATTCTTCTCCCAGAAGCCCGAATCCCCCAACCCCCGCATCTTGTACAACATGGAACTGCTGGGCTCCCAGCCGGGCGGTCTGTTGGAGAGGAAACGGGCGGAAGACTCCCTCCGCGAACGCGCCGCCGAGGCCCAGCGTGCCGCGACTGAGAGCGAGACCCTGGCCGAGATCGGCCGAATCATCAGTTCGTCCGTTGACATCGAGTCCGCCTATCCTCGATTCGCCGACCTGGCCCACCAGATCGTAGAGTTTGAAAGACTCACAATCGCGATAATCGACTGTGAGTCCAACAGAGGGACGGTCGCTTTCAGCAAGACCTACGGTACCAACCCCATAAGCGTTGAGATCGGGGAGACATTCGATCTCTACGACTCGGTGACCGGAAGGGTGGTGAGAACCCGCGAGACCATCCTGGTGAGTCACGAAGAGGCCGCACAGATCTCCACGATAGCGCCTTTGGAAGGGGCTGAGGAACAGGCATATTTGGCCACGCCGATGATATCCCAAGACCGGGCCATCGGCTGTCTGATCTTGAGGTCGTCCCATCAGAAGAACTACAACGAGGCGGACATCAGTCTGATCAAGGGCATCAGCAACCAGATCGCCGGCGCCGCCGGCATCTCAACCCTCTATTCCAACATGCGCGCCGCCTAGGCCGAGCAGATGGAGACGGAGCTCGAACTCCGGGAAAGCGAAGCCGCAGCCCGCGCTGTTCTGGATGCGACCCTTGACGGAATCATCACCATCGATGAGAAGGGCATCATCGAGTCATATAACCTGGCCGCCGAGAGGATCTTCGGCTATGAACCGTCGGAAGTGCTGGGGCAGAACATCAAGATGTTGATGCCCGAGCCCCCCACAGCGACCATGACACCTACCTGACCAACTACATGACCACCGGCGAGAGAAAGGTGATCGGCATCGGACGGGAGGCTTCTGGACTGCGTAAGAACGGGACCACGTTTCCCATCGACCTGTCGGTCGGCGAAGTACGTTTGCCGGACCGGCGGATCTTCACCGGGCTGGTGCGTGATATCTCCGTGCGTAAGACTCTGGAGGGGGCGCTGGCTCACCACACGGAGGGCCTCGATAAGGCCTACGCAGCGCTCCAACAACTGGCCCAACTGCAGGACAACTTCCTGGTTTCTATGTCCGTCGAATTACGATCGCCCCTCACGGCCATCAAAGGGTCCGCCAAGATACTTCTGGACGGAGACGGTATCACCGAAGATATTCACAAGGAGTTCCTAGAGATAATCAACTCCGAAAGTGACCGCCTGACGCGCCTGATAATCGATGCCCAGTCCTTGACCGACATACTCGAGACCGCTGTGGCCGGCGCACACGATCCAGAGGCAAACCGGCCGTAGAATCGGCGGCGGTTGAAGCCAACGGCAAGCACGCCATTCAGCTACCCGGCCTGATTAACCGGACCTACCGGGTCCTACACACCACGACCTAGCCCGACCGCCTAGCGCCGGATGGAGCGCCGAGGCTCCGGCACTCGCCCCGGCCCGGGCAGGCGGCGGGAAGTTAGACCCCAGTCCACTCAAAGCCCAGGTTGGCGTAGCGGCAGAAGACCGTTCCACCCGGCGCGGCCAGGGGGCCATTGGCGGCCAGCATGGCGATTGTGTACTGGGTGCCGGGGACTGCGCTGTCGGCCAGCAGTACCCGCTGGGGGACGTTGAAGCCCTGAATAACGCCCCGGTCCCGGTTGCACTCGCCGTCGATCCAGATCTCGCCGTAGTCGTCGATGCAGGTCTCAAACTGTATCCGCATGCTGCTCTGCACCGGGTGGCCGTTCACCTGCTCGGGAATGGTTATCTTGGTGCGGTACCACATGAAGCTGAACCCATGGGAATTGCGCTCGGCCAGGTCGTGGCAGACCTCCCAACCGGAGTCGTCGTAGTCGGGCAGACGGGCTGGGCTGCCCTCGCTCTGTTCCACCAGGCCCTCGTTGGGCTCACCGGGCACGTAGCCCCGGGCGTACTTCCACTGGGCCTTCACCAGGTCCTGACCCTCTTTGTCCTGCAGGTAAATCGTCTCTCTTGGCATGCTCTCTCCTGTACAGGCGGTAAATTCGCGGGCCTATGATACTTGAATTCTAGGGTGATGTGTCCGGGTTGAAGGCCCAGTGGAAAGCCTGGGTAAGTCTCTTGGTATTGTCCTCTCCGTCGAAACGGTGGCCGCAGTTGGGCACCTCCCTAGCCTGGAAGGAGCTGGCGGCCAGGTGGCCCATCTCCAGCACCCGGACCAGCATGCCTGCCGGTGGGTCGTCGCCGCCGTAGACGACGTGGATGCGGCCCTTGAAAGCCGTGACACCCTCGTAGAATGGGTCGCCCACACTGTCGTAGGTGGATAGCAGCAGCATCCGTTCCACGCAGGGGTAACGGTGGGCCACCGCCCCCACCGCGGACCCGCCGGAGGAGAAGCCAGACAGGTAGACCGCCGGGAAGCCGTGGCCGCAGAGTTCCGCGGCGTTCTCCAAGGCCCAATCTATGGTGTGGGAGAGGCTCTCCATCAGCAGCTTATTCCAGCTGGCGCCCCGGTAGGAGTAGGGCTCGGTCTCAAGCTGCACCTGAAAGTCGGGGCGGGGGGCGTTGTAGGTGACCAGGGTGGCGAAGCCGGATTCCTGGAAGTGGCCGCCCAGGTTTTTCCAGCGATTCTCCCGGCCGTCTTTGAGTTCACCCGAGCCGGGGGAATTGACCACTATCACGCCGGACTCAGTCGGATAGGCGGTGATGGGGACCCCGTAGGCCACCGCCTCTCCGGACTCGGCCGCAGTCTCCAGGAACAAGGTTGTGTCCACGGTCGCCATGGTCTAACCCGCCGCCAGAGGCGATGGGCCTGACGCCTTGCCGCCGCCCACGGACTTATGCAGTTCGACTACGGTCTTGCCCAGGTCCTCCAGGCCGGAGATGGCTTTGGGGTCGGCCAGTTTGCCGTCGGTGAAGTGGCCCGATTGCAAGTACACCTGGCCGGGCAGCAGATGGGCTCCGAACCAGGCCAACACGGGCCGCAGTTGGGTATCCACCGTCAGATAGTGGTGGTCGGTGGCGCCCATGCCGATGAACCCGACGGCCTTGCCCATGAGACCTTCAACGGGGATGTGGTCCAACAGGTTCTTTAGAGCGCCGGTGAACGACGCCCGGAAGATGGGTGTGGCGATGATGAACATGTCCGCCGACGTCACCTGTTCCAGCACCTTCCCGGTGTCGTCGCCGTAGGCTTCGGGCGGTCTGCCATCGGCGAAGGATATCTGGTGGTCTCCCAGGTGGAGCAGTCCGGTTGTTACCGAAGAATCGTGGCCGGCGGCGGCGTTCACGGACACCTCCAGGGCCTGGTGCAGACGGCCCGGACTGGTCACCGTGCCGTGTATTCCCAATAGATCGGGCAAGGGGGACTCCTCCTAAGAGACTGCTTTGGTCTTCTTGGTGTAGCGGTTCTCGGGCTTGGGCAGGCCCAGATTGCCCCGCAGGGTGTCGGCCTCGTATTCCTCACGGAAGAGGCCCCGTTCCTTGAGCAGGGGCAGGACGTGCTCCAGGAAGTCGTTGAGACCCTGAGGCAGCACGCTGGGGTTCAGCATGAAGCCGTCGGCCACGCCGCTCTCGAACCAGGCCTGCATGGAGTCGGCCACCTGCTCCGGCGTGCCGATGAACTCGTTTCTGGGGGTGGTCGACCGGAGGGCCATCTCCCGGAGCGTCAGTCCCTCTTCTTTGGCCACCTGCTTGATACGATCAGTAGTGCTCTCCCAGCCGTTGCGGCCGAAGTCGCCCAGGTCGGGGAAGGGTTCGTCCAGGTCGTAAGGCGAGAAATCCATGTCGTTGAAGTACCGACCCAGGTAATTCAGGGCGTCTTCGATGACCACCAGGTCGGCGATCTCCTGGTACTTGGCCTCGGCCTCTTCGGAGGTGCTGCCGACCACGGGAGAACAGCCGGGCAGGACCAACACCTGGTCCGGGTCGCGTCCCGCCTTGGCAGCCCGCTGTTTCACATCCTTGTAGAACGACGATGCGTCGGCCAAGTTTGCCTGACCGGTGAATATGGCGTCGGCCACGTTGGCGGCGAATCCCCGGCCTGCTTCCGAGGAGCCGGCCTGGATTATGACCGGCCTGCCCTGTTTGGAGCGGGATATGTTCAACGGGCCCTGGATGTTGAAGAACTCACCTCTATGGTCCAGGCGGTGCATCTTATCCGGGTCGATGAAAACGCCCGATTCTTTATCACGGATGAAGGCGTCGTCCTCCCAGGAGTCCCAAAGGCCCTTGGCGATCTCCAGGAACTCGGATGCGATGCGGTAGCGCAGGTCGTGCTGGGGATGCTCGGGCTTGTTGTAGTTGGCCGCGGAACCCTCCAGGGGCGATGTGACCACGTTCCAGCCGGCCCGGCCGTCGCTCAAGTGGTCGATGGACGAGAACTGGCGCGCCACGGTGTAGGGGTCGCTGTAGGTGGTGGAGAGGGTGGCTGCCAAGCCGATCTTGGAGGTCTCCATGGCCAGGGCCGCCAGCAGGGTCAGGGGCTCGAAACGCACCAGGAAGTTGGGGTGGGACTTCTCACTTATGTAAAGTCCGTCGCCGAAGAACACGAAGTCCAGCTTGGCTTCCTCGGCCCGGCGGGTCATGTCTTTATAGTAGGCCAGATTCACGGCCCCGTCGGCCACGGCGCTGGGATGACGCCAGGAGGCCATATTCCCGCCGGTGCCCGATAAAAAGGCCCCGATGCGCATCATTCTGGAATCACTCATGCTATTCACCGCCTCCGCCGGCCGCCACCAGGGCCTGACTCAGCAGCTCGTAGGAACGGAGCCGCTTCTTAAAATCGCCAATGTTGGTGACCGCTATTATCTCTTCCACGTCGTGAAGTTGCTGGATATCCACCAGCTTCTTCAGGGCAAGTCCCGGGGAGCCGTGGACCACCGGGGCGTCGTAGACGTTGACCTCGTACTTCTCGCCGGACTGTTTGCCGAAGTTCTCGGCGGCCTCCAGGTTCCCGGCCGTGAGCGTGCGCCCGCTCTCCAGACTGATGCGCACCACCTTTATCTTGGCGGCCAGTTCCGCCGCTTCGTCGTCAGACTCCGCCGCCACCACGGGCAACGCCAGCATGGCCCGCTTTTGCCCCATGCCCCCGGAGTTGTACCCCCCGTGGTAGTTCTTCATGGCCTTGGCCATCTCGGCTTCGTCGGCGTTCAGGAAGAGGGCGAACACGTAGGGGAGTCCGAACTCGGCGGCCATCTCAGCGCTGGATGCGGAAGTGCCCAGCAGGTACAGGTCTGGGGAAACCGGTGGCTTGGGGTTGGCCTGGAGTCCGTGGAGCGGGTGGGAATCTTCCATGCCGTCGTCCAAGAACTTTCTCAGGTCGCGGATCTTATCGCCGATGGACCGCTCGCCGGCCACCGCCTGCTGCAGGGCCAGGGTGGACAGCGGCAGACCGCCGGGTCCGCGGCCGATGCCCAGGTCCACGCGTCCCGGCGCCAGCGATGACAGCACGTTGAAATTCTCAGCCACCTTGTAGGGGCTGTAGTGCTGGAGCATCACGCCGCCGGAGCCCACCCGGATGCGGCTGGTCTTGGCCAGCAGGTGAGAGATCAACACCTCAGGAGACGAGCCCATGACCCGGTCGGACCCGTGGTGCTCGGCCACCCAGTAGCGGTGGTAGGACCAGCCGTCGGCCTTCTTGGCCAGCTCGATGGTCTGCTGGAAGGCCTGGGCCGCGGTCTCGTTCTGGTGCACCGGACTCTGGTCCAAGATGCTTAATGTCAGTCCCTTGGCGTTGGCATTCATGGGTCGGACTAAATCGGCGGCCTCTGGTCGCGCCAGCGGGCGTGCTCCTGGTAGGTGTAGGCCGCCTGGATCACGCCGGGCTCATCGAAGGGCCGGCCGGCGATCTGCATGCCCACGGGCAAACCCGCCGCAGTGAAGCCTGCGGGGACGGATATGGCGGGCAGTCCGGTCACATTGAAGGGGGCTGTGAAGCTCCGGCCCCGGATGGTCGCTGTGGGGTCGTAGCCCTCGAAGGCCGCCGCCGTCGCGGTCATGGTCGGGGTCAGGAAGAAGTCCACTTTCCGGAGGGCCTCGGCGAACTCCCGCTTGCTCCACTGGCGGCACCGTTGGGCCTGCAAGTAATCGCCGGCGCTGAGCATGCCGCCGACCCGGAACCGGCCCCTCACTATTTCTCCAAAGTCCTGGGGACGGGTCTTCAGGTTGGGCTCGTGGAAGGCGAAGGCCTCGCAGACCATGATGATGGTGTTGGCGCCCCGGATGTAGTCCAAGCTGGGCAGGCTCACCTCTTCGATGTTGGCGCCCAGGCCCTCCAGTTCCTTGGCGGCCTTCTCCACCACGGCGACCGCCTCCGGATCGACGCTGTCGTCGGCGTCAAAGAAGTAGTGCCGGGGCAGCCCGAATGTTTTGCCCTTGATCCCCTCCCGCAGGGAAAGGGAGTAGTCGGGCACCGCCGAGCGGCTGCTGGTGGGGTCCTTGGGGTCGTGACCGGCGATGGCCTGGAGCATGTGGGCGCTGTCTTCCACCGTCCACGTCATGGGCCCCACGTGGTCCTGGGACCAGCTCAGGGTGACCACTCCGGCGCGACTGACGCGCCCGTAGGTGGGCTTCAAGCCCACCAGTCCACAGAGGGATGCCGGGCCGCGGATGGAACCGCCGGTGCAGGAACCCAGGGCGCCCATGCACTGGCCCGAAGATACGGCGGAGGCGGAGCCGCTGCTGGAACCGCCGGTGATGTGGTCCAGGTTCCAGGGGTTCCGGGCCGGCTCGAAGGGGGTGGTCCAGTCGGGTCCGCCCAGGGCGAACTCGTGCATGGCCAGCTTGCCCAGCAGTATGGAACCAGCCTCTTTCAACCGGGCGGTGGCGGTGGAGTCGGCCTCTGGCACCCGGTCGAAATCTACCCTGGAGCCGGACGTGGTGCGGATGCCCGCCGTGTCGTAGAGGTCTTTCAGGGCGATGGGGATGCCGTGCATGGCCCCTTTGTAGCGCCCGCTGCGTATCTCGGCTTCCGCCGTCCGCGCCTCGCTCAAGGCCTCTTCGGAAAGCAGGGTGATGAACGAGTGCAGCCGGTCTTCGGTATCGGCGATCCGGTCCAAGAAAGCCTGAGTTAATTCCACGGGGGAAAGTTCCCCGCTCCTCAGCAGTCCTCCGGCTTCATGGATCGTCAGGTGGTAGAGCTCTTTTTCAGTCGCGGCCATAAACAATCACCGTCATAGTTGGATCGGGCGTCACTGAATCGTGGCTAGTCAGGGTGAAATTCAACAACCATCTCTTCGGGGCCGAACTCGATGGAGTGCATCTGGGCGGTGTACTCCATGTACAGCTCGTAGATGGGTTTGAGGTCTTCCAGCTCCTGTTGGTCCATGCCCAGACCGGCCCGGTCGGCAATCATCTTGAACTCTTCCATGGAAATGCTTTGTTCGGCCATGGGTACACTCCTGCGCGCCGCCTAAAAGATAGCTGATTATACATCGGGCCGAGGCCGAACGCGCCCCAAAGAAAAAGGGCATGCCATTGTGCTGGGCATGCCCTGATTTTTCCGGGCTGGCCCGGGCCGGTCTTAGGAGTATTTGCCGGTGAGTTGGGGGGTGGTCCCCTCCTTGCCCTGTTCGGCCATCTCCAGCCGGGTGGTGCGGGCCCAGGTCCGCTTCAGGTCGTCCTGGACGTTGAAATGCAGGGCGCCCAGTCCCTCGACCTGGAGCTCGACCTTGTCCCCATCTTGCAGGGCGCTCAGGCCCCGGTGGTTGGTGCCCGTGGCTATGACGTCGCCGGGCTCCAGTTCGTGGATGGAGCTGACCCACTCGATGATCCTGGGGATCTGGTGGGCCATGTCGTTGGTGTTGAAGCTCTGCTTCAGGTCTTCGTTGACCCACAGGTTCACCGACAGGTGCTGGGGGTCGTCGATCTCGTCGGCGGTGACCAGATAGGGACCCATGGGGGCGAAGGTGTCCCGGGATTTCATCTGGTAGAAGGTGTTGCCGCCGGCCTGCAGACCACGGGCCGAACCGTCGATGAAGTTGATGTAGCCGAATATGTGGTCGAAGGCGTCTTCCTGTTTCACATTGCTGGCCTTCTTGCCGATGACCAGAGCTATTTCCGCCTCGCCCTCGAAGATGGTGGCGGGGATGTCGGGGAGAATCATGGTGTCGCCGTCGCCGATGACGGTGTTGGGCGACTTCTGGAAGGCGTTGATGGGGGCCGGTTCGTCCCGGGTGCCGTCCTCCATGTAGTTAACGGCCATGCAAATGATGTTGTGGGGCTTGGGCAGGGGCGAGTGCAGCCGCACCTGACTCACCGGCTTGCCCTGACCGCTGTCCGCCGCCTGCTGGAGGGCGGAGCGGTGCTGGGAGAAGTTCTCGATGATCTTGTTGAGCAGGTCTTGGGGCGAGGTGTGTTCGATGCCGCTGACGGCGCCGGATACGTCTACCACAGTCTCGTCTTTCACCACGCCGAGTTTGAAATCGTCAAAGAATACGAGTTTCATTTTCGTCTCCCTGTTGTGTCCTGATTGGGACTTATTGGACATGCCATCTGGGCAGTGGCATGTTACTGAAAGGCCGCCTCGGTGGCAAGCGCCGGCCCCCCGTAATGTCCGGTGGGGCCAATCTGTCGTATAGTAGGGGCATCATGGCCAATACGAAGGAGAGTCGGGACCAAATGACCAGCTACATCTCCCACCTGGAATGCACCATCTGCGGAAAGACCTACCCCCACGAACAGCTGATTGGCATCAGTCCGTGCTGCGAGAAGGTGCTCTTCGCCCGCTACGACCTGGACAAGATCGGCCAAGAGGTCGATAGGGATAGCCTGGTCAACCGGCCAGACACCATGTGGCGGTACTCGGAGCTGCTCCCGGTGAACGACCCTGGAAGCATCGTCACCCTGGGCGAGGGCGGCACTCCCCTGCTGAAGTCGGTGAACCTGGCCGAAAAGCTGGGCATGAGGGACCTCTACATCAAAGAGGAGGGCCTAAACCCCACGGGGACATTCAAGGCCCGGGGCATATCCGCCGCAGTTTCCAAGGCGATGGAACTCAAGGTCAACGGCTTCACCATGCCCTCCGCGGGGAACGCGGCCGGGGCTGCCGCGGCCTACGGCGCCCGGTCTGGCATGGAGACCAAGGTTTTCATGCCCCAAGACGCCCCCGACTCCAACAAGAAAGAGACCCTGGTCGCGGGGTCTGAACTGAACCTGGTTGAAGGGCTGATTAACGACGCCGGACGGGAAGCGGTAGCCGTGGCCAAGGAACTGGGGTTCTTCGATCTTTCGACCCTGAAGGAGCCCTACCGGGCCGAGGGCAAGAAGTCCATGGGCCTGGAGATGGTCCAGCAGCTTGGCTGGAAGATGCCCGACGCGGTGATCTACCCCACCGGCGGCGGCACGGGGATCATCGGCATGTACAAGGGATTCAAAGAACTGCTGGAACTGGGCTGGATAGAAGGCAAGCAGCCCAAGTTCATCTCCGTCCAGGCCGAGGGCTGCCAGCCCATCGTGCGGGCCTTCAATGCCGGGGCCGAGGTCTCGGAACTGTGGGAGAACGCTTCAACGAAGGCCGACGGGCTGCGGGTGCCCCATCCCTTCGCGGATTACCTGATCCTAGAGGCCATCCGTGACACGGGCGGCACCGCGCTGGCGGTGACGGACCAGGAGATGATTGACGCCATGTACGAACTGGCAACCGCAGAGGGGGTCTTCGCGGCACCTGAGGGCGCGGCTACCTTGGTGGGGCTAAAGCATCTTCTGGAGCAGAAATTCCTGGACCCCAACGAGTCCGTGGTGCTGTTCAACACCGGCTCCGGGTACAAATATCTGGACTTGATCAGCGGACCCCAGAACGGTTAGGGGATGGGACCGGGTATCAGGGGTTAGCCCGGTCCGATGGAGATCTCTTCTCCCTCGGCTTGAACCGGAGGGCCATCGGTTACGGGGACGGTGAAATAAAAGGAGCTGCCCTTCCCCGGAGTGCTCTCCACCCAGATCTTGCCGCCCAAATGCTCGACTATTTCCCGGCAAATGGGCAGGCCCAAGCCCGTGCCTCTGGGTTTATCGGCCAGGGTGTTTCCCCCTGCTTGAATTTCTTGAAGATCTCCTCGTAGTCCGACGGATGAATACCGATGCCGGTATCGGAAACGCAGACCTCCAGATTTGGCGGCTGACCATCCGTCGCCACAGCCTTGGCCTTAATCTTCACCTGGCCGTTGTCAGGGGTGAATTTTATGGAGTTGCTCAGCAGGTTGGTCACCACCTGGACCAATCGGTCTCGGTCGTTCCAGAGATTGGGCAGGTCATCCCCCAAGTCCACGGAGATCTCCAGGCCCTTTTGAATGGCGAGGGCCTGGGTGCCATCGACGGCGAACTGCACAATGTCGGCCAGGACCAATTCTTCCCAGTACCAGCGCATCTGTCTGGACTCCATCCGTGACAGGTCCAACACGTCGTAAGGCGCGTCAGGCGGTCACTCTCGCTATTGATGATGCGCAGGAAGTCCATCTGAAGCTCCTGGTCTTCGTCCTCATAGTTGAGCAGAATCTCCGCCGAGTCCTTGATCGAGGTCAACGGTGTGCGCAGCTCATGGGAAACCGTGGAAATGAACTCGTCTTTCAGGCGGTCAAACTGCTGCAGTTCCTGGTTGGCCCGTTCCAGTGTTTCGGTGTACTGGAGGACTTCCTGTTCCAACCGCTTCTGTTCGGTGATGTCGCGCACGAAGGCGTTGAACATGTAACTTTCCCCTAATTTAAGGGGTGAGATCGTTATCTCCACAGGGAATTTGTGGCCGTCCCTGTGCATCGCAACCAACTCCAGACGTTGGTTCACGACGTTGCCCTTTCCGGTGTCCAGGAACCTGCGCAAGCCGGCCATGTACTGATCGGCAAACCGGTGGGGGATTATCAGGTCCGAGAGGCGCCTCCGTACGGCATCGCCGGACTTCCAACCAAAAGTCTTCTCAGCCCGGGTATTCCAGGTGATCACCTGTCCCCTGTCGTCAATCGCCACAAAGGCGCCGTGGGCTGTTTCCAAGATCATCTGGTAGCGTTGGTAGCTGACCTCCAGATTGGCTTCGGCCTGCTTCAGATCGGCCAGGAGTTGGGAATTGGCGATGGCACCCGCGATTTGGTCTCCCACGCGTTGGGCGAGGTCTGCGTCTGACTGGGAAAACGCGCTCTTGACGTTGGGTATAAACACCAGCCCGCCGATGGTCTGGCCCCGGTTGATCATGGGGGTACACATCCATGATTTGGCGCCCATACGGTAGCTGGGCAGCGTCAAAGGGAATCTCTCAGCCATCTCTGCTTCGGAATACCCTTGGACGATCACAGGCCGCCCTGCGGTGGCAGCAGCCTCTGTGATACTGCCTGCCAAGACCAGGCTAGAGCCGACCAACCGGTCATCCCGTTGGCGGCCCACCTGGTGGATCACACGAATCATTTTACGGTCCGCCTCAACCAGGTTGATCGCCAGCACATCGCAGTCAATCAGCTTTCGGACCTCATCAACGAAGGGTTGGTAAACCTCTTCACTGTCCAAGGTCGAACTTAGCAGCTTTCCAATCTCCGCAATGGCCTCGCTCTGGGTCGCGGCCTCAGCCCGTTCGACAGCGTGCCTGGCCAGGTCCGACTCCGTTGTCTTCAGTTCGGCAAACAACCGAGAGCCATCGATGGCGCCGGATATCTGGCGACCCACCCGCCCTCCCAGAATCATCTCCCTTTCGCCGTAGGCATTTTCCTTCCTGGAGTGAAACATTTATGGGCCAATGAATTCACCCCGGTTGAACATGGGACAGGCCAGCCAAGAACGCATGCCGGCCTCGTAGCTGTTGATCAGGTACGGGTACTTGTTCCGCAGCTCTTCTTTGTTCATGCCTTGGGCGATTTGGGGAGCTTTGGCGGTGGTAATCGCCTCGGTCAAAGTACCCGTCGGGTCAATCACCGTGCCCGGCCGTCTTGTGTCCACGGTGAAACCGGACCAATACGAGATCCTGAACCGCTTGGTCTCTTCGTCGTAGATGCCAATGGACAAGGAATCAAAATGGATCAGCTTCTTCACCTGGTCCGCGAAAAGCCCATATACGTTGTCGATATCGAAGGTGGAACTGATGATGCGGCCGATCTCGGCAATCACTTCTGCCTCTTCAGCCGCCTTGCGAAGGTCTTCCTGGGCCTGGACGCGGTCTGTGATATCCCTGGCGTTGACCACTATCCACGGCGGTTCCGGACCCTCGGGGAGCTTGGTGCTGACAGCCTCAATGACCACCATATGCCCGTACTTGTGGCGAAAACGGAAGGAACGCGGGTCTCCCACCGTGTCTGTGTCCAGGTCTGAGATAACTGACTGGAACACTTCCCGCAGCACGAGTGCGTCTTCATCGTGCATGAAGTCGAAGGCGCGTTTGCCCTCCAACTCATGGGGTAGATAACCAACGGCACGTTGGACCGAGGGGCTCAGGTAACGGAAGGTACCGTCGTAGTTCAGGACCGCCATAACGTCTAGGGCAGTCTCAATAAGGGCCCTGAACTGGGGGCCTATCACCGGCGGCGCATCGACGGCTGTGGGCTTCCCGGTTGAATCCGAAATGGTCATATCGCCAGGCGTGGGCCAAGGGCCGACCGTTCAATCGAGTGCCCAGATGAGCAAGGTGTTCCCCTGGCAAACATAATGGGGTATACCATTTGGATATATTCTTTAACTACGTGGCCATATCCGCCATTCATTCGAGTTCTCCTCCGAACGATACTGACACTACCACGTTGCCGGCAGGCGAACAGGGCCGGTACTATGGTCTTCCCAAACCCCTCTTGAATCGGGCCGCTGGTCTCTTCTCGAAAAGACCCGGCCCTTTTCTTTTGGCTTGGAGCCACGCCGGGTTTCATCTGAATCTCTTAATACTGCCGTAATACTTCCTGTGCAATTATGTCCATTAGACGTAACGGAGTCGGTTGCGGGCCCCCAGAGCTGGGAGATAGGAGCAAACATGAACTTGGTCGACTTCATTCTGATTGGCACTCTGGCGACCGGAGGGTTGCTGGGGTTGTGGATCGGCATGGTGCGGGCCTCGTTCAGCGTTCTGGGGGTCCTGGCGGCATTCGTAGTCGTTGGCCAGTGGCAAGGCGGTGTCTCGCTATGGCTGGGTGCCTACGTAGCCAGCCAACAACTGGCGGAAGTTATATCTTACGCCTTCATCATTGCGGGTAGCGTTGCCGCGACCATTGTGGCAGCCAGGATCGCCCGCAAATTGGTGTATGGAATGTTCATGGGCTGGGCCGACCGTTTGGCGGGCATGACCGCCGGTCTGGCGGTGGGCGCGGCCATGGCGGGCGCGATGATGGTCGCCATAGCCGGTTTTTCCTACTCGCAAGATGCTCTCAACAAGGGCGTGGCCGGCAAAATCATTGAGCGCACGCCCCTCGACTCCAGTGAAGTGGAAGCCAAGATCGGCCACTCCAAGCTGGTCTCCATCCTAGTCAGCGCCGCGGACATCATTCCGGACAAGGCCTATGACATGCTCCCGGAAAACTGGCAAGACGCCCTAGATGACCTGGAGCAGCGTTTGGATACAGCTCGCGGCTGATAACCAGATAGCACACACTCCTCCAAAAAGGGCCGGTGCAGGATCCACCGGCCCTTTTTGCGTCCGATTTCCATTCGACACGCCTGCGCCAAAGGTTTATCATTACGGGGTTAATTTTCCAGGGCTTTTTAGGAGTGATTTATGCGACGCGTAGCCATCGTTTCACCGGTCCGCACCGCTGTCGGGGCCTTCGGCGGCACCATGAAGAATGTGTCCGCAGAGGAACTGGCCAGCACGGTCATCAAGGAGACGCTGGAACGGAGCCAGCTGGACCCCACGAAAGTCGATGACGTGATCTTGGGTCATGGCTATCCCAGCGGTGAGAACCCGGCCATCGGCCGCTTGGCCCTTCTGAAGGCTGGGCTTCCCATCGAGGTCCCAGGTTACCAGCTGGACCGCCGCTGCTCGTCTGGCCTGCAGGCCATCTTGAACGCCTGCATGATGGTCCAGACCGAAAACGCCGACGTGGTCATCGCCGGCGGAGTTGAGAGCATGAGCAACGCCGAGTTCTACTCCAACGAGTCCCGCTGGGGCGCCCGCTTTGGCTCGGTGACCCTCCACGACCGTCTCGCCCGCGCCAGGGAGACCATCTCTCCCGAAGACCGGTTCGGCTACATCTCGGGCATGGTCGAGACCGCCGAGAACCTGGCCAAAGAGTATGAGATCTCCCGGGAGGAGCAGGACGAATACGCGCTGCGCAGCCACCAACGGGCCATCGCAGCCCAGGAGTCCGGCAAATTCGACAAGGAGATCGTCCCCGTCGAGATTCCCCAGCGCCGGGGCGACCCCGTTGTTTTCAACAAGGACGAGGGTCCCCGGGCCGACACTTCCATGGAGGTGCTGACGCGCCTGCGCCCCGTCATGAAGGACGGTGTGGTCTCTGCGGGCAACTCCAGCAGCCAGAACGATGCCGCCTCGGTCTGCATGGTCGTCGCCGAAGACAAACTTGAGGAACTGGGTCTGGAGGCCATGGGCTTCCTTAAGGGCTGGGTCGTCACCGGGTGCCACCCCGCGACCATGGGCATCGGACCAGTCCCTGCCGTCAGCAAGCTGATGGACAAGGTGGGCATGTCCCTGGCCGACATGGACGTGATTGAACTCAACGAGGCCTTCGCCGCCCAGGTGTTGGCGGTCCTCCGCGAGTGGAAACTCCCCGACAACGACAACCTGAACATCAACGGCTCGGGCATTTCCCTGGGCCACCCCATCGCCGCCACCGGCGCCCGCATCCTGACCACCCTGCTGCACGAGATGGAACGGCGCGACGCCCAGTTCGGTCTGGAGACCATGTGCGTGGGCGGCGGCCAGGGCGTGGCTGCCATTTTCGAGCGCAAGTAATAGTGTTAAAAGCTTTCAGGGGCCGGCCTGAGCATGGCCCCTGCGAGTACCGAAGGTGATTATGGCCAGCAATGACGAGATTGCCGATATCGTAGTAGTCGGCGCCGGGGCTTCCGGTGCGGCCTTCGCCTGGAGCATGGCCCAGGCCGGAGTGAAAGTGGTCTGCCTCGAGCAGGGCGGCTGGGTGGCCACGGACGCCTTCCCGACCTCGGACCACGACTCACAGATCCACTGGCAGACCGACTTCCATCCAGACCCGGGGTTCCGGGGCCTGCCAGAAGACTATCCCATCAATGAGGACGAGACCCCCATCGCCCCGCTGATGTATAACGCCGTGGGCGGCAGTCTGATTCACTGGGGGGCCCATTTCCCCCGCTTCCACCCCTCCGACTTCAGGGTTAAGACCCTGGAAGGTGTGGCCGATGACTGGCCCCTGACCTACGAGGAACTGGAACCCTACTACGACCTGAACGACCGGATGATGGGCGTCTCCGGCCTCAAGGGCGACCCTGCCTATCCAGAGAAGCCGGAAAGGCCCTGCCCGCCGCTTTCCATCAGGAAGAGCGGCCAGTTGTTGGCCAAGGGCTTCGACAAGCTGGGTTGGCACTGGTGGGCTTCGGACACTGCCGTTTCCTCCGTTCACCACCACGACCGGGACCCGGACATGGGCAATTTTCTGCGGTCCTTCGCCAGCACCGACCTCACCTATTGGCCCTACGCCATCGAAAACGGAGTCAGGCTGGAGACCTACGCCAGGGTAAGAGAAGTCACCATTGACGAGTCGGGAAATGCCACCGGCGTTCTCTATTACCAGGACGGCGAACTGAAAGAACAGAAGGCGAAGGCCGTAGTGCTGGCCTGCAACGGCATCGGCACCGCCCGTCTTCTGCTCAACTCTAAGTCCGCCCTATTCCCCGACGGCCTGGCCAACAGCAGCGGGCTGGTTGGCAAATGCCTGATGCACCATCCTGTGGGCTCGGTACTGGGCATCTTCGACGAGGACCTGGGAACTGAAGACGGCGGCCCCCGGGGCAGCACCATGCTCAGCCAGGAGTTCTACGAGACCAACCCCGACCACGATTTCATACGTGGTTACGACCTTCAGGTGCTGGCATACAGCGACGCTCCCCTGGCTGCAGCCATCGGGAGCCTTCTGGGAAAGAAGGTGGCCTGGGGCGAAGGGCACCACGAGGAGTTCAAAGAGCGCTTCGGCCACATGATCGGGATCACCATCATGACCGAGGACCTGCCCGAAGAGCACAACATGGTCACCCTGGACCCGGAACTGACCGACAGCGACGGGATCCCTGCCCCGAAGCTCAATTACACGGTGAGCGAAAATACGACCAAGATGCTGGAGCACGCCGTGGAGCGGGCAACCGAGGTGCTGGTAGCTGCCGGAGCCAAGAAGACGGTGGCGCAGCCCCTGCGCCGCTATGCCGGCTGGCACCTTTTGGGCACCGCCCGCATGGGCGAGGACCCGGCAAAGTCGGTGGTCGACCGCTGGGGAAGGACCCACGACGTGTCCAATCTATTCATCATCGACGGCAGCATCTTCACCACCAGCGCCTGCGTGAACCCCACGCCGACCATCCAAGCGCTGGCCTTGCGTACAGCCGATTACCTGAAGGGCGAGGGCAAGCAGGTCATAGAATAGCCTTCAGCTAGCAGCTATCAGCTTTTGCGCGGAGTTGGGAATTCATCAACAGCGCATGGCATGGTCCCGCTATGGTATTTCGGCCGTTCAAGACCTTTGACCCATGCCATTATCAGATTGGGTAGACTTCGCATTCTTGAATGTTTCGGCGGCGGCGGCGATCGCCCTCGACGCGTGCATCCTGATAATCATTCGATTCAGGGACATGCACGACAACCTTCAAACGTTGCGATGAGCCGTGGCCGTCGGGCTGACCCACGCGCTGTTTCCAATGATTGGCTTTGTGGGCGGCTGGTATCTCATTACCGAGTTCAGTCTCGCTGCCCCCATCTACTTTGTGGGAGCCCTGTTGCTGGGACTCCTCATTGTCAGCGTGATCAAAGAGGCGGTACAGGAGTCGGCGGATGAAGGGCCCGTTGGCCAGTCGATGGCAACTAAGTACGGCCCCATCTTAGCTTTCTGGGTTCCGGTCCTCTATGTGTCGATTGACGCCCTTCTGTCGGGGCCGGGAAAGACCGTCCTACTAGACCGTTACCCTGATACCTTTGCTTGGTTGTCGTTCTTGGCCGTGGGAGTCCTGGTCGGCCTCTTCACCTTGTTCGCCGGAGCGGTCTCGCGCTACATACATCGGAGGTGGATCTCCAATAACCTTGATTCACCTGCCGCCATAGCCTTGGGAATGACCATCGGGACGGTGTGTGAGATTACCCTGTTTTCCTTCTTCCTGATCTGGTGTCTAGCGAAATTTGCCGAAGAATTATTGAAGGGAGAAGCATCGGAGATATCATTCCTATACGTGGTGGCGGCTTCTGTTCTGGTCGGAGTCGCAATCACCTTGATTTTGGCCAAAAAGATAATGTCTGCGAGCATGTTCAAAGTCGAGGCGGCGATTAGACGCCTTCAATGACGGGTCTGCGCCGGTCTGCCTGATTGGTACGGTCTTGGCTGATGGCAGTTAGCCGACAGCTTTCAGCTTTTCGGTTGACACCGGATTCGGCCAGTCTTAGGATATCCATGCCTGCCCCGAAGCCCGTTTTGGCCTTGTTTCGCCGCGCTTTGGGCGACAGACCAAGGCCCTAAAAATAATTACAGAAGGTGCGCATCATGCCAGAGGTTTACGGTCAAGGAGATTTCCGCTACAACTTTGTTGAGGACTGGGCCAAACTGCCCGCCGGCATGACCTTCAAAGAGTGTCCCGGCGTCGCCATCGACTCCAACGACAACGTCTTCGTCCTCACCCGCGGCGAGGAACCCATCATCGTGCTGGACCGCGACGGCAACTACATCCGGTCCTTCGGCAAGGGTGAGTTCAGCGCCGACCGGACCCACGGCCTCTACATCGCCCACGACGACTCCCTGCTCTGCGCCGACGACGGCATCCACACCATCCAGAAATTCAGCGCCGCCGGCGAAAAGCTGCTGGAGATCGGCGAAAGGAACAACCCCGCACCCCGCTGGAGCGGCGAGCCCTTCAACCGGCCCACCTCCGCCGCCATCCATCCGGGCAACGGCGACATCTACGTCTCGGACGGCTACGGCAACTCCCGCATCCACGTCTACACCGGCGAGGGCGAGTACAAGTTCTCCTGGGGCAGCCCCGGCATCGACGCCGGCCAGTTCATCCGCCCCCACAACATCGCCATCGACTCCAATGCCAACGTCTACGTGGTGGACCGGGAAGCCCACCGCATCCAGATCTTCGACACCGACGGCAAGTTCCAGACCATGTGGAGCAACATCCACCGGCCGGACTCCATGGTCCTGTGGGGCGAGCACATCTATGTCGGCGAGCTGAACGGCATGGGCGGCGTGGACGACGCGCCGGGCCTGGGGCACCGGGTGACCATCTTCGACCTGAAGGGCAACCAGGTCAGCCAGTTCGGCGACAAGAACGAGGGTGAAGGCCCCGGACAGTTCATCGCACCCCACGGCATCGCCGTTGACTCCCAGGGTTCCGTGTACGTGGCCGAGGTCTCATTCACCATCCGCGGTTCCCACATGAACCCACCCAAGGAACTGCGCTCGCTGTCCAAGTACACCCTAGCCAAGTAGCTGCTAGCTGTCAGCCCAAAGCCAAAAAATCCCTTCCCCCCATGAGGGGGGAAGGTTAGGATGGGGGGCCGCCCCGCTCCCTAACCCGTCTCACCCCTTCACACACCGGAGGCCATCACCTTGCCTGAGAACGGCGACACCACCACCGTCCAATGGGACTCTGCCCTTGAAGCCATCGAACGCTGCTACGAACTGGGTTGGACCGACGGTCTGCCCGTGGTCCCACCCACCGAACAACGGGTCGGGGAATTCATCGAACGCTCCGGCCGCCCCTCCGGCGAGGTGGTGGGAGAGATTCCCGAACGCCGCCGCGAGATAACCGTGGGCAAGGTCGCCGCCAACGCCGTGATGGCCGGCTGTCTGCCCGAATACATGCCCGTGGTGCTGACCGCCACCGAGGCCATGTTGGACCCCATGTTCAACCTGGTTGGGCCTTCTTCCAGCATGGGCGGATCGGCAATCTTGTCCATCGTCAACGGGCCGGTGACCAAAGAGCTGAACATCAACTCCCGCAACAACCTCTTTGGGCCGGGGAACCGGGCCAACGCAACCATCGGCCGGGCCGTGCGGCTGATCCTGATGAACGCCTGCGCCGCCATCCCCGGCGTCTTCGACCGCAGCGTCATCGGCCACCCCGGCAAGTACACCTACTGCATCGCCGAGGCGGACACCGAGACCCACTGGGACGGGCTGCACGTGGAACGGGGGTTCTCCGCCGCCCAGAGCACCGTCACAGTTTTCGCCGGTGAATCGCCCCGCCAGGTGCGGTCGGTGGGGCACCCTGAGCCCATCTTGCACGCCATCGCCGACGTGGCCTCCAGCCTGGGCAGCAACATGTCCACCTCAGGCTCCGTGGGCGACACCGCCATCGGTGTGCGCCAGGGCCAGATTGTGGTGACCATCGCGGGTAATTCCAATCTATGGAAGGACTGGACCAAGGCCCAGGCCAAGGAGTTCATCCACTCCAGGGCCCAGCGCTCGGTGGCCGACTTGAAGGGCGCCAGCGTGCTGAAGGGTGAACCGGAAGCAGGCGACGCCGAGACCATGATTTCTCTGATTCCCGAACCCGACGATATTCTGCTGGTATTCGCCGGCGGTGAAGAGTCCAATATGTCCTCGGTGATCCCCAGTTGGGGTCCCAAAGTGGCCTGCACAGCGGTGACGAAGCTGGTCAGATAGGCCGCGATTAGAGAGATGTCCACCGAGAAGAAGTACACCCTCAAAGGCCATCTGCTGTCAGGGTGCAACTGCGATTGGGGCTGCCCCTGCAACTTTGAGATTGCGCCGTCCTACGGCAAATGCGAAGGGTCCTATTTCTGGCACGTGGAGAGCGGCCACTACGACGGTATATCTCTGAACGGCGCCACCTTCGGCCAGTTCGCGTTGTTCCCCCAGGCCGTCCATCTGGGCAACGGAACGGGCTTTGATGTGATTGACGAAAAACTGTCACCGGAGCAGCGGCAGGCCGTGGAGGTTATCCTTCAGGAGGTGCCGCCGTTCAGCGTGTTCCACGGCCTCTGCCCAACTTTCCTGGGGTTCAGCTACAAGCCCTTTGACCTGAAACTGGACGGCGTAAACAGCTATTTGAACATCTCAGGGACGATGGTCCTCCGATTGGGCCCGATGAAGAACCCCGTCACCGGGGAAGACGAACTGGCGACGCTGACCAAACCCACAGGGTTCACAGCCACCGTAACCGAGTTGTGCAACGCGGAAACCTTCACCTTTGAGATCGACGGTAAGTCTTACGACTATAGCGGCAGATACGGGGAGTTTTGCCCCTACGAATACAGCAACGAGTAACGGAGAAGCGGTTGCTCTTGCCGCCAGGAATTGCGACAATCTAATCCAACTACCCAAGCGCGCCCCTCGGCGCATGAAGAGGTAATAAAATGGCCCAGAGCGAACATGTCCTTGTAAACCCGGTAACCGCACCCATAGTGGCCCCCTTCGACGGCGCCCCCCGGCTGGCCAGCCTGGCAGGCACCCGGCTGGGGATCATTGACGACAGCAAGCGCAACGCCGACGTGCTCCTGGAAGAGCTGGCCGAGGTGCTGCGTAACCGCTACGAGATCACCGACGTCAAATGGCACCGGAAGCCCAGCGCTTCCCGTCCCGCCGACCCCGAAGCCCTGAAGGAGCTGACCGGTCAGGTGGACTCGGTGATCATCGCGATAGGTGATTGAGGCTCCTGCAGTGCGTGCAGTGTGCACGACGGAATTCACGTTGAGAACGCAGGCATCCCCTCGGCCACCATCTGCACCGACCGGTTCGTGCCGACGGCCACGGGCATGGCCAAGATGTGGGGGGCCGAAGATTACCCCACCATCTTTACGCCCCATCCCATCGAGAACCTGTCGCGGGAGGCGCTCCGGACCAGGGCCGAGGAACTGGCCCCGGTGGTTGTGCGGGTGCTGACCGGCGAGGGTTAAACCAGTCCAGAATACAGAAAGTAAAGGCCCCCGAATGTTCGGGGGCCTTTTTTGGTTGCCGCGTTATGTAAGGTGGCCCTAGGCCAGTTCCCGCCTCAGGTCCGGCGGCAGCAGGTTGGGAATGGAGTCCTTGATGGGGTAAGTCTCATCACAGGTCCCGCAATGCAGCGACCCGTTAACCACGTTGTCCCCGTCCTCCTCTGCCACGCGCAGTTCCAGCTCGCCCTTGCACACCGGGCAGGCCAGGATGTCCATCAAGTCTTTTTTCATCCCGATTCTCCTTGAGGTACCTAAGAGACCAGTGCCTCTTCCAGAAGACCGTCCAAAACGTCTGACAGCCCTATTACCGCTACGCCAATCACCAACAGCGCCGTGGTGCCCGTGAGCCGTTCCCGGAGCCGCGCCAGGCCCGAGGCGGCAAGTTCCGGGTCTTCAGGATAGATATTTTGGCGCATGAACCTGACCACGTAGAACATGTAAAGCGCCAGCGCAATCTTCACGACCAACACGGCCACGTAGGGACTGGTGATTGCGTCCTCAGTCAGCCTCGAGACTGACAAGATGGCGCCGGTGAGTAGCAACACTGCGATGGCGGTGCTGACCAGACCCCGGAACTCCTCCCCGATCGCTTTCCCGGTATCCGCCGGCAGACCCTGGGAGCGTCTGATGGCGGGACGAAGCACCATCAGGTAGAAGATGCCGCCGCCCACCCAGGCCACCGCGGCCAGGGCGTGGCCCCAACGGATGGCCGTTAAGATCCAGTCAGTAACGTCCATGATGGGTCTTAGCCCGTCTCTCCAATCAAAGCCTGTACCTGTTGGATGAGTTCGTCTTTCTCCAGGATGCTGATGTGGGTGGCCACGATGTCGCCGTCCATGTCTATGAAATAGGTCTTGGGGAAGGCCTCCAACTCGTAGGCCTCGGCGATGCGGCCCAGCCGGTCGGTGGCGAAACTGAACGTCAGACCGAACTCGTCTATGAACTCCTTGGCGCTCTCCTCTGTATCAAACCCCTGGGGCACGTAGAGGCCGAGAAAGCGAACGGGCCCGTCCCGCAGATCCTCCCAGGCGGCCTGGAACGCGGGCATCTCCTCGCGGCAGGGTGGACAACTGGGGTACCAGAAATTCACCACCACGGCGTGGCCCCGGGTCTCCTCAGACAACCGGAAGGTGTCGCCGTCGTACTGGACAACCTCGAAGTCACGGGCTTTCTGGCCGGAGCCGCCGCAGGCCACCAGAACGAGGACGGCGAAGATGGCTGCGATGACGGCGAGGCGTTTGTATCCGGGCTGCGGCAGACGGGTTGGCTGTGTCGGTTGCATAAGCGGGTGTTGTCATCTTATCGGCACTCTTGGAGGGCGGTCAAACGTAAGTTGGGGGCAGCACGCCCCTTGACTCCGGCATCACAGGCTTTAGAATCGGCCCAAGCAATTACCGGGAGGCAGCACAGATGCGTCTGGAGAACAAGGTAGCCCTCATCAGCGGCGGCGCCAAGGGGATGGGCGCCGTGGAAGCCAAGCTCTTCGCCCAGGAGGGCGCCAAGGTGGTCATCGGCGACATCAGGGAGGAAGAGGGCCGCAAGATCGAGGCCGAGATCAACGAAACGGGCGGCGAGTGCGTGTTCGTCCCCCTGGACGTTACCGACGAGGATGCCTGGCAGAAGGCGGTGGACGAGGCGGTAACACGTTTCGGAAAACTGGATATCCTGGTCAACAACGCCGGGGTGTTCCTCCATCACACGGTGGAAGACACCAGCAGTGACGAATGGGACCTGATGATGGACATCAACGCCAAGGGCGTGTTCCTGGGCGCCAAGTCCGCCATTCCGGCCATGCGCAAGGCCGGGGGCGGCTCCATCGTGAACATCTCCTCGGTGGCCGGGCTGGTGGGCGCGCCCTATTCATCGGCCTACAACGCTTCTAAGGGCGCGGTACGGCTTTTCACCAAGTCCACCGCCATCCAGTACGCGGGAGAGGGCATCCGCTGCAACTCGGTGCACCCCGGCCTCATCGAGACCGATATGAGCGCCGCTGTACGTTCCGACCCCGCCATCGTGGCCCGGCGTCAGACCGGTTCCCCCATCGAGAGGCTGGGCCAGCCCGAGGACGTGTCCTACGGTGTGCTGTACCTGGCGTCGGATGAATCGTCCTTCGTCACCGGCAGCGAACTGGTCATTGACGGCGGATGGACCGCCCAATAAAAAACTAGCCAGGAGTTTGGATATGCGTTTGGAGAACAAGGTAGCCCTCATCAGCGGCGGCGCCCGGGGCATGGGCGCGGTGGAGGCCAAGCTATTTGCCCAGGAGGGCGCCAAGGTTGTCATCGGCGACATGCTGGCCGAAGAGGGGCGCAAGGTGGAAGCCGAGATCAACGAGGCGGGCGGCGAGTGCGTGTTCGTGCCCCTGGACGTAGCCGACGAGAAGGCCTGGGAGAGCGCGGTGAACGAGGCCGTCTCCCGTTACGGCAAACTGGACATACTGGTGAACAACGCCGGCATCTACCGGGCCAGCAACGTGGAAGACACCACCACCGACGAGTGGGAACAGATCATGGACGTTAACGCCAAGGGCGTCTTCCTAGGCCTGCGCAGCGTGATACCGGCCATGCGCAACGCGGGCGGCGGGTCCATCATCAACATATCCTCAGTTGCGGGCCTGGTGGGCAACCGGCGGACCACGGCCTACAACGCGTCCAAGGGAGCGGTGCGGCTCCTGACCAAGTCCACGGCCATCCAGTACGCGTCGGAAGGCATCCGTTGCAATTCGGTCCATCCGGGCACCATCGAGACGCCCATGACCGAGGGGTTCCTGGCCGACGAGGAACAGCGGACCGACCGGATGAACCGGACTCCCCTGGGCAGATTGGGGCGGCCCGAGGACGTGGCCTATGGGGCGCTGTACCTTGCTTCGGACGAGTCCTCTTTTGTGACCGGGTCTGAACTGGTGATCGATGGGGGGCGGACGGCGGAGTAGGTTAGCTGGTGGCCTGGGCTTGGTTTGCACCGAAACGTCTCCCCCATCCTAACCTTCCCCCGGCGCGGGGGAAGGGACGTTTCACTTTCGCAGAAAGAAGATGTTCTCTCCCCCGTCTGCGGGGGAGAGTTAGAGTGGAGGTAGCCTCCCGAAGAGACCAAAGTCCGCCAGAAAACGAAAAAGCCCCGGCAGGGACTGCCGGGGCTTTTTTCATTGCCTGTTTGGGGGTCCTAACGGCCCATGGCGTAGCCGTCGCGCCGGGGGTCGGCACCGCCGCTGCGGACGCCGGTCTCACCGTCCATATGCACGGCGCAGAGGCAGCCCATGCGGTAGGTGAAGTCATCCCAGACCTCCACCGTGTGGCCGCGTTTGCGCAGGCCCTCAATGACATCGGGATCGATGCGTCCTTCCACGCCGACGAAGCCGGGCCGGTAGGCGTGGGGCCAGAAGGAGTTGGGGAAGCCCCAGGTGGATACCCGCGGCGCCTCAATGGCCTCCTGTACCTCCATGCCGAACTCGGCCACGTTCAAGAACAACTGGACCATCGACTGGGGTTGGACATCGCCGCCAGGCGTGCCGAAGGGCATCATGACCTTGCCGTCCTTCATAGCCAGTGCCGGGTTGGGGGTCAGCCGGGGCCGCTTGCCGGGCTGCAGAGAGCTGGGATGGTTGTGGTCCAGCCACGACTGGGAACCCCGTCCGGAGACGATGAAGCCCAGGCCCGTGACGATGGGGTTGTAGCCGATGGTGTCGCTGGGCGTGGCGGAGAAGGCGTTGCCCCAGCGGTCCACCACGGCGGTGTAGCTGGTGTCGGCTTGCATGGGGCCGCCCACGGGCTCGGGCCGTGCCGGCTTACCGTTGGGCGACTTGGCTCCCTGATGCTTCCAGGGATCGCCGGCCTCGGGCATCTCGCCGAAGGCCTTCTTGGGGTCGATCATGGCCCGGCGTTCTTCGGCGAAGGACTTGGAGAGCAGGCCCTCCATGGGCACGTCCACAAAGTCGGGGTCGCCGTAGAAGGCCTCGCGGTCGCTGAAGGCCAGGCTGAGAGCGCTGAGCACATGGTGGATGTAGTCGGCGCTGTTATGGCCCATGCCTTTTAGGTCGTACCCCTCAAGGATCTGCAGCGCCTGGATGCTCACGGGACCCTGGCACCAGGGGCCGCAGGTGTAAACGTCGATGCCCTTGTAGGTGCCGTGGGCCGGGGGTTCCACACCGACGTGGAATTCGGCCAGGTCTTCCATGGTGAGCAGCCCACCGTTGGCCTGGTTGAACTTCACCATCTCCTCGGCAATCTCGCCCTTGTAGAAAAAGTCCCGGGCGGCCTGGATGGCGGCTTCGCGGCCCTGGGAGGCGTTCTTGCGCTCCACTTCGATGAGGCGCTTGAAGCTGTTGGCCAGGTCCTTCTGCACCAGGGTCTCTCCGGTCTTGAAGGCCCTGCCTCCGGGGTAGAAAATCTCATCGGTGGAGGGCCATTCCTGCTTGGAACCGGTCTCGTGGGTCAGGTCGTCTCCGGCCTGCTTGGAGAAGAAATCGGCCAGGGTGGAAGGCACGGGAAAACCGTTCTCCGCCAGTTCCATGGCCGGGGTGACCACCTGCTCGAAGGTCATGGTGCCGTAGAGTTTGAGTGCGGTCAGCCAGGCGTCGGCCGCCGCGGGAGTCACGGTGCGGGGGATTCCAGGGGGCAGGTCGCCGCCGAATTTGGCCAGGTAGTCGTCGATATTGGCTGCCTTGGGCCACCGGCCCAGACCGCTGATGGACATGGTCTCGTTCTTCTGGGCGTCGTGGACGATGATGGGCGCCACGCCGCCGAAGTTGGTCCACTGGGGCAGGACCACGTTCAGGGTGATGCCCGCGGCCACACCGGCGTCGGTGGCGTTGCCGCCCTGCTCAAGGATCCGGTACCCGGACGCGGTGGCCAGGTAATGGCCGGCGGTTACCATATGAGTCCCGCCGGATACGGTGGGACGATAGCTCTTGACTCCGATAGCCACGGTGCACCCCCTCGGTGACATTCATTTTCTGAGAAATTCCAGGGCCTGAACAGGCATGGCCTGGGCTTGTGGGTATGATACGGAGGGGCCAAAGTAGTGTCAACAAACCCGGGTGCGCCCTTGGGCTGTCACCGACACGAAGAGAGACCCGCCAGTGGCACCTGGCGGGTCTCTGGACCTCCCCTTCAGAGGGAGATGCGGTGGGGAATACCGGGTAGGTGTTCTTTGGGCCTACAGGAACCCGCGCAGCTCCACAGACCGGGCGACACGCTGGACGCCGATCTCAAAGGAGGCCTCACGGTGGGTGATCTGCTCGTTCATGGCCCGCATCCGCACCTCCTGATAGGCACGGAGGAGGACCTTTCTCAGTTTCTCGTTGACCCTACCCTCTTCCCAGTGGAACTCCTGGATATTCTGGGTCCACTCGAAGTAGGAGACGATCACTCCCTCGGCATTGACCAGGATGTCGGGAAGAATCGTGACTCCGCCCTCGCTCAGGATTCGGTCGACCTCGGGGGTGATGGGGTGGTTGGCCGCCTCAAGGACCAGGCGCGCCTTGATGTAATCGACGTTGTCCGTAGTGATCACGTTATCCACGGCCGCCGGTACAAGCACCTCGCATTCCAGTTCCAGCAGTTCACGGTTCGAGATGGCCTCACCGCCAGTGAACCCGGTTACTCCGCCGGTCATCTTTTGGTAGTCCTGCAGCCGGGCGATATCCAGTCCGCCGGCGTTATAGACACCGCCGTCAACTCCGCTGACTCCTATAACCCGGCAGCCCAGTTGCTGAATGAGACGGGCCGACCAGGAACCGACGTTGCCGAAGCCCTGGACGACGACCCGGGCGCCCTGGAGGTCCATATCCATGTCCTTGGCGGCTTCTTGCAGCAGGTATGAAACACCGCGTCCGGTGGAGGACTCGCGGCCCAGGGACCCGCCCTTCTCCACCGGCTTTCCGGTGACTATGGCGGGGGAATGGCCGTTCACCTGCCCGTAGGCGTCCATCATCCAGGCCATGGTCTGGGCGTTGGTGCCCATGTCCGGTGCGGGTATGTCCCGGTTGGGGGCGATCAGGTGGATGATGTTCTGGGTGTAGCGCCTGGTCGGGCGGTTGAGTTCACCCATGGATAGCTGCCAGGGGTCTACCTGGACGCCTCCCTTGGCGCCGCTGTAGGGCAGGTCCATCAGGACGTTCTTCCAGGTCATAAGGGAAGCCAGGGCTCTGACTTCTTCCAGGTCGGCATCGGAATGGTAGCGCAGGCCGCCCTTGTAGGGTCCGCGGGCGCCGTTGTGCACCCTGAAACCAGAGAAAACCTTGACCTGTCCGTCGTCCATGCGGACGGGTATCTGCACCTGGAGTTCCCTCCAGGGCCTCTTCAGCATTTCGCGCAGTCCGTTATTGAGTCCCAGGCGGTCCGCGGCTGTATCAAAGAAGAGGTTTACCTCATCGTAAGTGCTCATTTCAGGGGTGGCTAGCATATAGTTACTCCCGTGGTCCTACAGGCGAATTACATCCATGCTGTGTTATGTATATCCCAATGGCCGATTAATATCTGTCCCATATGGGCCATCCAGACGGTCAACTTGGCCCGATTCCACTGACCCAACCGGCGTTTACTGGTTTGGTCACGCCCGCGATACGGAGAGACGGCCTCTCCCGGTAGGCGAGGTGGGTGGTAACATTGGGGAAATTCCCAACTGGAACAAGAAGTGATGCTGGTTGAAGTTGAAGTTACCGAGGGAGAAAACAGCCCCTTGGATCTCCACCGGATGTTTGACCTTTTATCCGACCCCATAGAGGTGATGCGCGTCTACGCCACCAACCCAATGGGAGAAGACTTGTGGTGCCGGGTGACCGGCTGGGGTTCGGATGGGCCGTGTGCTGCCATGTCGGCGCTGGCCGAGGACTCGGGGGAAGGAGTGGTGCTGCTGGTCTACGGCGGCGACCAGGGCGTACGCCTGCAGGCGGCGGGTTCCAACGACGAATGGGACCTGAATAACCCGGCGCAGTGGGGAGAAGCGTGTCTGATGCTGGCCCAGGGGACTCCAGTGGAGTAGGTTACCTGTCCGGGTTCAGAATACGGGCCTTGAGATCTCCCTGACCAGTTCTGATAAGGCTTCGCTGTAGCGGGCCTCGTCTTCCCAACCCCGGAAATCCACCACCGTCTTGTCCCTCAGGGCGGTGCACAGACGGTCCTCCCGCTCGAAGAACATGTCGTGGGCCGCCACCGATATCAGGGACTCCGACAATCCGAATCCCGACCCGTTGGCCAGCGTGCCGAAAAACCGGCTGGTGTGGGCGCTCTCCAGGGAACCCGACGTACAGACCAGCACCAGGCGGTCGTAATAGACGGCGTTCTCCATACTGACATCCCCGGCCTGCAGGGCAGTTTCATCGTCGGCTGCGACCACCCAACTGGGCACCTGTGCCTGGGCCAGGTCCGCATGAATCTTGGCGGCGAATTCTCCGTCGATCTCAGACCCCAACAGCAGCACCCTGGTGTGGTTGCCCCCCGGCTCTCTCAGAGAGTCCTGGGCGGCGATCAGCGCCGGGGCAACTCCTGCGCCCTCCAGAAACTTGGCCGGCACCCGCCCCTGGGAGCGGGAAATGGTATCCAGGGAGATCATGCTGGGCCCGCCGTGCCGGACCTCTTCCAGGCCGATGGCCATGGTCAGGTCACAGTTGGCATAGGTGGTGCCGCCAGAAACGGCGAAGAATAGACTGGTGCTGCTGAGACTGGCCTTGGTTATCACCGCACCCCGCAGGTCGGCCCGTGTGAGATCTGCCATATCCATGGTGGTCCCGGTGATCTTGGCCCCCCTCAGGTCCACCCCGTTCAGGTTCGCCCAGGACAGGTCGGTCTGGGTCAGGTCGGCTCCCGACAGGTTGGCGCCCTCCAGGTCGGCGGAGGACAGGTTCGCATAGGATAGGTCGGCCCCCCGCAGGTCGGCCAGGCGGAGGGTGCTATTGGAGAGGTTCGTCCGGCCCAGGGTAGCGCCGGCAAGATTGGCCTCGTTGAACTTGGCGCGGGACAAGTTGGAACGCCACATATGGGCACCGTGGAGGTCGGCCCCGGAAAGGTCGGCTTGGACCAGGTCGGAACGGGTCAGGTCCGCGCCGCTCAGGTTGTCGTTGGCCAGGTCGGCCCCCCGCAGCTTTACAGCGTTCAGCATGGCCCCGGCGAGTTCCAGTGAAGGCCGGCCGTAGAGGTAGTCGGGCTGGAACGTCTCACCAGCGCCCCGGTCTTCCAGCCGGTATCCCAGGCTGAAACGCGGCACCTCGGTGTTGGGCCGGCGCCAGGTAGCTTCCCGCCAACGAGAGATGGCGTTGGGCCCAGATTTCACCAGAGAGACATGTTCGGGGTCAGCCAAGTGTTATTCCTGTGCCGGCCATGCCCTTTGACTGGGGCATGGCCCTGGTCGTCTGATTTGCTTGGGAAAGGCCTATCTCAGTTGCCGCCGAAGTGGGGCATAACCTCTTTGGAGAAGACGTCCAACTGGGAACTGAACTCACTCCAGGGCATACCCTCGGGCCACTGGAGGAAGACGTCCTCCAGGCCGGGGTATTTTTCCTCGAAGTACCGGAGGGTCTCCACCATATGCTCGGGCGGTCCGCAGATCCAGGCCTTCTGCTGCACGCCGTCTTCCACGCTGGGCGTACGCGCGGGCGCGCCCGGCGTGCCCCACATCCTGCCCTGTTCATCCACGTAGCGGACCAGGCCGAAGGCCGTGAACCACTTGTAGCGTTCGTCATGGTAGGGGCGCACTTTTTCGATTGCCTCTTTTTCCGAGTCGGCTATATAGAAGCCGAACCCCAATGACATATCCTGGCCGAGGATCGTTCCGCGGCCAGCCTTTTCCGCGGCGTCCTTGTAGGCGCCGAAGAAATTGTCCACCACCTGCTCTCCGCAGAGGGCGCTCATCCCCTTGATACCCTTCTGGGCTATGAATTCGATGCTGCGGCCGCTGGTCATGGGCTGCCANATCTCAACCGGCCTGTTGACCGGACGCGGGACCAGGGTTATGTCTTNTAACTGGTAGCCCCGGTAGGGAACATCCGGNGGGATGTCNTAATTCTTGCCGTGGTGACTGAATGAGTCCTGGTTGAAGGCTTTCAGTATGATTTCGACCTGCTCTTCAAAGAGCTCCCGGTTGGCGTCCTGGTCNATGAGGGGAGAGCCGAAGGTCTCCACTTCCCTGGCCTGGTATCCGCGGCCGATGCCGAANATCAGCCTGCCGCCGGTGAGGATGTCACCCAGGGCAAAGTCCTCAGCCAGGCGCAGAGGATGCCACATGGNCACGATGTTGAACGCCGCGCCGAACTTCAAGTTCTTGGTGTGGGCGGCCAGGTGGGTGCCCAAGAGGGTCAGGTTGGGAATGCACTCGTAGCCTTCCCGCTGGAAATGGTGCTCGGCGGCCCACAGGCAGTAGAAGCCGGAGTCATCCATCTGCTTGGCCAGCTTCATGGCATTGTCATAGGTCTGGATGAGTTGGTCGTTGGTATAGAGCCTGTCGTCTGGCTTGGTGCCGTCGGCTCCGACGTTTTCCAGGTCAATCTGACCAACGTACAGGACTGAAAAGCGCTTGATCATTTACTGGTACTCGTCCTCATTTAGGCGGGCTATCCAAATTTGATAATAGCCCTGTAATGTTATTCCTGTTCAGCTAATTCACCGGACGCGGTCAGGTGCGAAAAAGCCGAATCTGGGATTGGCCTAGTATAGCATGCCGCGATGGTGAATTTGCGCCCGTTGGCGACACGCGCGCGGGGCTACTGCACCACCTGCCGGAGCTTCAAATCGGCGACCGCCGCCGCATCGAAGCCCAATTCTTCAAGTACCTCCGCGGTGGACTGGCCGGTTACAGAACCCAGGTGTCTGATTTCGCCGGGTGTTTCGGATAGATGGACCGGGGTTGCCACCTGCCGTACCGTGCCCTCTGGGATGCCTGGCGCCTCCACCTCAAGCACCATGCCCCGGGCCCGGGCGTGAGCGTCGTCCAGGGCTTCCTCCAGGGAGTAGACCTTGCCCACGGATATGTTGGCGTCCTGCAGCAACTCGAACCATTCATCCCTGGTCTTGGTGAGGAACGCCCGGGTAAGGGCGCCTTCGACTTCGGCCTTCTTGGCCCCGGTGGCATCCTGGTGGGGCAGTAGGTCTTCCAGCTCCAGCGCACGGCACAGGTTCTCCCAGAACCAGGGCTCGATGGCGGCTATGGAGAAGTACCTGCCGTCCTTGGTCTGGTAGACGTTGTAGTAGGGCGCACCGCCGTTCAGCCGGTTGCCGCCGCGCTGTGCCGAGATGCCCCGGGAGAGTACGTCGGAGACCAGGCCGGATAGCATGTAGAGGACGCCTTCGCTCATGGCGATATCCACGTACTGGCCCCGGCCCGTCTTCTCCCGCGCCATGAGGGCGGCGAGAATGCCCACGGCCCCGCACAGCCCGCCTCCCGCGTAATCGGCGATGAGGTTCAGGGGTATGGACGGCTTGCCGTCTTCCGGGCCGATCAGACCCAGGGCCCCCGCGAAGGATATGTAATTTATGTCATGTCCGGCCATCTGGGAGTAGGGGCCGTCCTGTCCGTAACCCGAAACAGAACAGTAGACGGCCCGGGGGTTGATGGCTTTCACCTTCTCGTACCCCGCGCCCAGCCGGTCCATAACGCCGGGCCGGAACCCTTCCACCACCACATCGGCAGTCTCGGCCAGCCGGTGAAATATCCCCTGGGCCTCGGGCTCCTTGAGGTTGAGAGCTATGCTGCGCTTGTTCCGTTGCAGGGCGTTGAAGGCGGCGTGGCGGCGTTCGTCATCCGGACCGTCAATCCCTGCCACCAGCTTCTCGTAGGCGGAGCGGGTCTCATCCATTGGCCGCTCGACCATCAAAACGTCGGCCCCCAGGTCCGCCAGCACCATGGTGCAGAACATGCCGGGCGCGTTACGGCAGAAGTCCAGTACCTTGATCCCTTCCAGCGCTTGCATATGTCCCCCTACTCAGCCTCGATTTGGCGCCAATTATAGCCGACCGCCCCGGCCGTTTACCCTTGAAACAGGTGACGTGAAACAGGTGATGCAACCAAAGCCAACTGCATCTATAATCCCTGTGCCCCGGTTACATTGGACCTGAAACGGGGCCGCGAATCTGATTTCTCTGCAAATGTAGGAGGCGCAATGGACCTGTCGCTGCAAGGCAAGGTGGCAATGGTGACCGGAGGCAGTCACGGACTGGGCAAACAGGCGGCGGACTCCCTGGCCCGAGAGGGATGCAAGGTGGCGATCTGCGCCAGGGGTAAGGAGAACCTGGACGAGACTCTGGCCGAGTTCAAGGGCAAGGGATATGAGGTTATTGCCGTCCAGGCCGACGTGACCAAGCCTGACGACCTGGCGAAATTCCACCAGGAGACGATCAAGGCCCTGGGAGAGGCCGACATCCTGGTGAATAACGCCGGCGGCCGCAGGGGAACGGCGGATTTCATGGAGACCGGGATAGAGACCTTCCGGGAGGGCATGGAGTTCAACTTCATGAGCGCTGTGGAACTCATCGCCCTGGTGCTGCCCCACATGCGGGAACAGAAGTGGGGCCGCATCATCAGCATCTCGTCCATCTACGGCCGGGAGTACGGCGGTTCCATAGACTACATGTCGGGTAAGGCAGCCCTCATCGCCTTCTCCAAGCACCTGGCCCTGAACCTGGCCAAGGAGAACGTGCTGGTCAACTGCGTCGCTCCGGGGTCCATCGACTTCCCAGGCAGCAGTTGGGACCGGTTCCAGCAGAACAACACCCCGGAGCAGGTGGCGGACTTCATAGACCGGAACCTGCCGGCGGGCAAGTTCGGCTGGCCCGAGCCCATCGGCGACACCGTGGCTTTCCTGGCCTCGGAGAACGCCAACCTGATCACGGGGACCTGCCTGAACGTGGACGGCGGGCAGTCGCGGTCTTTGTTCTAGGAGTCCGTCCCTTCCCCCGCGGACTGGGGAAGGGACAGCTTTGCTGTTACCCGTTGATCTCTCCCAGGAACTGGCGCCAGGCTAGGACGCACTGTTCAGGGGCGGAGTGCTGCACGTAACCGCTGGTGCCGGGGATGGCTGCCAAGCGGCCGTTGCCCAGCTTTTCGGCAAAGACCGTGGTGCGTTCCGGGTTGTCCTTGGCGTTTTGCTCTGAGGCCAGCACCAGGGTTGGCGTCTTTATCTCCGGCAGGATGCCCGTCAGGTCCTGGGTGGCCAGGTAGGCCAATGTCTCCAGCACCACCCGCTGGGAGGTCTGGGACATCTGCTCCACGTACCATTCGTTGTGGGCCGGGTCGGACTTGCCCGGTTCCAAACGGCGTCCGCCGGTCTTCTGGGCCCAGGCCCCGACACCCTCTTCGCTGACCAATTGGTAGAAATCCTTGTAGGTATCTATCCCCACGAACTTGTAGGGCGAGGTGCAGGTGGTCAGGGTGTGCAGCCGCTCGGAGTGTTCGTAGGCGAACTGCAGCGATATGGTGCCGCCCACGGTCTCACCGATGAGGTGCACCTTGTCCAGTTCCAGCATGTCCAGGAGCTTGAGCAGGTCGGTGCCGAAATTGCTCAGCGACCAGTCGTAGCCTTCGGGCGGGACGCTGGACCGGCCGAAGCCCCGGGCGTCCAGCCGTATCACCCGGTACTGGCGGGAGAGCAGGGGCACCCAGGCGTACCAGAGCTTGGTGTTCTTGGAGTTGCCGTGGTGGAGCACCACCGTCTCGGGCTTGCGCCACGGGTCGGTGAAATCGTCGTCCTCGTAGAATATATCCAGGGTGTCGTCTATCTTGGCGAAGGGCATTTTGTTTCTCCAAATGGGCCCGCAGCGGAATCTTTAGTCCAGCAGCGGCACGGCTATGGAAACGCGGGGCTGGTCTCCGTAGACGGCGGTGGTGTGACCCCGTCCCGTCAGGTCGTCGGCCAATAGCACATCACCGGCGTTGAAGACGCGCTTGGTGCCGTCGCCCAGACCGATCTCTGCCTGGCCCGATACCGTGATCACGTACTGGCGGCGCGGCGCGGGGTGGAAATCGATGAAGTTCCCCGGCTGGTAGCGGCGGAAATGGATGCTCTCGGCTTTTTCCACCGCGGTCCTTTCAGCGTTGGAGACGGCCTCGTAGGGCAGGTCTATCTCTTCAAAATGGGACTCGCCGTCGTCTCCGGTGTAGATACGGACAACTTGCATGGTGGCCTCCGGTGATTTAGAGAGTCTGGAGCGTTGGGGCATGATAACCGTGGGCGTGGAGAGCGTCAATTTGCGGCCTGGCCGATGGGGCAGATATCCAGAAGGCAGCAGCCCCGGCAGCGGGGCGTTTTGGCGCAGGCCTCCTTGGCGTGGTTGTCCCAGAGGGCGTGGAACTCGTTGAACAGGGCCGTCTCATGGGGCAGGTTGTCATGGAACATGGCCTGGTAATCGCCGTATTTGGGGCGGCTGCCGTTGGGAGAGATACCCAGCCGGTCCACGATTCTGCGGGTATAGCTGTCGATTACGAATGAAGGCTTCCCCGCGGCGTAAACGATTATGTCATCGGCGGTCTCTTCGCCGATGCCGTGGATGGAGAGCAGCTCCTCCCGCAGGGGCGCCGCCGGCTTGGCCAGGAAGGCATCCAAGTCGCCAGAGTAGTTTTCAGAGACGTGGGCCGCGAAGGCCTTCAATTTGCGGGCTTTGGCGTTGAAATAACCCGAGGAGCGCACCAACTGGGCCAGCTCCGGCTCGGGTATGCGGCGCACAGCGTCCAGCGTCCAGCAACCGGCGGACCGCATCTCCGCCAGGGCCATTTCCACGTTGGTCCAGGCAGCGGACTGGGTGAGAATAGCGCCGGCAATCACCTCGAAGGGTCCGTCGCCGGGCCACCAGTGCTGGGGGCCGTAGGCCGAGTAGAACCGCTGGTAGATGTCCACCAACCTGGCGGCCAGGGCCGGGTCCTTAGCCATTGCCCACCGATTCCGCGTAGGGAAGGATGGGGATGGCGTTCCCCAACTCCAGAACTTTTTCCGTCACGTTGCAGTTGTAGGCGTACGCCTCAACGCCCACGGCCAGGGCCGACCGGAAAGCCTCAGCTAGCACGGGATCGGCGGGGTCGTTGGTGGAAAACGCGGTGGCATCGGGCCTCTGGATCACGAAGACCACAGCCGCCCGGTGCCCGGCCTCCAAAGCCGACTCCAGAGTGCCCAGGTGCTTGGCGCCCCGGATGGTGGGCGAATCCGGGAAAAGGCCGACGCCGTTCACCACCAGCGTGCAGGACTTGGCCTCGATGTAGCACCTACCCTTGGGGCCTTCCAGCATCAGGTCGAACCGGCTGTCGCCGAAGGTGACCTCGCGGGTGATCTCCGGGTATTGGGAAAACTGCGCCAGGTGTCCGTTGGCAACGCCTTCCGTAACCAGAGCGTTGGGCATGCGGGCATCGGCGGAGGCGAGTCCGGTACCCATGTCCACCAACGCCAGGTCAAACTTGGTCTTGCGGTGGTCTCCCAGTACCGGTCGCACGAATACCCGGCAGCCGGGGATGAAAAGCTCCTTCATACGGCCGGAGTTTGCCACGTGGACCCCCACCTCTTGGCCGTCAACCTCGACCATGGCCAAGAAACGGTTCACCCGCTCCAGAAATTTGCCCTCGACCAAGTCCGCGCCCAGGTCCAAATCCAACCTCCGAAGTGCAGTTCGGGTATGGTAACAACCCGACCTGTCCCCAGCAATATCGTCCGGTTTCCGAGGCCAACCGCTGGCGGAAGCAAGAGCGGGGGTCGTGTATACTTTTCGCACCCCAGAAGTGTGGATTACAGGAGAGAAATGAGCGGCTTCACCGACCGGTTGGCAAGCGCATCGCAGAAGACCCAAAGTCTGGTCTGTGTCGGGCTGGACCCCGACCCCAGCCGGATGCCAGTTGCCAGCGTGTTTGAGTTCAACCGGGCCATCGTGGACGCCACGGCCGCCCTGGTCTGCGCCTACAAACCCAACCTGGCCTTCTATGAGGCCATGGGTCTGCCTGGCCTGCAGGACTTGGAAAGAACCGTGGCCCACATCCGGGCCACCGCTCCCGACGCTGTGATCATCGGCGACGCCAAGCGGGGCGACATCGGCCCTTCGGCCCAGGCCTACGCCAAGGCGCTGTTTGAGGTCTGGGGGTTCGACGCCATCACCATCAATGCCTGGGGCGGTCAGGATACAGTAACACCGTTCCTGGAGGACGAGTCCAAGGGTGTGTTCGTTTGGTGCCGGGGCTCCAATCCGGGTTCCGCCGACTTCCAAGACGTGGAAATAGTGGGCGACGGCGGGAATATGCCCCTCTACCGGAACATGGCCCAGGCCTGCCGCCAGTGGGATACCAAGGGCAATTTGGGCCTGGTGGTGGGGGCCACGGTCCCCGAGCAGTTGCGAGAGGTGCGTGCTGCCTGCCCGGAAATGCCGTTTCTGATTCCCGGTGTGGGCGCCCAGGGTGGCGATCTGAAAGCGGCGGTACGGCTGGGCAGCGATGCCCAGGGGCGGGCGGCGCTTATCAACTCGTCCCGCGGGATCATCTACGCCTCGGGTGGAGACGATTTTCCCCAAGCAGCGGCCAGGGAAGCGGGTAAGCTGCGGGATGACATCAACCGTGTGCTGGAGGCCGACGGCAAGGGATGGCCGTAGAGCTGAAGATTGGCGACGTCCTGCGGATGAAGAAGCCCCACCCCTGCGGCGGGTCGCTTTGGACGGTGACCAGGCTGGGCGCCGATATCGGCATGACCTGCCAGGAGTGTGGCAGGTACGTCCTTCTGGCCAGGTCGCAACTGGCCCGGAGGCTAAAGCAAGTGGTCGTGGAAGACGGGGAGTCCGCCTAGGGCCTGGTTAGTCGTCCCTGGACCCAACGACAATACCCGAGTCCAGCCGGCTCTCTTCTTCCCAGGCCTCGATCTCTGAGTGGAAGCCGCGCATCTGGCCCGACATCATATCGACAAAGTTCCGGACCGCCTGACCCGCGAACTTGCCCTTCAGGGTACAGACGCCGATCACCGAGCCGGGGAACAGGTGCTCCAGACTGACAACGCCGAACCGGTGGTGGTCCTCGGGGTGCAGAGTGAAGTCACTGCCGATGGCCACACCCATGCCAATCTCGACATATCGCTTCATCGACTCAGTGTCGTCCAGGGCGAGCACAACGTCGGCGGTCAGTCCCCGGTCCTTGAAGGCCTGTTCCACGCGCTGGCGCAGCAGGCTCTCCGGGGCGGTGAGTATGAGCGGCCAGGAGGCCAGGTCTTCCAGCTGGATGGGATGCGCACGGACAAGATCGTGCCCGGGAGGGGTCAGCAGAACGGTGTTGTACCGGAATAGTTCTCTGAATTCCAAGGAAGGGTCGTCAGCCGGCGGAGATGAGCAGAAAGCCAAGTCAATCTCGCCAGACCGGACCAGTTGAATCAGGGGGTTGTAGGACCGGGCGAGCAGCCTGATGCGGACATCGGGGTATTCGTCCCGGAACCTCTGAATGCCGATGGGCAGGTGATGGGTGACCAGGTCGGGATAGGCGCCGACCACAAAGGAACCGCGCCTCTCGGCATAGTCCATCTGAGTTTTGAGCGCATCCACGGAAATGACTACGGGGGTCACCAATTCCAGGAGCGTAACTCCCTCAGAGGTCAGTTGAATCGGACGCTTGATCCGGTCGAAGAGGGTGATACCGAACTCGTCTTCCAGTTTTCTAAGGTGGGTCGTAACGGTCGGCTGACCCAGTTCCAGGGTCTTTGCCGCCTTGGAAACGCTCCGCAATCTGGCAACGTGATAAAAGCTAATCAGTTCCCGTAATTCCATTCAATCCCCTCTGAGCACCACTAATCAACCAATATAATATATCACACACTATCCCTTGACAAAATAAGTAGGCAATTTGAAAATGTACCTGCCCATCGGGGTGCCAGGATGTGGTATCGTGCCTCACAATGAGGCCACTAATCCGCAAGTTTTCTGCCAGGTTTCGGTATGCCTTATTTAATCACTGAACCTTGTATCGGGGTCAAAGACGCCTCCTGCGTTGATGTCTGCCCCGTTGATTGCATCGCCACCACCGACCAGGTAGACCAGTACTTCATCGACCCCTCCGTCTGCATCGACTGCTCCTACTGCGAGTCCGCCTGCCCCGTGAACGCCATCTTCGACGAGTTCACAGTCCCTGCCCAGTGGCGGGAGTGGATCCAGAAGAACCGGGAATTTTACCGGTAGCCTCTCTCCTCTCCTTGCCCCGATAGCCAGGACACTTCGTTCCCCGTATACTAGCCTCCGCTGAATACCGCCGCGCCTTTCGAATAGGCGCCGGTCAAAGACCATCCCACGGTGGAGGTAGCCCGATATGACCCTGTTCCTCAAGGACGAAGAAGTCTCCCAATGCGTGGATATGGACGCCATGCTGGGGGCGATCGAGTCCATGCAACGCGAGTACGGCAACGGCCAAGCCCACAATATGACCCGCCGCAAGATCATCGCCGAGGGCGGGATGCTCTCCGTGATGGGCGGCGGCCTCTTCCACCAGGGGTTACTCGGTGTGAAGACCTATACGGTGGTCAAAGGCGCCTACTCCTTCCAGGTCAGTCTCTACGACGCCGACACCGGCAAGCTGCTTTGCTACACTCAGGCCAACCGGCTGGGCCAACTGCGCACCGGGGCCACCACGGGCGTGGCGGTGAAGCACCTGGCCAACCCGGGTGACGCCACCGTCGGCATCATCGGGACCGGCGGGCAGAGTCCGACCCAACTGGAAGCCGTGTCAAAGGTACGTGGCATCAAGAATGTTAAGGCCTTCAGTCGGACCCAGGACCGTCGCGAGGAGTTCGCACGGCGGATGTCAGACTCACTGGGTGTGGATGTCACCGCCACCGCCACCAATGAAGAAGCAGTGCGGGACTGCGATATAGTCCTCTGCATCGCCGCCACCATGGAGCCGGTGGTGGAGGGGGCCTGGTTGAAGAGGGGCAGCACCGTGATCGGCGCCGGCCCTACGACCTGGCGCGCCCGGGAAGTCGATGAGGCCACCATCACCGAGGCTGACAAGTTATTCGTTGACGCCACCGAGCAGGCGGGATTGGAAGCTGGTGACATCTGCAGCGCCGTGGAAAAGGGTCTGGTGCAATGGAGCAAGGTGCAGGAACTGCGGCACGTGGTGTCCGGGGCGATCAAGGGCAGGGACGACGCGGGCCAGATAGTCTACGCCAAGATGATGGGAACGGGAGTGGCCGATGTGGCCGCCGCCAAGTTGGCCTATGACTCGGCCAAAGCCGCCGGCTTGGGCACGGAGATGGACTGGTAGGACTTAGCCTTCCAGGTACTCACCGGTGGTGGCTATCTCGTACAGGCCTGGCTCCAAGGACAGACTCTCGGCCGCGGCCCTGGCAGTGTCCATGGAAGTGAAGCAGGGTATGTGCTTTTCCACCGCCGCCCGGCGGATGTAGAAACCGTCCCGCATCACTTCCGGCGCGCCGGAGATGGTGTTGATGACCGCGCTCACGCTGCCGTCTTCAATGACGTCCACCACATTGGGGTGGCCCTCGCTCAGTTTCTTGGTGGTCATGTTCACCGGCAGGCCCATGGCCGAAATCATGCTGGCCGTGCCCTCTGTGGCGTAGAGTAGACAGCCGGCGGCGTTGAGGTCCCGCACCAGAGAAACCGCTTCCGACTTGTGCTGGTCGGCGATGCTGAGCAGCACCCCCGTGCCCGGCTTTAAGTTCAGGTTGGCGGCCATAAGCGCCTTGGTCAGGGCCGGCTGGAAGTCTCTGTCCAGGCCCATCACCTCACCGGTAGATTTCATTTCCGGACCCAGGTGCCAGTCAACACCCACCAGCTTGGCCATGGAAAACACCGGGGCCTTCACCGCCACCAGTTCCTGTATGGGCCAGAGACCGCCCTCGTACCCCTGGTCTTTAAGGGTGTCCCCCAGCATCACCCTGGTGGCCAGCTTGGCCACGGGCACGCCGGTAACCTTGGAGATGAATGGTATGGTGCGGCTGCCCCGGGGGTTGACCTCGATTATGTAAACCGTGGTGGGTTCAGTGTCGTCCTGGGGCATGTTGGGGCTGCGGTAGGCCGCACCGCCGTGAATGACGAACTGGACATTCATCAGCCCCTTCACTCCCAGGGCCAACCCGATCCTGGTCGTGTAATCGACTATGGTCTCGGCTTCCCGCTGGCTCAGGTTCAATCCGGGATAGATGGCCATTGAATCGCCGCTGTGGACTCCCGCCCGTTCAACGTGCTCCATGATGCCGGGGATCAGCACCTGCTCACCGTCGCAGATGGCGTCTACCTCGCACTCCTTCCCCTCCATGTAGCGGTCGATAAGCACCGGCTTGTCGGGCGACATGTCGGTCGCGGCAGTGAGGTAGTGAATCAGCTCAGTGGCGTTCTGCACTATCTCCATGGCCCGTCCGCCGAGCACATAGCTGGGGCGCACGACGGCGGGATACCCGATGTTCTGGGTCACCTTGAGCGCTTCCTCAACCGTGGTCACGGCCGCGCCGGGGGGTTGGGGGATGCCCAGACGGTTCAAGAAGTCATCGAATTTGTCCCGATCGGACGCTATATCTATGGCCTCGGCGGTGGAACCCAATATGGGCATGCCCGCCACGGCCAGGGACTGGGACAGGTTGATGGCAGTCTGTCCGCCGAACTGGACCACAGACGGCGGCACCTGATCGTCTACCTCTTCGTTTTCCAAAATGTCCCTGATCGACTCCTCGTCCAAAGGCTCGAAGTAGAGCCGGTCGCTGGAGTCGAAGTCGGTGGACACCGTCTCCGGATTGGAGTTCACCATGATACTGCGGACCCCGGCCTCGGACAGCGCCCACGAAGCCTGGACGCTGCAGTAGTCGAACTCGATCCCCTGGCCGATGCGTATGGGGCCGCTGCCGATGACCACGGCCTTCTTGCCCTCAAGGGCCGGGGCCTCGTTCTCCTGGTCGTAGGTGCTGTAGTAGTAGGGGGTGACAGCCTCGAACTCGGCGGCGCAGGTGTCCACCGTCTTGTAGACCGGCCGTAGACCCCATTGTTGTCTCAGGTTGCGGGCCTGTTCAGGAAGCATGTCGGCGAGGGTGCCCACCTGGACGTCGGAAAAACCCATCCTCTTGGCGGAGCGGAGCAGGCTGGGGGTCAATTCCTCACCCAGCAGACGGCGTTCCATCTTGACGATGCGCTCCAGTGCGTTGATGAACCAGGGTTCGATGTAGGTGTGCTCCACCACCTGCTGGACCGTGGCGCCCTGCCTCAAAGCCGACATCAGCGCCCAGAGCCGCTCATCATTGGGGCCCAGGGGCAGGTCATCCAACGATAGTTCGCCCTCGGTGCGCCACGATGGGTCTTCCCACATCAGGTTGCGGCCACCCAGTTCCAGGGACCGGGCCCCCTTCTGCATGGCCGCCTCAAAGGAACGGTCTATCACCATCACCTCGCCGGTGGCCTTCATCTGGGTGGTTGTGCGACGGTCGCCGTTGGGGAACTTGTCGAAGGGCCAGCGGGGGATCTTGATCACGCAGTAGTCCAGGGCCGGCTCAAAGGCGGCCTTGGTCTGCTTGGTGACGGCGTTCTCAATCTCGTCCAGGCTGCGGCCCACCGCAATCTTGGCGGCCACGCGGGCGATGGGGTACCCGGTTGCCTTGCTGGCCAAGGCAGAACTGCGGCTGACCCTGGGGTTTACTTCAATGACGTAGTACGGCGACGCCGGCTCCCACTCCTGGCCCAAGGCCTGGGAGATGCTGGGGTGGGGTTGCAGCGCGAACTGGACGTTGCAACCACCCTCGATGCCCAGCCCCCGGATGATCTTGAGGCTGGCGGTACGCAGCATCTGGTATTCGTGGTCGCTGAGAGTCTGGGATGGCGCCACCACTATGCTGTCGCCCGTGTGGACGCCCATGGGGTCCAGGTTCTCCATGTTGCAGATGGTGATGCAGTTGTCGGAGCCGTCGCGCATCACCTCGTATTCGACCTCTTTCCAGCCAACCAGAGAGCGTTCCAAGAGGATCTGGGAGATGGGGCTGGCCGCCAGTCCGGACCTGGCGTAGGCATCGAACTCCTCTTCGGTATTGGCGATGCCGCCGCCGCTGCCGCCCAGGGTGTAGGCCGGGCGTACCACCAGGGGCAGGCCCATCCGGTTGGTGGCCTCCCAGGCCTCCTCGATGGTGTTGACGCTGACGTTCTCCGGCTCGGGTTCGCCTATCTCATGGAGAAAGCTGCGGAAGAAATCCCGGTCCTCGGCCCGCCGGATGGTCTCCAGGGGAGTGCCCAGAAGACGGACATCGTATTTTTCCAGTATCCCGGCATCGGCCAAGGACACGGCCATGTTCAGGCCCGTCTGTCCGCCCAGGGTGGGCAAAATGCCATCGGGCCGCTCCCGTTGGATGATCCTTTCCAGGACCTCCACAGTGAGCGGCTCGATATATACACGGTCCGCGATGCCCTGGTCGGTCATGATGGTGGCCGGGTTGGAGTTGACCAGGACTGTTGTGACGCCCTCCTCCCGGAGGGACTTGCAAGCCTGAGTGCCTGCGTAATCGAACTCGGCGGCTTGCCCAATAACAATGGGGCCGGAACCGATTACGAGCACCTTATTTGGTTTGACTGGTATTTCAGTCTCCTTTTCCGCAGTGCTCTGCGGCGACGGCCCCATTTGGGGTCTTAGATTATTGCCTCTAGATGTTATACCGGGCCGGGGTTTTTGGCTATATATTCCCGTGCCCAGTTGCCTATCAGACTTGGTTGTATCGGCCTGCCTGCTGGCCTGCCTATACGGTCGGAAGAACGCCCGGCAGGTCAATCAATTCCCTGGCGTGCAGGGAGTTCAACAACTGCGAGACGAAGGACCCAAAGAGTTTGCCGTCCCAATCGGCGGCATCCTCACCCAGGACGTTCTGCTCGATACGGGGTGGCACCCGCAGGTGCGTCCCCCCGATCCCCGTGGAATGTACTTCCATACGTCCTATGGGGTATAGGGGTTGCCCCTCCATATCCGGATCAAAGGCGTTGATTACCAGGTTCCATTCCTGGCCCAACGTGCCTTTGCCTGCCTGAATTTTATAAATGTACTCACCACAAGAATATTTCGACGTCTCCTCTTCCAAAAAAGAGGCAATCCGATCGAAATCCACCGCCACCTCCACATCCACACCCCCCTCCAGCAGAAACATGGCGAACGAAGACATTAATAATCCTCCAATAAAATAAGCGCCTGCTAGGGTTGAATCTGAAGTTTGGGCTTGTTAAACAATCGCCCTATTTGTTCATTGCCGTTTGCTCAGTCGCGTTCTCCTTGTCCACTGTGAAGTTTTGTTTTTATCGGCTTCTCAAAAGGGAGCTGGTTATCGGTCAGCCCCAAAAATCCTCGACCATCGCTATGAACTGGTCGAACATATATTCATTGTCCTTGGGTCCGGGTGAAGCCTCTGAATGATATTGTATGGTAAAGAGGGGCATGTCTTTATGGCGCAATCCTTCCACAGTTTGGTCATTTAAGTTGATATGTGAGACTTCCAAGCCTGAGGGCAATTTCTCGGGACTGACAGCATAACCATGGTTCTGGGCGGTTATGTAAACGCGGCCGTCGGAAAGGTCTTTCACCGGATGGTTGCCGCCGCGGTGCCCGAATTTTAGTTTGAAGGTCGTCGCCCCCAAAGCCCTGGCGACGACCTGCTGCCCCAAGCATATGCCCATCACCGGGACCTGTCCCAATATCTTCTTGGTGTTCTCCACCACGTAGTCCAGTTGTTCCGGGTCGCCGGGTCCGGGCGAGAACATGATCCCCGAAGGTTTCATAGCCAGCAGCTGCTCGGCTGAAGTGGCCGCCGGCACCACAGTTACCTGACACCCCCTGCGGCGCAACTGGCGCAGGATGTTGTACTTCAGCCCGCAGTCCGTCACCAGGATACCGTGTTTGTAGTCAACGTCGTCTTCCCCGTTTGTTTCCCAGTCGTAGTTCTCGGCGGTGGTCACGGTTGCCACGTAGTCGCGGTCACCATAGGCAGGTGAGTCGTGCAGGCGCCTGAGAGCGGCATCGGGGTCTCCGGTGGTGATTACGCCCAGCATGACGCCTTGGGATCGCAGACGACGGGTGATGGCCCTGGTGTCCACATCACTGATGCCAGGGATCCCCTGGCTGGCCAGAAACTCGTGGAGGGTCTGCTCGCTGCGGCCGTGGCTGGGCAGTTCGCACTGCTCCCTGACGATCAGACCGCCCACCTGAATCCGGGCGGACTCGTAATCCTGGGGATTGATGCCGTAGTTACCCACCAATGGGTAGGTGAGAGTAACGATTTGGCCGGCATATGAGGGGTCGGTCAGGACCTCTTGATAACCGGTCATGCTGGTGTTGAACACCACCTCGCCAAGGCCGTCGGCCTCGGCGCCGAACCCGATCCCTTCGTGGACCGAGCCGTCCTCTAGTACCAGATAGGCTGGTTTGTGCAATCTAGCGCACCCGTTCGTTGTTAAGATTTTGCCTAATGTCTCGCTCCCACTATTCGGTCAGGAGCGTAAATTCCCTGGTTATTTACCTGGGCCGGGGTTCTCCAAACCTCAGTTCCGGTCCCTGGTAGACCATTTGTCCCGATGCGAAGGTCGCCGCCACCCGGCCCTTTAGTGTCGTACCGGCCAGGGGGGTGTTCTTGCCCTTGGATTCAAACTCCGCTGGGTCCACCGTCCATTCGGCGTTGGGGTCGAAGAGGACTATGTCGGCGGGAGTGCCCGGCACCATGGAAGCCAGATCCGCGTAACTCTCTCCCAACACCCGGGCCGGGCCGCTGGTCAGTCTCTCAACCATGGCGCCCATGGAGAGCTTCCGGCCGTGGACCAGTTGCAGCAGAGAGCCCAATGCCGTCTCCAGGACGCTGATGCCGAAGGACGCGTCCTGGTAGGTCACCTGTTTGCTGATCACATCGTGGGGCGCGTGGTCGGTGGCGACGCAGTCGATAACCCCGTCAGCCAACCCCCTCACCAGGGCGTCCACGTCCGTCTGGGCCCGAAGGGGAGGGTAGACCTTGGTGGTGGTGTCATAGGCCATACCGCCGGCCACGTCCACCGGAGCGCCTTTGTTCCCGAATACCCAGCTATCTGTGATGGTCAAATGGTGGGGGCAGACCTCTGATGTCACCGGAAGGCCCCGCTCCTTGGCTTCCCTGAGCAGGGCAACGCTGCCCGCGGTGCTCAGATGGGCCACGTGGAGCCTGCCGCCGGTGGCCTCGGCCAGGGAAATGTCCCGGGCGATCATGGTCTCCTCAGCGGCGGCGGGGATGCCGTCCAGACCTAGATGGGTCGCCACCGGGCCCTCGGCCATCACGCCGTTACAGGAGAGGGACTTCTCCTGACAGTGGTTACTTATGGGTCGCCCCAGGTCCGCGCTGTAAGCCAGGGCCAGCTTCATGATATTCGAATCGTAGACCGGGTCGCCATCGTCACTGAAGGCAACGGCGCCGGCGCTGGCCAGTTCTTCCATCTCAGCCAGTTCCTTGCCCTTGCGGCCTTTGGTGACGCAGCCGATGGGCAGGATACGCACCACCGCCCCTTCTCTGGCCCTCTGGTGGATGAATTCCACCACCGAGGCGTTGTCGATGGCCGGGTCGGTGTTGGGCATGCAGCAGAGGGTGGTGAACCCCCCTTTGGCTCCGGCTTTGGAACCAGCGGCGATGGTCTCTTTGTACTCGAAACCCGGTTCACGCAGGTGGCAGTGCAGGTCAATGAACCCGGGCGCGGCCACCAGGCCGCTGCCATCGATTATCGTGCAGCCGTCGGGGATGCGGTCCACGGCCACCCTGCCGGTGGCGATGATCTGGCCGCCGCCTATCAGAACGTCCCCCACCCGGTCAAGCTGACGGCTGGGGTCTATGACTCTGGCCCGGCGAATTAAGATATTTTCCGTTTCCACACACTCTCCCGCATTGGAGCTATCGTTCCTTGACCGCTTGTCTGCTAATCGGACCCGCCGGTGGTGAGCTTATAGAGCAGGGCCATGCGCACGGCCACGCCGTTGGTCACCTGCTCCTCGATGAGAGAGCTGCCGCCATGGGCGATGCTGTTGCTGATCTCTATACCCTCGTTCATGGGTCCTGGGTGCATGACCATTGCGCCCGATTTGGCCCTGGCAAGGCGCTCATCGGTAACCTGCCAGCGGCGTATGTACTCTCTCAGGCTGGGGAGGAACCCGGCGTGCTGCCGCTCTTGCTGCAGCCGTAGGGCCATCACCACATCAGCCCCTTCAATGGCCCGGTCGAGGTTGGTGTCCACCTCAACCATGGAGGCCAGTTGGGAGCGGGCCAGTCTTCCGCTGGTGCGCGCCAGGTCGGGTGGCATCAGGGTGTTGGGTCCGGAGAGCACGACTCTGGCCCCCATCTTGGCGAAGCCCCAGATATCGGAGCGAGCCACCCGGCTGTGGAGGACATCCCCGACGATGACAATCTTGCGGCCCTCAATGGAGTTTTCCGACTGGCTCTCCTCGTTGAGTTTGTCTTGAACGGTGTACAGGTCGAGGAGTGCCTGAGTCGGGTGGGCATGGAGGCCGTCTCCGGCGTTGATGACACTGACCTTATCCAGGTGCTGGGCCAGCAGATATGGGGCCCCTGAATGGGGGTGGCGTATGACTATAGTGTCCACTCCCATCGCCTGGATGGTCAGACCGGTGTTGAGCAGAGACTCGCCCTTTTCCGTGCTGCTGCCCGATGCGGACATGTTGATGACATCGGCGCTGAGCACCTTGCCCGCTTCCTCGAAGGAGATCCGGGTCCGGGTGCTGGCCTCATAGAAGAGGGTAACCACCACCTTGCCCCTCAAAGCCGGTACTTTTTTGATGTCCCGGCCAAGGACTTCATTCATACTGCGGGCCGACTCAAGGGTTTCCAGAATCTCTTCCCTGGAGAAATCGTCCAGGTCCAAGACATGCCGTCTGTGCGGCCGCTCCAGGTTCAGAGCGCCGTCTATCTCTGGGGTATCAATGGTCCGGGAGAGGCTCATATCAGTCCGTCCTGGTCCTCCCTGATTGGGATTGGCTGCTATTCGTCTTCATGGTCTTCTTCATAATCGGCCAGAGCGCCTTCGGCCTCATCGTCCATGACCAGGGTCACTTCGTCGGCGCCGTCGGTCTCCACCAGGCGCACATGCACCCGTTCTCCGATGGCGGTGGGCAGGTTCTGACCTACGTAGTCGGCCCGGATGGGCAGTTCCCGGTGTCCCCGGTCCAGCAGGATGGCCAGTTGGACCTGCTCGGGCCGGCCGAAATCCACCAGTGCGTCCATGGCGGCCCGGACGGTCCTTCCAGTGTAGAGCACGTCGTCCACCAACACCACGCGTTTGTCCTGAATCCCCACGGGGATATCGGTGGGCTGCATCTTGGATGGAGCCCGGGCTTTGAGGTCGTCCCGGTAGAAGCTGATGTCCAGTGAAGCTACTGGGACTTCCACGCCCTCAAACTCCATCAGGTTGGCGGCCAGGCGGTGGGCCAGGTGCACGCCCCGGGTGTGAATGCCGACAATGACCAGGTCCTCGGTGCCCCGGTTGCGTTCGAGAATCTCATGCGCCACCCTGGCCAATGCCCGGCGCACGTCCTCTTGGTTCATTATCTGGCGTTCTTGCATATTTCTACTTGCCTGGCAATTTGGGCAACAAAAAAACCCTTGCCAGCGGGCGGCAAGGGCGCGAACAACTCACACAGAAAGCACCTATATGCACTCTGCGGAGATTCGGGACGCTCTACTTTGCCAGCCTCTCTGGACCGTCTTAAAAGTGTGGCCAGGTCTTTACCGACCGGCCGCACGACCCCTCGTGTTATTCGATTGTGGACTTATCTTATCAGAGCCTGCGGCCCCAAAAAAGGGGAAAGCAGCCCAATCCTTCAACTAGGCGGAAACCCGTTTCCTCCGGTTGGTCACGTAGTCGACCAGCAGGTATTCGCCCAGGTTGGCGGCGCTGCTATAGAATGCCCGGCCGCTGTTGATGCGGGTCATCCGGTCCACGAAGTTCACCAACTGGTAGTTGTTCTCCAGCATGAAGGTGTTGATCAAGATGTCCTCCTGGGTGCAGCGGCGGACTTCCTTCAGCGTCTCCAGCTCGGTGCGGTGACTGGGCGGATAGGCGAAGAAGGCCCGGTCACCCTCCAGATGGGCGGTGGGCTCGCCGTCGGTGATCACCAGTATCTGCCGGGTGCCGCCCTTTTCCCTGGACAGCAGCTTCCGGGAGAGCATCAAGGCGTGGTGCAGGTTTGTCCCCGAGACCCAGGAGTTCCAATTGCACTTTGCCAGGTCCTCCTCTTTGATCTCGCGGGCGTAGTCTGAGAACCCCACCACATGGAGGCTGTCCCTGGGGTACTGGGTGCGGATGAGGGCCATCAGGGCCAGGGTCACCTTCTTGGCCGCCTGCCAGTTGTTGAACAGGCCCATGGAGCGGCTCTGGTCCAGGAGCAGCACGGTGGCCGACTTGGTCATATGCTCGTTGCGGTAGACCTCGAAGTCCTCAGGACTGAGACGCACCGGCAACTGGGGTCCGCCCCGGATGACGGCGTTCTTCACCGTGGCCTGCAGGTCCACCTGGAATGGGTCACCAAATTCGTAGATCTTGGTCTCACCCAGGGTGTCCCCGTTGGCGCCGCGGGCGTCCATGGCGTGGTTGCCCATGCGGTCTTTCTTGAGATGGACGAAGACCTCTTTCAGGGCCTTTTGGCCGATGCGGCGGATGCCCCGGGCCGTCAGGTCCATCTTATCGTCGTTGGTCACGTAACCGGCGTCTCGGAGCAGTTTCCGCAAGCGTTCCAGTTCGTCGTACGTGCGGCGGGCCTCATCGCCCAATAGCTCGGCCAGCTTTTCCGGGTCGATGTCGGAAAGATCGCCGGTGCGCATGGCGTTCTGCAGGGACTGTTCCAGTTGGTCCAGTTCCTGGAGGCCGCGCATCATCTCCATGGCCTGGTCCATGGTCAGACTGTCGTCGCCCAAGAAGGGGTATTGGCGGCGCAGGTCGTCCATGGGCATCATCTGCTCCATGAGGGCGGCGAACTGGGCCATCTCCCGCTGGGTCTCAGGGTCCAGGGCCTGGGCCAGAGCGTCTTCCATTTCGCGCCGGGCCTCGGGCGACATGCTGTCCATCATCGACTGCATCTGGGCCAGTTGCTGCTGCAGGTTCTGCATCAGTTCGTCGAAGCTCTGGGGCGGGTTATCCCCGAACATCTGGCCGAACTCCTGCACGAACCCTTCAAAGTCGGGTTCGTTGCCGGACATCTTGTCCCGCAGCATCTCGTTGAGCGCCCGCATCATGTCGCGGGTGGCGGCCAGGTCGTCCTCCGACATGCCCTTGATCTGGTCGGTCATCTGCTGGCCCATGTTCTGGGCCATCTGACTCTTCAGCATATCCAGCAGTTCCTGGAACTTCTGCTGGGCTTCCGGGTCCATGAAGTCGTAGTCCATCAGCTCTTTGAGCTGGGCGCCCAGACCTTCGGGGAGGTTGTCCAGGCGTTCTTGGTGCTGCTCGGCGCGCTGCTGCAGAAGTTGGTAGAGGCTTTCCTGCTGGGCGCGGTCCTCGCCGTGGTTGGCTTCCAGTTGCTCCAGGGCATCCGCCAGGCGGTCCTTGATGCCCTGGCGCTCGGTGTTGACGATGTCTTCCAGGCGCTCTTTCAGATCGTCTACCACCGAGTCCATGTTGTGTTGTTGAAGTTGCTGGCGGCGCTGGTTCTTGAGCTGGTCCATGAGCTCCCGCAGGCCGGGCATCTGCTGGCCGTCCCGGTCCTGGACGCCCTGGCGGAGGAGGTCGCGGAGGGCCTGCATCACGTCGCCTTGGTTGAGGATGTCGTCGGAGAGACGGTCCATCAACTCATCGGCGTCGAGCTCAAAGATCCGTTGGGTGCCGTCCCACTGGGAATATCTATACGAGCGGTAGAGCATGTTTGCCCTCCTCTCCGGTTAGCGCCTGGAAAGTGCTTCCTGTTGGGCCCATGATACGCGTGATTTTTGAGCAATAGCAAGGACGGCGAGTAGAGATTGGCCTTGTAATGCCGGGCTTAGGTAACGGATGCCCCGAGGATATTCTTCAAGTGGGAGAGCGCCCAGTTGTGGGCGTCTTGGTCAAAGCTGGCCACACAGTCTTCGGGCACTTCCACCTGGTAGTCCCGGTTGCGGGCATCAGAGGTGGTGTGCAGCACGCAGATGTCGGTGCAGACGCCGCAGATGATGATCTTCTCCGGGGGGTTGGCCGCCAATCTCGCTTCCAGACCGGTCCTGAAGAAGCCGCTGTAGCGGTTTTTGGGAATGACGTTTTCGGTGGTGACGAACTGGGACAGTTCGTCGATGACGTTGGGCTCTTCAGTGCCCTTCACGCAGTGGACCGGGAAGATCTGGAACTCAAGGTCATCGGGGTCGTGATGGTCCGATACAAAGATGATGTCTGAGCCTGCGGCCTTTTCCCGCGAGAGCAGGTCATGCACCCTGGGGATGATCTCCCGGGACGCGTCGCCGCAGTAGAGGTTGTGGCCAGGCTCCAAGAACCCTTTGACCATGTCTATGACCAGTACAACATTTGCCATGAATATCCCCTACCTTCTGGGTGGCGGCGGCTCCTTCACCGGTAGGTCGGGAGAGCGCGTTGGGTCGAAGGGCAGACCGTCCACCAAAACATCCTTGATGACCGCCGTTCCGTTGGAATTCAATGCCACCAACACTTTCACATCCTCGGCCCGCTCGATGATATGGCCAGCGCCCTCGGGAATAAAGTACGTGTCGATACCGAACCCCAACCGGTGCCGCTGGTTGACACTTCCCTTGATGAAGATTACGTCCGAGCCCGGTTTCTCCAGGGTGTAATGTCCCGCATCCCAAACGCCGTCCGCACCCTCTCGAAGCAGGACATAGATGTTCGTGCCACGCTCCGAGTCAGCCGCCCAGGGAGGCAGCTCGGCGATCTCGTAGTCCAAGATGGCGTAGTCGCCTTGGAGTATGGATCGGGGGTCGATGGGGACGGTCTGGAGCAACACCTCGGTCACGGTGCGGAGGGTATTCTCCTTGTAGCCCACCCAGACCAGCAACAGGATCACCTGCCCGGCCATCACCAGCCAGAACGCGGTCTTCATGGCCCGGCTCACAGTTGGCCTCCGGTCTGCCGGATGCGCTCCAACATCTTCTGCCGGCCCTTCTCCACCAGATACCCGCCCAGGAGAAGTATCACACCCGCCGCGACGAAAACGAAGGACCGGTCCAGCAGGCCCCAGCTGTATTCGAAGTAGCGCGCGATGACGTTGATGCCGATGAAGGCCAGGCCGATGTTAACGAAGGCCTCTTTGCCTCGCAGGTAACCGGAAACCAAGACACCCAGCAGCGACAGGCCGAGCAGGGCGTTGAAGATTATGGCGTACAAAACCTCGCCCCCGGTGTTCACTCCTACAACCACGTAGGCCGCCGCCAGCAGGATGGCGATTCCGATGCCCTCGATGCCGGTGACGGTGAACTCCGATTCCCTCTCACGGTGGAGCCAGGCGGTGGCAAGGACCAGACCCAGTGTCGTCGCGCCGGCAGCTGCGATGAGCGCCCGGAAGCCCAGTTCGGTCTCGCCTTGAATATAGAGGCCGTCTTCAAAGGAATCGAACAGGCCCTTGAAGGTGAGCACGAAAAGCGCGCCGAGGGCAGTGATCAGGCCAACCAGTTGGAAGACCTCCGAGTAAGCCTTTAGAGAAGATATCTCCTCTTTCAACCGGCCCAAAGACAGCACCAGCAGACCGAGTATCAAGAATAACGAAGCCCCCAAGACGCCTTCACCCCGGGAAACAACGTCCAACCAGTCCGGCAGGCGGAAACCCACGGCCAGGAAGAAAAGCACAAGGCCCAAGAACTGGATGGGTTGGGAACGGACGATGTAGACCAGGGGAAACACGCCCAGGAACCAGAAGAGCATCAACCGGGGGGCGTTCACGTCTACGTTGTAGACCTGACCCACCAGATGGACGCCGGCCCCGTAGACCAGACAGGCCAGAAGCACCATGGCCGAACCAAGACGGACGTAGTCTTTGTGGTAGCGCAGGTAGTAACCCAGGCCGTGGGCGGCGAGTATGGCAGCGAGGATGATACCCAGTTTGGGCCAGCGGCCGATGGCGTCCCAGTTGGCAGCGAAGAAAAGGATGATGCCAAGACCCACCAACACCGCGCCGATGATGGAGAGGCCGGTGACCAGACGGCCCTGGACGCGGACCGCGGCGGGGGCCAGGTCGGTGGGTGAATAGCTGCCCAGGATGGACTGCCCCTGCTCAGCGGTGATCAGCCCTTCGCTCTCCCAGCGGGAGATTTCCCGTGGCAGCCGCTCAAGGAATCCTTCGCCTTCCGGCCCGGTGTTGGAATTGTTCTGCGCCATGTCTCTATTCTAAAGACGCAAGTGGACCAGAAAAAGTTCCCGCCATACCGATGCGACCAGGAGTTGGGCTAGACCGGACTGGCGAACCTGGCGTCTTCGGCCAGCATGGAGGAAAGGCCCATGGTCTCGAAGCAGTCTTCCAAGCTGACCATGTCTTCCACCAGATGGGAGGTGGTCCCCCGCGCTTTAAGCTGGGCCATGACCTGCCCCACCACGTGGGTGACCGACAAGAGGGCGCTGGCAGGGTAGATGACTATCTTGAAACCGAAATTCTCCAGTTCCGAGGCCGTCAGCAGAGGAGATTTGCCGGTTTCGACGAAGTTGTAGAGGAGGGGCACGTCCAGGTTCTGGGCGGCCTTTTCCACCTCTTCGGGAGTTCGCAGCGCCTCAACAAAAAGCGCGTCGGCCCCGGCCTTCACGTACTCCTCGCAACGGTGCATGGCGTCGTCCCAGCCCGTTACGGCGATGGAGTCGGTGCGCACGATGATGGTGAAGTCGTCGTCGGTGCGAGCGTCCACCGCGGCCCGAATCTTCTGGGTCATGTCATCGGTGGAGATGACCTTCTTGTCGTCCAGGTGGCCGCAGCGCTTGGGAGATTCCTGGTCTTCGATGTGGATGGCCGCCACCCCGGCCCGCTCGTAATGGCGCACCGTGCGGCGCACGTTCAACACACCGCCGTAGCCGGTGTCGGCGTCGGCGATGAGGGGCACGTCCAAAACTTCGGTGAGAGAGGCCGCGTTATCCACCATCTCGGTCATGGTGGCCAGGGCCAGGTCGGGATAGCCCAGTTGGGCCACCGAGGTTCCGGCCCCGGTCATGTACACCGCCGGGAATCCCGCGCCCTCGATTATCTTGGCGGTCAGGCAGTCGTAGGCGCCGGGGGCCTGGATTATCCCCGGTTGGTTGAGCAGTTGGCGGAACTTGGTGGTGGCGCGCATGGTGGCCTCCGGTGGGCAAAAATAGGTGTGGCGGCATTATACATGGGCCGCGCGACGGAGACGAAAGAAGAACACCAGGGGAAATGGGGCTGCTAGGCGATCATACCGCCGTCGATGGTGAGGACCTGTCCGGTGATGTAGCTGGCGCCGTCGCTGCAGAGGAAGACCACCGACTCCGCCACGTCCTCGGGGGTGCCGAAGCGGCCCATGGGGATGTTGGCCAGGATCTTGGCCTGGGTGTCTTCGGTGAGTTCGTCCACCATGCCGGTGGTGATGTAGCCGGGGGCCAGGGCGTTCACGGTCACGTTCCGGGAGGCTACCTCCCGTGCGACCGCCTTGGTCAGACCGATCAGGCCCGCTTTGGCGGCGGCGTAGTTGGCCTGGCCGGGGTTGCCCGACAGGCCCACCACCGAGGACATGTTTATAACGCGGCCCGAGCGCTGTTTGATCAGGTGGGGGATAACGTACTTGCAGCAGAGGAAGGCGCCGCGCAGGTTGACGTCCATCACGCTGTCGAAGTCATCGGGTGTCATGCGCATCAACAACCGGTCCTTGTTGATGCCCGCGTTGTTGACCAATATGTCGATATTGCCCCAGTGCTCGACGGTCTGTTTGATGGCGGACTCCGCCGCTTCCTCCTGGGAAACGTCGCCACCCACCAAAAAGGCCTCGCCACCGGAATCGGTGATGGAACTGACAACCATCTTGGCGGCATCGGCGCTGGCGTGGTAGTTGACTCCGACCTTCGCCCCAGCCTCGGCCAGACGGCAGGCGACCACGGCGCCGATTCCCCGGGAGGCCCCGGTGACCAGCGCAATCTTGCCGCTGAGATCGATTCCGCTCATCTAATCACCGGCCCGCGCCGGTGCCGGCCGAATCCGCCTCGGCCGCCTGGGTGATCTTCTCCAGGTCCTCCCGCATGATGTCGGCCAAACCCAACTCCACGTATCGGGCGGCGGTGGTGATGGCGGCCACGATCTCATCGGCTCCCGAGGAACCGTGTCCCAGAATAACCGAGCCGTTGATACCGAAGAGCGGCCCCCCGTTGGTGCGGGTGCGGTTGGTCAACTTGAGCATCTCACCGGCGAACTTACCCAGGGTGGCCTCGTCCAGAGCAGAGGACAGTTGCTTCTTGGCGAACCCGGCGAAGGCGGCGCCCATACCCTCGGTGAATTTGATGAGGATGTTGCCCACGAACCCGTCGCAGATTATGACCTCTGCCTTGTTGGTGAAGAAGTCCATTCCCTCGACGTTACCGACGAAGTTCAGGTGGCTGTCCTCAAATAGCTGGTAGCTCTCCTGCACCTGTTTGTTGCCCTTGGCCGACTCCTCGCCGACGCTGAGCAGGGCGACCCGGGGGTTCTCGATGCCCATATAGGTACGGGCGAAGGTGACGCCCAGGGAGGCGAAGTTGAGGAGCAGGCCCGGCCGGCAGTCCAGGTTGCTGCCGATGTCCACCAGGACCGTGTTGGGAGCGAAGCCCAGGAACGGACCGCCGATGCAGGGGCGGTCCAGACCTTTCATTAGGCCCAAGGTGAGCACGGCGCTGGCCATGGCCGCACCGGTGGAACCCAGGGAAACCACGGCGTCCGCCCCGCCGGCCTTGACCAACTGGGTGGCAACCATGACCGAGTTCTTGGGTTTGGTCCTGAGCGCTTGGATGGGGTGTTCGTCGTCGCCCACTTTGCCTTCGGACGGCACAACGCTGATGGCCAGGGCTGAGACGTCGTTGTTGGCCAGTTCCTGTTCCACGGGTCCCTGGTCACCCACCAGTATCATTTCCACGTTGGCGGACTTGGCGGCCAGTACCGCCCCCTTTACCGTCTCGGCGGGGCCATGGTCCCCGCCCATGGCATCCAGGGCGATCCTCACCGGTCNCTTCCCGTTGTTTGCCGCATCTTGCATGGTGTTCCTTCTCCGTCTGACCGGCGCACCCAAATTCGGCGGCACGGCCATTCGCCAAAGGTTATGTNTCTATTCTATGTTCAAACTGGCTGTGCCAGTTATCAGGTCCTGACCGCTGGTGCTGTTCTTAACNCCCACCGAATAGGTCTTGGCGNAGTCCTGTTCCTTGGNCAGGTTCCCCCAGGNCTGCACCCGGTCACCAACGTAGGCGGCCCCCTTGAACCNGACACGGAGCGCGCCCGATTNCAACCACGCACGGCCGTGGGCGTGAGCCATCATCTCCGAGATAAAGGCCAGGGTCAACATACCGTGGGCGATTATTCCACCAAATTGGGTCTTGGNCGCGAACTCGGCGTCAAGGTGCAACGGGTTGTCGTCCCCCGACGCCACTGCATAAGCATTCAATTGCTCTTGGGTTATCGCCTTGGCTACCGGAGTCAGCCCGCTTTCAACCGCGCTCTCCGCCGCGCTTTCCTCTCTGGCCGCACCTTCCCGGGGAGTCTCACTGGGCACCAGAACGGTGCTCTTGGAAGTGAGTGACTTTGTGCTGCCAGAGGTTACAGTGCAGACGGAGGTGATGAACTCCAGACCGCCGCGGCGGCGGGGCTTTTCCAGATAGGCACTAACGGCGACATCGCTGCCGATGGCAACGGGGGAGTGGGTCTCAACTTCCTGCAGGCTGTGGATGGCGCCAGGAGGGAGTGCCAGTTTGCGCAGCAGCATACCCAGGGCGGAGGCCACTGAATAAAGGGGAGGCGCCAGACCGGCCTGACCGTAGATGGGCAGCGCGTCGGAAGTTGAGCGCAGGTACTCGTCCACCGAGTCCTGTGTCGCTTTGTACGCCCCCAGCTCCAAGGTCTGCTCAGTCTCAAGCAGCAACGCTGGCCCGCCTCCTTAGCCGGGACATGCACTCCCCGGCAGGGTTAGTGCCGCCCCCTGTTACCTTTCCAAAGACTCAAATACGCACGGGTCCATGCGTTTAAGTGGCAGGATTATACCCATGGGTAACCAACCCCAGCAACATTATGTACACCCAGCTACGGCGGCTTTGGTCCCCGCAGTCAGGCTGGAATGTAGCGATTATGCGCCGAAGTTGTTGACCGCCAGACCGGCGATGTGTTCGCCGATGGCGTAGGAAGAGGTGGCCCCGGGCGATGGGGCGTTCAATACGTGGATCGAGCCCTGACCTTCGATGATGCTGAAATCGTCCAGCAGCGTGCCGTCGCTGGCCACGGCCTGGGCGCGCACCCCGGACCCGCCGCTGGCCAGGTCCGAGTTCTGGATCTCCGGCAGCAGACGCTGCAGGTCTTTCAGGAACACCCCCTTGCTGTAGGAACGGTAGATCTCACCCATGCCTATCTTCCAGAACTTGGCGCTCATCTTCCAAAATCCGGGGTAGGCCAATGAACCCAAACTCTCAGACAGGCTGAAGTCCCGCTTGCGGTAGCCCTCCCTTCGCAGGGCCAGCACCGCGTTGGGGCCGGCCTCAACGTGGCCGTGGATGTTGCGAGTGTAGTGGACGCCCAGGAAGGGGAAGCGGGGGTCGGGCACCGGATAGATCAGCCCATTTACCAGGTGGTGGCTTTCGGGTTTCAAGGTGTAGTACTCGCCCCGGAAGGGGATGATACGCACACCCACCTTCTCGCCGCTCATGGTGGCCACTTTGTCGGCGTAGAGACCGGCACAGTTGATCAGGTTCTTGGCCTGGAGGGTGCCCTTGACGGTTTCCAGTGAGACGCTGCCGGGAGAACGGGTTATCTTGTGCACCGGTGCGCCGGTGAAGATATCGCCGCCCGCCTGCTGGAATTTGTTGGCGTAGACGCCGGCGACCTTGGCGAAGTCGACGATGCCGGTGTGGGGCGCCCACAGGGCCTTGACGCCACTGACGTAGGGCTCGATCTCCTTCAAGCGCTCGGGGCCCACCACCTCCAGGTCCGGCACGCCGTTGGCCGTCCCCCGATCGTAGAGGTCCTGCAAACGGCCCAGTTCGGACTCGTGGGTGGCCACGATGACTTTCCCGCACCGCTGGTATTCGATCTCGTTCTCGTCGCAGAACTTTACCAGGTTGTTCAGGCCGGCCACGCAGAACTGGGCCTTGTGGGAGCCGGGGCGGTAGTAGATGCCCGAGTGCAACACCCCGCTGTTGTGCCCCGTCTGGTGGGTGGCCAGCTCTTCCTCTTTCTCCAGGACCCCCACCTTCCACTGGGGCGCCTTTTCCGCCAACTGCATGGCGGTGGACAGGCCTAAAATCCCGCCTCCAATGATAGCTATGTCGTACTGGCTGGTTTCCATGGCTGGCCCCTTTCTTGTTTCTGCCTTACTGGTGTGTGACGTTCTCCTGCCGGGAGAGTGACGCTAAGGGTAGTCCGCCCGGCTAGGCTGGTCAAGGCGGTACGCCCGGCACCTTTTCTTGACCCTTGGCCTCCCATGAAGTACTTTTGAACCTGCTTTTTCACAGGCGCAAGAAACAAGGGAGAAGGGGAACCACACATGGAATTTGGCGCATTCATGGAGTTTGGCAGTCGGGCCGGCCGCACCGAGGCCCAGGCATTCCAAGAGGGCTTCCGCATGGTGGACGCGGCCGAGGAAATGGGCCTGGACGGCGTCTGGCTGGCCGAACTGCACTTCAACCCGGTACGCTCGGTGCTCTCCTCTCCCATCGTGGTGGCCACATCCATCGCCACCAGGACCAAGCGCCTGCGCGTGGGCATGGCGGTGTACGTACTGCCCCTGAGCAACCCGCTACGCATCGCCGAAGAGGCCGCCACCGTGGACCACATCAGCGAGGGCCGGTTCGAGTTCGGCATCGGCCGCAGCGGCTTCGCCCGTTCCTACGACGTGCTGGGATTCCCCTACAACGAAAGCCAGGCCAGGTTCGCCGAGTCTTTGGAGATAATCTTGAAGTCCTGGAAGGGCGAGGAGTTCTCCTATCAGGGCGAGTTCTACTCCGTGGACAAGGCCACGGTTTCACCCACCCCCTACCAGCAGCCCCACCCGCCGCTGCGCATCGCCGCCAACTCGGCCGAGACCTTCACCCGCCTGGGCAAGGCCGGACACCCCATATTCGTTGGCCTGCGGGGCATGGACATCCCGGAGCTGCAGCAGAACATCGAAGAGTACCGGAAGTGCTGGCAGGAGGCCGGTCATCCCGGCGAGGGCGACGTTTCCCTGCGCATACCGGTCTACGTGGGTGAGACCGAACAAGGGGCCATGGACGAACCCTTTGAGAGCATCAGCGGCTACTTCGGCCGCATGGGCAACCTCTACCGCGAGCAGGCAGGCAAGGCGGGAATCGCCGCCACCGAACTGCGGGACGGAATGGCCGAGAGGTTGGCTGGTCTCAGTTATGAAGAGATGTTGAAGACCAAGATCGCCTTCGGCACCGCCAAAAGCCTCATCGACAGGTTCACCCAATTGAAAGAGGAACTGTCGTTGAATAGCGTGGTGGCCGAATTGAACGCCGGCGGCCTAATACCCGAAGAACGGGTACTGCGCAGTCTGCGGATCCTGACCGACAAGGTCATGCCCGCATTCAAATAACCGCTTGGGCAAATAACCGCCTTCGCAAATACCCGTCAGATGGAGAGGACCGATTGAAACTCGCGATATTGGACGATTACCAGGGTACGGCCAAGGACCTGGCCGACTGGTCCCAATTGCCCGCAGGCACAGAAGTCCAGTTCTTCCAGGACCACATCGCCGACGAAGATAAGCTGGTGGAACGCCTCAAGGACTTTGACCTGGTCATGGGCATGCGGGAGCGCACTCCCTTCCCCCGGTCGGTGCTCTCCAGGTTGCCCAAGCTGCGTTTGTTGATCACCACGGGACGGCGCAACGCGTCCTTCGACATACCAGCGGCCACCGAACTGGGCATCGCCGTCTGCGGCACCAGCGGCGCCGGCGAGGGACCCACCGAACTAACCTGGGGACTCATCCTCTCCCTGCTGCGTCATATCCATGAAGAGGACGCCCGTTCCCGCCAGGGTACTTGGGGCACCACCGTGGGCATCGGGCTCAAGGGAAAGACGCTGGGGCTGCTCGGATTGGGACACATCGGCTCCCTGGTGGCCAGGGTCGGCGCGGCCTTCGATATGAACATCATCGCCTGGAGCCAGAACATGACCGCCGAGCGGGCCAGGGAATGCGGGGCCACCCTGGTGGACAAAAACGCCCTCTTCAAAGAGGCGGACATTGTCTCCGTGCACCTGGTGCTCAGCGACCGTTCCCGGGGTCTGGTGGGCGCCCACGAACTCTCGCTCATGAAGCCCACGTCCTACCTGATAAACATCTCCCGGGGCCCCATCGTCGACGAAAAGGCCCTCATAGACGTACTGGAGCGCAAGACCATCGCCGGGGCGGCGCTGGACACCTTCGACATCGAACCCCTGCCCCTGGACCACCCGCTGTTCAAGACCCCCAACACCCTCATCTGCCCCCACCTGGGTTACGTGACAGATGTTGGGTACGAGGCCTTTTATTCCGGGGTCATCGAGAACGTCCGGGCTTTCAGCAGCGGGGAACCGATTTCCATGATCAATGAGGATGTCCTCAAGTCCGCCCAGTTCCGGGGCTTCAACTAGGTCAGAAACTACTACTCACACCAGGGAGTGTCCCCATGAAAGCGGTCCGTTTGAACGAATTTGGCGGCGTCGATGTCCTGAAAGTCGAGGACGTGCCCGAGCCAACGCCCAGACCCCACCACGTGCTGATCAAGGTCGATTCCGCGGGTGTCAACTACGCAGACATACTGCGCCGGGGCGGCAACTACCCCGGTCCCGGCCTACCCTCTTCCATGGGACTGGAGGCGGCGGGCACGGTCATGGAGGTCGGTTCCGACGTTACCGGAATATCGGTTGGCCAGAAGGTCATGGGCATGGGACCCGGCGGTCAGGCCGAATACGTGGCCATAAACGGCAACCTGGTCTTTCCCTACCCCGACTCCCTGGACCCGGTGGTTGCCGGCGGCATGCCCATCGTCTTCTTGACCTCCTACCACATCCTGAAAAGCCGGGGAAACATGCAGTCCGGCGACACGGTGCTGGTGCAGGCCGGGGCCTCGGGCGTCGGCACGGTGCTCATTCAACTGGCCAAGGCGTGGGGCGCCAAGGTCATCGCAACCGCGTCCACCCAGGACAAGCTGGACCTGTGCAAGTCGTTGGGCGCGGACATCACCATCAACTACACCGAGACGGACTTTGAAGAGGTGGTCAACGAGGAGACGGGCGGAAACGGCGTGGAGTTGGTGGCCGAATGCGTGGGCGGTGAGACCCTGGAGAAGAGCGTGCGCTGCGTGGCATCCTACGGGCGGCTGGTCAGCTACGGCAACGCGTCCCAGACCCCGGCCAACATACCGGCGTCGGACTTCACCACCGCCAACCGGTCCATCATCGGCTTCAGCATCGGCCGTTCTCCGGTGGGTTCCCTGGACCACAAGGGCGCGATGGCCGAACTGTTCCCCCTGATCGAACAAGGCAAAGCCAAGCTAATCGTCGACCGGATACTCCCGTTGTCCGACGTGGCCAAGGCCCATGAACACCTGGCCAGCCGGGGAGCCCGGGGCAAGGTTATCCTCACCCCCTAATCAGGCCGAGTCATTCTCCCAGATGGCCTCCAAGAGCGCCGCGGGAGACATGGGGACCTCGCCCATGCGTATTCCCAGGGCCTGGTTGATGGCATTGGCTATGGCCGGCACTGGCGGGATGATGGACACCTCGCCCACGCCCCGTACCCCTGTGGGATGGTCCGGGTTGGGGACCTCCACGATCTGGGTGTCGATCATGGGCAGGTCCTTGGCGATGGGCATGCGGTAGTCCAGCCAACTGGCATTCTGCATCACGCCCTTCTCGTCGGTGACGTATTCCTCGTTCAAAGCCCAGCCGATGCCCTGGACCGCCCCGCCCTGTATCTGTCCCTCCACGTAGGAGGGGTGGACCGCGGTGCCGGGGTCCTGAATTGCGGTGTATCTGAGGACGTCGGTCTTCCCCGTCTCCGGGTCCACCTCAACATCCACGATATGCACTGCAAATCCGGGGCTTTCGCCACCCCAGGCCCCGCCGGCCCGGCCCAACAGCGGCCCGCCAGTGGTGTTCTGCCGCGCGGCCAGTTCCTTGAGCGTAAGCCTCAGCTCCGGGTCCGACCTGTGGGTGAATACGCCGTCGGCGGTCTCCACATCATCAACGGACACGTCCCAGATCAGGGCGGCCCGGCCGGCCAGTTGGCGCTGGAGGTCACGGGCGGCCTCGAAGGACGCCCAGCCGGTCTTGTAGACGGCGCTGCTGCCGGCGCTGATGGCGGTGTAGCCGATGGAGTCGGTATCGGCCACCGAGGGGTGTACGTCCTCGGGCCGGATGCCCAATACTTCCGCCACGTGCATGGCGGCGGCGGTGCGGCTGCCAGCCAGGTCGGCTGACCCCTCCACCAGATTGACACTGCCGTCCTGGTGCAGGGTGACGACGGCGGCTGCCGGGCCTGTGATGTTGTTGCAGACCGCGGTGGCGATGCCCCTCCCCCGGTTGGGCCCGCCCAGGGGTGCGCTGTAATGGGGGTGTGCCTTGGCCGCGTTCAGAGACTCCACGTAGCCAACCTTCTTGTAGGGAATGCCCGTCACCCGCCGGGTGCCCTCCTTGGCGGCGTTCCTCAACCGGAACTCTATGGGGTCAATGGACAGCTTTTCGGCCAATTCGTCGACAAGAGTCTCCCCGGCAAACCCGGCAGGTGGCCCCAGGGGCGCGCGGTAGGGGGCGACCTTGGGTTTGTTGACCACGACGTCATAACCCTCGGAGCGGACATTCTCGATGTCGTAGGGCGCGAAAACGGTCATTGATGCCAGGTTCACCAATGCGCCGGGAAAGGCCCCGGACTCGTAGATGAGGTGGGCGTCGGCGGCGGTGATGCGCCCGTCCTTCTTGGCGCCAAGCTTGGCCCGGATGTAGCCGCCTGCGGTGGGGCCGGTACCTTCGAAAACCTCCTGGCGGGTCATGGTTATCTTCACGGGCCGGCCCGTCTTTTTGGACAAGGCAGCCGCCACCGGCTCCACATAGGGGACCAGTTTGCCGCCAAAGCCCCCGCCCACTTCCATTGGGACCACTTTGACTTGGGATACCGGGAGACCCAGCACCATGGCGGCGAAATCGCGGATGGCGAAATGGCCCTGGGAACTGCCCCACACCGTCACCCGGCCGTCCTTGTCCCAGCGGGCGGTGGCGCTGTGGGGCTCGATGTAGCCCTGGTGCACCGGCCGGGTGCGAAATTCTCTTTCGACCACCACATCGGCGTCCTTGAATCCCTGTTCCACATCGCCCTGCTGGAAAACGAAGTGGCTGGCGATGTTGGTGGGCGGGCTGTCGTCGTCCTCGTCCTTCAGACCTCCGGGGCGGAAGAACTCGCCCTCGGAGCGAAACAGCCGGTCGTGGAGGATGGGGGAGCCTGGCTCCATGGCCTCTTTGGCGTCCAGCACCGGGGTCAGCACCTCGTAGTCGACCTCAATCAGGGAAAGGGCCTGTTCGGCCACGTGAACACTGTCGGCGGCCACCCCGGCGACGGCGTGTCCCTTGTACAGGACCTTGCCGCTGGCCAGCACGTTGTTGCTGACGAACCTGGGGTTCAGGGGCGAGCCTTCGGCCACGTCCCTGGGATTCCCCGACAGTTCGGGCAGGTCGGCTGAGGTCACGACGGCTTTGACGCCAGGCAGCGCCAGAGCCTTGCTGGCATCGACCGACTTGATGACTCCGTGGGAGTGGGGACTGCGCAGTATCTTGCCGTAGAGCAGGCCGGGCATCGTGATGTCCGCCCCGTAGCGGGCCTGGCCGGTTACCTTGTCGGTGGCGTCGTGGCGGATGGGGGTGGTGCCGATGACCTTGAATCCGCCCCCTGTTGTTTTGCTGGTGCTCATTGCAGTTGACCTCTATTCGTAGCGTAGCGCCTCGGCGGGGTAGATGTTGGACGCCTGCCGCGCGGGCAGGAACGTGGTGGCCAGCGAGAAGAAGTAGGCGATGGCCACGATTATGACTATTTGTACCCAGGGGATGGCAAAACGGACCGTTTCGATGTCCGTCTGGATCTCTTTGACTATGTTATAGGAAATCATGGTCCCCAACGCGATGCCCAGGGCTGTGCCCATCAACACGACGAACGATGATTCGGTGAGGAAGCTGAGCTGGACCATCATACGGCGGTAGCCGATGGCCCGCAGCACTCCTATCTGCTGTCTCCGCTCCACCACAGCCCGCAGACTGACCACACCGAGGGCCGCGATACCCACCAGCAGGCCCAGGCCCATGAAGGTGGTGAACAGGTAGTTGAAGGCCCGGTTGGCGGCGGCTATCTCATCCACCAGGTCGGAGAGCACGTCGCTCTCCATACCGTTTTCACGGAATGCGGACTCCAGACCCTTGGACAGGGTCGGCACATCCACGCCATCGGCCACTTTGAACCGGTAGGTGGTCGTCGGTATCCGGGACGGTATGGCGGCGTCCAGGCCGCTCCGGGAAGCGATCATTCCCATCCCCAGTTCGCCAAAGGCGTCGCTCGACCGGTCCATGACGGCGATGACCTTCAAAGGGATCACCTGGCCGGTTGAGGGCTCCCGGACCTCGATGTCGATGGGCTCCATCTCGTCATCTTGGTAGAATAAGCCCTCCAGCTCAAAGGATATCTCGTCGTTGGTGAAACCCTCTCTGGAGGGCACCGCCAGGGAATCGACCACCACCAACAGCGGGTCCTGGCGCAGGTGAGCCCATACCTCTTCCGGAGTGTCGCCATAGCCATCGGCGATGATCTTCAGTCCAGCGCCGGTCTCCTCCAGGAACTGGTCGTCGGCGGCCCTGACGGAGTAGAACTCCCAGCGCTGTTCTTCGGCCCCCACCTGGCGGGCTTCCACGGGTATGAAGGTGTACCCGCCAATCGCCGAGATATCCCGGTTGTCCAGGTCCGGTTGTTCATCGATGGCCTGGCGGATATCGTCGATGGGCGTGTTCATGTTGACAGTGGCCTGGATGTCCCAGCCGCCGACGACATTTTCAGAGTCGCCCACCGCGGCGGAGAAGGCCTCGGTAAGGATGGACATTACTATCAGGGTGAAGATGACCAGGGCGAACATGGCCAGGGTCAGGCCGGTCCGGAACTTGGCCGCCATGGGATAGGCCACGGCAGTTACCAGCACCGGACGCAGGCGGCCAAAGGGACTGGTGAAATAATTGAGTACTTTGAGGAGCAGGTCGGCGTTGTACATAACTGTCCAAACCGCCGCCGCCACCATCGCCACACCGGAGATGAAGAACATCTCGATCCCGCCCTCCAATTCGCCGAAGATTGAACGCAGCGTGTCGAATGGAATGATCCAAAAGACCAGGGACACAATGCCCATGAAGGTGTAGGCGATTCGGTCTCCCACATCGGGCCTTAGACCGGTGCGCCGGGAAAGGGTCTTGATGGTGAGCCCAACCCCTATGATCACCAGGGTGATCCCGATACGCATGGAAGCGGCATTATCACCGGAGGTGCCCAACCAGGTGAGCAGAACCCCGACCACCACCGTCAGCCAGCCGTGAGTCATGGGTATCCACAGGACTTTCAGCACCGCCCAAAAGGACCTGGCCGGTGACGTGATTCCCGTCCAAAAGGCCTGCAAGAGCAAACCCAATCCCCGGCCAAGTTCCAGCGATACCAGAGCACGAAGGCCTCTCGCTGCGATGAGGGCAGGGCGGACAAAAGCCCGAAGGGGGCCGAAGAGGACGTACCGGAAGGGCGTCTCAGACAAACGGACCGGCGTCGGCAGGCCCCGGACCGCGGATACGATGTTCAGCTGGCTGACCTGGTAGGCCGACACTCCAACGGTGCCCAAGGTGATCACCATGCCCAGGCAGTAGGCGACGATGGCGCTCCGTATCTCGAAATGGGCCACCATGACGAAATTCTCCGGCGCTCCCGAACCGCCGCCCTGGAGGATACGGTTGGCCACGTAGACGATGATGGCGCTGGCGCCCAGCCCCAAGACCACACCGATGGCGCCAGACATCAGGGAGTAGGCAGTGCCCTCAAAGAGGAACATCTGCACCAAGTGGCGGCGTTTGGCCCCCACAGCCCGGGCCATGCCCATCTCCGAGCGTCTGGCCGCCGCCAACATCACGAAGATCAGGAATATCAGCAACACCCCGACCATGATGGAAAAGAGGCCCATGACGATGAAGATGCTGGTGACGCCTGAACCTACCCGGTCGGCTGCCTCCAGCGCCTGCTTTTTTATGTCAACCACGCGGAACTCGGCTAGCCCGGCGAAAAGGGTACTCGCCTGGCGCTCCACCTCGGACAATTCCAAGCGGGCCAGGGCGTCTAAGACCTCCTCTTGAACGTCCTCGTCCGCCAACGCGCCGATGAACCTGTCGGTCAGGCGGCTTTCGCTCAGACCATCGGTCAACGTCGACAGGTCCGCCGACATCTGTTCGCCCACCGTGAGGCGCGGAGACGCCAGCTCATCGATGACATCGTTGCGGTGGAGCAAGTCCTTCAGGTCACCGGCAACGGTCCGGTCGGTGAATAATACCCGCAACGCGTCGGTTACTTCGTCGCTTCGTTGGGCGCCGTCGATCACTCCGCCCAGGTTGGACACCGCCATTGAATTGACCTGGCCTTGGCGTCCAAACATCTGCTGGGCCCGGTCCAGACGCACCAACAGGGTTGAGTCACGGCCGGCCAGACCGCCGCTGTCCACCACTCCTTGAACACGGAAGTTCACGCTTGAGCCGGCGACAAAGGAAACCAACTCGTCCCCTGCCACGGCGTCCAGTTCATTTGCCGCTTCCTCATTTATCAGGGCGTCGTTGGGACCCAGCGTGTCGAGCCTTACTTCCTCACCACTTAGCAGGTGGAACCGGCCAAAGCCGTCCAGGGTATCCGGGTCCACTCCCACCACCCGCATCTGGCCCTCGCTCAGGGATGTGCGGTTGTTCACGGTGGGCACCGGCTCTCCGATGCTGGGAGCCAGACCGTCGATGCTCTCGGAGACGCTCAGGGCCTCCAATTCGGCCTTGAGCTGCTGATAGCGTTGGAAGGGGAAATAGGTGGCGCTGCCGATGGTATCCGAATCGGAAGCCCTGGCCGAGACGATGATCTCGTCGATGGTTCCCAGGGAGCCGACGGCGTTGTCGCGGATCGAATAGCTGATGGAGTCGCCGGTGCCGAAGGCGGCGGCCATGATCAGCGTGCTGATCATTATGCCCACGACGATGAGCACGGTCTGGGACTTGCGGCGGGGGATGTTCCGCAGGCCGAGTTTGAGCATGACCCGGTTGCGCCAGGCCATCACCGCCACGACGGCCAAAACCGGCAGAAACACGGCCAGCAAAAAGACCATGGCCACGTCCATGGAAAGGCCGAACAGTTCTTCCATCGCGTTTTGGCGGTCTCCTAGGAGGGGGTTAGGTTCTGGGGTTATTTCCCGGAGGACTGGCCGTTGCCGTCGTCAACGATGCTGCCGTCCCGCATGCGCACGATGCGGTGGGCCCGGTTGCCCACATCCGCTGCGTGGGTAACCAGCACAAAACTCTGGCCATTCTCCTCGTTGAGGCGGCACATCAGGTCCATGATCTCAGACGCGGTCTCGCTGTCCAGGTCCCCTGTGGGCTCATCGGCCCAGACGATGGACGGTTGGTTCACCAGGGCCCGTGCGATGGTCACCCGCTGCCGCTGGCCGCCGGAGAGTTCTCCGGGGAGGTGTTGGGCCCGTTCGGTCAGTCCGACCAGGTCCAGCAGTTCCATGGACCTGGAGCGGGCGTCCGCCGGGCTGACGCCCGAAACCAGAAGCGGAAGCTCCACATTCTCCACAGCAGACAGAACGGGCAGGAGGTTATAAAGCTGGAATACGAATCCCATGCGGCGGGCACGGTAATCGCTTCTCTCGTCATCGGGAAGGTCATGGAGCACCACGCCGTCAATCACCACCTTACCGGCGTCGATCTCATCCAGGCCGGAAAGGCAGTTCAGCATGGTGGTCTTGCCGCAGCCGCTGGGCCCCATGATGGCGACCATCTCACCGCGTTCCACAGAAAGATCGACGCCCCGTAGTGCGTTAACCTTTACGGTACCGGTGTCATAGGTCTTGAAGACTTTGACGGCGCTGACTATCGGATCGGGCATTCTATCCATTGAAGGGGCGTGGGCCGCAGGCAACGGACACGCTAATCTGCATCAAATATATCGGAACACAACAGAGGTGGATATATGGACGGGGCCATTTGGCACGAAGAGACGCGGACGGCTAGCGCTGGGAGTATATCCTGGCTTTAACCTCTTCCAGCCACCACCACATGCGGCTCCAGACGATCCTCCGTTCGCCACTCTCTAGTTTGCGCCCGGCAACACTGCGGACGGTGTTCACCGCCTGACCAGCAAAGAACCCCCAAGCGCCCGGCTCTCCCTTCATCCAACCGGCGACTTTCCCCTGGTTCTTGGTGACCACCTTGGCCAGTAGCGGGTCAATGACTTCGTTGGAAACCGTGAAGACTTCTACCATAAGGCTTTAGGTTAATTATCCGGCCCCGCCGTGCTGCCGTGACTGGCAATTCGGCATGGCCGCTAGAAAGTTGAGTGTTGGTTTTCCTGGTGGAGCCCCTGAAACAGGGTAGGCATCCAACTGTTCGACCAAAATTCAACGGGTTTGCACCCCAGTATTGTACCCCATTACCTCACGGAAAACTCACGGGGGTTTTTTAGCAACATCCCCAAATCTCCATCAGAGCTGTGACCCTGGTCACAGCTTTACGGGACGACATTGATTTACGATGATTGTGGGCCGAAGATATAGATAGCGGTCCTTCCTGTCAGGGAAGGATTCCGGACCCACCGGCCCCTTGGAGGCATCATGTCAAAGGGCATCGTTTTAGCAAAGAGAGCAACCGTAATACTTTCAAACGCTGGAATGCCAAAATCCTCTTGGGGGCCGGCCTTCTTTTACTGGCCATGGCCTGTACCGTTCCGGCAACCAGTCCAACTGAGCCGGGGCCGGGGCCGTCCGATTCCACTGCGGAAGCCCTGGGCACACCCAAACCGTTCAGCGATGACGGCCCCCTGCCCCACCAGGATGATACTCCGGTTCCGGGAGAGACTCCCACTGCGGTAGAGACCCCGGACAACACTCCCGAGACTTCCACCGGCCGCCGTCCGACGCCCAGCACCGGCGACAGCACGGTCTCCCGCATGCCGACCAACACACCGACACCGGAACCCGGTGACCTGATTCCCAGCAAGACCCTGGCCCTGGTCATGGCGGTCCACGGCGGGTCAAGTTCCAGTTCGTTGAAGACCATCGTCACCGAACCGGGCAGCGGGGCCTACACAGGTGTTGCGGACATCCAATTGAAATCCAGCGCCAAGGCCGTTGTTCTCTACCTGCCTGACAGTGACGAGGCCACGGTGCTGAACTCCTACTCTTCACCCAGCTATGCGCCCCAGTTTACTTCAAGACCGCCAGCGAAGAGCAGTGGTCCATGTCCCGGGGCTTTTACAACGAGCCCGGCGACTACCTAAGGTCGTCCTACGCCAACCGAAACCAGACCACAGAGTTGGACAAGCCGGACATCGGCTTCGCGCTGGTCTCGGGTGGAGATACGCTCTACGGGGCCAAGCTCCCTTCAGAGTCGGACCCCATCACCGGGGTTTTCACCGTCGATCAGATGGGACAGCCGGCGGACCAGTATCTCACGGCCTTTGAGATCACAGACTGGAACACCTATCACGGCAATAGCTGGCGAAACGTGGTGATCGAAGACGGAATAGCCTACTGGGTGGGGTTCATCGAGGGCCGCACCGGCTACTCCGTGGAACTCCTGGCGGCCAGCGTGACGGACCCGTATGACTTCACCGTCTACGAGTTCGACATAACGTCCATCGGAAAGGAGATAACCGGGTTTAATTCGACCATCGACGCCGACGGCGGATACGTCCTGATCAAGCCCTTCTACGAGGGTGAGGACCGGTCCAAAGTCCTGGTCTACGACACGGCCCAACAGAGTGCGGAGATCTTCGACACCGGTTTCTACATCACCGACGCCCAGTTGCTCTATCTGGACTGAGGATTAAAGCTCGAACTCTTTAACGTCGGGCGAGACCGTCAGATTGGCCCCGGTCAGTTGCTGCACCTCTTCAGGTGTCCAACCCGGGGCCACTTCTTTAAGGGTGAGGCCAGTGCCGTCGCATTCGATGACCGCGATGTCGGTGACTATCAGATAGACGCAGCCCTTCCCGGTCAGGGGGAAGGTGCACTCCTCTACGATCTTGGGCTGGCCGGAGCGGTCGGTGTGTTCCATGGCGACGATGACCCCACTGGCGCCGGTGGCCAGGTCCATAGCCCCGCCCACGTTGCCCACGCCCCGCTGGGGCAGCATCCAGTTGGCCAGGTCGCCGGTGGCCGACACCTGGTGGGAGCCCAGCACGGTCACGTCCACATGCCCGCCCCGAATCATCGCGAAGGCAGAGGCTGAATCAAAGAAGGACATGCCGCCGACTATCTGCAGGTACTGACCGCCGGCGTTAATCAGGTCGATGTCCTCTTCACCCTCCTCGGCGATGGGTCCGCAGTTCAATATGCCGCTCTCGGAATGGTAAAAGACCGTCCTACCTTCGGGGACGAAGCTGGAGACCAAAGTCGGAATGCCGATGCCCAGATTAACGTAGGCGCCGTCGGGCAGCTCCTTGGCCACCCGCATGGCGACTATCTCCCTGGGTAAACGTTCTTTGTCGGCTAAAGATTCCATAAGGCTCTCTAATCAGTTCACAAATACGCGGAAAAGTCCGGCGGCCGGACCACTATCCGGTCAACGAACAGCCCCGGAGTGACGATCTGTTCCGGGCCCAGTCCTCCAGGCTCCACAATCTCGTCCACCTCCACCACGGTTACTTTGGCGGTGGTGGCCATCACGGGGTTGAAGTTGCGCGACGTGCCCTTGTAGACCACGTTACCCAGGGTGTCGGCTTTGTGCCCACGGATGATGCAGAAGTCGGCCCGCATCCCCATCTCCAATACGTACTCTTTCCCGTCTATGACCCGGGTCTCCTTGCCGTCGGCCAGCAGCGTGCCAACACCAGTGGGGGTGTAGAAGGCGGCGACGCCGGCGCCGCCGCTGCGCAGCCGTTCGGCCAGAGTGCCCTGGGGGACAACTTCCAGGTCGGTCTCACCTCGGTTGTAAGCCTCTTCGAAAGCGCTGGGCCGGGACGCCGAGGGTGACACTGGATAGGACGCTGTCGCCTTGGCAACCTGTTTGTTCTCAACCAGGATGCTGTGGTCAATGATATTGGGCGCACCGAAGGCGCTTACCCTGGCGACGCCGGCAGTGTTACTGATTATCTTGAGGCCCTTGACCCCCAAATCCCGCAGGCCGACCATCAGATAGTGGGCCATGCCGCCGGGACCGGCGAACCCGTCCACGTTAACGGTGGCCCCCTCCGGCACGTCCTTGAGGGCGTCTTGTGAGCTGGCATAGACCTTGTTGGGGGCGGTCAACTCCGGGATATCCAGCGACATCTCCTTGACGTCCGCCGACACCTTGAGGGGAGCGTCTGTGGCGGCAACCACATCATCCACCGACAGCCCGGGCGCCGTCTCAATGAGTTCCAACCCGTCCGAAGCGACCTTTATGACGGCCGAGTCGGTGATGATAAGGTCAACACAGCCGATCCCGTCCACTGGCAGGCTGCACTTGGAGACTATGCTGGAGTTACCATCTCCGCCCTGGTGGTGCATAACGGCTATCACCCTTGCCGCACCGTAGGCCAGGTCCACAGCCGGCCCGGGCGCGAAGATTCCATCCGTGCCGGCGGTGGTGCAGTGGACCATGTCACCGGCGGCGCTCACCTGGGCCGCTTGCACCACGGCCAGATCGGTGTGCCCGCCGCGGAGGATTCCGGCAACGTCCACCACGCCGGTGAAGCTGCCACCGGAGAGCAGCACCGCTCCCTCGCCCGAACTGTCGGAGCAGGCGGTATCGGCGTCCATTCCATGGAGCCCCAATACTCCGCTATCAGCCAGGAACCACACCCCGTCCCCAGTGACTTCACGGGGCAGGTGGCAAGGCATTCCGGGCCCCAGGGCCACCACATTGCCTGGAGAAATCTCCTGGGCAGCCCTACGGACGATGGCGGTGTGATAAAGGTAGTTACCCATCAGCATAGGTTGGGTATCGTCTCCTTAGCCCTGGCCCGACAGGACCAGACGGTCGATGAAGATGGCTTGGGTTATGACCAGTTCCGGGTCCAGGCCGCCAGGTTCATGGACCTGGTCCACTTCAGCGATCGTCACCGCCGCGGCCATGGCCATGGTGGGGTTCCAATTGCGCCCGGTACCCTGATACACCATGTTGCCCAGTTGGTCGGCGGCCTGTGCGCGCAGCAGGGCGAAATCGGCTTTCAGCGCGACCTCCAACACGTGGTCCCGGCCGTCGAACTGGCGGATCTCTTTTCCTTCCGAGAACCTGGTGCCCGCGCCGGTGGGTATGAACACTCCGCCGACCCCGGCCCCGCCGGCCCTGAGCCGTTCGGCCAGGACGCCCTGGGGGACTATCTCAAGTTCCAGGGTTCCCGCCTCCCACTTTTCTTTGATGGCGCCGCCGTGTTCCGGGTGGAAGGGCAGAGGTGAGATCATCTTCCCAACCTGGCCTGTGGCAACCAGGTCGTTGATACCGAAGACCCCGTCTTCATGGGGCCAGGCCCCCTGGCAGACCAGGGTTAAATCTCCAACTCCGCTGTCGGCCAGAGCTTGCAGCAGCTTATGGGGCAAGCCGCAGGCGGCATATCCGGCGATGAGCACAGACATGCCGTCCGCTAGTCCGTGAAAGGCATCCGTGGCCGAATCGTAGAGTTTGCCCTGACGGGCGGGATTGTCGGTATTACTGGTCATCAATGGATCTCTGTTAAATCTGGGCTGGCCGGATTCAGCAGCAAAGCATTATAGCGGGACGGGGCCTGATTAACCACGGCTGCGGGAGATTCATGGGCCAAGTAAAAAGCCGCCCCGATGAAACGGGGCGGCTTTTTTGGTTCCAGTTTGGGAAGGAACTAAGAAAGCTGGCTCCTTAAAAGTCCATTCCACCGCCGGGAGGCATGGCCGGCATGGCCGGTTTCTCCTGGGGGATTTCGCTGATGACCGACTCGGTGGTCAGCACCATGGCGGCGACGCTGGCGGCGTTCTGCAGGGCGGAACGGGTCACCTTGGCCGGGTCGACGATGCCACGCTCAAGCATGGGACCGTATTCCCCGACATCGGCGTCGTAACCGTAGTCGTCGGCCTGCTGTTTGACCTGGTTGAGGACGACTGCGCCCTCGAATCCGGCGTTCTCCACGATCAGCTTCAGGGGCTGTTCCAGGGAGCGGCGGATGATGTCCACGCCGACGCGCTCGTCGGTGGGAACGTCCTTCAGGTTGTCCAGGGCGCGGCTGGCGCGGACAAGGGCCACTCCGCCGCCGGGAACGATGCCTTCTTCCACCGCGGAACGGGTGGCGGAGAGGGCGTCTTCAACCCTGGCTTTGCGCTCTTTCAGCTCGATCTCAGTGGCAGCTCCGACTTTGATGACGGCAACGCCGCCGGACAGCTTGGCCATCCGCTCTTGGAGCTTCTCGCGGTCGAACTCGGAGGTGGTGTCTTCGATCTGGGCCTTGATCTGGGCGATGCGGCCCTGGATCGCATCTTCGGAACCCCGGCCTTCAACGATGGTCGCCTCGTCCTTGGTGGCGGTCACGCTGCGGGCGGTGCCGAAGTCTTCAACGGTGGCGGTGTCCAGCTTCTGGCCCGTCTCTTCACTGATGACGGTACCGCCGGTCAGGATGGCGATGTCTTCCAACATGGCCTTCCGCCGGTCGCCGAAACCGGGGGCCTTGATGGCCAGGACGCTGAGGGTGCCGCGGAGCTTGTTGACCACCAGGGTGGCCAGGGCTTCGCCGTCCACATCCTCGGCGATGATTACCACGTTTTTCTTGCCTATCTGGAGCAGTTTCTCCAGGGCGGGAAGCATGTCGGCCACGGCCGAGATCTTCTTGTCGGTGATGACGATGGTGGGGTCTTCCAAGACCGACTCCATGCGGTCGGGGTTGGTGATGAAGTAGGGGGAGATGTAACCGCGGTCGATCTGCATTCCCTCTACGTACTCGATCTCGTCGGCGAGACCCTTGGACTCTTCCACGGTGATGACGCCGTCCTTGCCGACCTTTTCCATGGCTTCGGCGATGGTCTCACCTATGGCCTCTTCGTGGGCGGAGAGGCTGGCCACCTGGCCGATGCGCTCCCTGGTCTCCACGGACTGGGCCATGGTCTGGACCTCGTCAACAACGGACTTCACAGCGGTCTCGATGCCCCGTTTGATGGCCATGGGGTCGGCGCCAGCGGTCACGTTCTTGAAGCCTTCTTGGATGATGGACTGGGCCAACACCACCGAGGTGGTGGTGCCGTCACCAGCGGCATCGTTGGTCTTGGTGGCTGCTTCTTTCAGGAGTTGAGCGCCCATGTTCTCAAAGGCATCGGGAAGCTCAATCTCTTTGGCGATGGTGACGCCGTCGGAGCAGACCTGGGGCGGGCCAAAGGACTTGTCCAACACCACGTTGCGGCCCTTGGGACCCAGGGTTACTTTTACGGAGTCGGCGAGTATGTCAATGCCAATCCGGAGGGCCTTCCGCGCCTCATCGGAGTAGGCCAACTTCTTTGCTGGCATTCTAATCCTCCTTCAGATAGGTCAAGGCTGGGCTTCTGCCCGCCCTGTTTTGTTTTTGCAGAATAAAGGACTCCCCATTGGGGAATCCTGTTTAGCCGATCTTCGCCAGAATGTCGCTTTCCCGAAGAATCAAGAACTCGTCGTCGCCGTCTTTGTACTCGGTGCCGGCGAACTTGGAGTAGATAACCCGGTCTCCTTTGGATAGTTCCATGGGTATCCGGCTGCCGTCATCGCTGACCCGGCCGGGTCCTACCGCGACGACCTCACCCTCCTGGGGCTTTTCCTTGGCGGTGTCGGGCAGATAGATACCGCCCTTGGTGGTCTCTTCACCTTCGCTGGGTTTTACCACTACCCGCTCGCCCAATGGCGCAAAATTTGCCACCGTGGCCTCCTTACTCTTCGCCGGACAAATATGGTGACCCGGCATTAGTGTCATGTTGAATTAGCACTCCCAGGATGAGAGTGCCAAGTAATGTTAAGACGGGTGTGTAACCTTGTCAAGATTGGCGTGTCCAGCCTACTATCTATGGGTTGAGCTCCGGCCCAAGTACCCGCCAAATCACGCCCAAGAAGGGGGCCCGTATCGCCAGCGACCCAGTACTACTGAAGCGCGCCCAACAGGTGGCCACCGTCACCTTGGACCGACCTAACTCCGGCAACCGGCTGGATGCCGGCGTAGCCGTGTCTCTCAGGGAGGTCTGCGGCCTGCTGGCCCAAGACTCTGACCTGCGCCTCGTGGTGCTGACCGCCAACGGAGAAGTATTCTCTGCCGGTGCTCCTGAGCAGCAAGACGATGCCGGCCAGTCGCTGGGAGTGGCATCGGCGGTCGCGACATTAAATACGCCGGTGCTGGTGGCGCTGAACGGAGACGCTGTCGGCACTGGCCTGGAGTTGGCCCTGGCCGGGGACCTGCGTATCTGCGTCTCCACCGCCCGTTTCGGCTTTCCCGATCTGGCCGGCGGAATACTGCCCCGGGACGGCGGCACCCAAAGATTGTCCCGGCTGGTGGGCCCGGCCTGGGCCCGGGACATGCTCCTCACCGGACGCATGGTGGACGCCAAGGAAGCGCTATCCATAGGACTGGTCAACCGGGTGGTGGACGGGCCCGAGGGCCTGATCGCTATCACCAAGGAATTAACCGAGCAGATAACCGCCGGCGGGCCCATCGGCGCCCGGTACGCCAAGGAAGCGGTCAATAAAGGGATGGATATGACCCTGGACCAGGGTCTGGGACTGGAAGCCGACCTAAACGTTATACTACAGAGCACGTCAGATAGAGCCGAAGGATTGAAGTCCTTTCTGGAAAAGCGCCCTCCCAAGTATGATGGGACTTAGCATCTCGTTGGCATCTTTAATAGATAAGGTAAGTTCTGTGAAGCTGAAACTGGACCTCCACACCCACGTGTGGGAGGCATTTAATTTCGCACCGCCCTCCCCGGAGATCGCGGAGAAGGTGGTGACCCAGATCAAGGCCAAGGGCATCGACGGCATCGGTATCACCGACCACCACAACAAGGAGTGGGCCTTTGAGTTCCGCGAATTGGTGGAAGAACTCTACCCCGGCGAGGTCCACATCATTCCCGGCTGGGAGATCGAGATCCGGCCCGAGGCCAACCCCTTCGCCGAGTATCAGGTGGCGGAACTGTTCCTCCCCAACGGCGGTGGGGTCTTCCGCACCTACTGCCACCCCGGTTATTACTCGCCCGAGATACTCATTGAGCCCGACATACACGCCATCGAGATCGACAACTACATCCACAACTGGCACATCCGCAAGGACCAGGTGGCCGAGGTCGCGTCGGAGCACGATCTGATGCTCTTTGAAGTGAGCGATGCCCACAACCTGGAGAACATCGGCCTTCGTTACACCGAGATCGAGTTGGACGACCTCTACTCCCGGGCCGTTCCCCAGAGCTAGAACCACCACCCCATGACCTCCGCCTTTGAGACCCTGCTGTTTGAGAAACGGGGCGGGGTGGCCCATATATCCCTGAACCGTCCCCAGGTTGTGAACGCCTACAACATCCAGATGCGGGACGACTTCTCCCAGGCCCTGGACGCCGTCGCATTGGACCCGGACGTTGGCTGTCTCTTGATAACCGGAGAGGGAAGGGGGTTCTGCTCCGGGGCCGACCTCAGCGAATTCGGCACCGCGCCCTCCCAGGTGATCGCCCGTGAAGTCCGCTGGGAGCGGGACGTTTGGGGCCAACTGGTAAACTTGGACAGACCCGTGATGGCCGCCGTCCACGGTTTCTGCATCGGGTCCGGTCTGGAGATAACCCTGCTCAGCGACGTGAGGATCGCCGCCACCGGTACGGTGTTCGCCCTACCCGAAGTGCAACTGGGCATGATTCCGGCGGCGGGCGGCACCCAGACCCTGCCGCGTGCGGTGGGCAGATCCAAAGCCCTGGACCTTTTACTCACCGGACGGCGGTTCGATTCCGCGGAAGCCCTGGCCATGGGTATAGTAACCAGGGTGGCCAGCCCGGATTCCCTGCGGGACGATGCCTGGGGGTTGGCTGAATTGTTGGCCGAAATCCCGCCGGACGCCATGGCTGCCATGAAGAAACTGCTTCGGCACGGGCCGGACATTGGGCTGGCCGAGGCTTTGGAATTGGAGTCCCGCACCGCGGCCCAACTGGCCGTGTGATCAAGTAGACCTACTCAAGGGCGTTTGCAGCAATGAACACCTCTGAATTCCTGACCATCGCCGGGGCCATCGTTCCCGACCGCCCCGCGATCGTATTCGACGACCAGACCATCACCTTCGAGGGACTGGCCGAGCGGGTCAACCGACTCGCCAACGGGCTTTCCGAGATTGGCGTCGGACCCGGTGACCGGGTGGCGACCATGCAGGTCAACACCAACCAGTGCATAGAGATCTATTTCGCCGCCGCCCAGTTGGACGCCATCTACGTGCCCATCAACTTCCGCGCCAAGACCGAGGAACTGGCCCAGATGTTGGAAATCGCCCAGCCCACCGTCTTGCTCATCGGTGAACGCTACCTGCCTCTGGTTCCCGAAGGCTCCCGGTCCTCGGAGGGAATTATCCTGCTGGACGGCAAGCCCACGGACAGTCAAAGGAGCTACGACGACCTCCTGGCCCAGTCGTCGCCAGACCAGATGCATTTCCCCGAGGCCGGGGATGAAGACACCACGGTTATCATGTTCACCGCCGGCACCACGGGTGTGCCCAAGGGCGTCATGCTGACCCACGACAGCTTCGCTTCCTATCTTCTTGCCACCGTGGAACCGGCAGACCCGGACATTGAAGAGAGCAACCTGATAACTGTGCCCTTCTACCACATCGCCGGGCTGCAGGCCGCGCTGGCGGCGGTCTACGGCGGACGGACCCTGGTGGTAATGCGCCAGTTCGAGGCCGCCGAGTGGATGGACCTGGTGCAGAAGTACCGGGCCGACCGGGCCATGCTGGTGCCCACCATGCTGAAGCACGTCATGGACCACCCGGATTTCTCCGGCCATGACCTTTCTTCCCTCAGCGTTATCACATACGGCGCGGCGCCCATGCCCCTGGAAGTCATCCGCCAGGCCATCGAGAACTTCCCCGGCGCCCGCTTCATCAACGCCTTCGGCCAGACCGAGACCGCCTCCACCATCACCATGCTCCCGCCCGAAGACCACCACCTGGAGGGCACTCCCGAGGAGATTGAGACCAAGTTGAAGCGGCTCACCTCAATCGGTAAACCCCTGGACGACGTGGACGTGGACATCGTCGACGAGGAGGGCAAGTCCGTCCCCGTGGGCGAGACCGGCGAGATAGTGGCCCGAGGCTCCCGTATGATGGCCGGGTACTGGCAGGAGGAAACGGCCACCCGCGACACCCTGCGCGGCGGCTGGATCTACACCGGCGACCTGGGCTACACCGACCAGGACGGCTACATCTATCTCTCGGGCCGGGCCAAGGACTTCATCAAGCGGGGCGGTGAGATGATCTCGCCCGAAGAGGTGGAGCAGGTGCTGCGCTCCCATCCTGAACTCAACGACGCCGCCGTGATCGGCGTCCCGGACATCGAATGGGGGGAAGAGGTGCGGGCCGTGGTGGTGGGCAACGCCGACCACGTGAACGAGGAGCTGATAATCGAGTACTGCCGGGACCGGCTGGCCGGCTTCAAACGGCCCCGCTCGGTGGTCTTCGTGGACGAACTGCCCCGGAACGTCATGGGCAAGGTGTTGAAACGGGACCTGCGCGAGGAATTCGGTTACCCGGTGGAAAACCGGGACTAGAGGATTTATCTCCATGAAAACTGCGGTCTTTGGAACTGGCGGGGTGGGCGGTTACTTCGGCGGCCTTTTGGCCCGCGCCGGGCACGACGTAACATTCATCGCCCGGGGCGCCCACCTGGATGCCATCAAGCAGAACGGCCTGCGGGTGGAGAGTCAACTGGATGGAAGATTCACCGTGCCGGGCAACGCCACCAGCGACACCGCCGAGGCCGGTGAGCAGGAGCTGGTGCTCTTCACCGTGAAGATGTACCACAACCCTGACGCCGTATCTCAGATCGCCCCAATGGTGGGCGAGAACACCCTGGTCTTGACCCTGCAGAACGGCATCGACAACGGGGAGATACTGGCCGAGGCCGTGGGCCAGGACCACGTGATGATCGGCTCGGCCTACATGGAAGGCCGCGTCTCCGAGCCGGGGGTCGTCACCCAGGACGGGCCGGGCACCGCGGCATTCGGCGAAATGGAAGTTGGCATCACCCGGCGGGGCGAGGAGCTGCTCCAGATATTCCAGGACGCCGGCTGGCGGGTGAACCTGCACGAGAACATGGTGGGCATGCTCTGGAAGAAATTCGCCTACATCTCCGGTTCCGCCGCCGTCTGCGCCGCCGCCAACTGCGTCTATGAAGAGATGCGCACCAAACCCGAGACCCGGGAACTGATCAGGGCGGCAATATCCGAAGCGCTGGACGTGGGCCGGGCCCGGGGCGCTCCCATCATGGACGACTCTCTGGCCTGGGCCATGGACTCCCTGGACCGGTTCCCCGGACAGGGCCGGGCCTCCATGGCCAAGGACTTCACCGAGCAGCGCCCGGTGGAGCTGGAAGGTCTGACCGGCACGGTTGTCCGCATGGGCCGGGAGGTGGGTGTGCCAACCCCAGCCAACGACTTCCTCTACGCTGTTTTGAGGCCCGCAGCCGCCCGTATCGAAGCCCTCCACTCTTAGGACGCCTGATCCTCTTTCCGGCCTGTGATGCCCCGCTACCTGTGCGGTGGTATACTCTCCGTGGCTAAAACCAGGCTGCGTAACCTCTCCGGATTCCACTGCCAAGTGTCTGTGTTGCCGCGTCCGATTTTGGCCCAAGCCAAGTCAGAATAACTGCCAGGAGGCAACCTCCATTGAAGACCATTGACGCCATTACCGAGATTCTAAAGCGCGAGGGTGTCCAATACCTTCCCTGCTTTCCCACCACACCGGTGATCGAGGCCGCCGCTGAGGGCGGCATACGGCCCATCATCTGCCGCCAGGAGCGGGTCGGCGTGGGCATCGCCGATGGAATAAGCCGCGTCTCCAACGGCGACCAGATGGGCGTCTTCGCCATGCAGTACGGCCCCGGAGCGGAGAACGCCTATCCCGGCGTCGCCACCTCTTACTCAGACTCGGTCCCCATCCTGCTCCTGCCCCTGGGCCACCCCCAAGAGCGGGCCGGAATCTCCCCCCATTACAGCTCTCTGAAGAGCTACGATGATGTGACCAAGCACATCGAGCAGGTGAACAACCCGGACCGGACCTCCGACATCATGCGCCGGGCCTTCGCCGGGCTGCGCCAGGGCCGCCCCGGTCCCATGGCCATCGAGATCCCCGCCGACATCGCCCTTGAAAATGTCAGCGAGGAGTCCTTCTACTACGTCCCCAGCCGTCCCACGCCCAGCCAGGGAGCACCCGCCGACATTGAAGCCGCCGCCAAGGCCCTGTGCGCCGCCAACTACCCGGTAATCATGGCCGGACAGGGCGTGATGTACGCCAAGGCCTCCGACGAACTGCTGGAACTGGCCGAACTGCTCCAGGTGCCGGTGTGCAGCACTCTTCTGGGCAAGAGCGCCTTCCCCGAGGTGCATCCCCTGGCCCTGGGCAGCACCGGGCCCACCATGTCTGGGACCGCTTTCCACTTCATCCGCCGGTCCGACTTGATGTTCGGCGTCGGCACCAGCTTCACCAAGCACGGCATGGTGATGAACATCCCGCCAGGCAAGACCTTGATCCAGGCTACCAACGACCCGACGGATATCAACAAGGACTACAACATCGACCTGCCCATCGTCGGCGACGCCAAACTGGTGCTCCGCCAGATGATCGACGCCTGCCGGGAGATCGTGGGCGACAGCCGCAAGGACGACCAGGCCACGGCCAAAGAGGTGGCAACGGAGCGGGAGGGCTGGCTGGGCCAATGGCGGGCCAAGCTCTCCGACAACTCCAGGCCCATGACCCCCTACCGGGTCATCTGGGACTTCATGCACACCATCCCGCCTGAAGAGGCCATCGTGACCCACGACTCGGGAAGTCCCCGGGACCAGATCACGCCCTTCTACCGCTCCAACGGCCCCCGCACCTACCTGGGCTGGGGGAAGTCCCACGGACTGGGCACCGGGCTGGGCCTGACCATCGGCGCCAAGCTGTCCGCGCCGGAGAAGGTCTGCGTCAACTTCATGGGCGACGCCGCCTTCGGCATGGTGGGCCTGGACTTCGAGACTGCAGTACGGAGCAATGTGCCAATCATCACCGTGGTGCTGAACAACTCCACCATGGCCGTGGAGACCCGGCAGATGGCCGATTCCCATCGCCTCTACGGAACCCGGGACCTGGGCGGCAACTACGCCGACCTGGGCAAGGCCATGGGCGGTTATGCCGAGCGCATCGAAGACCCCGGCCAGATCAGCGCCGCCTTCACCAGGGCCCGCAAGGTCACCGAGGACGAGGGCAAGGCTGTACTGCTGGAGTTCATCACCAGCGAGGAGACCGAGGTCTCCCACCGCCGCGCCTTCTAAACAATCACAAACGAAAATGTTCCTTCCCCCGCCTGCGGGGGAAGGTTAGGTCCGACGTAGTCGGGACTCTCAACAAAGTCGGAGATGGGGGCCGCTTCCCAGAACGAACAAAGTCCACTTGGCCCTCCAATACTCATTAAAAATCTAACCCCCGTGGAGGCTGGCCATGGCCCCGAAATCCAAGTACCTATTCATCGCCAGTATGGACGTTGAACCCACCAAAGAGGCCCTGTTCAACGAAGTCTACAACACCGAGCACTGCCCCGAGCTGGGCAAGGTGGCCGGCGTGGGCCCCATCACCCGGTTCGAGGCCCAGGCCTTCCAGGTGTTGATCGGCGGGCAGACCCAGACGGTCTCCCCCGAGGGACAGCCCCGCTTCCACGCCATGTACGAGATTGAAAGTCCAGAGGTACTCGCCTCCCCTGCCTGGGGCGAGGCCGTGGAACTGGGCCGCTGGCCGAAGCAGGTCCGGCCCTATACAACCAATCGCAGGCATACCCTGCTGAGACTGACCTATCCCGAAGATTAGGCGCAGGCGGACAAGTCGTCCGGCCTGACATGGAGTAAACATGGTTTCCGGACTTAGTAAAGACCAACTTGAGTTGGTCGATAAGGCAGAGCGTATCGCACGAGAATGCCTGGCGCCCCGCGCCCACGACGTGGACGCCGCCGGCGTTAACCCCAAGGAGAGCTGGCACGACGTCTGGCAGAACGGACTGCTGACCCTGGGCGTGCCCAAGGAACACAGCGGTCTGGGCCTGGACATGCTCACCTACGTGATGGTCATCGAGAAGCTGGCCGGGGGCTGCACCAACACGGGCATGACCGTCCACATGCACTCGACGGTGATGCGTTTCATCGAGGCCCTGGGCACCGACAAACAGAAGTCCGCCTTCTATCCCGAGGTGGTGGACGGCGGCAACCTATTCGGCAGTTGGGGCAGCGAACCCGAGACCCGGGGCGGTACCGCCATGCGCTACACCACCATCACTCCCGAGGGTGAGGGCTACGTCATCGACGGCATCAAACACTTCTGCACCATGGCCGGCGGGGCCCACCGCTACATGATCCACTGCAACGCCCAGAACTCCACCGACGCCCTGGCGTCCCAGCAGTTGGCCCTGGTCCCCCACGACATCGCGGGACTGTCCCAACTGGACGAATGGAACACGCTGGGCATGCGCGGTACCGTCAGTCCCAGCATGAAACTGGACAAATGCGTGGTCGGGCCGGACGCCGTTCTGGGCGCCCCCGGCGATGGCGGCAAGACCGGAGTCACCCAGGGGTTCAGCCTGGGGTTCGCCGCCGCCTACGTGGGCGCGGCCCAAGCGGCACTGGACTGCACCAAGGAGTTCTGCCTGAACCAGACCTTCGCCCCCGACCCGGGCCGGGTGGCCGACGGGCTGGTGGTGCAAAGGACCATCGCCGAGATGGCCGTGGCCATGAACAGCGCCAAACAGGCCCTCTACGACGCCGCCAGCCAGTGGGAGGGCAAGACTCCCAACGAGAAGGCGGTCCTGGGGGCCCGGGCCAAATACCTTGCCACGGTGGCGTCCTTGGACGTGAGTTCCAAGGCCATTCAGATCGCCGGGGGACGGAGCGCCCACAAGCGCATGCCACTGGAGCGCATCTTCCGGGACGTGCGGACGTCGACCCTCATGCCGCCCAACCTGGACCGCTGTCTGGAGCTCATCGGCCGGGCCGAGTTCGACCTGGACACGCCCCTGAACCGCGACTCCTAAGCCCAATTTCACCGGAGACATCCTTTGAGCGAACAAGCCCTGGAAGGGGTCAAGGTATTGGACCTTACCCACCACATAGCGGGCCCCTACTGCACCAAATTGCTGGCGGACTTCGGGGCCCAGGTCACCAAGATAGAACGTCCCGGCGGCGACCCGGCCCGGCGCATGGGGCCCTTCTTCCACGACGAGGTAGACCCGGAGAAGAGCCTGGTCTTCGCCTACCTGAACACCAACAAGGAGAGCGTGACCCTGAACCTGAAAACGGAGCAGGGCATTCAGGTGCTGAAGGCTCTGGTGGCGGAATCGGACGTGCTGGTGGAGAATTTCTCGCCCCGGGTCATGCCTTCTCTGGGACTGGGCTACCAGTCTCTGAAAGAGATAAATCCCGGCCTGGTCATGACCTCCATCTCCAACTTCGGCCAGACCGGTCCCTACCGCGACTACAAGGCCGCCGACATCGTGGAGTACGCCCTGGGCGGACTGCTCTACATCTTCGGCGCCTACGACCGGGAGCCGGTGAAACACGCCTTCAACCAGGCCCAGTTCAAGGCTGGGACTGACGGCGCTTCCGCCACGCTGATGGCCGCCTACCACCAGCGCCTCACCGGCCAGGGCCAGCAGGTGGACATCTCCATTCAAGAAGCGGTGGCCACGGGCCTGCGGGACGTGGTCAACAACTACACCTACACCGGGGCGGTTCGCCGCCGCCAGCCAAATCACAGCGGCGACCTGCAGCGCATCCGGGCCAGCTCAGACGGGTATGTCCTGCCCAACCCCGGCTTAGGCGCCGGCGTGAACTGGAATGTCCTGACGGAGTTCCTGGGCCTGCCCGAACTGGACGACGAAAAGTTTAACACCGCCTCGGCCCGCCTGGTCAATGCCGAGGAACTGGGCAAGATCCTGGACGACCACTTCATCAAGCAGAACAAATACGACGTGTTCTACGCCTCCCACGAGAAGCGTTTCATCTTCGGCGTGGTGCAGTCGCCCGAAGAGGTGATGGCCAACGCCCAGTTCGCGGCCAGAAATTACTTCGTGGACATCGACCACCCAACACTGGGCACCCTCAAATACCCCGGCGCTCCCTTCGAGATGAGCGCCACCCCATGGGAGGCCCAGAGTCCGGCGCCCACCATCGGACAGCACAACCAGGAAGTCCTGGGCCAACGCCTGGGCTACAGCAGCGAAGACCTGGCCCAGATGCGGGCCACGGATATCATCTAGAGGGAGCAACGACAACAGATGCCCGCGCCACTGGAAGGCATACGAATCATCGAGATGGGCCAGCTCATCGCCATCCCCTTCGCCATGAAGATGCTGGCCGATATGGGGGCCCAGGTCATCCGCCTGGAGTCCACCGGCCGCCTGGAAAGCTACCGGGGTGACTCGGTCTACCAGAACGATATTTCCGGCGAGTTCTGGAACAAGGGCGCCAACTTCTACGAGCAGAACCGGAACAAGCTGGGCATCACCCTGGACCTGGCGCAGCCCCAGGGCCTGGCCATACTCGAGGAACTGATCTCGGTGTCGGACATCTTCGCCGAGAATTTCACCCCCAGGGTTATCAAGAACTTCGGTCTGGAATACGAGGACCTGAAGAAGCTGAAGCCCGACCTGATCATGGTTTCTTCCACGGGCTACGGGTTCTACGGTCCCTGGGCAAACTTCGGGGCCACGGGCCCGGCCACCGAGGGCGCTGCGGGACTGGCCTACCAGACCGGCTATATCGGCGGCTCGCCGGTGATGGCCGAGATCCCATACACCGATTACACCTCGGGCGAGCATACGGTCTTCGCGGTGATGGCCGCCCTGATGCACCGCCTGCGCACCGGCAACGGGCAGTTTGTGGATGTCTCCCAGACCCAGGCCACCAGCTCCACCATCCCCGAGGTGTTGATGGACTACTCGGCCAACGGGCGTTCCGGTGAGCGCATGGGCAACCAGGACGTGGCCATGGCGCCCCACGGCTGCTACCCCTGCCAGGGCGACGACCGGTGGGTGACCTTCGCCGTTGCCACCGACGACGAATGGCTCGCGTTATGTAAAGTGCTGGAGCAGGCCGGCTGGGCAATCGACCCGAGGTTTGAGGACGCCATCAGCCGCTGGCAGAACCGGAACGAGCTGGATGCTCTGATCGGGCCGGTGACCAACTCCTGGAACGCCCACGAATTGATGACGGCGCTGCAGCAGGCGGGCGTGGCCGCCGGTGCGGTCCTGGACAGCAAGGATCTGCTCTTTGACCCCCATCTGATGGAACGGGATTTCTACGAGGTTGTCAACCATCACGAGAGCACCGGCATCCCGCCCCTGCCCTATGCCAGCCGCCCCTGGAAGCTGTCGGAAACTCCGGCGGTGAAGGGGCGTGCCGCGCCTCTCATGGGCCAGCACAACTCTCAAGTGCTGGGAGAACTGCTGGGCAAGACGGCTGATGAGATGACCACGCTCGAGGAACTGGGAATCATCGGCTACGGCCCTACCACCCCTCGTCCGGTGCAGCGTCCACCCCTGGAAGAGCAGGTGCGCCAGGGCCGGATGCAGCGCTTCGAGACCGATTTCGAAAAACAGGTCCGCCGGGCCTTCCCGTCCTGAGGGTGATTCTGCAATCATTCTGATCGGCTCAAAAAAGAGCCCCGGTTTTTCCGGGGCTCTTTGTTTCCAACTTGGGCTGAAGCCGGTTTATCGTTAGCGGAAAAAATTCAGTCCTGATTGCTCGGTGGTCCAGTCTTCATAGACGAAGGGGTTCACCGGCGCGTTACGGTCGAAGGGCTTGAACCAGTCGTTGAAGTCGATGTTGTTGGGACGGGGCCTATGGTTCGGACCCAGGTGTTCTTCCCTGTTGCCCGCTTCGTATAGCTGCAAGAAGTCCGTGTCGCGAAACGCCTGGGAGACGAATCCCCGGTAGTCCGCTTCCTCCCGTTTCACTTCCCGCAAAAGAGCCGTCCCCTGTTCGATCAACACATGGAGGGCCAGAGCCTCGGCCGTGCATCGTGGCACCGGGGTGACCCGTTCGGGTTGGGCCAATCTATCGGCCACGGAGCACATGCAAATGATGAACCTGCGGCAGAAAAGGGATGTATAGCGGGAGACGTATTGCTCCGGAAGAACGCCGGAGACACGCTCTATCTTGTCGACCTCTGTGGGCGACAGGTGGAAATACCCGTCCAGGAAATCTGAATAGGCGATATCCAGGGCGATCCTGTGATTTTCTGGAAGTTCCTCATTCCAAGCGTCGGCAATCATACGGACCCTTCTCTCCGTGAACGCTCCCGTATCTCCCAGCCTGGCCCGCGAGGCAAACCGGCTGGGCAGGGTAGCAGCTAGACCGTCATGGGGATAAAAAGTTGGGGCGCGGTGTCGCCGCGCCCCTTTTGTGTTCGCTGTGAGTGTTGCCGTGGCTACAGGCCGTGTTTGGCCTCGTAATCGCTGATGTCATTCTCCATGCGGAGGGTCAGGCCGATGTCGTCCAGGCCGTTGACCAGCGCGTCCTTACGGGCGGAATCAATCTCGAAGGAGATGGATATCTCCTCGCTCTCGTCCCAGACCCGTTGGGCCAAAAGGTCGATGTTGAGTTGGATGCCGGGGTCGGACTCGGCCTTGTCCATGATCTCCCGCACCTGCTCGGGGGGAAGGACCAGGGGCAGCACGCCGTTCTTGAAACAGTTGTTGTAGAAGATGTCGGCGAAGCTGGTGGAGATGATACACTTGATGCCATAGTCCCTGAGGGCCCAGGGCGCGTGTTCCCGGGAGGAACCGCAGCCGAAGTTGGGGCCGGCCACCAGCACGTTGGCGTTCCGGTATTCCGGCTTGTTCAGAACAAAGTCGGGGTTCTCACTGCCGTCGGCGTTGTACCGCCAGGAGGAGAACAGGGCGTCCTCGAAGCCGGTGCGCTCGATGCTCTTCAGGTAGACCGCGGGGATGATCTGGTCGGTATCGATGTTGACGCGGTCCAGGGGTGCGACCACACCGTTCAGTTTTACAAATGCGTCCATGTTGTTCTGTCAGTCTCCTAGTATTGGTGGGGCCTAGAGGTCTCTCACGTCGACGAAGTGGCCGGCGATGGCCGCTGCCGCCGCCATGGCTGGGCTGACCAAGTGGGTTCGCCCGCCCTTGCCCTGGCGTCCTTCGAAGTTGCGGTTGGAGGTGGAGGCACAGCGCTGTCCGGGGGACAGGATGTCCGGGTTCATGCCCAGACACATGGAGCAGCCGGCCACCCGCCAGTCGACACCGGCCTCGGTGAGGATCCTGTCCAGGCCCTCGTCTTCCGCCTCTTTCTTGATCTTGGCCGAGCCGGGCACCACCATGGCGTAGACATCGTCGTGGACCTTCTTGCCCTTGACCACCTCAGCGGCGGCGCGGATGTCTTCCAGCCGGGCGTTGGTGCAGGCCCCGACGAAGATGCGGTCGATCTTTATGTCCTGAATGGCCATGCCGGCCTTCAGGTCCATGTACTCCAGGGCCCGGGTCCACGCGTCGCGGGTGTTCTCGTCCTCGGCGTCGGTGGGGTTGGGTATGTTGCCGGTGATGGGCGCCACCATGCCCGGAGTCGTGCCCCAGGTCACATGGGGGACCAGTTCAGAAGCGTCCAGCTCCACCACCTTGTCATACTTGGCGTCGGGGTCGGTAGTCAACTTCTTCCAGCGCTCGACGGCGGCGTCGAAGTCGGCGCCCTGGGGAGCGAATTGGCGGCCCCTCAGATATTCGAAGGTCGTCTCGTCGGGGGCGATCATGCCGGCCCTGGCCCCGGCCTCGATGCTCATGTTACAGACCGTCATGCGGCCGTCCATGGACAGGCTGCGGATGGCCTCGCCGGTGTACTCGATGACATGCCCCACACCGCCGTAGACGCCGATCTTGCCGATGATGGCCAGGATGATGTCCTTGGCGGTGACGCCTCTGGGAAGCTGTCCGTTGACCCGAACTTCCATGGTGTCGGGCTTGAACTGGCGCAGGGTCTGGGTGGCCAGCACGTGTTCCACCTCAGAAGTTCCGATGCCGATGGCGAAGGCGCCCAGGGCGCCGTGGGTGGAGGTGTGGCTGTCGCCGCAGACAACGGTCTTGCCCGGCTGGGTGTAGCCCAAGTCCGGCCCAATCACGTGGACGATGCCCTGCAGGGGGCTGAACCGGTCGTAGAGGGTAACGCCAAACTCGGCGCAGTTGCGGTCCAAGGCGTCAAGCTGCGCCTTGGAAACTTCATCGGTGACGGGGAGGGACAGGTCCCAGGTGGGGGTGTTGTGGTCGGCGGTGGCCACGGTAAGGTCCAAACGCCTGACCTTACGTCCGTTCATCCTCAGGCCGTCAAAGGCCTGGGGGGAGGTGACTTCGTGGACCAGGTGCAGGTCGATGTATATGACCGCGGGTTCGCCCGGTTCTTGGACAACCACGTGGTCTTCCCAGATCTTTTCGAACATCGTCTTAGGGGGCATTTGGGTCTTCCTCAGTAAGTAAAATTCCGGTCATCGGCCTAACCGCCGCCGGGAGACGCTTTTCTGGGCCTGTCTCCCCGGTCCTGACCGGACCGCCCCAAAACACCCTGACCACGCCTAATCTGGGCGACAAAACCGCGGGTATTATAGCACCAACCAGCTAGAGCGCGGCACCGGACCACGCCAGGCCTCAACGGGCCAAAACGGGTAGAGCCTTGGGCGGGTTGGTGGTAAACTGGCACTACGCATTCTGGGAAGCCAAACGCCGAACAGACCGACGTGCTGTTTTGGCCTGCAATTACCCGCTTTCACAGCGGTTTTTTTGTTCCCGATTTCAGGTATGGCGGGCCGCGGGAGTCGGCCCAATTGCTCTATGGAGGAACCAATGCCCTCATCCGAAGCGGTGGTCTTGCCTGAGACCACCCTCCCAAGCAAGTACCGCATCACACTCCAGCCCAATCTGGACGACTTCACCTTCAAGGGTGAACAGAGCATCGATCTGAAGGTCCTGGAAGAGACTTCCACCATCGTTCTCAACGCCATGGAACTGGAGATCGCTTCGGCCACCCTCCACGCCAATGGGACGACGCTCACCACAAAGTCCGTTTCCATGGACAGTGAGTCGCAGACGGCCACCCTGGACTTCGGAGAGACCATCCAGCCCGGCGACGGCAGGCTGGAGATGTCATTCACCGGGATACTGAACGACAAATTGCTGGGCTTCTACCGCTCGGAATACACCTCCCAAGAAGGCGAGACCCGTTACCTGGCAACCACCCAATTCGAGCCCACCGATGCCCGCCGGGCCTTTCCCTGCTGGGACGAACCGGCCAAGAAGGCCACCTTCCAGGTGACACTGGTCTTCTCCGATGAGTTCGAGGCTGTCTCCAACACCCCCGCAGTGGAAGAAGCCGTCCCGGGCCCCGGCCTCAAGTCCGTCCGATTCGCCGAGACGCCCGTCATGTCCACCTATCTGTTGGCCTTCGTGGTGGGCAACCTGGTTTCAGTGGAAGAACGGGCCGCCAACGGCACCAAGGTCGGCGTCTGGACCACCCCGGGCAAGGAGAACCAGGCCGCCTTCGCCCTGGATACCTCGGTCAAACTATTGGGTTACTTTAACGATTATTTCGGCATCCCCTATCCCTTGGCCAAGCTCGACCACATCGCCATACCCGATTTCGCCGCCGGCGCCATGGAGAACTGGGGCGCGGTCACCTACCGGGAGACCGCCCTTCTGGTCGACCCCGAAAATTCGTCCGCCGGCACCCGCCAGCGCGTGGCCGAAGTGATCGCCCACGAGATGGCCCACATGTGGTTCGGCGACCTGGTGACCATGGAATGGTGGGATGACCTGTGGCTGAACGAAAGCTTTGCCTCCTGGATGGGCAACAAGGCCGTGGACTGGCTCTTCCCCGAGTGGGAGATGTGGACCCAGTTCGTGAATATGGACACCAACCGGGCGCTCAGCCTGGACGGGTTGAAGAACTCCCATCCAATAGAACAGGAAGTGAAGAACCCGGACGAGGTGAGCCAGCTATTCGACGCCATCAGCTACAGCAAGGGCGCCTCGGTGATCCGCATGCTGGAGAACTTCCTGGGGCCTGAGACCTTCCGCAAGGGGCTGAACCGCTACCTGTCGGGGCACATGTACGCCAACGCCCGGACCCAGGACCTGTGGTCGGCATTGGAGACCGAGTCCGGTCAGCCGGTGACGGCCATCATGGACTCGTGGGTGAAGCAGATGGGTTACCCGGTGCTCCAGGTGGAGACAGGCCAGAGCGACGGACAGACCCAGATATCGGTGACCCAGGAACGGTTCGTCTACGACCGCCTGCTGGGCGACAGCGAACCAGACCCCGAGGTCTGGCGTGTGCCCTTCAGCGTCAGCCAGGGCGGAGAGGAGTCCGCGGTCACGGTGATGAACGGACGGCATGCCCAGGTGGATATCCCTGCCGGTAACAATAGCTGGATCAAGGTTAACCCGAACCAGAACGGATTTTACCGGGTCAATTACACGGCCGACGACTGGCAGAAGCTGGTCGCGCCGATAAGTTCCCTGGAACTCTCGGCCACCGACCGGCTGGGTGTCCAGAACGACGCCTATGCCCTGTCCCGGGCGGGGCTGCTGCCCGTTACCCAGTTCCTTTCCCTGGCCCAGGCCTACCAGAACGAGGACGACGCATCGGTCTGGGGGGACCTGGCCAGCAACCTACGGGACATTGAGCAGTTGGTTGCCAGTGAACCGGTGCATCCCTCCTACCAGAAATTCGCCCGGGACCTGTTCGCTCCCGCGGCACGGCGCGCCGGCTGGGAAGCCAAACCCGGTGAGGGCCACCTGGACGCCCTGCTCCGCTCCACCGTGCTCAGCCAGGCCGGAAGTTACGACGACACGGAAATTACGGCACAGGCAACGGCCCTGTTCCAGCAGTATCTGCAGGACCGCGAGTCCCTGAGGCCGGACCTGCGCGGCGTGGTGTTTGCCTTGGCGGCCCAAGCAGGAGGCAACGAAGTCTACGACAGCATCTGGGGGTTGCAGGGAGAGACCGACCTGGCCGAAGAGAAGATCCGGCTGCTCATGGCCCTGACCCGGTTCCAGGACCCGGCGCTTCTCACCAAGACCCTGGAAGACTCCCTGTCCAGCAAGGTCCGTTCCCAGGACTCCATCACGGTGGTCACCGGTGTGGCCGGAAACCCCAAGGGCCGGGACCTGGCCTGGGAATTCGTGAAGTCCAACTGGGGCGAGTTCGACCGGCGCTACGGCGGCGGCGGGTTCGGCCTCATGCGGCTGGTCTCCATCTGCAGCTACTTCAACTCCCAGGAGAAGGCCGACGAGGTGGACAGCTTCTTCGGCGAGCACCCCGCGCCGGCGGCGGAGCGTACCATCCGGCAGGCCATGGAACGGGTGCGGCTGAACATCAAGTGGCTGGAGCAAAACCGCTCGGAACTGACCAACTTCTTCTCCGGGTAGACCGGGAGAGAAGAGACCCAACTCCGATGGCGTTCGGCGGCGTCCGGTTTCCAGTTCCCTGGGCCGGTGCTACAATCCTAGCTTGCCCGGCTCAAATTTGTTCTTTCGAAACCTGATAACCCTCTGAATTCTTATGTCAACAATATCCCACGCGGATGAACTGAAATCGGCGCTTGCCCAACGCATATTGGTCCTGGACGGGGCCATGGGCACCGCCATCCAACAGCGTAACCTGGGCCCCGACGACTTCGGCGGCGCCGAATACGAAGGCTGCAACGAATACCTGGTCATCACCCGGCCCGATGTCATAGAAGACATTCACCGGGGCTACCTGGAGGCCGGTGCCGACATCATCGAGACCAACACCTTTGGCGGCACCGCCGTGGTGTTGGACGAATACGCCCTGGGACACGAGGCGCGGCGCATAAACCGGGAGGCCGCGCTCATCGCGAGGAAGGCCGCCGACGCCCTTTCCACTCCGGAGAAACCCCGGTTCGTCGCCGGTTCCATGGGCCCCACCACCAAGACCATCTCGGTCACCGGCGGCATCACCTTCGAAGAGCTGGCCAACGACTACCACACCCAGGCGGCGGGCCTCGTCGAGGGCGGAGTGGATGTACTGCTCCTTGAGACCAGCCAGGACACCCTGAACATCAAAGCCGGTCTGGAAGGCATCGACCGGGCCTTCGCCGAACTGGGCCAGACGATACCCGTCGCCGTCCAGGGCACGGTGGAGCCCATGGGCACCCTGCTGGCCGGTCAGGACGTTGAGGCGTTCTACACCTCCCTCGCCCACAGGGACCTCCTATGGATCGGACTCAACTGCGCCACCGGCCCGACCTTCATGACCGACCACGTCCGCACCCTGGCTTCGCTCTCCAAGTTCCCGGTGGCCTGCTTGCCCAACGCCGGTATGCCCGACGAAGACGGCAACTACAACGAGACCCCGGAAATGATGTCCGAGACCGTGGGCCGCTTTGTGGAGTCCAATTGGGTGAACCTGGTGGGCGGCTGCTGCGGGACCGGCCCGGGCCACATCAACCTGCTTGCGGAGATGGCCGCCGGGAAGACGGTGCGCCCCGTGGTCCAATCATCGGAGACCTGGGTATCGGGAATCGACGCCCTGCTGGTGGACGACGAGATACGCCCGGCCATCGTAGGTGAGCGCACCAACGTGCTGGGCAGCCGCCGTTTCCGCCGCCTCATCGCCGAGGGTTCCCTGGAAGAGGCCGCCGAGATTGGCCGCCGCCAGGTGCGAAACGGAGCCCACATACTGGACGTCTGCCTGCAAGACCCGGACCGGGACGAGGCCAAAGACGTATCAGAGTTCCTTGACCTGGTCACCAAGAAAGTAAAAGCTCCCATCATGATCGACTCCACGGATGCGGCAGTCATCGAGATGGCCCTGACCAAGCTCCAGGGCAAGTCCATCATCAACTCCATCAACCTGGAGGACGGCGAAGAGCGCTTCCAGAGGGTGGTGCCCCTGGCCCGCCGCTACGGCGCGGCGCTGGTCGTGGGCTGCATCGACGACGACAAAGAACAAGCCCAGGCCATCACCAAAGAACGCAAGCTGGAGGTGGCGCTCCGGTCGGCCAAACTCCTAACTGAGAAATACGGCATCCCAGTGGAAGACCTGATCTTCGACCCCCTGGTCTTCCCCGTGGGCACCGGCGACGAGAACTACGTCGGCTCCGGAGCCGAGACCATCGAAGGTGTGCGCCTGATCAAAGAGGCCCTGCCCGCCGCCAAGACGGTGCTGGGTATCTCCAACGTGTCCTTCGGTCTCCCCGCCGCCGGCCGCGAAGTGCTGAACTCGGTCTTCCTTTACCACTGTGTCCAAGCCGGCCTGGACATGGCCATCGTCAACTCCGAGGGCATGGAGCGTTACGCCACCATCCCCGAGGAAGAGGTGAAGCTGGCCGAGGACCTGATCTGGTCCCGGGGCGAAGACCCGGTTGCCGCCTTCGCCGACCACTTCCGAGAGAAGGCCCCCAAAGCATCTTCGGAGGAACGGTCCAACCTGCCCTTGGACGAAAGACTGGCCCTGGCTATCATCGAAGGCTCCAAGGAGGGTCTGGCCGAAGACCTGGACGAGGCGCTCACCGGCCGCTCTCCGTTGGAAATCATCAACGGCCCCCTGATGGACGGCATGGCCGAGGTGGGCCGGCAGTTCAACGCCAACCAGCTGATCGTGGCCGAGGTGCTCCAGTCTGCCGAGTCCATGAAATTTTCCGTGAGCCACCTGGAACCCCACATGGAGCAATCGGAGACCGCCGTCAAAGGCAAGGTGGTGCTGGCCACTGTCAAAGGCGACGTCCACGACATAGGCAAGAACCTTGTTGAGATCATCCTGTCCAACAACGGCTACGAGGTGGTGAACCTGGGCATCAAGATACCGCCCCAGGACCTCATCGCCGCCTACAACGAACACAAACCCGACATGATCGGTCTCTCGGGCCTACTGGTGAAGTCGGCCCAGATGATGGTCGAGACGGCCCAGGACTTCAGCCAGGCGGGTATCGATTGCCCGGTCCTAGTTGGCGGGGCTGCCCTGTCTAACCGGTTCACCCGGCTGCGGATTGCCCCTGAATACGAGGGCATGGTCGCCTACGCGCCCGACGCCATGGCAGGGCTGGCCATCGCCAACACCATTCAGGACGCCGACGAGCGGGAGAAGCTCATCACCAACATGGCCCAGGAGACCCAGGACATGCTGGCCGCCGACCAGGCCGCCAAGAACGACGGCGGAGAAGGAACCCCCGACGTGCCGCCAGCCCAGGTAAGACGGGACGTGGACATACCCAACCCGCCCGACCTGCGGCTTCACGTGCTGAACGACTACAGCCTGGAAGAGATATTCGGGTATATCAATCCCCAGATGCTCTACGTCCGCCACCTGGGCTACAAGGGCCGGTTCGCCGACGACCTGGAAGCGGGCGTGCAGGCGGCCATCGACCTGCGCGACTCGGTGAAGGCCGTGGAGGACCTGGTGCTGGCCCAGGAGGACATCAAAGCCAACGCCGTCTTCAAGTTCTTCGCCTGCAACTCCGACGGCCAGCGGCTTTTGGTACACGGCAACAACAACGAAACTGCTGAAGAGTTCTACTTCGGCCGCCAGTCCCAGCGGGACGGTCTCTGCCTGGCCGACTACGCGCTGCCCCAAAGCGACGGCAAGCAGGACTACATCGGCATGTTTGTCACGTCCATCGGCAGCGGAGTGCGCGCCCTGGCCGAGACCTGGATGGCTGAAGGGCAGTTCCTGAACTCCCACATCCTGCAGGCCCTGGCCCTGGAAAGCGCCGAGGCCTTCGCCGAACTGCTGCACAAGCAGATGCGGCAGATGTGGGGCATAGGCGACCCCGCCGGAACGACTCCCCAGGACCTTTTCCGCACCCAGTACCAGGGAAAGCGGTTCTCATTCGGTTACCCTGCCTGCCCCCGGCTGGAGGACCAAGAACAGCTATTCAGGCTGCTGGAGGTCTCGGCCAACCTGGACGTTGAGTTAACCGAGGGATACATGATGGACCCTGAGTCATCGGTATCGGCCCTGGTCTTCCACCACCCCGACGCCAAGTATTTCAACTTGAGCGAGAAGGACATCGAGCGGCTGGAGCGGGAAATCTCCCTGCGTTAACCGGCCGGCCTTGATTCGCACCCCAATCTGGCGCCTGGAGGATATTTGGAGCCGATAATAAAGATCGCAGACGGACTTGGCCTGAATCCCGACCACCTGGTGCCCTATGGCCGGTACAAGGCCAAGATTTCCCTGGAAGCCCTGAAGCAGCCCGCCGACTACCGGGGCAAGCTGGTGGTGGTGACCGGCATCACCCCCACACCGGCCGGCGAGGGCAAGACCACCACCGCCATCGGCCTGACCCAGGGGATGGGACGGCTTGGTCACAAAGTCTCGGTCAACCTCCGGGAGCCGACCTTGGGGCCCATCTACGGCATCAAGGGCGGCGGCACCGGCGGCGGCGCCGCGCGGGTTGTGCCCGAAGACGAGATCAACATTCACTTCACCGGGGACGCCCACGCCGTGGGGTCGGCCCACAACCTGCTGGCCGCGCTGGTGGAGAACGCCGTATTCCGTGGTGCGGTGCCCGGACTAGACGCCACCGGCATCATGTGGAACCGGGTCACCGACGCCTCGGACCGGGGCCTGCGCCAGATGGTGTCGGGCATCGGGGGCTCAGGCTACGGACCGGTGCGGGAGGCCCGCTTCGACATCGTTTCGGCGTCAGAGATAATGGCGATCCTGGCTCTGTCAGCCAGCCCGGATGACCTTCGGGAGCGGGTTTCCCGGATCGTAGTCGGTGAGACCAGGGACGGCGAGCCCGTCACTGTGGGACAGCTCGAGGTGACCGGGGCGCTGATGACCTTGCTCCACCAGACCGTGATGCCCAACCTGGTCCAGACCCTGGAGGGCCAGCCGTCCATCATCCACGCCGGGCCCTTCGGCAACATCGCCCACGGCTGCAGCTCCATACTGGCGGACAAGATGGCCCTGGGATACGCCGACTATGTCATCACCGAGGCGGGGTTCGCCTCTGACCTGGGCTTCGAGAAGTTCATGAATATCAAGACCCGCCAGAGTGGCCTGCCGCCCAGCGCCGCCGTGCTGGTGGCATCGGCCCGGGCCCTGAAGTGGCACGGAGGCATGCGCCGGCGCGACCTGGGCAATCCCGACCCAGAGGCTGTGGTGACCGGCGGGGACAACCTGGTCCACCACATCGGCATCGTGCGGGGCTTCAACCTGCCCTGCGTGGTGGCCATCAACCGGTTTGGCACCGACAGCCCCGAGGAACTGGCCGCGGTGAAGAAGATTGCCATGGACGCCGGGGCTACCTCGGCGGTGGAATGCGACGGCTACGCCCAGGGCGGTGCCGGCGGAGAAGAGCTGGCCCAGGCGGTGGTGGACGCTTCAGGAGGCACTCCCGATATAACCTACACCTACCCCTCCGACGCCGCGCCACGGGACAAGGTGCTGGCCCTGGCCCAGCAGATCTACGGCGCCGCCGATGTTAACTGGTCGCCCGAGGCCCGGCGCCGGCTGCAGTACTTCGAGTCCCAGGGCTGGGGTAATCTGCCCATCTGTATGGCCAAAACCCACCTGTCCATATCCCACGACCAGAGCCTCAAGGGACGCCCCCAGGGGTACACATTCCCCATCACCGACATCCGGGCTTCGGTGGGCGCCGGGTTCCTCTACGCCCTGGCCGGACGCATCGAGACTCTACCTGGCCTGCCGACCCGTCCCAGAGCGTTGGACATGGACGTAACCCCTGAAGGAGAAGTCCTGGGGCTCTATTAGGCCGGGCAGAAAAGATGCAGAACGACTCCAGGACCAGGGTCATCACCGTGGACGAGCCCGAGCAGGTCGCAGGGAAACGGGTACTGGTGGTGGGCGACGGCCCAACGCTGACCCACGGCGGTATGTCATACGGCGCGGGCACCATCGCGGCCCAGAAATTCGGGGCCGCAGAAATTTTGCCGGGCCGGAATTCCGCCGCGGGCAGCATCGCGGACGCCTTCGCCCAATACCCCCACTTAGCGGACAAAATCCCAGCCCTGGGCTACAGCCCTCAACAGTTGGCAGGCCTGGAAGCAACGCTGAATGCCTCCGACGCCGATCTGGTCCTCTACTCCACACCCCCGGACCTGGCCAGCTGATAAACGTCGACAAACCGATGGCCGCGGTACACTACGAACTACAGGAGCGGGGCGGCCGGTTGACCGAGATACTCAACGACTTCAACTACCGGCGGCTGGTTGACGGTTAGTATTCCGGTCTGTCTACCCGGTCTGTCTAAAATGAACGGAAGACCACTACGAGAGATGACATGCGAGTAACCATGATCCATGCCCTGGCCGAGTCCATCCCGCCCGTGCGGTTGGCCTTCGGCGAGGAATTCCCCGAGGCCGAGGTCATAAACGTCCTGGACGAAGGACTGCTAGCCGACTTCGACGACGAGATCACGCCAGACCTGCGCCGCCGGATGAGCAACCTCATCGGCTACTGCCAGGACAACGACGCCGACGCCATCGGGCTGGCCTGCTCGGTCTATGCCCCGGTGGTGGACTCGGCCAGGGACCTGGTGAACGTGCCCCTGGTCTCCTCCTACGGGCCGGTGATGGAAGACGCAGTGGCCATGGGACCCCGGGTGGGTCTGGTTGCCTCCGTGGCCGCGACATTGCGCGATTCCGAGTACTACCTGAATCTGGCCGCCAAGGGGGCCGGTAAGAAGGTGGAAGCGGTCAATTGTTTGGCGGAGGACCTGGTCTCCGTTCTGCGTGCCGAGGGCCAGCAGGGCCTGGAACGCCGCCTGGAGGAGGAGGTCGCGAAGATGGCCGGAGATGTGGACGTCGTCCTGCTCGGCCAGTTCTCCTTCGCCGCGGCCCTGGCACACCTGCAAAAAGTATCCCCGGTGCCTGTGCTCTCCGCGCCCCACAGCAGCGCCCGCACCCTGAAACGGCTACTGCTGGGTTAAGCTTCCGGATTCCTCCAGCCCCTTTGCGAAAGGGGGAATTACGGTTAGACTCTGTCGAGTATAGGAGGTTGACCATGATTTACGACTTTCGCATGTATACCCTTCGACCCGGGGCCACACCTGACTACCGGGCCGGGGTCAAAGAACTCAGCCTGGGCATCCGCCAGCGCTACGGGATCACCCTGGCCGGTTGGTACTGGAGCGAGATTGGCGCCCTGAACCAGGTGGTCCACATCTGGGGCTACGAGGACGCTAAGCACATGGACGAAGGCAAAGAGGCCTTCCACAACGACCCGGATTGGACGGGAAAGTACCTGCCCCGGACCAGGGGTCTGGTGGAGAAGCAGCAGACCTGGACCATGAACTCCCCTGACTTCGCGCCGGTCTACCCACAGGTGGATGAGATACCCGCCGAAGGCACGCCAGAGTACATCCGGAAGAACAAAATGGTCTTCGATTTCCGCATGTACAGCTTCAAGCCGGGAGCCATACCCAGCTACATGGCCGCGGCCGAAGAGATCGCCGTCCCCCTGCGAAAGAGTCACGGCATCAGCCTGGCCGGTTGGTACTATTCGGACATCGGCGACCTGAACCTGGTGACCCACATCTGGGCTTACAACGACCTGAAGCATTTCAAAGAGGGCAAGGAAGCCGTAGCCGCCGACCCCGACTGGAACGGCAAATACGTCCCCCGCGTCCGTGGCCTGCTCACGGCCCAGAACACCTATCTGATGAACACCTCGGAGTTCGGACCGGTACCCGAATAACGGGGGCAAGCTTTCAGCTATCAACTCATGAAATTGGCCACCGTCGTAGGGGCGGGTTTAAACCCCGCCCCTACGACCCAGCCGGCCAACCACTCACCACCCAGCAGGCCCTCCTCACCCCGCTCATGGTGAGCCTGTCGAACCACCGCCGCTACGGGTGAGTCTTGCCTCGAAACATGACTGGTGCGCGCCCTTCGACAAGCTCAGGACGAACGGTCGGTGAGGTGATTCTCCATTGAAACGGCAAAAGGCCCGGTGTTTTTAACACCGGGCCTTTTGCCGTTTCGCTGGTAGCTGACGGCTAAGTGCAGAAAGCTCTCAGCTCAGTTATGACAACCCCGGGCCTGGATGTCCCAGACCACCTCAACCTTGCCGCCGCGCAGGCCGATGAAGCGGTCCCAGCGGCTGACCATGGCGTCCTGCTGGGCCGGTATCAGAAGCACCTGGTCGCCCACCTTCAGGTCCACGCCAGGGTCCAGTTTGAAGACGCTGTGATCGCTGTCCATCGACTCCACCGTCACGCCGGGGCGGTCCAGCACCGTGGGCATGCCTATGAGGCTGCTCACCGCCCGAACTCCGGCGTCACCGATGGCCACCCCCGGCCTGGGGGTACTGATGATGGTAGTCAGTATCTTGGCCGCGTAGTGGAACTCGGTCATGTACCCGTAGTGGGTCTCCATCATCAGGTAGCTGCCGCCCTGGATCTCGGTCACGCCGGGAATCTCGGCGGCCACATCGTAGCTCCAGGTCTCGCCGGTGGACACGATGTCCATCGTCAGTCCGGCGCCTTCGATAGCCTCTTTTAAGTCGATGACACCCTTGATGGTGCGGGCCGCCTCTACGGCGCGGTCCTCGCGGTCCGGCATCTCGCCGATGGTCTGGTGGCTCATGACGCCCCGGAAGCGCAGGCCGGGCAGGGAATCGATCTCCTTGGCCAGGGCCACGCCGGCCTCGATCTCGCGCACACCGCAACGGCGCAGTCCGGTCTCAATCTCGATGACCACCCCCAGTTCCACACTTTGGTCGTTGGCAGCCTTGGACAGGTCCTGGGCGTTGCCCACGTGGTCGCAGGAGACCAGCATCTCGGCCTGGCGGGCCAGGGTGCAAAGCCGCTCGATCTTCATGGGCTGGATGATCTCTGAGGTGATGAACACGCTGGGGATACCGCCGTGGACCATGACCTCCGCCTCCGACACCTTGGCGGCACAGACCCCGCCCACCGTGCCGCCCCGGCGGATCTGCCGGTGGGCGATGGCGGGAGTCTTGTGGTTCTTGGCGTGGCCCCGCAGTTTGGCGCTGCTACCCTCGTAGCAGTCGGCGATGACGTCCATGTTGTTATCCAAGGCGTCCATGTCGATGACCAGACAGGGCGTGTCCAGGTCGGTCATGGGAGTCCCCGGTGTGGGACGGTAAGTTTCATTCATGTGGATGAAATCCCCCTGGCCCCCTTTGCGAAAGGGGGGAGTAGTAGTCGGTGTTTCTAGGCCAGTTTGCCCCGGGCCGAGATGGGCCAGAAGCCTTCCAGCTTGCCGTCTTTGGTGGCACGGATGTAGTCGAACTGGTTGACGCAGGCCCCCAGCTCATAGGGAACGAGCCAGGCCTTGTCGCCGGGATTGAGCTTGTTCCTGGCGTCGCCTTCCAGCTCCATCACCCCGTGCTCCGCGCTGAACCGGGAGGCGGTGCCACCGGGGACGCCCTCCAAGATGGGCCGGCCCTGGTCGGGAGCCATGGCCTTGTGCCCAGCGTCCAACACAGCCATGTCTTCCATGGGATGACTTATCACCGAGGCCAGGACCTTGGCCGCCGGCTCCAGATCAGGTAAGAAGGACTTGAGCCGGTGGTCCATGAGCGGGTAGCGTCCCGCCCTCACCTCGGTAACTCCGGCCATGCCCACGGCCTGGGCGTAACAGTGGGTGCCGCCGACGCTCACTGTTTCAACGGGCAGGCCGGCCTGTTCAATCTGCTCCTTGGCATCCAGCACGACCTGTAGGTTGGCGGTGGTCTTCGCCCGGTGCTGGTCCGGGTCGTCCTCACCCCTGGGTCCGGGCACCGAACCCATGATGCCCTGGAACTTCAGTCCGGGCAGGTTGTTCACCTTCTGGGCCAGGGAAACGGCGTCCGGGCCGGGAGCTATGCCGCAGCGGCCCATGCCGGCCTCTATCTCCACCAGCACTCTCAGCTCCACTCCGGCGGCGGCCGCTCCCTGTGAAAGCTGCTCCGCGTTGTCGGGGCTGTCAACCGCCACGCCCACCGAGGTCTGGCCGGCCAGGGCGCAGAGGCGGTTGATCTTGGCCCTGGTCACCACCAGGTTGGCCAGGAGAATGTCGATGAACCCGGCGGCGGCGAAGACCTCGGCCTCGCCCAGGGTGGTCACGGCGATGCCGCCGTTGGTGCCGCCAGCGTCCAACTGCCGGCGGGCGACCTGGGGACAGAGGTGACTGGTGACCACAGGGCGGGCCTTGACTGAGGTGTCTTTGAAGTAGCTCTGGAAAGTCTGGATGTTGCGGTCCATGACCTCCAGGTCTACGACCAGCGCCGGGGTGTCCAGTTCCTCCACCGGAGTTCCCACGGGCTGGAAAATGGGTCGTTCCATCTGGGTGATTCTCCCGTTGTCCCGGCGGACCGTGTCCGGGGCGGTCTCGTTGCCGGATTTGGTGGGCAGAAGAATACCATAAATCCCCCGCGTGAACAGGCGTGGCACAGGGTCTCTGGTTGCAATTCCCAACTGCCAGTGCAACAATCGTGGCGGCCGCCCGGGAACGGGCAGCCCGAATCTGTGGAGACCCATCAATGCCAGGACTTTTGGAAGGCGTCAGAGTCTTAGACCTGACCCATTACATAGCTGGGCCCTACTGCACCAAACTGATGGCCGCGCTGGGCGCCGATGTGGTGAAGATCGAACGCCCCGGAGAGGGAGACGGCGTCCGGTGGTTGGGCCCCTTCTCCTCCAGCCAGACCAAGATTCCCCCCAGCTCACCCCTCCGCAAGGGGAAGAGGGCGCCAGAGGACGGGGCCTGGTTCCTCTATCTGAACACCGCCAAACAGAGCCTGTCCCTGGACATGAAATCCGCCGAGGGACGCCGGGTGGTGCTGGAACTGGCCGCCAAGGCCGACATTCTGGTGGAGAATTTCGCTCCCGGCGGCATGGACGCTCTGGGGCTTTCCTACACCCAGCTCAAGCAAGCCAACCCCGCTTTGGTTGTAACCTCCATCTCCAATTTCGGTCTGACCGGACCCTACCGGGACTGGAAGGCGTCGGAGCTGAACCTGTACGCCATCGGCGGGCTGATGAACATCACCGGGGAGCCGGAGCAGGAACCGCTGCGAGAGGGCATGCCCCTGGCCCAGTTGGGCGCCGGACAGAACGCCTTCGCAGCGTCGATGGCCGCCCTGATGCACGCCGAGGAGACGGGCGAGGGACAGCAGATCGACGTCGCCATCGCCGAGTACGCCACCAACATCCTGGAGAACGCGCTGATGCAGTTCAGCTATTCGGGCCAGGAGTACAGCCGGGTGGGCAACCGCGGCTATGGGCGGGCCGCCTGGGGCATCTACCCCTGCGGCGACGGGCACGTGGGCATCATCGCCGGCCCCGACCACCGCTGGCCCGAAGTCGCCAAAATCATGGAACGGGAGGAACTGGCCGACCCACGCTTCACCTCCCGGGCCGGACGGCTGGAGTATGCCGACGAGGTCGACGCCTACATGCTGCCCTGGCTCATCGACAACAAGAAGGTGGACATCTTCAAGGCGGGGCAGGAAAGCGGACTGGGCTTCAGCTTCGTCGCCACCATGAAGGACATATTGGAGATGGAGCAGCTCTTGGACCGGGACTACTTCGTGGAGATCGACCACCCGGTGGCCGGCAAGCTCCAGTACCCCGGCGCTCCCATCATGCCCGAAGCGGGAGTGGACGCCTGGGTGTTCGACCGGGCGCCGCTCTTGGGCGAGCATTCGGCCCACGCACTCAAGTCCTGGCTGGGCTATTCAGAAGACGCCATCTCATCCCTGGCCGGACAGGGCGTCATAGAGGTGGGTCAGAATGGCTAGCTCAATGTCAGGCCCCGCCAAGGGCATGCCCTTGAAGAACTACCGGGTGCTGGATCTCTCCCGCATCTGGGCCGGTCCCTACTGCACCAAGATCTTCGCCGACATGGGCGCCGAAATCATCAAGATGGAGTCCCTCAGCGTCTACGACTCCCACCGTGGTCCGGTGAGCCCCGCCCGGGGCATCGCCGCCTATCCCGACGCCGAGCCCGGCGACGAACCCTGGAACCGCAACGGCTGGTTCAACTGCCTCCACATGTCCAAGTACGGCGTCACTCTGGAGCTGACCACCGAAGAGGGCCGCCGTGTCTTCGAGCGGCTCGTTTCAATCAGCGACGTGGTAATTGAAAACTTCCGGCAGGGCAGCCTGGAACGGCTGGGTTACACCTACCAGGAATTGCGCAAACACCGGCCCGACCTGATCTACGTCTCCATGCCCGCCTTCGGGAATACCGGCCCCTGGAAGGGATATCTGGGCTACGGGATCGGCCAGGAGCAACTATCTGGCATGGCCCACATGACCGGCTACCGGGGCGAAGGGCCCATGAAGTCGGGAATCAACCACGGCGACCCCATCACCGGATCCCACGCCGCCGGAGTGCTGATGGCCGCCCTGCGTCACCGCCGCCGCACCGGCAAGGGCATGTATATCGACGTATCCCAGCAGGAGTCGTCCGTGGCGCTCATGGGCCCGGAAGTCCTGTCCTACCAGATGACGGGACAGGAGCCGGAACGCCAGGGCAACCGCTCCAACTGGCATTCCCCGGCCAACAGTTACCCCTGCGCCGGCGAGGACCGTTGGGTGACCATCTCGGTCACCGACCAGGAGCAGTGGATGGCCCTGGCCAAGGTTATGGAGGCCCGCCAACTGGTGGACGACGCCCGTTTCGCCACCGCCGCCAAGCGCATGGAGAACCAGGACGACCTCGACCGGATCATCTCGGGGTGGACGATGGGCTACGAGGCCTATGAAGTAACCGAGATGCTGCAGGCCGCCGATGTGCCCGCCGGCCCGGTGCTGCGCGGGCCCGACCTGCTCGCCGACCCCCATTACAAGGACCGCGGCACATTCGTCACCGTCGACCACCCCCAGGTCGGAGTTAAACAATATCCCGGGATCCCCTGGAAGATGTCGGCAACCCCCGGACAGGTGCGCTGGCCGGCTCCGACGCTGGGGCAGCACAACCGCGGCGTCTACGGCGAACTGCTGGGCCTGACCGGAGACCAGATCGACCAACTGGAACAGACTGGGATAATAGGGACAAAACCGACGGGTTCAAGAATCATCTAGTTTGCGTCGCCAGCGCTCCCTCCTTCCCGACAACGTCTTCTACGGTTGGGTAATCGTCGCCGTCATGTGGCTGGTCAACTTTTCGACCATGGCCACCGGCAACCTCAGCTTCGGCCTCTTCGTCCTGCCCATGGGCGGCGCGTTGGGTATGGACCGCAGCCAGTTCGGCTGGGCCGTCACCACCCGCCGAATGGCCGCCGGGCTCTCCAGTTACTTCGTGGGACGGCTCCTGGACCGCTACGGCCCAAGGGTGCTCATCCCCGTTTCCGGCATAATCATCGGCCTGGGCCTGATCGCCATTAGCCGGGCCAACGCCCCCTGGCAGGTCATCGTCCTCTTCGGCGTGTTGGGCATGACCGGCCTGGCCGCGCCCCAAAACATCATGACCTCGGTGCCGGTGGCCAAGTGGTTCCAGCAGAAAAGAGGCCTGGCCCTGGCCCTGGCCACCAGCGGTCTGGGACTGGGCGGCGTGTTCTTTCTGCCCATCACCCAACTGCTCATCGGCGCGGTTGGCTGGCGGAGCACCTGGTTGGTGATGGCCGTGGTGTTCATGGCATTGTCGGTCCCCCTCTCGGCAATGTTCCTCCGCCGCCAGCCCGAGGACATGGGCCTGCAGATGGACGGGCGGACGGCCGCCACAGCGGCGGAAACGGGTCAGCCCAACGCCGAAGTGGAAGAACAGTCCTGGACCGTGCGCCAGGCCTTCCGCACCGCCACCATGTGGAAGCTGCTCCTGGCCTTTGGGCTGGCTGGAGTGGCCCAGGGCGGCGCCAGCGTCCACCGCATACCCTACTGGATCGAGAAGGGCTTCGACCCCCAGGTGGTCTCCTACTCCTTCGCCGCCGACGCCGGGGGCGCGGCCACCATGGCCCTCTTCGCCGGGTGGCTGGCCGACCGGATCCCCATCCGGGTCATCGGGGCCGGGTCCTTCGTGGGCTTGTCCTTCGCCATCGGCCTGATGCTCATCGGCCGCAACGAGTACTTCCTCTTTGGGTCGACCATCACCTTCGGCCTGTCCGTGGGCGCCGGAATGATCGTCCAGTCCTATCTATTCGCCGCCTACTTCGGGCGGACGTTCCTGGGCAGCATCCGGGGCATCGTCATGCCCTTCATGTTGATCAGCGCCGGCATCGGAGCGCCGTTGGTGGGCTACATCCGCGATGCCACGGGCAGTTACGTCTCGTCTTGGTGGTTAATCCTCTCAATCTATCTGGTGGCCGCCCTGATCATGAGCAGCGCCAGAAGGCCCACTCCCCTGTCCACCGGCCAGGAAACTTCCCAGGGAACACCGTCGCTTTAATCCTCTTGCCAGGGACGATACAATGGCTGCGGCCAGTGGCTGCTGAGGCGTTGGCCACCTGGTGGAGAATTGCTTGATGAGCAACGTCGCCCCCATCCTAACCTTCCCCAAGACGGGGCAATGGACTGCCTCCTCTCCACCTGGGAGAGGATTGAGGTGAGGGCCACGTCGCAGACAAGCCGGATTGCATTATCTGGAACCGAAGGACGGAGGCACCAAATTGGCAGACGAACTCATCTACGAGATTAAAGAAGGCATCGCCTACCTCACCATGAACCGGCCGGAGAAGCTGAACGCCATCGACCCGCCCATGCGCCAGTTGATGTGGGACGCCTTCCAGGATGTTAAGGACAACCCCGAGGTACGCTGTGCCATAGTGACCGGCAACGGCCGGGCCTTCTCCACCGGCCACGACCTGGTGGCCATGGCCGCCGCGGGGGCCAACGAGGGCCCCACCACCGGCGACATCTATGTGGTGCAGTCGCGGATCTGGAAGCCCATCATCTCCGCCATCAACGGCGTCTGCCTGGCCCAGGGCTGTGGCATCGCCCTAGGCTCCGATATCCGCGTCGCCTCTTCCGCAGCCGAGTTCGGCTGGCCCCAGGCCAAGCGGGGAATCGCCTCCGTGAGCGGCCCGGCCCTGCTGTCCCAGGTGGTGCCCAGGAACATCGCCTTTGAGTTCCTGTTCACCGGCGACTTCGTGGACGCCAACAAAGCCCTGGAACTGATGCTGGTCAACTACGTGGTGGAACCCGACCAGGTCATGCCCAAGGCCCAGGAACTGGCCGCCAAGATCGTGGCCAACGCGCCCCTGTCCCTGGCCGCCATCAAAGAGGCGTCCATCCTGGGCTCGGAAATGGGCCTGGAGGAACGGGTGGAATTCGCCCAGAACAAACGGAACGAAGTCCTGGAGAGCGAGGACGCCCAGGAAGGAGTTAGGGCCTTCGCCGAGAAGCGGGCCCCTGTCTGGAAGGGCCGTTAGAACGGGCCAAAACACTGACACGTAAGCCTTGAAGCCCAGGGGGCTCCTGGCTAGCATGGGGCCGTGCTCGACCTGCTGAAAGCCTATTTCGGTTTCGACCGGTTCCTACCCCTGCAAGAAGAGATTATCGCCAAGGTGCTCGCCAAGCGCGACACCGTGGTGCTGATGCCAACCGGCGGCGGCAAGTCGCTGTGCTACCAACTCCCCGCCCTGCGTCTTGACGGCATCACACTGGTCGTCTCTCCCCTCATCGCCCTGATGAAAGACCAGGTGGACGGCCTCCTGGCCAACGGAGTCCCCGCCGGCATGCTGAACAGCACCATGTCGGCCCAGGACGCCAACCGCACCCAGGACCTGGCCAGGCAGGGCAAGATTAAGATACTCTACGTCGCCCCGGAAAGGCTGGCCCTCCCCGGATTCCAGCGTTTCCTCCAGTCCCTCCAGGTCGGGCTAATCGCCATCGACGAGGCACACTGCATCTCCGAGTGGGGCCACGAGTTCCGGCCCGACTATAGGAACCTGAAGTCACTGCGCCGCGACTTTCCCGGCGTCCCGGTAATCGCCCTGACCGCCACCGCCACCAAACCGGTGCGCGAGGATATCGTCACCCAGCTGGGCCTCAAGAAACCTGAGATATTCATCTCCAGCTTCAACCGGCCCAACCTGACCTACACCATCGAGCCCAAGACCGACCCGCTGGGCTCCCTGCTGCATCTCTTGGAGAAGCACCAAGGGGAATCGGCCATCGTCTACCGGTTCTCCCGGAAGGCCACCGAAGAGACGGCCATGGAACTGACGGATCGTGGTTTCAGCGCTCTGCCCTACCACGCCGGACTGGAACGAGACCTGCGGCGCGAGACCCAGGAGAAGTTCATCCATGACCAGGTACAGATCGTGGTAGCGACTGTTGCCTTTGGTATGGGCATCGACAAGCCCGACGTGCGCCTGGTGGTCCACTACGACCTGCCCAAGACCATCGAGGGCTATTACCAGGAGACCGGCCGCGCCGGACGGGACGGCCTACCCAGCGACTGTGTGCTCTTCTACTCCTACGGCGACCGCTCCAAGCAGGAGTATTTCATCGGGCAGATCGAAGACGACGACGAGCGGGAGAAGGCCCGGGTGAAGCTGGACCAGCTGCTGGGTCTCTGCGACCTGCAGACCTGCCGCCGGGCCTATCTGATGGAGTACCTGGGGGAACCCTGGCCCAAGACCGACTGCGGCGGTTGCGACATCTGCCTGCTGCCCCGCGAGGAGTTCGACGCCACGGTCATCGCCCAGAAGATCCTCTCCGCCGCCATCCGCACGGGGGAGCGCTTTGGCGTCAATTACCTGGTGGACGTGCTGCGCGGGTCCGCCAACAAGGCCGTGCGTTCCCGTGGTCACCACGAGTTGTCGGTCTTCGGCATCGCCCGAGACGTGGAAACCGACGAACTAAAGGAACTGGTGCGTTCCCTTGTCAGTAAGGGGCTCTTGGCCCAGCAGGGCAGCGGGTACCCAACACTGGGCGTGTCCCCGCAGGGCCGCAGCTTCCTGAACAACCGGGAGCAGCTTACCCTGACCCGTCCCAAACATGCGCCCGCCGCCCGGCAGAGCGCCTTGGACCAGAATGGAGAACGAGAAACGGCCTACGACACGCGGCTCTTCGACGAATTGGCCGCCCTGCGCCTGCAGCTTGCCACCGAACGGGAGGTGCCGGCCTACGTCATCTTCGGCAACAAGGCCCTGCAGCAGATGGCCTTCCATACACCCCAGACCGAGGCCGAGTTCGCCAAGATCTCGGGCGTGGGAGACGCCAAGCTCCGGGAGTTCAGCGAGCCTTTCCTGAAGGTGATTACGGAATACCTGCGGGCCAACGGACAGGAGGTCGCGCCGGAGCGGGTGCCGGTGAACGCCCCCAAGAAGAAGGTTCGGGGCATCAGCAACAGTATCCGGGAGACCCGTGACCTGGTGGCCCAGGGCCTGTCCCTGGAAGAGGTGGCCGAGCAGCGGGGCATCAGCGAAACGACCATCCGCAGCCACCTGGAACGGCTGGTGCAGGAGGGACACCGGGTGGATGTTTCCCACCTGCTCCCGGACGAAGACCGCCGCCTGGAGATCGAAGCAGCTTTCAAAGAGATGGGTGAAACCCGCCTAACCCCAGTGCGGGACTTCCTGGGTGACGACTTCACCTGGGAAGAACTGGCCGTGGTGCGCCTGGACCTTCGCCAACGCCTGGCCCAGGTCTGAGCCACGGCTCACCGGAACCCTTCGACAAGGTCAGGGTGAGCGGCAGAACTGGAAATGGATAGGCCAACTTCCTGTAACCGAGTCACCTTTCTCCGCTCATGGTGAGCGGGGTCCAAAATGGCAGGCGAAACACTAACGTCATTCCAGCGATAAATCAGACTGCCCCATGGCCTCAGCGGAAACAGACATAGACACAGAAACCCCGGGCCAATCCAGGCCGGTGAAGCTGGTTGTCATAGGCGCGTTGCTGGGCGCGGTGGGTTTCAACCTCTGGCTGCTATTTCCGGAGATCCTTGGCGGCGGTCTCGCCCCCAACGACTCCCTATTTCACCAGCAACTGATCGGCACTGCCATAGACGCCATCAAAAACGGCAGCGACTTCACCGATCCGTGGCAGGGAACAATGAGCCTGGGGTTCCCTGTTTTCCACCATTACCAGCACCTCTCCCATATCCCGCTGACCTTCATCCACGTCATCACCCTCGAGGCCGTCTCGGTCATCGACCTGATCAGATGGACGACCTACATCCTGCTCTGTCTGTTCCCTC
>PBMF01000008.1 GCA_002721995.1 Chloroflexota bacterium
GCCTAGAAAAGGGTGGTGCCGAAGGTCAGAGTCGAACTGACACGGGTTGCCCCACTGGTTTTTGAGACCAGCGCGTCTACCATTCCGCCACTTCGGCACATCAGGTTGGTATTATACGATATGAACGCCGACCCGGTAGAGGTCTGGAGACGGTATTTTCGTGGCAGCACGAGTCGGGGCCAAGACATACCCGATAACCCTGGGCGATGGGCGCACCACCGAAGATCTGGTGGCTGCTGCCGATTACGGCTACTGCCATTCCCAGGTGATCTCGTTGAATTTCCCCGTCCGGTCCTTTGTGGAGAAACCGGAGCGGGAGATCGTCCTGCTGAACTTTGACCACCCCGTATCAGCCGAAGAGGCCACCACCGAGGCCGCCAAGTTGGGCCTGGACCGGCCCTACTACGAAGATGCCCTGTACTTCGGCATCGAATACCCGGATGTGCAGTTGGACGGGCCGGTGGGCTTTCTGCACGACCTCTGGTTGGGCAACCACGGCCGGCTGGACGCCAGCTGCCTCTGGGCCAACGCCGGCAGGCGGGAATTGGGCCTTGAGGGGTTCGACGACCTATGGGCGCCCAACTACCGGCTGGCATTTGTGCGGCGAGGTGCCGCAGACTCCAAATAGACATCCGGATACTACAGGCCGGCCCCCGACTCTCCTTGACGCCAATTTTGGGCACGCCTATAATTCCCCGGTGTAAGGATGTATTTCTGTGCCTAAACGTACCTATCAACCCAAGAAACGACGCAGGTTTCGCGTCCACGGCTTCCGCCATCGCTCCAGCACTTCAGACGGGCGGGCGATTCTGAAACGGCGGCGCTTCAAAGGCCGTCATAAGCTGACCGTCTAACACCGGCGTCCGGTAATGCAGAGCAGGCACCGGCTGACAGGCAGCAAACGGTTCTCCCAGATTCATGTTGAGGGCAGCAGCGCAGCCAACCGGCTATTGGTTATCCGGTATCTGGCCAACGGTTCGGACTGCAGCCGCTTCGGTTTCCTGGTTAGCAAGCGCATCGGAAACGCAGTCGTCAGAAACAGGGTGAAACGCCGTCTGCGTGAAGCGGTCCGGCTCAACCCCGTCAAAGAGGGCTGGGACGCTCTTTTCATAGCCCGGCGGGGCGCTGAAACTGCCGGTTTCCAGGAACTAAAAGACGCAACAGACAACCTGCTACGGCGCGCGGATTTGGTGGACACCCGTCCACAGCCCACGGGTCCAGGGCAAACAGTGGACCAGCCTGCATCGCGCGATTCAACCGATGTACCGACTGACGGATTTGCATAGATGAAGTTTGCCGTACTGTCCTTGATTTGGGTCTACCAACGGACCCTTTCACCCCTGTTGCCAACATCATGCCGGTTCCACCCCAGCTGCTCCCACTATTCCCAGGAAGCCGTCGAGAAGTATGGGGTGATCAAGGGCTTCATGCTTGGAGTCAAAAGGCTGGGGCGGTGCCGCCCGTTGGGTGGTCAAGGATACGACCCAGTACCGTGATAGCCGCAAAACCTATCTTGAGACAGATCATCACCCACTCGCCAAAAATAGGTCGGGGCAAGAAACAAAGCTGGCAGATGCTGGTCCTCTTTGCCCTGCTGCTGCTCCCCCTTGCCGCCGCCTGTCAAGGGGACATCGGAGGCCGCACCGACGGTTGGAACCCTCCAGCCAGCAAGGACGGCGTGGTCTACGTGGGCACCAAAGAAGGACAGGTCAAGGCATACGACGACGACGGGTTTGAAGGCGTCAAAGAGGTTTGGGCCTTCCCATCCGGCCAGACCCAACCGGACATCGAGGGCGTCTATAGCACTCCCCTGATCGTGGGAGACCTCGTCTACGTGGCGGCCGAAGACGGTTTCCTTTACGCAATAGACAAGCAGACCGGCAATATTGGCGCCAAGGGCTGGAAGCGTCCCCTGGGACAGCCGCCCGAACTGCCGCCTTTGGTTGCGGGTCCGGCCTACGATTCAGTGAACCAGCAGGTCTTGTCAGCCACGGATGACGGGAAGTTGTACGCTTACAACGCCACATCCGGCGATGAAGCCTGGACGCGCCCCTTCCTGGCCGGCGCCTCCATCTGGTCGACTCCGACGGTGGCAAACGGCATCGGCTATTTCGGCTCCCATGACAAGAAGATTTACGCCGTTACCCTGAACGACGGAAAGGAACTGTGGCAGTACGAGACCGGCGGGGTGGTGGCCGGAAAGCCGCTGATCTTCGACGGCAAACTCATTGCCGGGTCATTTGACAAGAAACTCTACGCCCTATCCCTGGCGGATGGCACAGTGGAGTGGACCTTTGGTGGGGACCGCTGGTTCTGGGCCGGGGCCGTCACCGACGGACGCACCATTTTCGCGCCCAACATGGACGGCAACATCTACGCCCTGGACCGCAACGGCAACCTGCTCTGGAAGCACGACGTTGACGCCTCCATCGTATCCCAGCCAGTGGTCACGCCCCGGGGGCTGGTGGTGGCCGCCAAGGACGGCCGAATCATCCTTCTGGACACCAGCAACGAGGACCTGGGACTGCAACGGGAGTTGTCCAACCTGACACTGGCCGACACCGAGATCAAAGCGGCGCTGTTTTCCGATGGCGAGTCGGTCTACGTTGGCTCCCAGGATCACGAGGTCAGGCGTATCGAGATCAAGGGCGGCCAAGTGGTGATGTGGTGTCTCCACACCGAGGACACGCTTTGCAGAAACTAGCAATCAAAACCGATTACTCAGCCGGGCTTTCTGTTCGGCTGGCAGCGAGGTAGGGCTCTTTGGAGGCCATATCATTCCTCTGGACCGAACTAATCATTCGGCCCATGCTCAACAGCCTGGTGGTGCTTTACACCATCTGTTTCAGTCAGATGGGTCTGGCAATCATCGTGTTGACCGCGATCATCCGCGCCATAACACTGCCGTTGACCCTCAAGCAATTGAAGCAGATGCGGGCCATGACCGCGCTGCAACCGCGCATAAAAGAGATACAGGACCGCTACGCCCGGGACCGCTCCCGCGTCTCCCAGGAGACGATGCGGCTCTACCGCGAGGCCGGGGTGAACCCCATAGGCTGTCTGGGACCCTTGGTCATCCAGATGCCCATCCTCATCGGCCTGTTCCGAGTGCTCATCCAAACGGTGTTCACCCGCCCCGACAACCTGGTCGGGTTTTCCGAGAAACTTTACACCTGGATTCCGGTGGCGCCCATATTCACCGCGGCGCCGCTGGACTCGGGTTTCCTTTGGCTGGACCTGGCGGAACCGGACCCATCCAACCTAATCATTCCAATTTTGGTCTTCGTATCCACTTGGGTACAACAGAAGATGACCATGACTCCGTCCAGCGATCCGAGGCAGGCGGGGAACCAGGCAATGATGCTCTGGTTGATGCCCTTGATGATCGCGTTTTTCTCGTACACCCTGCCCAGTGGTCTCTCTTTGTACTGGATAACTTCCAACACTATAGGTATCGGTATCCAATATTTCGTGACCGGCGGCTGGGGGCCCCTCTTCCCATTGTTCCCCAAGTCCGAGCCAGCAACAGCCCCCGCTGGAGGCGCGGCCCCGTCGGCCCAGTCATCCGAGGATGATTCACAGGAGGAGATGGAAGAAGATGGACGAGATCGTAATGAGCGCCCGAACCGTCGACGAAGCGATCGAGCTCGCGCTGAAAGAGCTAGACGTAGACCGCGACGAGGCCGAGGTAGAAATACTAAGTAGGGGCAAGACCGGTTTTCTGGGCATCGGCTCAGAGGTTGCCCGGGTCAGGGCCCGAAAACTGTCCGCCGGTGGAACGGCCACCAGCGCCCCCGCGGAAACCGGGGGAGAGACTCCCGCCGAAGCTCCGGTTCCTCCAGCAGGCGTGTCAGCAGCGGGAGACATCGCTGCCGCCGCAGCCCTGGCCGCCGTCAGCCAGATCCTGGAGAAGGCCGGCGTCAACGTGACCCGCACTCTGCGGGCGGCCAATGACCCGGAGTCCGGAGGGCCGATCATTGACCTTGCCGGCGACGACTCCGGTCTGCTGATCGGCCGGCGGGGGCAGACCCTGCAGGCCCTGCAGTTCCTGGTGAACCTGATCGTCCGTAGAGATTTTGAGGGCGTCCGGGTGACTTTGGACGTAGAGAACTACCGGCAGCGGCGCGAGGCCTCACTGCGCGACATGGCCGCCAAGGTCGGCGCCAGGGTCGCCCAGACCAACCGCAGCATCACGCTAGAACCCATGTCACCGGCGGACCGCCGCATCATTCACACCGCCCTTTCCGACCACCCTGGCGTGTCCACGGAGAGCACCGGCGAGGGTGAAGGCCGCAAGGTGATGGTGATGCCGAAGCGGGACTAATAGGCCACTTTATTCGGTACTGCCGCGCCTGCCAAATCCCTTGGCGGCCCGGCATAATTAAAGAACAACCTTTTCCGCCAGCATCGCAGCAGAGCTGACATAACTGACGGAAAGGCGATTAAATGGCGTGTCTTCATGTTGACCAGCGCAAAATGGAGTACATAAAATAACGTCGTGAGCAGCCACCAGGAACGCCCCTTCGGTAGCGTCCCGTTCGACCACCCCAACGAAGAGTGTGGGGTAATAGCTGTATACACCCCGGAAGGAGAGGCCAGCCGCCTGGCTTTCTTCGGGCTCTTCGCCCTCCAGCACCGCGGTCAGGAAAGCGCCGGCATCGCGGCGGCCAACGGTGAACGGGTGGCGGTCCATGCCGATATGGGCCTGGTCACCCAGATATTCAGAGAGCCCGACTTCTATCCCCTCTCCGGCGACATGGCCATCGGCCATACCAGGTACTCCACCTCCGGCAGCAGCGAACTCTGCAACGCCCAGCCCCTTCTGGTTGACGGCCACTTCGGCCAACTGGCCCTGGCCAACAACGGCAACATCATCAACGCGGCCCAACTGCAAAAACAGCTCCAAGACGAATGGGGCTGCACCTTCGACTCCACCACAGACTCCGAAGTAATAGCCCAGATGCTGGCCCACACCAGCGAGCCCACCTGGGAAGAGCGCATCTTCACCTGCATGCGGCAGCTGGAAGGGGCCTACTCCATAGTCGCCCAGACCAAAGACACCATGATTGCCGCCCGCGACCCTTTGGGCATCCGCCCCCTTTGTTTGGGCAAACTCAACGGGGGATGGATAGTGGCATCGGAGTCCTGCGCCCTGGACCACGTCGGGGCCGAGTATCTGCGTGAACTGGAACCGGGCGAGGTCGTGGTGGTGGACCAGGACGGCCTCCGGTCCTCCGTGTGGCCCGGCGGCACAGGGCGGCGTAACCTGTGCGTGTTTGAGCTCATCTATTTCGCCCGACCCGACAGCGTCATGGACGGGCAGTTGGTCCACTCGGTAAGACAGCAATTGGGCGCCCAACTGGCCACCGAACACCCGGTGGAAGCAGACCTGGTGATAGGAGTCCCCGACTCCTCAACCGCCGCCGCCGTCGGCTACGCCCAGGAATCCGGCATTCCCTTCAGCGAAGGTCTGATCAAGAACAGATACGTCGGCCGCACTTTCATTGAGCCGGAACAACGGCTGCGGGAGCTTGGCGTCCGCCAGAAGTTCAACACGCTGGTGGAAGTCATCCAGGGAAAGCGGCTGGTCGTTGTTGATGACAGCATCGTCCGGGGCACCACCACGCCCCACGTGGTCAACCTGCTGCGCAAGGGCGGCGCCAAAGAGGTACATATGAGGGTCTGTGCCCCACCCATCAAGCACCCCTGCTTCATGGGCGTGGACATGGCCACCCGGGCCGAGCTTCTGGCCGCCAACAAGGACCTGCGCGAGATAGAGGACTTCATCGGCGCGGACAGCCTTGGCTATCTCAGCATCAAGGGGCTTTTGAAGGTGGTAAACGGCTCCAGCGGCGGTTTCTGCGATGCCTGCTTTACCGGCAACTACCCGGTCCCGGTGCAGTTGGAGCTCTCCAAGTTTACCCTGGAGCACGGCGCAGATTAACTCCCTCGCCACCTGCTGCCTTCCAACCATTATCTCCTCCGTCTATCGGCGATTCAGATTGTTCCCAAGCACTGGTTGCCCCTTGTCATCACAGACCCCGTGAATTAACCTTTTACCGCGGCTAAATACCCCGGCCCGCCGCCGGGTGGATGGGAACGGGAGGACCCTCAAATTGGCAAGTGACGCATACCGGGAGTCAGGCGTAGACCTGGACCGGATGGACGGCCTGAAAGAGCGGATCAAGGGATTCGCGGCCAGCACCCAAGGCCCGGAGGTCCTGGACAACGCCGGCAGCTTCGCCGGTGTGTACCACTTGGCGGGCTACCAGGAGCCGGTATTGGTCTCCAGCACCGACGGCGTGGGCACCAAGATCAAGATCGCCGCCCAGTTGGGCCACTTTGAATCCGTGGGCCAAGACCTGGTGGTCCTCAACGTCAACGACATCCTCACCCGGGGCGCCAAACCCCTGTTCTTTCTGGACTACGTGGCATTCAGCAACCTGGACACCCAGCGTCTGGACAACCTGATGCGGGGCATCGCCTGGGGCTGCCGTGAGGTGGGCTGTTCCCTGATCGGCGGCGAGACGGCCCAGATGCCCCAGGTGTACACCGGCGACGAGATGGACCTGGCCGGGTTTGTGGTCGGCGCCGTGGAGCGTGACCAGTTACTGGAGTCCAAGAACATCAAGGAAGGAGACGTGATCATCGGCGTCCCTTCCAGCGGACTCCACACCAACGGGTTTTCCCTGGTCCGCCGGGTTTTCAATACCGACGGCGACCCCAAAGTCTTGTACCACCGGTTTGAGGGCCTGAACCATCAATTGGGCGAGGAGCTGCTGGTCCCCCACCGTAGTTACTATCCCATGATGGAGCCGGTGCTGGGTCTCATCAACGGACTGGCCCACATCACCGGAGGGGGACTGCCGGGCAAGCTCCCCGCTGTCCTCCCCGACGACCTGGCGGCGGAGATAGAGCCCGGTTCGTGGACCGTTCTGCCCATCTTCCAGTTGCTGCAGAAAGAGGGCAAGATCAGTGACGAAGAGATGTACCGGGTCTTCAACATGGGCCTGGGCATGGTGGCCGTGTGCCCAGATGAAAATGTTGCCAAGGTACTTGAATGCCTGCCCGACGCCACCGTTATCGGCAGGATGATAGCCAGGAGCCACGGCGAACAGGTGGTATTCGCCGGTTGACGGCGTCCCCAACCAAGAGAAAACAAGGACGGAGAGGAAGTTGAAAGCACTGCTCAGCGTCTACGACAAGACCGGAATAGTTGAATTCTCACGCCAGGCGGCGGCAGCCGGTTACGAATTGATCAGCACCGGCGGCACCCACCGCACCCTGTCGGAAGAGGGCGGTCTGGCGGTAAAACAGGTGGCTGAGGTCACCGGCTCGCCGGAGATACTGGAAGGGCGGGTTAAGACCCTCCATCCGGTCATCCACGGCGGTTTGCTGGCCCGGCGCGACGCCCCGGAACACATGGCCGAGCTGAAGGAGCACGGCATCGATACCATCGACCTGGTGGTGGTGAACCTCTACCCATTCGTGGAGACCATCAGCAAACCGGACGTGACCCTGGCCGACGCGCTGGAGAACATCGACATCGGCGGGCCCACCATGCTCCGGGCCGCCGCCAAGAACTACCCTTCGGTGGCGGTGGTTGTGGACCCCGCCGACTACGGCTGGGTGGGCGAAAATCTGGCCAACGGTGGACTGAGCGAGGACGACCGCCGGGGGCTGGCCGCCAAGGCCTTCCACCACGTCTCCACCTACGATGCGGCGGTCACCGAATACCTGATGGACGGCAAAGGCGATGAAGAACTGCCCGACGATCTGACCATCACACTGAAGAAGATCGCCAGCCTGCGTTACGGTGAGAACCCCCACCAGAACGGGGCGCTGTACGCCGAACCGGGGACTCCCACGGGGATGGCTGGGGCACGCCAACTCCACGGCAGGGAGCTCTCATACAACAACCTCATGGACGCGGACGCCGCCTGGCGCACGGCTTCGGACTTCGCCGACCCCACGGTGGCGGTTGTGAAGCACAACAACGCCTGCGGTCTGGCCAGCCGGGACGACATTGCCCAGGCGTATCTCCAAGCCTACGAAGGAGACACGGTGAGCGCCTTTGGCGGCATTGTGGCCGCCAACCGCCCCATCACCCAGGCCATGGCCGAGGCCATGGAGCCGGTCTTCTACGAAGTTGTCATCGCTCCCGATTACGAACCGGCAGCCCTTGAACTCCTCCAGAAGAAGCGCAACCTGCGGATCCTGGCCATCGAAAAGCAACCGGACTCCGCAGCCTACGACCTGCGTCCCATCAGCGGCGGCATCCTGGTTCAGGCCGCCGACGTCATAGACGAGGACCCGGCCACCTGGACCACCGCCACCAAACGGGCGCCCACCGATGCGGAGATGAAGGACCTGGCTTTTGCCTGGAAGGCGGCCAAGCACATCAAGTCCAATGCCATCGTTTTTGCCAAGGACCTGGCGCTGATGGGCATGGGCGCCGGACAGCCCAACCGGGTGGTCAGCGTACATCTCTCCCAGCGGATATCCGGCGACAAGGCCGCGGGCTCAGTACTGGCCTCAGATGCCTTCTTCCCCTTCGCGGACAACATCGAACTGGCCGCCGAGGCCGGCATCACCGCCATCGTTCAACCCGGCGGTTCCATACGCGACGATGAAGTCATCGCCGCCGCTGACAAAGCGGGACTGGCCATGGTCTTCACCGGAGTCCGCCATTTCAGGCATTAGGCCTGAATAGGAACCAGGAATGACGGCGACTGTTGACATAATCATCCCCGTTTACAACGAGGAAGAGGTGCTGCCGCGCACCATTGTCACACTGACCGAGTATCTGCGTGGAAACCTGTCCAACCCCTGGCGGATAGTCATAGCGGACAACGCCTCCACGGACAGCACCAGGGCCGTGTCGGAAATGTTGTGCGAACGTCATTCCGGGGTCCATTATCTCCACCTGACACAGAAAGGCCGGGGACGGGCCCTGCGCACCGCCTGGCTGGACAGCCGCGCCGACATCGTCAGCTACATGGACGCCGACCTCTCCACCGACCTCTCCCATTTTCCCCAGTTGATTCAAGCCATCGAGTCAGGAAATCACATCGCCGTGGGCAGCCGGCTGAGCAAGGCATCCCAGGTACAGCGGGGATTCAAGCGGGAGTTCATTTCCCGCTCCTACAACCTATTGATAAATTCCATGTTCTTCACTGGCCTGCCCGACGCCCAGTGCGGCTTCAAGGCCCTGACACGGGCCGCCGCCGAGGCAATCGTGCCCAGCATCAAGAACAACAACTGGTTCTTCGACACTGAGATGCTGATAATCGCCGCCAAACGCGGCTACAACATCGCTTCGGTGCCAGTGAAATGGGACGACGATCCGACCAGCACCGTCAACGTCATGATCACGGCCATGGAAGACATCAAGGGACTGCTGCGGCTCAGGTTCGGGGGAGTGCCAAGGGTGGAACGTCCGGCACCGCCCAGCAATACCCAATAACCACCGGCAGACATCCACCCGTCACCTTGGGCTTTTTGCGCTTAATCAACCAACCAATCGGAGGCTGATCTCATGGAACTGGGACTACGGGACAAGCACGTAATCGTAACCGGCGGCGGCACCAACATCGGCCGCGCCATCGTCCACGCCTTCGGCGCCGAGGGGTCGAAAATCTCCCTGGCTGAACTGGTGCCCAGCCAGGGTGAGATTGTGGCCGGCGAGGTGGCGGCCATGGACACCGGCGCCGTGGTGACAGTGATCCCCACCGACGTAACCGACCCGGCGAAGGTGGCCACTATGGTGGAAGCCGCCATCGCCGCCAACGGGCCGGTGGACGTGCTGGTGAACAACGTGGGCTGGACGGTGGACCGGCTCTTCATGGAGAAGCCCAGGCACGAGTGGGAACGGGAGGTGCAGGTCAACCTGTGGGGGGCCATCAACTGCATACACGCCGTGCTGCCGGGGATGATTGAAAGACAATCCGGCGCCATAGTCTGCATCAGCTCCGACGCGGGACGCATGGGCGAATACCGGGAGGCGGTCTATTCGGCCTGCAAAGCGGGTGTCATAGCCCTGAGCAAGGCCGTGGCCAGGGAGACGGGCCGCTACGGTCTGCGGCTGAACGTGGTCTGCCCGGGGTTGGTTGTGCCATCCAACGAGGAGTCAATCAGTGAAGAGAGTATGTGGACCCAGATGCGGGACATCTTCACGGATGATGTGAAGGAAAAAGTGGAGCGGAATTACCTGTTCCGCCGCATGGGCACGGCCCAGGAAGTGGCCAACGCCGTGGTGTTTCTGGCCTCAGATGCAGCCAGCTTCATCACCGGCCAGACCTTGAGCGTGAGCGGCGGCTATACGATGATGTAAACGCCCCAGATAAAGCCCAAAAGGAAGGCCCCGGTTTACACCGGGGCCTTCCTTCTTGCCGTCTGTTTGTTGAGTTTAGGAGGCGTTTGCAGCGACCAACTCGAAGGCCCGCTTCTCGATGCGGGGCAGCTCCTGCTGGACCAGCCCTTCATCCACGGCGTTGGCGATGGAGGGGTAACCGGCCCTGGTAATCATGTTGCGCAGGTTACCGGCCTTGAACTGGTCAAGGGTCCAGCGCAGGGTCTCGCCGGAGGTGGTCACGTCCCAGTAGATGCGGACGTCTTCGTTCCGGGGACCGTAGTGGAAGTGGGGCGCGACCTGGAAGCAGTCGAAGGCCAAGAGCTCGACCTCTTCACCGGCCACGTCGGACAGGACATGGATGGCCATGCCTTCGTCATTGATCTGGGGGAGCCTGCGGTATTCAAGACCGAAGCGGATGTTGCCGACCTCAATCTTGTCTCCTTCCAGCATGCTCTCCATCTTGTGATGGACGGTGCGGCGCTCTTCCCGGGCCATCTTGCGGGCAGTGGCTTCCAGTTCGTCCAGCTTGCCCTTAGCGACCTTCTTGGACTCCAGGGAGTCAGCCAGGTCGTCGTACCCGGCGCGGCGGACCATGGGGGCCAGGTTGTTGCGGATGTTCTTGATGGTCCATCCCAGCGGGCTGCCGGTGCTGGTCTTGTCCATGAACAAGCGGATGTTGTGGTTCTCGGGACCATAGTGATAGTGGGGGGCCTGATCAAAGCAGTCGAACCGAAGAATCTCGGTGTCCTTGCCGTCGATCTCGGAATAGACCTGAACACATAGGCCCTGGTCGTCCATTATCTCTTTCCGGTAGCTCATGGCGAATTCCACCGAACCGGCATCGATTGTCGTTCCACCCTTTTCCATGGTTGTCCTCCTAATCTATTCCCAATCTCGTTGAAATACTCGGGGTGTTTATGGTCTGCTGAGTGGGGCGTCCAGCACAGTTTGGGGGATTATAGCACGCAGTTTGCGCTCGGCAAATCGTTACGATACCGTTGAAACAGGACGATTTCATTTGCGGCCATCCAACAGGGCCCCGCAGCCACGGAGTAACCCTTTGACAAAGTCCCGGAGATACCCCCTCGCCATAGTAATCGCGCTGTTGGCCGCCCTGGTCTCGGCATGTTCGGGTTCGGAAGACCCGGCCAACCGGATTTTCGTCAGCCAGACTCCGCCGGGCTGTACGACGCTGGCGGTAGTCTGGTGTTCTTGAAGTCCTACCCGTCCGGCTGCTAGCTCCGATAGGCAACCCTCCTCGCGTCGTGCCCTTCCCCTTGGCTCCGAGGCTGCCGCAGGTTTATACTCGCCTGCGCATCCCCATCACTACCGGAGGCCAACTTGGAAATTGGAATCTCTATTCCCCGGCTGCCAGACGCCGCGGGTCTTAGGCGGTTCGTTGAAACTGCGGAGGAACTGGGCTTCGAATCGGTCTTGGCCGGTGACCATATAGTCCTCCCCACCGAGGGCACCAACCAGTACCCCTATACCGCCGACGGGTCCTTCTCCCGTCCCATGGACGAACCCTTCCTGGAGACCATGACCCTGCTCGGCTATCTGGCCGCCTGCACCAGCCGGATCAAGCTGGGCAGCACGGTGGTCATCCTTCCTTACCGGAACCCGGTGGTACAGGCCAAGATGTTCGCTTCCCTGGACGTGCTGACGGGAGGACGGATGATCTGCGGCGTGGGCGTGGGTTGGCTGGAAAAGGAATTCGAGATTCTGGGCCTGGACTACCACCAGCGCGGGGCCATGACCGACGAGTGGCTGGGCATCATGCAGGCCCTGTGGAGTCAGCAGGCCCCCGAATACCAGGGTAAGTTCTACCAGATAGACGGCATCCAGTTCGAACCCAAACCCATCCAGCAGCCCAGCATCCCCATCTGGGTCGGTGGCCACACCAAGGCCGCGCTGCGCCGGACAGCCAAATACGGGCACTGCTGGCACACCACCAGGCAGTCTCCCGAGTTTGTGGCTGAGAACCTGCCCTACCTGAGGGAGCGGGTCGAAAAAGAAGGCCGGGACCAGTCCGAGGTTACCGTCTCTCTAAAGCGGAGCCTGCACTTCAATGACATGGGCTTGGGCGAGGGCGGCCACGTGCGCAGCGGAGGCACTCTGGTGGCCAGCACCCAAGAAGTGATTGACGACATGGGCGCCTGCCACGAGATAGGCATCGACCAGCTCACCTACGACTTCCGGGTGGAAGCAATCTCAGAATGCATCAAGGTGATGGAGCACCTGGCGGACAAGGTGCTCCCCCTGGCCAAGCGGCTCAGTTAAAGTCTAAAGACCGCTGTCCTTGAAGGACTTGGCCCGCTTCACCAATTCCTCATTGGTGTGCTTCATCTGGGCGATCTGTTTCTCGGTGACTTCGCGCTTGACCTGTCCCGGAGCGCCGGTTACGAAGGAGCGGGCGGGCACCTGGGTCCCGCCCAGGACCACCGAGTTGGCCGCCACGAGACAGTTTTCGCCCAGGGTCACCCGGTTCAGGATGGTGCAGTTGTTGCCCAGCAATGATCCGGTGCCCACGCGGTCGCAGTGGACCACCACCGAATGTCCGACGGAGACGTGGTCTTCAATGGTGAGACCGTTACCGTGGATCACCGAGCCCTCCTGTATGTTCACGTAGTCGCCAATGACTATGGCGTCGGGGCTGTCGCCACGGACCGTGACGCCGGGCCAGATGCTGGCGTATTCGCCAATCTCCACGTTGCCGACAACGTAGGCGAATTCGCTGACCCAGGCGGTCTCCGCGATCTTCGGTGTAATACCCTCTAGGGTTCGAATCAAGGTGTTCCTCCAAGTTTCCCGTGATTCCACGGCGCAAAAGTCGGGCCGTGGGCAAGGTCTAATTCAGGGGCAGAGTGCCAGGGGTAGATTATAGCCCAGCCTAAGCTGGGCGATGCGTGGGATCCGAGGCGAGACCTGCCTAGTCCCTGACGGCGCCAAGGGCGCGGCGGGCTTCCCGGTCCATGTCCCGGTCCATAATTGCCCGGCGCTTGTCGTATTGGCGTTTGCCCCGGGCCAGGCCCAGTTCCACCTTGGCCACATGGCGCTTGATGTAGACGCGCAGGGCCACAAGGGTAAGCCCCTTTTCGGCGGTGGTGCTAGCGATCTCCTGGATCTCCGAGCGGTGGAGGAGCAGCTTCCGGGAGCGTTTCGGGTCGTGGTTGTTCACGCTGGCGGCGTCATAGGGGGCGATGTAGGCGTTGTGCAGCCACATCTCGCCGTCCTGGGCCCGGGCGTAGCAGTCGCTGAGGTCAATCTTGCCGGCCCTGATGGACTTGATCTCGGTGCCGGTCAACAGCAGGCCGGCCTCATAGCGCTCCAGTATTTCGTAGTCGAAGAAGGCCTTGCGATTGGACGCAACCGGTTTGAAGTCGCTGGTGGCGGCTTTCTTGGTTGCCGTCTTTTTGGACGGCGCTGCGGTTGGGATCGCTGACTTCTTCTTAGCCACTGCTGTTTGACGCTACCGAATCGCCCTTGCTGATTTCCTCTTTGAGTATCTCGATGGCCCGGTCCAGGTGGATGTCATCGTCCTCGTCGTCGTTGGGTTCCAACACAATATCCGGGGTGATGCCCTCGCCCTCGATCAGCGACCCCCCTGGCGTATACCAACGGGCGATGGTGAATCCGACGCCTGAGCCGTCCTCCAACGGATAGAGCTGATTCACGCTGCCCTTACCGAAGGTCTTGGTCCCAATTATTGTAGCCCGGTCGTTGTCCACTATGGCGCCGGTGAACACCTCGCTGGCGCTGGCGCTAAATTCATTTACCAAAACGACCATCGGCACGTCCAGGGCTTTGCCCCCCGACTTGACGCCCCAATTGCGTCGGTTCCCTTGGGCGTCCACCTGATAGAGCACCAGGCCGTCGCCGACGAACTGGCTGGTTGCGTCCACGACCGCGGACACCAGACCACCAGTGTTGTTCCTGACATCAACCACCAGGCCCACTCCCTGGGAACGCTCGAACCGCTCCAGGGCCTTTTCCAGCTCCTCTCCGGTGGTGCCGGTGAAACCGGATAGTTTCAAATGACCGATTCGGCCCACCTGCATCAGCAGGTTCACGCTCTCCAGTTGGATGATGTCTCGCTCTATCTCTATGGACTCGGTGGTGGCGTTGCTCACATGGCGCAGCAACAGGGTGACCGTGGTACCCGCCTCGCCACGGATCAACCGTACCACCTCAAGCAGGCTCATTCCCTTGATGCTCTGCCCGTCCACTTCCAGGATGACGTCACCGGGGCGCACACCCGCGGCCTCGGCCGGCGTATCCGGCATGGGCGCCAGGATGGTGATGATTCCGTCCCGAATGCCAACTTCCGCGCCGATGCCACCGAAGAAGCCCTGGATGTCCTGGTTCTCCAGCGAATACTGTTCCTCGTTCAGGAAGACGGCATAGGGGTCATCCAGCGCCTCCAACATGCCGCGGATGGCACCTTCACTGACAACATGGGGGTCCAGGTTTTCGTTCCCGAAGCTTTCGCGGTTGAGCAACTCCCATACTTCGCTGAGCCTCTGGAACTCGGCGGGAAGACCCTCGATGGTGGTGGTCTCTTCGGTTGCGGATTCAGAACCACCGCAGGCCACAGCCAGCGCCAGCATTGCGGCCAATGCCGCAATTAGCAGAAATCGCAGGGGAACTTGGGTGATGGTCACGGGTGTTATCTCCTGCCATGGAGCGGGGCAAAACAGTGAAAAAGCGCCCCTTTTGCAAGCTCCGTGGCGTTCACGTGGCAGACTTCGATTGTAACATAGGGCCTTTTTTAGTCAGGCACATGCCATGTGTGGTGCAGGCGCGTTGCGCCGGTATGGGCAAGCTGATAGCATTGCGGAAATCAACCTGCCTCAGGCTCATACTCCCATTTTATCCCCTTGCCCAGTGGGAGTCGGGCCGGGCGTATGGAGAGAAGATACTTTGGCCGGAATCTCGGGTTTTGGGGCCTACGTGCCCCGCTACCGGTTGGGCGCCGCGACCGACGGCTGGGACTCGCCCGGTGAACGCGCCATCGCCAATTTCGACGAGGACAGCGTCTCCATGGCGGTCGCCGCCGGCATCGACTGCCTGAAGGGGCACGACCGCCAGGAGATTGACGGCGTGCTCTTCGCCACCACCACACCGCCCTACGCTGAGAAGCAGTGCGCCTCCATCATCGCCACCGCCCTGGACCTGCGGCGGGACATCACCACCGCTGACATCACGGATGTACTTCGGGCCGGCACCACGGCCCTAAAGTCCGCTCTCGACTCGGTCACCGCCGGTTCGGCCAAGAAGCTACTGGTCATAGCCAGCGACAACCGCCAGGGCGCTCCCAAGGGTGACGCGGAGAAGAACTCGGGCGACGGCGCGACGGCATTCATCGTATCCAACGAGGGCGTCATCGCCGAACAGGCCGGGTCCTACACCATCAGCGAGAACATGATGGACACCTGGCGGAGCGCCGGCGACCAATTCCTCCGCACATGGGAGGACCGGTTCGCCATCGAGGAAGGGCTGGAGCGCATCCTGGGCGAGGCAGTATCGGGCTATCTGGAGAAAGAGGGCGCTTCAGTAAAGGACGTTGCCAAGCTGGCCATCTACGCCCCCGACGGCCGGCGTCACGCCCAATTGGCGCGGCAGCTCGGCTTCCAGCCGGAACAGGTACAGGAGCCGTTGTTCGGTCGCCTGGGCAACACCGGCGCCGCCTTCCCCCTCATGCTGTTGGCCGGTGCGCTGGAGGACGGAACACCCGGCCAGTTGGTCCTGACCGTGTCCTACGGCGACGGCAGCGACGTCTTGGGATTCCGCACGACCGAGGCCATCGGTGGTAAGACGCCGGCCCTGGGAGTCTCCGGGTACCTGGGCTCGGGCCAGGTTCTGGACAGCTATGAGACCTACGCCAAATGGCGGGACATCTGGGTTACCGACGCCTCTCGGCGTCCCCAGGCCCAGTCACCGTCGGTCACCGCCATGTGGCGGGAGAGCGAGCAGAACATCCGCTTCCACGGTGCGGTCTGCAATAACTGCGGCTACGTGCAGTACCCGCCCCAGAGAGTCTGCGTTGAGTGCCAGACCAGGGACGCCTCATCTCCGGTGCGGCTCAGTGACCGACCAGGCACGGTATTCACCTACTCCCTGGACTACCTGGCGGGCACGGTGGACACTCCGCTGGCCATCGCCGTGGTGGACTTTGAATCGGGCGGGCGGGTGCTGTGCATGATGACCGACCGGGAAACCTCTGAGCTAGAGGTTGGCCTTCCAGTCGAAATGAGTTTTCGCAAGCTGAGGGTGGTGAACGGCATTCATAACTACTATTGGAAGGCGGTGCCGCGCCGTCATGCGGGCTAAACAAGGACGTATACTGTCAAGAGGCGTTGGCATTAGGAGGACCCCATGAGCGGGATCAAAGACCGAGTGGCCGTAATCGGCATGGGCTGCAGCAAGTTCGGAGAACGCTGGGATTCCAGCGCCGTGGACCTTATCGTCGAGGCCGCCTACGAGGCCTATGAAGACGCAGGGCTGGAGGGCAAGGATATCCAGGCCGCCTGGCTGGGGACCGCCGCGTCCTTCCGCACCGGGCAACCCCTGGCCGCAGCCCTTAAGCTGGATTACATACCCATCACCAGGGTTGAGAACGCCTGCGCCACCGGGACCGACGCCTTCCGCAACGCCTGCTACGCCGTGGCCGCCGGCATCTATGACATCGTGCTGGCCGTGGGCGTGGAAAAACTCAAGGACTCGGGGTTCTCGGGACTGGCCGTCCCCGAGGCCGTGGGCGCGGACGTTACGCCCCAGGTGCCGCCGCCCTCCCAATTCGCCCTGGCCGCCACCCGTTATTTCCACCAGTACGACATCCCCTACGAAGAGGGGAAGATGACCCTGGCCCAGATCGCGGCCAAGAACCACCACAACGGCACCATGAGCCCCAAGGCCCACTTCCAGCGGGAGGTAAACCCAGAGCAGGTGGCCAACGCCCCCATGGTCGCCTGGCCCCTGGGCCTCTTCGACTGCTGCGGCGTATCGGACGGCGCGGCCGCCGCGATAATCACCACCCCCGAGATCGCCAAGACCTTCCGGGACGACTACATACTGGTCAAGGGATTGGGCCTGTCTGTGGGCGCCTTCGGCGTCATGCGGAACGACTGGGACTTCACCCACTTCCCCGAGACTGTCCGGGCCAGCCAGTCGGCCTATCAGGAAGCTGGGGTGGACGACCCGCGCCAGGAGATCGACCTGGCCATGGTCCACGACTGTTTCACCATCACCGAGCTGATCATCTACGAGGACCTGGGCTTCAGCCCCCGGGGCCAAGCCAGCCAGGACGTGGCGGCGGGGACGTTCAGCCTGGAAGGAGAACTTCCGGTGAACACCGACGGCGGCCTGAAGTGCTTCGGCCATCCCATCGGGGCCTCCGGCATCCGGATGATCTATGAGGTCTACAAGCAGCTCCAAGGCAAGGCCGGTGACCGGCAGCTGAAGGACCCGTCTTTGGGACTGACCCACAACCTAGGCGGCCGCCCCGGCTCCTTCACCTGCTCCGTGGCCCTGTTCGGCACCCGCGACTAACCGCCGGACCGGCGTACCCGGGTTGAGTTGTTGGGAATGGCCAATAGCTTTCAACTACTCCCGGACGCTATTCCTCCTGTCATGGTGCGTCGTTTTTAAGAACATCTGAGGCCGGCCTCTCAGACCGGCGGCCAGGCAAGCCGGAATTCAGGAACATGGAAAGCCCAAAACCACCTCTGAAATGGAGCAAGTCCGGGCCGGCACCCAGGAACGCCCGGTCTGGTCTTCCCAGACGATCTTCATCATCGCGACCATCGCCGGTGTGGTCGGTCTGGGGAATATCTGGCGGTTCCCGTACATGGTGGGGGAGAACGGCGGCGGGACCTTCATCCTGGCCTACGCCATCTGCATCCTTGGCATCGGCTTTCCGATCATGGTGTTGGAAACCAGCGGGGGGAACCTGACCAGCCGAGGACCGGTGGGTACCTTCCGGTGTATCAGCGGGCTTTGGGGCCCGTGGGCCGGCTGGCTACTGGTCGCCTTATCCGTCGCAATCATGAGTTACTACTTTGTGGTGACCGACTGGACCCTTGGCTACACCGTTGACGCCGTCCGAGGAAGCCTCGGGACATTTGAGAGTTTCACATCCGGTTTTGCCAGTCTGTGGTATTTCCTGGCGGTGGCCGCACTGGCCCTGGCCGTGATGTGGAACGGCATCAGCTACATAGAAAAGATCAGCCGCGCCATGCTGCCGCTGCTGGTGGTCGGGGTCGTTGGTCTGGCGGTCTACTCCCAGTCTTTGGACAGGGCAGGCCGGGCCAATGACTTCTATTTCAGCTTCGACCAAGACCTATTCTGGCAACTCAGCACATGACGGATGGCCGCAGGACAGGCCTTCTATTCCCTGAGCATCGGCCTCGCCCTTTTGATCACCTACGGCAGTTATACCCCCAAGGGGATCAATATCATTTCCTCGTCCATCGCCGTGGTCGCCACCAACTCCTTCGTTTCCATAATGGCGGGGCTCATGGTGTTCCCCATCGTGTTCACCTTCGGCATAGCTCCCGACACCGGCAGTCAGCTCTCCTTCACTGCCTTCCCCGCGGTTTTCGGAGAGCTTACCGGTGGGCGGGCCATCGGCATCGTCTTTTTCGCCCTGTTGTTCATGGCCGCGTTCACCTCCTGCACCGGAGGGCTGGCTGTGGTACTGGCGCCGATCAGGGATGAGTTCCAGCTGCCTAGATGGGCCGCCGCCACCGTCAGCGTCGCCATCGTGACGTTGATCGGCGTGCCATCAGCGCTGAGCTTTACCTCTGTCTCCCTCACGGTCGGGGATAGGCCATTCTTGGACATGATGGACCAGGTCGCCGGGTCCGGAGTGGTGCTGGCCGCGGGCGTTGTGGGGGCGGCGTTGATAGCCTGGCTGATACCCAATGCAGAACTACTGGCGGCGATGAACTCGCGGGTATCTCAGCCTTGAATCATCGTCGTTGGACGGCTTCTGCCCGCCGGTGCGGCGCTTCTCATACTTGCCACGTATGTCCTATAGGTTGGGCGGACGATAGCCGTCAGTCCACGCTCCAGGCGGGGTTGCGGCTGGCTTCCGTCTGCAGGTGGTCCACGATCCAGTCCTTGACCGAATCCGCCACGTAGAACGCAGGCTGGAGCAGGTCACCATCGGCGAATACCTGCCCTTCCAACCTGGCCTGTTCCGCCGACTTGGCCCCGGGCAGCATGCGGATCCCCACCCTCAGATTGGCCACCGTGGGACTGATGTTCCTCAGAAAGTCCAGTTTGCGTTCGACCGTCTCGCGGGTCTCTCCTGGAGCGCCGAAGGTCTGGCCGACGGTGTAGGGGAGCCCTGCCTCCTCACACAGGAGGCAGACCTGCTGCATCTGGTCCAGACAGACAGACAAGTCAACGGGATCGTGGGCGTCCACAACCAGGTCATTCACTATCACCAGCCCGCAGCCCGATTCCTTCATCAGGCCGATGAGCTCATCATCACAGTCGCGGGGAACCAGACCGGTGTTCCACTCAATCTTCAGGCCGGCGTCGATCAGGGCCCGGCAAAAGGACTTGGCATGGTCCGCCGGTAAGTTGAAGCCGTTGGCGATGAAGAAGAACTTATTCAACCCCAGCCGCTGCCCCAGGTCGCGTATCTCGGAAATCACATCTGGGATGGGACGCAGGTTTTGACGGTGCGGATCGGCGCCAGGGGAAGTCTGGTTGCCGAACCATTTGGTGATGACTCCAATACCGAACCCCGCCTCGGCGTACCTGTCCAACTCCAGCTCCTCCAACCGTGGCGGCTTCATCACCCCGGAGGTTGGGGCCGGCTCAGTTGCGGTGATTCGGCCGCCGGACCGGTAGACCAGGCCCGGCAGGTCTTCATATGACTCACCCGCTTCCAACCGGTCAGCCAAGTCCGAGAAGGCATCGCCCCCGCTGCCGGTAACACCCACATCTGGTCCGATCAGTTCAAAACACACCTCGGGGAGAATGCTGAATGCGGGGCCACCGCATACGATGGTGGCCTGGCTGATGGACCGGATAAGGTCCGTCACCTCCTTGGTGATGGGCAGCACAGACTGGGGGTAGAGATTGCTCCCGTTGTCCAAGTTCCTCATGGATAGCCCCACCAGGTTCGGCTGAAACTCCTTCACCGCCCTTTCCACCTCGCCGGCGTAGTCATCGGCGAACATGAGGTCCAACATCTTCGTGGTGTGTTTCTGCGGGTCCAGATATCCGGCGATATAGGCCAGGCCCAGGGGAAGGGGTTGGGCCTGGATGTTGTTCATGTACCGCCCGTGGCGGTTGGTCGCGATCAATAGGACTTTCATAGCATTCTCCGGGCATTCTCCGGTGGGAGCTTGATGTCTGAACGGGTGCATTATCGCCCATGATGGGGTGTTTGATACAGCACTTCGGGCAGTCACGGGCGTGCCCATTCCGAGATGGCGGGAATTCTGTGGGGCCATGCGCCCCGGCCTCGTGACTGTGTAGGCTCAAAATTAGACATAATATTAAATTCTGTTTAAAATTCGACCAAGTTTTTGTTGTGGCGGCCACGCTCCGGCTGAAATAATTACCGTGACATAAAGTGAGTGTGAAGGTGGGCGGAATGTCGTTTCATAACTGTCGAATGGTCACAGAGGTCCCGTGTTAAAGACCGGTATCGTTCAGGTCGAAACCCGGGGGGCTGATGTGGCCTTTGTTATTGATGACGAGGCCCCCTTCGAAGCCGTGGCCGGTGAACTACGGGAATACCTGGCCAACATGAACGGCCTCTTCTCCAAAGGCGATATCACCATGAAAGTGGGCCAACGAATGCTGGCCCGGGACGAGCTGTCCCGGATGAAGTCCATCATAGAGACACACTCCGGCCTCACCGTTACACGATTCTGGTGTCCACCCGAGTCCCTGGACTCCGGCGACCTCAAGATCGAAGCCAAACCGGCTGCCAAGTCCGCCGTGCCCGCGGTCCCCAAACAGGAGTTGCCGGCCCACAACGAGGTGGTGATCCCTGAGCCGGAACCCGAGCCGGTGGAAGTGTCCTCGGTGGAGTCCGTGATAGCCGACCTCAGGAAGCGCCAGAACAAGAACGGCACCCGGAACCGCAACCGCACCGAGGCCCTTTTCATCAAGTCTACCTTCCGCTCCGGCGAGTCGGTCCACCATGACGGCGACGTGGTGGTGCTGGCCGACGTCAACCCGGGGGCAGAGATCGAGGCCGACGGCGACATTGTGGTACTGGGAGCCCTCAAGGGCATGGCCCACGCCGGAGCGGCCGGCGACACCAAGGCAGTGATAATCGCTCTGGAACTGCCCGCCACCAGGTTCCAGATAGCCAAGTACCAAGGAATAGCGCCGGTCACAGCGCGGCGCAAGGGCAAATCGTCTGCCACCGGTCCCAAGATTGCCTACGTGCGGAGCCGCTCCATCCACGTTGCGCCATTCGCGGGCCGGTTCGCCAGATACAGCAAAGGAGTACCTTATGACGGGTAGGACCATCGTAATAACGTCGGGCAAGGGCGGCGTGGGGAAGACCACCACCACCGCCAACATCGGCACCGGCCTGGCAATGCGCGGTCACAAAGTAGTGGTCATCGACACAGATATCGGACTGCGCAACCTGGATGTCATCATGGGCCTGGAGAACCGCATCGTCTACGACCTGGTGAATGTCATCGAAGGCAAGTGCAAGACCAACCAGGCCATGATCAAGGACAAGCACGACCACGAGCTTTACCTGATCCCCGCGGCCCAGACCCGCGACAAGAACAGCGTGGAGCCGGAACAGCTCCGCGAATTGTGCGCCGAGCTGGAAAACGATTTTGACTACGTCTTGATCGATTGTCCGGCCGGCATTGAGCAGGGCTTCAAGAACGCCACGGCGGCCGCCCATGAGGCAATCATAGTCACCACTCCCGAGGTCTCGGCCATCCGCGACGCGGACCGGGTCATCGGGCTGCTGGAGTCGGCGGGGCTGCACCGTCCCAAGCTGATCATCAACCGCATCGCGCCGGACATGGTCAAGCGCGGCGACATGATGGACCAAAAGGACGTTGAGAACCTGCTGGCCGTCGATGTGATCGGCCTGGTGCCGGCGGATGAGAACACTGTGGTCGCCGCCAACCGGGGCGTTCCGGTGGTCCACGACCGCAAGTCCGGCGCAGGAGCCGCATTCATGCGCATAGCCGCCCGGGTGGACGGCGAAGATATACCCCTGGAAAACCTGGAACCCAAGACCGGCCTCTTCTCCCGCTTCAAGGAGTTGGTCGGTATGAACGGGAGGGCTTACTCTCATGCGTGAACTACTGCGCCGGCTCTTCAACCTGACCGGCCGGGAGCTGGATATGGCCACCGAGGCCATGTCCAAGGACACCGCCAAACAACGGCTCAAGCTGGTGCTGATCCAGGACCGGCTGGAGTTGGCCCCGGAAAAATTGGAGGAGATGAAGAAGGAAATCTGGGACGTGGTCTCCAAGTACATGGTGGTTGACGACGACTTCATGGAGTTTGAGGTCCGCCGCCTGGACGAGGTCACCGTGCTAGTCTCCAACATCGAGGTCAAGGACCTGAGCGACCTGACTCCGAACTCGGAGCCCATTCCAGCCACCTAGCCTTCCAATCCCCAATGCGCGAAAAAGAGGCCTGTTGATTATTCAACGGGCCTCTTTCTTTTCTCGTGTAGCCCCTCTATGATGGGCTGACTTTCAGATTACGTTTTAGAAGGTTCCCCCATTGACCAGTCCCAATGAAGCGGATGTCCTAATCATCGGTGGCGGTATCTGCGGCGCCGCCTGCGCATTCCATCTGGCCCAGCACGGTAAACGGGTGGTGCTTCTGGAGCGGGGAGAACTCGCCAGCGAGGCCTCGGGCGTTAACGCCGGCGGGTTGGGTGGCCTGGGCTGGGGCAACAACCCGGACCTGCAATCATATCTGACCGCGGGCAGCTTCGAGATATTCAAGACCCTCCAGACCGACATGGGCTATGACATCGAGTTCCGTGCCTCGGGCGGGCTGCAGGCGGCCCACAACGCCGACCAGTGGGACTATGTACGCAACCACGCTCTGCAATTGCAGGCCAATGGCTTCAACGTGGAGCTGCTCACCACCCGGGAAGCGCGGGGCATCGAACCCGAGGCGTCGGAGAAGCTGGCCGGTTTTCTCCTGATGATTAACCGAGGACGGGCCAATCCCACCAAGACTACCGTGGCCTTTGGCGAGGCTGCGGCGGCGCTGGGCGCGGTAATCAACACGGGTTATGAGGTGCAGGGTCTGACCCAATCACCTGACGGTTCCTGGCAGGCACAAACGGGCCAGGGGGAGTTCAGAGGCGGGACCCTGGTGATGGCGGCCGGCGCCTGGTCCAGACCCATGGGTGAGATGCTGGGTTTGAAGGTCCCCGTGGTGCCAATCCGGGGGCAGATGTGGGCCACCGACCCGGTGCCGCCCAGCATATTCCATGTCATCGGCTCGGCGGAGTCGCCCTTCGACTGGAACCCCCAACCCGCCCAGGACGACGGTTTTCCTCCCGAATTGACCCATCACGGCGATGTCCGGATCACCCGCCACCTCTACGGCGGCCAGACCAGAAACGGTGAGATCATATTCGGCGGCGACCGCCAACTCGTTGGTTACGACTACTCCCAGGACATGACGGGCATCGAGGTGAACCGAGGACACGCAGCCGAGGTCATACCAATGGTGTCCAAACTGCCCATCAGCCGCACCTGGGCCGGAATCATGCCCTTTTCCATGGATGGCAAGCCCATAATCGGCAGGGTGCCCCAGTTCGACAACCTGTTCATCCTCTCGGGCCTGGCCTCGTCCGGCTTCGGGCGCGGACCCATGGCGGCCAAGTTATTGGCGGACTACATCCACACTGGAAACCCGCATCCGGTACTGGCCGACGCCGACCCTGCCCGGTGCATAACCACCACTTAGAACGGAGTCACTGCTTTGTCACTGATACTGACCAACTGCAATGTGTTAGACCTGGTTGACCCAACACCCAAGTCCGATGCCACGGTTGTGATAGAAGACGGCCGCATCCGTGAGATCCGGGACGGCGCGCCCCAGACCACAGCCAGCGACCATGTGATCGACCTGGGCGACTCCTACCTGCTGCCAGGGCTTTGGGACGTGCACATCCATCCGGAGCACCCCAACCCGGCGGGCACCACCGTGGCCCAGCTCACGGCAGCCTTCGGGCAGAACCTGCAACGCGGACTCATCGAGGCGGGAGTTACCGCAGTGCGCAGCGGCGGCGCGGGCCATTTCATGGACGTGGCCTGGCGGCGGGCTTTCGAGGGGCCGGGACCGGCGGGACCCAGGGTCTTTGCCTGCGGTCACTTCCTGACAACCACCGGCGGCCATTTTCTGACCTCGGGTCACGCCCGGGAGTGCGACGGGCCCTACGGATACGCCGAGGCCATCCGCGACCAGATGAAGCACGACGTTGACCACATCAAGCTCAACCTGTCGGGCGGCATCATGGGGCCCCGGTGGGACCGGCACGTGGAGTCTTTCCTGCTGCCCGAGGAGATAGAAGCCGCCTTCGCTTTGTGCAAACAGCGTAACTTTCCGGTGATGGCCCACGCCACCAACCCCGACTCGGTGAAGGCGGCCATCAAGCTGGGAGCCCGCAGCGTGGAGCACGCCTACATCATGGACGAGGACTGCGTCACGGACTTTGTCTCCAGCGGCACCTGGTACGTGCCCACCCTCAGCATCAGCCAGCTATCGCCCAACCTGGCCACCACCGATCACGAGAAGGCCTACGCCGCCAGGAAGCAGCTGGCACCCGACCTGGTCGTCCGCGCCGACGCCGCGGCAGAAGAGCACCGGAATTCCTTCCAAAAAGCCCTCTCCGCCGGGGTCAATATGGCTCTGGGGTCGGACATCTCTCCCATGAAGGACTCGTGTCTGCTGGAGTTGGGGCTCTGGGTGAAATGCGGGGCTACTACTTTCCAGGCTCTGCAGGCCGCCACCAAGAACGCCGCCGAGTTGTGCGGAGTAGGTCCGGAATTGGGCACCGTCGAGCCGGGCAAACTGGCGGACCTGATAGTGGTCGCCGACAATCCTCTGGCCGACATCGAGAACCTGCGTAAGCTGCAACTGGTCATGAAAGAGGGCAAGATCGTCGCCGACCACCGGGGATAACTAGACCATCAAAAGGGAGTGTTGAAATGCCCAACAACAAGCTGCGTATCGGAAATGTTGACATAACATCATTGTCGGACGGCGTTTTAGCCTTTGACCTCTGCAATTTTTTCCCCGACATCCCCAAGGAAGGCTGGGTGGGGCAGGAGCACCACCTATCCGAGTCCCACGGGGTTAGTTTCAACCTGGCCTGTTTCCTCATTCAGTCCGACGGCCACACGATCGCCGTGGACACCGGCTTGGGCCCCAAGCAGGACGCCACCACACCCTGGGGTGAGCTGCTGGACGACTTCAAGGCCCATGGGGTGAGGCCGGAGGACGTGGACATGGTGGTCATGACCCATGCCCACCGGGACCACGTGGGCTGGAACCTGCTTTCCCAGGATGGCAAATACACTCCAACGTTCCCCAACGCCGAGTACCTGGTCAGCTCCACGGACTGGGAGGCGTGCCACAACCCCGACCTGGTGGCCGACCGGTTCCCCAACGCGCCGGAATGCGTCTGGCCCTTGGAAGAACTGGGAGTCCTGGAGTTGATGGAGGACGGTCACCAGATAACCAGCGAGATCAGTACTCTGGCCACACCCGGCCACACTCCGGGTCACATGAGCCTTCTGATCTCCTCCCAGGGGGAGGGCGGTCTAGTACTTGGTGACGTGCTGCACAACACGGCCCAGATTGAGAACACAGATTGGGTATCCCGGGCGGACATCGATCCCGCTCAGACTCGGATTACGCGCAAAAACCTGATGGAGCGTCTGGAACGGGAGGGTATCCCCGTGGCCGCAGTGCATCTAGCCAAACCTGGGTTCGGCAGGATCGTGCGGGAGAATGGCCGGCGGTTCTGGCAGGCCATAGAACTCTAACCGCTGGGGGAGGCGAGTATCAGGACCCGGCCCATTTGAACCAGCTGTACAGGCCGTGCTTGGCTTGGTAGTCCCAGTCCATGCCCTCGTCGTTCACATTGATGTTCGACCGGCCCAACACATGCTCCGGTCCGTGGATCACATTCCGCAGGTTGTTCAGTGTGACCACGCCTTCCTGGTCCGCACCCCTCAGAGCCTGAAATTCCATGAAGAGCCGGTCTGGCGCGTTCACCGTCTTGGTCCTCTCGTCGATAACCAGGTCCAACGGGGTACGGGTAACGGCCAGGTATTTGCCGTCCCGGTAGAACTGGGAGAGAATCTGCCAGGGCCCACCCGCTTCTCCGGAGAATATCATGCGCAGGGCCTCTTCCTGGTCAGCGTTCGCCCGGTCGTCCAGATACATGACCGGGGTCCAGTCGCCATCGGCCATCGACTGGCCGGGACAATGGACGAATATGGCCACACCCAGTCCGGCCAGGTCCACGTCACCATAGCGGCCGGTCTGGAATTTCACGGCCCAGACCGCGTCGCAGAAACCGTGGTTCGTGGGCTGACGGAAGGAAACGTGGCAGGGGCAAAGCAGATTGCAGTTGCAGCCTTCGAACAGGTCCCCTTCGGCACTCCAATTTTCAGCCATACCGGTCTCCTATCCCCCATCCCGTGGGCGGTGCAAGGATAAAATACTCTTCCCTGCGCTGTCCAGTGGGCAAAAAAAGAGGGGAGCAAGTTTGACCTTACTCCCCTCTTTTGTTCCACATACGGACTGACCAAGCAGCCTAGAACATGGTGCTGTCGCTGACTTCACCGTGGAGGATATAGCGGAGCCGGTTCCGGAAGTTGAACAACGCCTCGTTGTCCTTCTCCGGGTCCAGACCGTCATTGTTGTTGGCCATGTGCTCCATGAGCTCTTCCAAGGCAGCGTTCTCCCTGGTCCCGTTGGGGATCTTAAAGAAGCTGGCATCGAAGGTCGGCAGCTCACCGGGGCCGAAGTAGCCGGTGACGTACTTGCCGGTGCTCTCTTCGTGCAGGGTGTAGCCCTCCAGATCATGGGTGCCTTTACCCAAGACCTGACCGGTCTCCACGTAGTGCTCCATGACAGCCTTGGCCCCGTACTTGTTGATTGGGCAGACCTTCATGCAGATGGCGCAGCCTTCGTAGCGGGACATGACCGGGCGGCAGCGCTTGTAGATCAGCTTGTTCTTTTCAACACCCCGCCACCAGATCTTCTCGCGCATCAGGGCACGGCCGGGGCAGCGGTTCACGCATACCTGGCAGACCTGGCAGAAGGCGTGCAGGCCGTAGTCAATGGGCTCGCCCATCGTTACCGGAGCGTCGGTTGTGATGATCTGCAGCCGGCACCGAGCGCCGGCGTGGGGGGTGAGCAGTTGGCCATTGGCGCCCAACTGACCCAACCCGGCGGCCACGAACATGGGGATGGTGGCGGCGGAATGGTTGCTGGGGCCATGCAGTTGGGCATGGTAGCCCAGGGAAAGGATGTAATCTACCATCCGCAGGCCCATCGGCGCCTGAATCTCATAGGTGCCGTAGTGCCCGTGCTCAGCAGCCATACTGGGCGCGGTCTGCGTCTCGGCGAAGTCCTGCTCCAATGCCAGACAGATGGCATTGGGATATTTGACGTGCTCCTTACGGTCCTGGTAGACGAAGCGGGCGTCGTGGTTGGTGAAACCAACGTCCAGATAACCCATCTCGACTGCCTTGGCCCGAATCAGTTCGGTGACATCTTCGCCCGTGGGTGTGCCGGTGGGCTCCAGATCTCCGGTGCGGTTCATGGCGGGATAGAACTCTTCCATCACGGCCTGGTGCTCGTGGTGGTATTTCTGCATGGCGGCGGTGCCGACGCTGGGCGCCCACTCGGTGTCCGCGCCGTGCTCTACCTGCTGGCGGAGCAGGGGGTACTCCCGGCTGTAGAAATCGATGTCTCCTTTATTCATTGGGATGCCGGGAACCGTTTCCAGCTCCTCAGGTACCGGAATCTCAACGGGATCCATACCGGCTTTTCTTCCGGGCCGGACCACGACATGGCCTACTTTCAACATGGGTCTTACTCCTAATTGAACCAGCTAGAGGTTATCGGGGATTTTGACCGACAGGGTAGCTGATGTCAACACGCCTGGCTACGGGTAACGAGGCGTGTGACAGACGACCAAGGCAAGGGATGATGTGGGGTTACTGTGCCATTCGGGCTTTGGAAGCATTGATGATGGGTGTTTCCGAGGGGTTGATGCCGTTCAACAGCCCCATGTAATAACTGATGTAATCGCCAAGAACAATCATGGGCAGCGATTGCTGAAGCAGGCCTCCCCCGGCGCCCACCAAGGTGTGGTGGGTGATCCCAGATTGGTCCAACATCTCGGCCAGGACGGTATAACGTAGGTCCAGCTCCGGGCCTGCCTGAGCGGGTTTTAACATCAGGGCGGTCGTCCGCCCGCGGATCTCCGGGCCGCCGGGAAAGCTCTCCACCGAATTGTGGAAGAGCTCGGGAAGTTTTTCAGCGTAGGCCCAGGACTTTCCATTCTCGTTCAGCTGCGACTTCCAGCGCAGGGCCATACCGGAGAAAGCCCCGCCGCCGTATACCAGAGTCAGGCCCCCGAATAACTCCGCCGCCAGGGACTTCGCATGGTTTACGTTCCCGGGTATATCAACATCCACCGAAGCCACCACTTCCGCTGCCGCTGTCACTGCCTGCGCGACGTCGTCATCTGAGATGCTGATGACACCAATCTGGTTCAGAAGCGCGGCAAGGAGCATCATGTTATAGCCGACGGCGCTCCTGGGTTCTCCGGGTGCGTTGACCTTCATCACTGGAATGCCGGCGTCTTTGGCCTTCTGCTCCAATGTGCCGCCTCCGACGATGGCCGCCATGGGCAGCTGGGCAGATTGGGCCCGGTGGAACATGGAGACCGTTTCCTCGGTTTCCCCCGAGTAACTGCAAACGATCACCAATGGTCCCGCTCCGGGACACCGCCCGGCGGAAAGACCGGGAATCGTAAAATCCCGGACGACCCTGATCGGGGTCTTGCAATCGGGACCGGCCAGGTCTGCAACCAGGTCTCCGGCGATCGCCGAGCCGCCCATACCGGCGATGACGACTTCCGTGCAACCGCGCCACTCAACGGGGAACCGGCTACCTTTGGCCTCTGACCACGCCAAGGTACACTGCTCTGGCAGGTCCCGAAGCCTGTCCCTGAGGCCTGACGAATCAAGCTGGGTAATCACCGATTGGTCGTCTAATTCAACCATTGGAGACCTTTGAAGCCAGATGACCTGTCAAATTCATTGAAATTCCCTGCCCAACACCGGTTATAACCATTGGAGTGTAAGGCCACAAAAATAGAACCACAACCGGAGGGCTTACGTTTACACACGAAAAAACCTACACTCGAAAACACACACAGAAATATTGCGGGGCTATATCCGTTATTAACATCAAATTCATGGATTATGGGAGAGAACAAAAACAAGCCAACCCGAACCAACGGATTTGAGTTCTGGCTTACCGGCAGAATATGACAGCTTTACAATCCATAAAATCCGGAAGAAACGGGCGAGGGAAACCGGTAAATAAAATTACATAACATTTGGTTAGACTTACCGAAATAGTATCACCGCTAATTAACACGAATTTCTTATGAAGGGATGAAAATAGTATCAAATTTGGCTATCTTGACAACTCCAAATTCTTGCACTTACCAATCTGGGCATGGGAGTACACCCAAACGTTTGCGACAATCTTCACCGAATACGCAAGAGAACAGGACCTAAAATGAAAATTAGCATCCCGGGTCTCGGCGGACGTCTCCGCCGGGCCCGTAACGAGACCGGACTAAGCCAAGAGGCGGTCGCGGAACGCATCGGCGTTTCTTGGATGACCGTCCACCGTTGGGAGCGCTCCCAGCGAGCTGTTCCCGATGACCGATTGGACCGACTGTGTGCACTCTATAACAAGCCCATTAGGTGGTTTTTAACCCTGGAAGAAGGCGACTTGGAACAAGAGGGTGTGGCGCCCGGCAGGGAAGCCAAGTCCCAAGGCTCACCAGACAGTCAGGCCAGTTCCGACGCCGCAAGAAGGGTTTACAGAAAGATCGCAGACGCTCCGTCCGACTACCTTCCGCTCATTGAAAAGGTCGTAGAGGATATTCTAGAGGGTCTTCGCCAGCCCCGAAGCTAACCCCGCCCCACTGATTCCCGCAAGCTGCCGGCGGTCCCGGTCTTACCTGCATCCCTTCTCCCCAATTCCAACTGGCTTGCAGTTGCACCCTTCTCCGCATCCCTCTATCCGCACGTCGTGGCGCCCACCGCCGATCGGATCCGCTGGCCTTGGCGAATCACCCGCAACTGAATAGCGTGAGCAAAGGCTGAGATTAGCCCTACTCTGACCGCACAAACAGGGGCAGGACCACGTTGGGATCATCAATGGTGGGCATGAACGTGACCTGCACCGGCATGTCGACGTGGATGTCCTCGGGTCCGATGTTCAGTATGTTGCTACAAACGCGAAGCCCCTCCTGCTCCTCCAACTCGATGAGGGAGATGTTGTAGGGCACCTGGTCCTTTTCCCGAATAGCGGGATGAACAGGATTTCGGACTATGACGAACGAGTAGACGACCCCTCTCCCGCTGACCTTGCTCCATGCGTATTCCAGTGAATGGCAGGAGGGGCACATGGGGGTCGGCAGGTGCCTGAACCTGTTGCACTCAGAGCATTGCTGGATTCGCAGTTCGCGTTTCTGTGAGCCCTCCCAGAATCCCCGTTCGTAATCTGGGAGGCGCTCCAAGTCCGGAAGGGGAATCCCTTCCAGGGGTCCGGCCATCGGACGGGACTTGATGTTCTGATCCTTCTTTTGCGTCATGAATCTATCCCCTCCGAATGATTACGGCGGCACTCAGTTGGGCAACGCTGCTACATGAAAGCACTCTGTTGATCGTCTTGTTGGGCGGCTGAGCAGTGGAGTCGCCCCGGATCAGCCGCACTGCTTCCTGGGTATGGGTGAGCCCATGGATATAGGCCTCGGAGTGGTTGCCGCCATGGGTATTGACGGGCAAAGTCCCATCGAACCTGATGTTTTTACCGCCTTCCACAAAATCCTTACCCTCACCGAAGGGTACGAAGCCATAGGCCTCCAGATTGAGCAGACAGAAGGGGGTGAAGTGGTCATAGAACATCATGGCGTCTATGTCAGAGGGACCAAGCCTTGATCTGGCCCAAAGGTCTCGAGCTGTATTCGTTGATTCGGCCACTGAAATGTCTGGCCGATAGATAACGCCCTCGTTCTGAGGGCCGGATCCTTGTGCCGCTGCTTCCACCAGAGTCAGGGTATCGGCGTGCCGGAGGTCTTTGGCCCGGTCCGGCGATGTCATTACTATGGCGGCCGCGCCGTCGTTCTCCTGACAGATGTCCAGCAGATGCAGCGGGTCGACGACCATTCGAGAGTTCTGGTGGTCACTCAGGGTGATTGGGTCTCTGCGAAGGGCGCGGGGATTTCGAGAGGCATGCTCGCGCAACGTCACAGCCACCCACCCAAAATGCTCGCTCGTAGCCCCGTACATGTGCATGTAGCGACGAACAAACATGCTGAACTGGTGTGCGGGAGCCATGCTGCCAAAGGGCGCGGCAAAAGCCTGCTGACCGCCCGCGATTCGCTGAGGATTCCTGGCCTGCCCCAGCCTGAACTGGGAGCGGAGATTGGCGGCCCGGAAGCAGACGACATAATTGCAATAGCCAGCGGAGACCGCGGCCGCGGCGTGCCCCACCACCGCGTTGCCGGCGCCTCCGCCGTAAGAGACTGACTCCCAATGGCGAAGGTTCTCGATGCCCAGCGCTTGCACCACCATCGTTTCCTGGTTTGTGTCCATCTCGTAACGAATCAGGCCGTCGACCTGGTGGGGAGAGATTCCTGCGTCGTCGCAGGCTGCCTTGATTGCTTCACACGCGAGTTGGAGCTCGCTGCGCCCGGAATCGAATGAAAACTCGGTCTCGCCAATGCCAACGATGGCCGCCTTGTCCTTGATCTCGTTGATGTCCGCAGAGCTAGTCGTCACTGCTCGCCACTCCCTAAGCTTCTTCCCAGTCTATGATGCCCCGTTGTTTGTAGTCGTGAATCTGCTCATCGGTATACCCCAATTCCCTCAACACCGGTCTCGTGTGTTCGCCTTTTAGGGGCGCGGTGCCCGCCTTGCCATCGGTTTCCGAGAATGAGACCACTGGGGTGTATCGCCAGAACCCGCCATGGCGGGTGGCCTCCACCTGTTTCAGCAAGCCGTTCTCGCGCACGTGTTGGTCTTCGTTATAGAAATGGTACATCCCCCGGTCCTCGGCCTTGACGCAGGCTACGTCGGATTCAGTCAGCAGCTTCTCCCAGTCCAGGGGCTCCCTGGAGGTGAACACTTGGGTTAACTCTTCAATGAGGGCGTCGTCGTGTTCCTCCCGCGCCATCCGAGTTGCGAACCGTGGATCCACCAGCAGGTCCTGCCGATCAATGGTTCGGCATAGGGCCTGCCATTCCTCCTCGAAGGGGCAGGCGAGAAAGACCCAGCCGTTCTTTGCGCGGTACAACCGGTACAGAGCGTCAAGACCGTACCCGTCCTGGTCCGGGAGGCGTCGCGGAGGCTTTCCCTGGTGCCAGAAGAAGTCATTGGCATTTGCGTAGGCGTTGGCCGCAATCATGGTCGATTCAACGTATTGGGCCTTCCCGGTGCGCTCCCGGGCGTAGAGCCCAAGTATGAGTCCAACGGAGTTGACCATCGCGGTGGTGTGATCGGCAGTGCCGTCATTGGCCCGCTTGAGCTTCGTGGACACAGCGACGATGTCATCGATTGTCATCGGCTGCTCCCGCGGCGGAAAGCCTTCGCGCCCCATCTGGGCCACGCCGCCGCCAGAAACGGCTCCGGCGATGGGAGCCATGGACGGCCTGTGGGAGTATGGGCCGGTGGAGCCGTACCCTCCAGCGTAGAGGTACACCAGGTTTGGATTTATCTTGGTCAGTTGCTCGTAGCCGATGCCGGTACGCTCGGGAGCTCCGGGTCTCATGCTGTGAAGCAGCATGTCGGCCTTGGCTGCCAGTTTGTGCACTATCTCCTGTGCTTCGGGAGTCTTCAAGTTCAGGCAGACTCCCTCGGACCCTGCCATGGTCCGCTGCACGGATAGGCCTCCAATGCCTTGCCTGCCCCAATCACCGTCCGGGGCTTCGATGCGAATGATTCGGGCCCCCAACTCCGCCACCAACGCACAACCCAACGGCCCGTTGATCACAGTCCCCAAGTCCAACAGAGTGATGCCCTCCAGAGCAGGCTTGGGCATGGGTAAGAAGACGTCCTTGGCGGACGGTTTACCGCCGGATTTGAGTCGTTCTAGGACCTGTTCGGTATGCTGGCCGGGCTTTGGAGCGGGACCCATGGCCCTACCGGGAGTCTCAGCCATGATTACCATGGGGCCAAGTTGACGCATCTCCCCCACCCCGGGATGATGCATGCTGCTCGAGTGGCCATTGTGCAACATTTGGGGATGGTCTAGCGCGGCTTCAGAAGTCATGTAGGGTTCTGCCGCTACATCGCTCGATTCCCCCGCGAACATGTCCATCCATTCTTCCAGGGTCTTTTCCTGGACCTTCTCCAGCATCATCTTTTCCAGGGATGCCACATGTTCTTCAGCCACGAATGGAGCTGTCTTGAACCGTGGGTCATCGTAAATGAAACCCAACTCCAGGGAATGAATCATGGACCGAAATAGCCGCTCCACAATGTTTCCCAATTGAATCCAACGCCCATCCTTTGTGCGCGCAGGCAGGTAACCGGTGGGGTTGGGACGGCCAATGCCTACCCTTGGGTCCGGCGGATAGGTCTCCGGGGCCTTGGCAATCATCTGGCCCTGAATCCAAGATATGTGGTCGTAGGTGGTGATGGTCTGTAGCATGCTGGTTTCAACCATCTGCCCCCGCCCGGTCTTCTCACGCAGGTACAAGGCGGTGGTGATACCCCGAATCAGGGCCGTCGCCGCCGAGTGGCAAACACCCTGTACCACCACATAGTTGGGTCCTTCCCTCGGGTTTTGCCCCGCAAACATCATCATCCTGCCGGTCTTGGCGGCGACCACGGCGTCATAACCCTTGTAGTTGGAGTAGGGGCCCTCCGCGCCAAAGCCCGTCAGCGACGCGTAAACCAACTCTGGATGATCTGCGCTCAGACTGGCGTAATCGATACCCAGCCGGCGAGTCACTCCTGGTCGAAAGCTCTCAATCACGACATCAGAGATGCGCGCCAGCTTTTGGGCATTCTCACGCCCATGGGGGGTCTTCAGATCGAGAATGACGCTCTTTTTGCCCCGGTTCCACTGGACTGCGCCGGGCGATTCCCTAAATTTGTCACCAGACGGGGAATCTACTTTGATCACTTCGGCCCCAAAGTCGGCCATCACCATGGTGGCAATACCTCCGGGCATACCTCTGGTGAAGTCGAGGACCGTGATCCCGTCGAAGACCTGCGCCATTACTCCCCCCTGATACGGATTCCAGACACTATGACATTAGGCTTGATGCGAACATTCTAATCCACAAAAGCATGCTTTGGGCATAAGACTTGTGGTGGGTGCCCTCGTAACCATGACCTTCCCACCACCAACCCGGGTTTCAGACCAAGTCCAACACTAGTCAGAATTTCCAGCGGTCCATTCAATTCGTAGACAGATGTTTGGTAATGACTAGGTACTTGTTCGTCTTGAAATTAAAGAAGCCGCTATAACTAACGGCTTTCGAATCTGAGGTGCAGCTTTTTGGCGCCTGTAATGGTGGGCGGTAGAGGACTCGAACCTCTGACCCCCTGCGTGTAAAGCAGGTGCTCTAACCAACTGAGCTAACCACCCGATTATTTGCCTGATGACAGTATATAACTGTTTAGGAACTACATGGGCCTTTAGCTATGGCAGCCCAGCGCCAATAGTCATATACACAAATCACCAGGCGGACAGAAAGCCAGTCCCACCTGATACTGGGTGATGGCCCCTGGCCGCACGTCCACAAGGAGTCTAGATCGCATCGATGATGGCTTGCGCCAGCGCAATCAACGTATCAGCATCCTCGTCACTGATCTTCTTACCCCTTTGTGCCTCGACCTTATTTATGAATGCTTCCAGTTGATTGACGGCAGCTCCGTCGTCGCCTCTCTCAAGGGAACTAACTGCCGCATCCAATGAACTTGTCAAAGCGCCTAATGTCGGTAATAGCCGGATAGCCGGCTGGTTTATAGCTTGGCCTGCATNAAGCTGTCAAATCGATTGGGCCTTACNGTGGTCCAGGGATTAACCCTAGCTGGCGACGTAATCACTCTCTTAGGCTGCCTACCGTGGCACCCTGGCGGTACTTNAGCAAGACCATGAGATTGGAGTAAACCTCGAAACCGCCCAAACTGATGGTGGATTGATACGGTACTCCAGGCACGGACNACATGTTCAAAAGATGCTAACAATGGCGTGCCACCAGTCCATCACAACATCGGTGGCACGGTACTTGTCCAACCACCTGGCCCAGTGCAGCGCATATTCCTGAAACTCTTTCAAGGCCAGCAGGGCAAGCAGCCAATAGACCGCATGCCTGCCGGTCATGATGTAATGGGGTCTAAAACGCATCAGCGCGGCCACCAACAGGAACCAAAAATCGAATAGGTTGGGGAAAAAGAGCAGGACGCCGCGCCACACGGCAAGCTCAAACACCCCTATGCCGATCATCCTGTAGATGAAGAGCGACACGGCGATATTGCGCACCATGCCAGGCCAACGGAGCGCGACCACCAAGAAGGTCGCCATGTACGCGATGTCGGCCAGCTTATCGAACGCCTGGTAATCTCTCAGTCCGCCCAGATTCAGCAGGTTCATCATGAAGAGGTCTGAGAAATCGACCAGGATGGCGATTACCCCGCCCGCCAACGCCCAGCGGAGGACGGGCAGGGAACCGAGTATCCGTGCCAGGAATATGATTAGCTCTTCAACGGTCACGTCGGTCTCGTGTGATGATGGTTGATTACAGCGGGAACCCGTTTATCCGCGTCTTTCGCCGTTGGGCGCGTTGGGATACTATCTCTCTGTTTGGCCCAAGATAACAGTCCCCTTGGGACTGTTTGGCAATTGATGGCCGCGGCCATATGTATAGGACCTGAACAGAGTTGGTATCCGTCCAAAAACAAGGAATAACCCCGTGGACCCTATCCTTATTCGCCGTTTCCGTATTTATGGTCAGGGCGGTAATGCTGATGCTTGGGCCCATCCTGGTCGCATTGGCGGACGATTTTGGGACCACTCTAGCTGTGGCCGGGCAACTTGCCGCCGCGACTTTTATCACCTGGGGAATCACAGCGCCGTTGGTCGGCCCCATTTCTGATGCCCACGGTAGACGGCCGGTATTGCTTCTTGGGATCGCTCTCATCTCCACCGGGTCTTTGGCATCCGGATTAGCCTGGGATTACGGTTCGTTGATGGTATTCAGACTGATCACCGGCATCGGGTGCGCCATGGTCCCGCCGACCGTCATGGCGGCGCTTGCCGACAGCCTGCCGCCTGAGAAAGTGGGTAGGGCGGTCGGCTTTATCACGGCATCGAGCTGGGTTGGCGTGGCCTTGGGCGTCCCAGGTATCGCGTTACTTAGCTATGTTGGTGACTGGCGGCTGACATTCTACGTGGTCGGTCTGATCACCCTGGCGCTGTGGGGTCTATTGTGGCGCTGGCTGCCGAGGGCCGACCGCCCCGTCTACAAAAGCGTTGACCCGATCGAGCGCTTCAAGTCCATCGGGCGCCGGGCTGGGCCGTGGTTTGTCCTCATCGCCAATGCCAGCCAACAGGCAGTGCTGCTCGGTCTTACCACTTATTTCGCGGCATATATGATTGAGAGCCACGGGTGGGACGAAGCGAGTACGGCGCCGGGACTGGCCCTGTTGGGAGTGGGGGCCGTTATCGGCAGTTCCGCCGGCGGGTTCATTGCCGGCCTGGCGCGCCGGTTGGACTACCTGGCGGTCATCAGTCTGACCGGAGGAATCCTGGCCGCCGCGGTATTTGCCACCGGCGCCAACCCTTGGATAGTCGTTATCACGGCCTTTGTGGCATCGATGCTGGTATCCGTTTCGATGCCCATACTGATGACCATCATGATGGGCTTGGCTGGAGACTCCAAGGGAACGGCCGGAGGCATGTTCTCCACCAGCAACCAGACTGGAGGGTTCATTGGTGCGTCCGCCGGGGGGCTCATGCTTTCATTGGGCGGGTTTTCAGCATTGGGCCTGCTGTATCTCTGTTCGGCAGCCCTGTCAGCGGCCATCGTCGGGCTCTTGATGCGCTCCTCCGCGCCGTTCCGGCTCAAAGGGACCAGCAGGTGATTCCATGACCAAGATGCCAAAGGCAATCAACCCATTTTTGGGTCGCCTAATCCGGCCCGAACATTTACATTAGGAATGGCTTTTATATCCAAGCCCTGGCCCCTTGTTCAGACGGGCCACACATCAAACACCGATTCAGCAACGAGGACAAGATGAACCAACCCCAAACCCACCTGGATTCCACTGGCAGTGAAGCAGAATTTGATTTCGACGCAATCGTCATCGGGGCTGGCGTGGCCGGTCTCTACCAGTTGTACCGCTTGCGGGGACTGGGAATGAGGGTACGGGTTTTTGAAGCCGGTACCGGCGTCGGAGGGACCTGGTATTGGAACCGCTACCCCGGCGCCCGGTTCGACTCGGAAAGCTACTCCTATGGGTATTCGTTTTCCCAGGAGCTCCTCGATGAATGGGACTGGTCTGAGCATTTTGCCTCCCAGCCGGAGATTCTCAGCTATCTGCAGCACGTTGCCGACAAGTTCGACCTGCGCAAGGACATCCAATTCTCCAGCGATGTCAAAGCCGCGGTCTACCGGGAGGAAACCAACTCTTGGCAGATCGAATTGCAGGACGGCAGCAGGTATACGAGCAGATTTCTCATCACAGGCATCGGCCTTCTGTCCCAGCCGACCTTGCCCAAGATTCCCGGCATCGAATCGTTCCAAGGACAGTCTTTCCACACATCCAGATGGCCCCATGAGCCGGTGGACTATTCGGGCAAGCGGGTGGCCGTAATTGGGACTGGGGCCACAGGCGTACAAACCATCCAAGAGGTCTGCAAAACCGCCGGTCACCTAACCGTATTTCAGCGCCGCCCGAACTGGTGCGCACCCCTGCACAATGCCAAGATCGGCCCCGAAGAGATGCAGAGCATCAGGGAAAGTTACGACGAGATATTCAAGACCTGCGGAAACACCGCCGCGGGGTTCCTGCACACGGCCGACCCGAGGGGCACTTTTGAAGTCTCGGAAAAAGAGCGGTATGAGTTCTGGGAGCATCTTTATGCCAGTAAGGGATTTGGGATCTGGCAAGGGAATTTCAAGGATGTCCTGAGTGACCGCAAAGCCAACAAAGCGATGTCTGACTTCGTTGCCGACAAGATCCGGGAGAGGGTAGACAACCCAGAAACAGCCGAAAGACTTATCCCCAAAGACCACGGCTTCGGGAGCAGGCGAGTCCCACTGGAGACCAACTACTATGAGTCCTACAACCGCAGCAATGTTGAACTGGTCGATGTAACTGCAACCCCCATACAAGAGATAACCCCTGATGGAATCGTGACCACGGACAGGAGTTTAGAGTTTGACATCATCATCTACGCGACGGGGTTCGATGCCATCTTGGGCAGCTACAACAGGATAGACATCGTGGGAGCCGACGGCCGCAAACTCAGGGACCAATGGCAAGAGCAGCTATCTACCTTCCTCGGTATACAAGTCAATAATTTCCCCAACCTGTTCATGATCCTGGGACCCCACGCGCTCCTGGGAAATAACCCACGGAGCATAGAATTTAACGTCGAATGGATCGCCAATCTTCTAGAGTACATGCGTACCCGGGGCCTGGTCCGTGCCGAAGCAACTATCGAGGCCGTGGCCAGCTGGTATGAACACGTGTTGGAGCAGGGAAAAGACCTCTTGATCAACGAGATTGATTCCTGGATGACCGGTGTGAACAGCAACCTTGAAGGCAGGGACAAACGGATCGTGGCCCGTTACAGCGGCACTCAGCAGACCTTCCGCAAACGCTGCAACGAGGTCGTTGAAGGTGGGTACGCCGAATTGAACCTTCAGTGACCGGTGGATTTAAGGTTCGCCATTTTCGAGTTGCGGCCCATGCCACGGCCCGATGTTGACTCCAGCCCGTTCCCGCACAACAATACCCCAGGCGATTGCCGCCGGTAATTCCGGCTGGCAGCGCCCAATAAGCAGAGGTTTTCGGGTATCCCATGAACTACTTCCCCCTGAGCGATGACCAACAAGAATGGAAAGAACGGACAACCGAGATTGCCGAGCGTGAGGTCGGTCCACGGGCCGCTGGCTACGACGAAAGAAGGGAGTTTCCCCAGGAGTCGCTGAACGCCCTGCGAGACGCTGGCCTTTGGTCTATGAGGGTGCCCAAGGAATACGGTGGTCCGGGTCTGGACCTGGTGACAACCTGCCTCATCGTGGAGGAGATTTCCAAGAAGTGCCCTTCAACCGCCATGTGCTTCAAGATGCACCTTGAAGCGGTGGAGGCCGTCAGCCACATTCCCACCCAGTACCAGCTGGAGCGCTACGTCCAACCCCTGCTGAAGGGCCAGGTCTTCGCGGCGGCGCCCGGCGGGGAGCCACACGGCAGTTCAGGCGATGACTGGACGCCGGTCCCCCAGACCGTAACCACCCTGCCAAGGGTGGAGGGAGGCTTCCACCTGGACCACATCCGCAAGTCATACGTGACCTCAGCCGGGCACGCCACCCACTACATCATGTTTTGCCGAGTCGAGGGCGGCCGTACGGAGGGCCCGCCGGAACTGCTGATTTTCAAGAACGACGAGGTGGAGTGGGAGACCATTGGCGAGTGGAACGGCCTGGGAATGCGGGGCAACTGCAGCGTGCCCATGATCTTCAACGGAGTGGTGCCCGAGGAAAACCTGGTGGGCATCGAGCTGGAAGACAAGAGCGTGCCGGTGATGACCAAGTACATGTCGCCATGTCTGATCCTCACTTACGGTGCGGCCTATCTGGGCATCGCCTCGGGAGCTTTTGAATTCGCTTGTATCGAAGGCGACAAACGTTACCCCAGCGGCGCCCGGCGGTTGGACAACCCCATCAACCAGCGTCGCATGGCCGAGATGAGCGCCCAGATCGAGGCGGCCCGGGCACTGCTGCACACGGCGGCGGCCATGGAAGACGCCGGGCGGACCACATCGGTACTTCCGCTCCTCCAGGCCAAGGTGCTCTGCTCCGAGGCTGCGGTGCGGGTCACCACGGACCTGATGACCATGTTCGGCGGGACAGCCTTTGCCGCAAGACTGCCCCTGGAGCGCTACTTCCGGGATGCCCGGGCGGGCCTGGTCATGGGACAGGCCAATGACGTGGCTTACAACACCATTGGGACTCTGCTGTTCCCAGGGAACTAACCGCCTGGACGCAGAAGAGATGGGCATGAAGGTCGGAGTGAACCTGATAAATTTTGGGCCGGGGGTCAGCGTCCAGTCGCTGAAGAGCTGGGCCCAGTTGACCGAATCATTGGGCTACCACCTGCTGATGACCTCTGACCACATCGCCATCACTCCCGACGTTCAGCAGCGCTATCCCGCTCCATTCTTCGAGCCGCTCTCCCTGCTGGGCTGGCTGGCAGGGGTTACCACCACCATTGAGTTAGGCACCACGGTGCTGATAGTGCCCTATCGCAACCCCTTGGAGATTGCCAAGGCCACGGCGAACATCGACCAGCTCAGCGGCGGCCGGTTCATCCTGGGGGTCGGCATCGGTTGGGCCCGGGAGGAATTCTCTGGACTGAAGGTGCCCTACAAATCACGGGGCGCCATCACCAACGAGTATCTGGAGGCGGTGAAGCTGATCTGGACCCAGGACGTGGTGTCGTATGAGGGCCGGTTCGCGTCTTTCAAAGACGTACACACCGCTCCCAGACCGGTGCGTTCACCCCACCCTCCCATCTGGGTGGGCGGCCCCAGCGATGCGGCCATGCGGCGCACCGTCCGCTACGGTGATGCATGGCACCCCATCCGCATCAACATGGACTGGTTCAAGAACACGGGCATCCCCCGCCTCAAGGAGATTGCCGCCGAAGAGGGGAAGGAGATGCCCGGCCTGTGCCCCAGGGTACGGCTTCACATAACGAACAGGCCCGGCGCCGAAGACGGCCGCATAGTGGGTGAGGGCAGCCTGGAACAGGTGCACCGAGACCTGGCCGAGTTGGAAGAACTGGGCTGTTCTTACGTGGTACTGGACACCTACGCAGATGACCTGGAAACCCTGAAGCTGAATGAGACGTCCTGGCAGATGCTGAGCGTGATGGCCGAGAAGGTATTGGACCTGGGCAACGAGACCGTGCGGTAAAAGCGCTATTCGGTCACGTACTTGGCAATCAACTCCATCAGGCATTCTATGGAAGAACGGGCATCCCCTGTAGACGCAACCGGAATCCCCCAACACACTTTGCCCCGAAACGAATCCAGACCAAAGATCAGGGAGAAGAAATGACGCAGTCACACGACGCACCAAGGCCGACCATGGCAATTGCAGAGCAACACTTGACCTACGAGCAGGTCCAAGCGGCGATGAAGGCGATGATGGACCAGGTGAAGGACACTTCCGAGACGCCGGTGTGCCTGGCCATCGTCGACGCAACCGGGAATATGGAGGCCTTCGCCAAGATGGACCACGCCCGGGTGTTCACGCGCCGCCACGCCGTCCGCAAGGCCTACACCGCCGCAGTCTTGGGCATCAACAGCCGGGACTGGGGCGAGAACATGAGCAACATCGGCCAGAGCGTCAGCGAGAACGGCGACCCCATGATCACCTACGAGCAGGGTGGCGTTACCATCATCAAGGACGGCGCCATCCTGGGCGGCATCGGCGTCGGCGGTCTACGCGGCCACAACCGGGACGAAGAGCTGGCCAAGGTTGGCCTGGAGGCGATGGGGCTCTAGGCCCTGCGCCGGCGTCCCACCAAGAGCAGTCCGACCAGTCCTACCAATAAGACCGCGATAAGCAGGATGGCCAGAGCGGCGGCGGAGAAGACGGTGAGCAGTCCCAGTTGCCGGTTACGGTCCGTCCGCTGTATGTCAGCCATGGGTGCAGTCCCCCATCAACGCTGCCTTCTCCAGCGATGGACGCATGCTAACAGGCGTCCCAATGCTGGGGAAAGGGTGTTTTGGCCCTATCGTCCCTTGAATTCGGGCTGCCGCTTTTCCAGGAAGGCCTGGCGCGCCTCCTGGGCGTCTTCGGAGCCGCCCAGGATCCCGCCGGCGTTGGAGGTCAGCACCATGGTGTTCTCCAGAGAGGTGTCCATGGCGGTGCGCATGATCTTTTTGCTCACCCACTGGACCATGGGGGGCACGCGCATGATGCGGCCGCACAGATCGCGGGTGGTCTGCTCCAGTTCGCTGGAGTCCACCAGGTAATTGAGCAGTCCCCACTGGTAGGCGCGCTCGGCGTCCAACTGGCCGGTGTAGGCGAATTCCAGGGCTCGGCCCAGTCCCGCCATCTTGGGCAGATAGTAGCTGCCACCGTTCTCAATGATCTGGCCCAGTTGATGGTAGCCAATGAAGCGGGTGGCCTCGCAGCCTACACGGATGTCGCAGTGGAGTGCCATGTCCATGCCCGATCCCACGGCGGCGCCGTTGATCATGGCGATGGTTGGTTTGCGGATGAGGGAGATATCCCGGTGCAGTTGGGTGAAGCCGTGGTAGAAGTGCTGGCGGATGAGATCGGGGCCCTCGGACTGGTCCCGGTTGCCGATGAAATTCTCGCCCAAGACCGAGGGGTCATTGTCCCGGCGCATGTCGGCACCGGAGCAGAAGCCCTGGCCCTCTCCGGTAAGGACGATTACGCGAACGGCTGGGTCGTCATCGGCGGCCCGCATGTACTCACCGACTTTGGCGACAGTGCCGTTCTCCTGGGAGTTGCCCATGAGGGCGTTGCGGCGCTCGGGCCGGTTGAAGGTTATCCAGCAGATGCCCGAGTCTTCGACTTCATACTTCAGGTAGTCCACCAGTCTGGGTCCCATATCTCATCTCTCCTTAAGGTCGGTTGGCGGCGCGAGGGTTTGGTGGGGCCTATTCTGGCAAGGAATCGGGGCGGCGTCTACGGTTGGAACCCCAGCAGGTGCATGCCTGAGTCTATCTTCAGCATCTCGCCGGTGGTATAGGCGGCGTCTTCCAGCAGCCAGACCACGGTGCGGGCCACTGAGTCGGGGGTGGCCACCTCGCCCAGGGGCACCTGGGCGTTGAACTTCTCGAAGAGGGCTTCCGCCGCCTCTTCGCCCAGTCCGTTGGGCCACCAGCGGGAGGGGAAGGCGCTGGGCAACACAGCATTGACCTTGATCTCGGGTGCCAGGGAGCGGGCCAGTGACAGTGTCATGGTGTTCAGCGCACCCTTGGAAGCAGCGTAGGCGATGGAACTGCCGGCGCCGGTGAGGGCCGAGATGGAGGACACATTCACGATAGACCCGGTGCCCTGGGCCTTCATATAGGGGGCCACGGCTCGGACCATCTGGTAGGGGCCCACCAGGTTGACGGACATGACGTCCAAGAACTGCTGGCCCGTCAGCGCTTCCAGGTCCCTGGAATTGGCGAATACGGACATGGCGGCGTTGTTCACCAGCCCGTCGATGCGGCCCCACCTGTCCATAGCTTCCTGGGCCATGCGGCGGCAGTCTTCGTCTACTGACACGTCCGCTTTACATAATATGGACTCCACACCCAGGTAGTCGCAGACGGCCTCGGTCTCCCGGGCCTCCTTCTCGCTCTTGGTGTAGTTGATGATCACCCGCGCTCCCTTGGCGGCGACCTGTTTCACGACGGCCGAGCCCAGGCCGGTGGCCGAGCCAGTGACGATGATTACTGAGTCTCTTAAGTTCATGGGTACTCCTCCGGAGTAGCTGTTTGGCTGATAGCCTTTGGGTTTTGGTCGCCGCGGGGGAAATCCCCACTAGCAGACAGCTTAGGCGAGCCCTAGCAGGCGTTTGGCGTTGCCGTTGTTGATCAGTTCGCGGTCGGCATCCGAACAGTCCAGGCCGTCCACCATGACGTTGTACTCGTCGAAGTGGGCGAATGGGTGGTCGGTGCCGTAAAGCAGCCGGTCGGCCCCGAACATCTTCAGGCAGTAGTCCAGGGCGGCGGGGCTGTGGGCCACGGTGTCCACATAGATCTTGTCGAAGGACACCTGGGAGGAGTCGGACAGGTCGGCCCAGTCGTCGGGGGAGGTCCAGGCGTCGATCATGCGGCCCACCCGGCCCCGTATGAAGGGCACGAAACCGCCGGTATGGGGGACGATCAATTTGAGATTGGGGTATTCCTGGAACAGGCCGCTCATCACCATGCGCACGGTGGCCAGGGTGGTGTCGAACATGAAGGCCATACCCGGGACAAGGGGCCGGTGGTTGATGCCGTTCATGTTGATGGGGGCCGTGGGGTGCATATCCATGGGGATATCCAGGCTCTCTATGTGCTGGTACACCGGCCAGAACTCCTTGCTGTCCAGGGTCTTCTGGTTGATGTTGGAGAAGAGGTAGACGCCCTTGAAACCCAATTGATTGACGCAGCGGTCGATCTCGGCGATGGTCCGCTCGGCGCTGCCCCAGCCCAGGGTGGCCCAGGCCTCGAACTTGCCGGGATGGGACTGGATGACCTCGGCCAGGTGGTCGTTGATGCGCGAGGCCCAGTCGTCGGCTTCCTGACCGCCCAAGAGCTCCGGTCCGGGCATGCCGTGGCTGAGGACGGACATGCCGATGCCCATGTCCTCCATGTCCTTGAGCTTGGTGTCCACATCGGCGTGGACCAGGGGGGAGGCGTGCTGGTAGCCGCCGGTGCAGCTCACGAAGTAGGTTCCGCCCCTGAGCACGCCCCGGGGCAGGGAACTGCGTCCGGCCAGGTATTCCAGGTAGGGCAGGTAGACCAGGTGGCTGTGGACGTCGATGCGCATGGAGAAATCCCCCTCAATCCCCCTTTACGAAAGGGGGAAGTTTTGGCCCCCATTTACGAAAGGGGGAGGTTTTTGGCGGCCGGCTGTCAATGGCGGCCCCCGAATATATTCGGGGATAGTTTACCGTGCGTAAGAAGCGCCCTCAACAAGAAGGGTTAAGAGCTGACGGCTGATCACGGCCTGCTTTCTGGCGGTTGATAATCGGGAGTTTGGATTATGAATATTGAATGGTGCAGTATTGTAATAATCTGAGCCAGATTCTATTATGGATTACAGTAATTGCGTAGCTGGCCCCTTCTTCAGCCAGTACGCCGATGGCTTACCCGGTGTTGATACCGGAAATTGATATAACGGGAACCCCGGTTTTTGATCGATAGAAACGCATTTCGCAGTCTGAACCTGATTGCCTCATTCCGTGAGCTGAGTTCGGACGATACCCGAAGACGGACGCTGCTCTCCCTGGCCTTCACCCAGCTTTTGGTGCAGCTTTCCACCCTGCCTTTGGCGCTGTCGGTGCCATCCATGGCCGAGGCCTTCGACATCGACGTGTCCCAGGCTGCCTGGATAGTCATCGCCCGGCTTCTGGTGCTGGGCGCCACGGTGTTCTTCTTCGCACGCCTGGGTTCACGCCTGGGCCAAGTCCGCATCTACTTCCTGGGCGTGATGATAATGACCGCGGCCTCGGCCATGGCCGCCACTTCCACGGATGTCTATCAGGCGGTGGTCTGGAGCGGATTCGTGGGCATCGGCGCGTCGATGATCACCTCCAACTCCAACCCCATATTGGCCACGGTCTTCAACGACAAAGAGCGCGGCCGCGCCTACTCCATACCCATCATTTCGGCCCGGGTGGGGACGCTTTTGGGCATGGCCGTCTTCGGCGTGTTCCTCCAGTTCTTCTCCTGGCGGCTGGTGTTCCTGACATCGGTGCCGGTGGGACTACTGGCCCTGTACATGTCCCGGCCCCTATTGACCTATGACTTCTTGAAACCCGGCCCGGCGGCCAGGAATGTGATCCTGGGAGCGCCCAGCGCCCTATTGATGATCGCCGCGCTGTCGGCCTTCATACTCTCCGGACTGCACGTCCACGAGGGGGAAGAAAGTTTCGTCAGCGCTGAGGCGCTGGAGTACCACCTGCCGATGCACGCCCTGTTCCTGGCTTTGGCCGGGGTGTTCATCTTCGTTCAGCTCAAATCCACCCAGCCCTTCTTGAATTTCGGTAATTTCAGGAAGACCCAGTTCTCCATGGCCCTGTTCAGCGACCACACCTTCCACATGTCCATGATGGCCGTAGTGACTCTGGTGCCCATACTGGTGGAAAATGGTCTGGGTTACGACCCCATCGTGGCTTCATGGGTACTCATTCCCGGTCAGGGTTTGGGCATATTCCTGCCCCTTATCGCCGGGTACTACTTCGACAAGTCCAACCCGCCCTGGTTGCGGCCGGCGGGACTGATGGCCATCGCCTCCGGGTTCGTGTTGTTGGCCTTGTTCTCGACGCACGTCCCGGTATGGGTCCTGCCCATAATGCTGCTACCGGCCTTCATAGGCACCCACACCTTCAACGCGCCCAGCAACGCCCTGATCATGAACAGCCTGCCCGAAGATCGGGCCTTCGCTTCCGGGATTATGGAGACCAGCCGCCAAATGGGGCATACCATCGGCGTCACCATCGGAGCCACCATGTTAGGGTTGGCGCTGCCGGCGACCATCGACTTGATGACGCTCGGCGAAGCCGAGCCCTTCTACCGCACTGGGTTCCAATACGCCTCCACAGCGGTGATATTCACTATCAGCGCCGGCGCACTGGTTGCCGCCTACCAAGGTGGGCTGATCGGGCGCAAACGCAAGGCTGTGGAAAAGATTGAAGCCCCCGCCTCCGCGGACTAAGGGCTTACCGACCTCGACTTCCTCCCTTACTGACTACTGTTTCTCTGCCATTTTCGCAGTGGTATGATTCGCCTGACCGAATTTCTAGTTTAGTTGATAGATATACCATGTCGGGCAGCGAGAAAATCAGCACAGCTGTACGCAAGTCCCGGGATATCCAAGAGGAAGATTCAAGCCCGCGCGGGAGAACTGCCACAAGTCCCCGATCCAGAGGATTTTTACATCACGCACTTTTACTTTTGATTCTGGTGGCAGGGGCACTGGCCTTGGTGGCTGCCTTCGGGGAAGTGTTCATTGACCGTCTGGAGGATTCCTACCAGACAATCATAGACCGGACTACAGACTGAACTCCCTGGACTCAGATAATGCGGGATAACCAACTCTAATTCATCGTTCCCACGGGACTGGTCCTGGTTGGGTTGGTGGCTGAGGCTTAGCTATGCGGGTCGGGCGGTGTTTATGTACTCCGCGTTCGGGATTGGATTCGTTGGAAGCCATGTCTTCTGGTGACCATTCTTGGCGCCAGGTAATATCGAACGGGCGGACTTCATAACTGAAGTCCGCCCGTTTTGATCTTCAATCCGTAAAATCAGTCGGCGAGAGAGGGTTCGGCCGTGGGTGTGCGGGCCTCTTCGGGCAGCGAGCCTTCCCAGTCGGGTATCAGTTCCCGCTTGGTTGACTCCATGGATAAGATACCCACCACTCCGCCCAGGCTCGCGACCAGGGAGACGACCCAGGCCAAGTCATAGGAGCCGAAAACGTCGTAGATGACGCTGCCGATGAGACCGCCCAGCGCCATGCCCAGTCCCGCGCCCATGCTCTGGAATCCGAATACCGTTCGTACCGGGCCCATGCCGTAGTACTGGCGGTTGACCACCAGGAAGGCTGACATCTCGCCGCCGAATCCGATGCCAAATATGGCGGCGAACAGGTAGAACTGCCACGGGTCCTGGGTCCAAAAGAGCATCACTACCGATAGACCTTGCAACAGGTAGAACAGGGCCATCACTCCCTTGGAGCCCAGCCGGTCAGCCAGGATGGGGACCACGAACCGGCTCCCGATGCTGGTAATGGAGTAGATGCTAATGATGAATGTGGCGGCTTCCAGGGTCACTCCCTTGTGGGTGGCGTAGTTGACGCCGTGGACGATGACGATGGCGTGGCCCACACAACCCAGGTGGTGGACCAGGGGCAAGAACCAGAAAGCTCTGGTCTTCCTGGCGTGTTCCATGAAGACCTTGCTGCGTACCTTGGCCATGGCCCCGCTGAAGGCCGCCACCGGGCTCTTTCCGTCGTCGTCGGCCCCGTAGGGCTGTTTGCCGCGGTCGGCGGGTTCGCTGTGGAAGAAGGCCAGCAGCAGGAATACGAACGCCCCGCCGCACGAGCCGATGAGCAGGAACGCTGTCTGCCAGCTGGTCTGGGTCAGCAGCACGGCCAGTCCAGGGGCCAGTATCGATGCGCCCATGCCGCCGGCGGACTGCTGGATCCCCACGGCCACGCCCAGTTTACGTTTGAACCAGGCGGCGACGGTGGTGGGAATGTTGACCCGGAACATCGCCTGGGCGATGCCCAGGATGAGGCTGTAGTAGAGGAATAGCTGCCAGATGGCGGTGATAGTGGCCAGCAGCATCAGACCGCCCATGAAGAAGGCGGCGCCGACCAGCATGACTTTCTTGGCGCCGTAGCGGTCGCCCATGGACCCGGCCCACGGCGACATCACCGCTCCGATGACGTTACGGATGGAGTAGGCGAGGACGATGGCGGTCAGCGACCAGCCATAGTTGTCGCGCATGACCACCAGCAGGATGGCGAACGCCTGGCTGACGAAGTTGGTGGTCAGCTGAAGGGTGGTGCCCATGGCCACGATGTACCAGGCGTAATGGGCGTTGACTACGGAGTTTACGGTCCGGGAGACCAGGTTCTGTTCAGCCAAGTGAGGGCCTTGGCGGGGTGTTTCTCATAGGTACAGGCACACAGACATGATACTATGTTCAGGGGAGTATTGCACACTTGGACGGGTTGGGATTCGGACGACCGGGTTCTTCCGAAAAATGCTGAGACATGGCGACTGGCTAGGATTGAACTTTGGCTCGACAGTACGACGAACGCCTAGAACCGAAAAGGCGAGCCGCTTTGACGGCATCCTGGGAATCATTGCCAGAGGCCAACCGATATCCAAACGTCCAACGCCTCCCGACGGCGGGGCCAGCAACCCCTTTAGTCCTATGGCCGAAGCCCATCTTTCTGGTTACAATGGGTGACGTTCGAAACCAAAGCTTAGACAAGGAAGGTGCCCGGTCCACCGGTATTCTTCCGACGTTCCGGAACCGGTCCACTTGGGAAAAACGGGTACAAAGTTATCTCCAGACATGAGCGTCCCACGGCTACAATCAAGACTAGGAGCATTACATGGCTACCAACATGGGTTTCATAGACCCCACTGCCAATAAACCCGACGGAATAGTCAAACCAGCCGAACGCCCTTCGTCCCTTGAAGGGAAGGTCGTCGGGTTGCTGGACAATACCAAGGAGCAAGCGGACGTCATCTTGGAAACCATCGGAGAAGCCCTTTGCGAACGGTATGGTGCGGAAAGCGTGGTTATGCGGAGAAAAGAGCATTACTCAAAGGCTGCCACGCCCGAGATGATCTCCGAAATGGCTGGGCTGGTTGATGTGGCGGTCGCCGGTCTGGGGGGTTGAGGCTCGTGTACGTTGTGCAGTGTGCATGACACCATCGAGTTTGAAAAGCTGGGTATACCCTCGACCACGATAGTTACCAGAGCGTTTTCCAGAGCCGCCGTTTTTCAGTTCCGCGGAAAAGGTATGGCCGGACATCCTTACGTGGAGATTCCTCACCCGGTCAGCAATCTTACTTTAGCCAAGATGCGGGAACTGACACTGGAATACATAGACGAGACTGTTAGCCATCTGATCAAAGGGTAGGCTTTTAGTCCATCCCATGGGGGCCGGAAATTTGAAAGAACAGCCCGACGAGTTTGAATTCTTCCTGGAAAAACCGTGGTCCGACGGTCTACCCGTCGTGACGCCGACACCGGAGCGGATATCCCACATGTTGTCTGGAACCAGCCGGGACTCGTCGGAAATAATAGGCCCGATACCTCCGGCGATGGGGGTCGCGACCGTGGAATCGGTAGCGGTCCACGCAGTGATGGCCGGCTGTAAAGCGGAATATCTTCCGGTGGTGCTGGCGGGGGCCGAGCTGATGCTCAAGGAAGAGTTCAACGTCAACGGCGTCCAGGGTACCATGCACGGCGTCGCCCCGATGATGATAGTAAATGGCCCCTATGCGTCTCAGATTGGTATCCACGGCGGAAGCGGCTGTTTGGGCCCCGGGTTCAGAGCCAACGCGTCCATAGGCAGGGCCATACGCTTGATGTTGATGAACATCGGCGAGGGAATACCGGGAGTATCGTCCATGACCGTATTCGGGATGCCGTCCCGGTTCACATATTGCCTGACGGAGAACGATGAGGACCGCCCATGGGAAAGCCTGGCGGTATCCAAGGGGTATGCCCCTGATGATAACGTCATCACAATGGCGATGGTCGAATGCCCCAGGTTCTGCTGGGATGACGTCAGCAGTGACCCTGAGAGATTGGCCAGGGGGATCGCCGACACGATGACCGATATGGGCTCATGGAATATGCACGCAAGGTCCGACATGGTGGTGGCCATGAGTCCTCAGCACGCCGAGATCTTCCACCAATCCGGCTGGAGCCGAAGCGATGTTCACGCAAGGCTATGTGAGATAGCTGGGCGGTCCGTATCCCAACTCAAGTTGGGCGGAAATTGGCGGCGGGAAAGGGTCTTGGCATTTCCGATCGCGATCGACCCCGACAATGACGATTGTTTCGTTCCAACCATTAAAGACCCCGTTGACCTTCAGTTACTGGTCGCCGGAGGCTGGGGGCCATGCACCGCCGTCTGTCACGGTTGGAGTGGCGGTAGCCGCGCTGTACACGGGAGATACGAGGTCTAAGCAAACCCGGCTGTCTCGGAGTTGACCGGCTTTCCGTAGACCTGACTAATTGGTCAATATATCCAGAATGTTTCCACCCAGGCCGCGGGAGTCCAACCGGTAAATCTCCGTGTAACCGCAGCTGTCGCAGGACACGGTGGCGAATTTCTGATTTTGCAGGTTCAAGAACCGTGATATTCCCGAACCTGTGGTGCGTATCTCCCCGGTGGTGAAATTCGTGTCAGAACACTTTTGACATTTGAACTGCTGTCTTTCCATAGGGCCACTCCTTTACCGCGATAACCTCGCCTAGCCGAATATGGCTGTCTTGACATCCCAAGGGTTGGTTTGCCTGTGATAATTTTTATCTCAGGGCCTGCCAAGTATGAATGTAAAGATTATTATAGTGTTTTCGGCGTATCTGGACCGGCATAAGACATCATCCGAGGTCCTCCACCGATTAACTCTCAGACAGCCGATAGGTATATGAAATCCCAGCTCCGCATCAACGCATTTCTTGCCACAGCATTGAGAATCTCAAGACGCAAAGCCGACCAGGTAGTGGCGGAGAACCGGGTGATGGTCAACGGGTCGGCGGCGACGGTCGGCCAAGTCATAGACCTGGGCCACGACCGCGTAACGGTGGATGGTTATGTCGTCGAGAATCAGACACTCAACAAAACTAGGATCGTGCTCTACAAGCCCAGGGAGTACATAACCTCGCGCACCGACCAATGGGGTAGAAAGACGGTGATCGACCTGCTGCCCGAACATCTGAAGCACCTTAACACCGCCGGCAGACTGGACTACCTCAGCGAAGGGGTCATCCTGATGAGCGATGACGGCGCCTTCAACCACGAATACACCCATCCCAGATTTGAGAAGGAGAAGGAATATATCCTGACGCTCACCGAACCCGTCGCAAAGGACCTCATCGAAGGGTTCAGGACCGGTGTCCCATTGCAGGAAGGGTTGGCAAAGGCGGACACGGTGGACCAGATCTCAGAAAAGGCTCTGAGGGTAACCATCCATCAGGGCTGGAAAAGGCAGCTACGCCGGATGGCCGCCCACCATGGGTTCACCGTCCATAGCTTGGTGCGTACCAGAATTGGGCAATTCGAGATTGAGGGACTTCAACCCGGAGAGTGGATGGTGATCTCCGATTAGGCCGACTAGACCTTTCACCGGGGAAATACCCCTACGGCCGTTCGTCAAGTACCGGCGGCAGCCGTTCACTAGAGCTGGATGCCATCTGGAAGGCGTGGGCGAACTGAAGCACCTGGAAGTCGGCGTGGTGACGCCCCACTATCTGCAATCCCACGGGCAGTCCCTCTGGAGTAAAACCACAGGGCACAGACGCCGCGGGATGTCCCAGAGAGCTGATGTAATAGCAGGACTTCATCCAGTCGATGTAGGACTCCATCTGCACGCCGTTTATCTCGGTTGGATATTCGGTCCCCGCATCAAATGGCGGGACCTGATTGACGGGCATCACCATGAATTCGTAAGTGTCCATGAACGCACCAACGCGGTCGAAGTATGCGGTACGCAGACGCTCAGCCCGACCGACGTCCACAGCCGTTAACTGAAGGCCCTTCTCTATCTCTCCAATCACGGTTTCTTTGATCAGGTCCCGGTGCTCGGGGAGTAGGCTGGCCCTGGTTGAAGCTGTCGCCCAGGCCCGCAGCGTCTTGAATACCTCATCGGCGTCACTGAAATCGGGGCTGGCTTGCTCTATCACACACCCCAGTGATTGCAACACCTCCACGCCGGCTTCTACCCTGGCTGCGACTCTGGAATCAACCGGGAGTCCGTCCAGGTCTGGTACGTACGCAATGCGGACTCCGGTGAAATCCCGATCCAATGGGGCTTGGAAGATGTCCGCGGGCTGCTCTATGGAGATGGGGGAACGCCGGTCAGGCCCGACAATGGCGCTCAAGAAAAGGGCTATATCCTCGACGGTACGGGCCATTGGGCCGGGGACACTCAGGGTGTTCCATCCCAGGGGTGCGACCGTGGGCACTCTGCCCGGTGACGGACGAAAACCCGTCACATTGTTGAAGTTGGCCGGGTTTCTCAGGGAACCGCCCAAATCGGTCCCATCGGCTATCGGCAGCATCCTACAGGCCAGGGAGACACCCGCCCCACCGCTGCTGCCACCACAGGTCTTCGAGGTGTCATAGGGATTGAGGGTGGCGCCGAACACGGGATTGAACGTATTGGACCCCGCTCCGAATTCCGGGGTGTTGGTCTTGCCAATCACGATCGCGCCGGCTTTCCTTATCCGCTCAACGATGATGGCGTCTTGGTCGGGAACGAAGTCCTTGTAAATGGGAGATCCGAAGGTTGTGCGCATTCCCTTGGTTAGGGTCAGGTCTTTCACCGCGGTCGGCAGCCCATGAAGGGGCCCGCAACCTTTTCCTCGTGACTGAGCTTCATCGGCCGCTTTGGCGCCGGCCATGGCCCCCTCTGCATCTAGGGTGACGATGGCATTCACAGCTGGGTTCACACTCTCGATCTGGGCCAGATGTGCCTCCATGACCTCCACCGCCGACAATTCCCCATTGCGGATCTTATCCCGCATCTCCTTGGCAGTCAGGTAACAAATCTCAACGTTGGCCATGGCGTCTTCCTCCAGATGATTATCAGCAGACCATTCAGCAAGCTAGGGTAACCGCCCAGAGCGTTTATGACCATACCCAGTCACCGGTGCAGAACTTGGGTGACGGTTACCAGCAGCAGGATATCTTGAGGATATCGACTGCTTGAGACAAACAACTCAGTAGCGTATGGTGCCCAGTTTCTCAGACTTCGACTGTTTAGGTCCTGGCCATAGCCGTAAGCGATGGAAACCTAGGCGGCCCGGACAAGCTCATCCCACAGGCGCAGAGAAGGGCGATGGCGGCGAAGGTGAGGAAGGCTGCCAGATAGCTGCCGTTCAGGTCGAAGGCCAGGCCCGATAGAACGGGTCCGATGGTCTGGCCGATCTGCACGCCCGTCTCGCCGATGCCCCGGATGCTGCCGATGGAACGCCGCCCGAAGTAGGACGCGTATGCCACCGGCGGTATGACATTGCCGCCCGCGGCCACCACGCCGATGACCGCCGACACGAAGAAGGCGGCCACCAGGGAATGCACTGTCAGCAAGAGCATGGTGGACACCGTGCTGAGCACCATGAGGAAGGTCATGGCCCACCTGACGGGGGTGCGCTCGATCACCGCTCCCCATGCCAGACTGCCCACGGCGCTCACCGCACCGTTGATGGAGATGGCCGAAGCCACCACGGTCAGACCAAGGCCTCGGTCCTGGTAGAAGGCCCCCACGTGGACCGAAACACCGGCCTGGATCATGAACAGTGCCCCAACGACAACGACCAGTACCCACAGGGCCTTGGTGCGCATGGCGTCCCTTAACGTCCAATCTACCTCCTGCCAGGAAGTCTGTTCCGGCAGTTCCACCGTGGCCGGCCCGGAATCCACCTCAGCCGGTCCGGAGGTCAGCCCGTCGGGCCTAAGGCCTATATCTTCGGGCCGGTCCACTATGAGCAACGCCGAGGGAAACACCGAGACGGCCAGCACCGTGATTCCCAGGGCAATCCATGCCGCGGCGAGGTCAACCAGGGAGATGGCGATAGAGGCTACCTGGAGACAGAATATCCCACCCACTGCTCCCGCCAGGTACATGAGCCCAATAGCCCGTCCCCTCCTAACGATGAACCACCGGGATACCACCGCACCTGAGCCAATCTGGACGGGAACGTGGAATATGATGCGGCCGGTGGCGAATCCCATGTAGAAGAACAAAGGAGTGGTGGCCCAGGCCAGGGAGGTGACCGCGGCTCCTAGAACCAACATGCTGACAGTGAGGATGACCCGCGAACCGTAGCGGTCCACTGCCCAGCCGACCACGGGAGACAGGAACATGGAGGCGATGGCGCCCACACTCACGGCCCCGGCGATGAGGGTACGGCTCCAACCGAACTCCTCGGCGATAGGTGAGACGAAGATGCCCAGGACGAATACTGAGGGAGCCATCCGGGCGAAGACCGTGCTGCCGGCGGCAAATACAACCACCCAGCCGTAGTAGAAGGGCAGGCGGGCGCTCAGGTACCGGGCGGTGACCAGAGAGATGCTGTTCACCCACGGGCCCCTGTTGTCCGATTCCGGTCCGCGTCTCCGGCGGGTTGAGTGGGTCTGCGGTCTATCAAAACAAAAGCCCCGGTCAAGCGCCGGGGCCCTTCGGTGCTGTCAAAGATGGTGCGCTTGGCGGGATTCGAACCCACGACCTCTGCCTCCGCAGGGCAGCGCTCTAATCCGCTGAGCTACAAGCGCCGGGGAGAAGCTGCCAGCCTTTGGTTGTCAGCGGTCAGTCATGGGGGGCGCGCCTGCGGGCGCACTGGCTGAGGGCTGGTGGCTGTTAGCTTTTTGGTGCCGAGGGAGGGATTTGAACCCACACATCCGTAAGGACACTGCGCCCTGAACGCAGCGCGTCTGCCGTTCCGCCACCTCGGCACGAGAGAGCCAGGCTCCCGTGGCGGCCCAGGCTCAGGCTACCCAAACTGCGTGGTGGGCGATGGAGGGGTCGAACCTCCGGCCTCCTCGGTGTGAACGAGGCGCTCTAACCACTGAGCTAACCGCCCTCGCCGTCTGGACATGCTAAATTATAGGCACAGGCACGTCTCTACGCAAGCAGGCGGCAGGCTTCTGGCCATGAGCTATCGGCCGTCGGCAGTCAGTTCCAGGCCTTGAATCCCTGGGGAATCGCACTTCCCTGTTTGTTTCTCCATAATTGCCTGCGGTCACATATTGGCGCTGATTTNAGGAAAACATGGCCGATAATCATAANAGCATAACTGTCAGACCCAAGGAACCCTAGCTGCTGCGGGGCGGGATACCCTTGGTCCGCGGNTCCCAGGTGATGNCCGAATACGGGGAGCACCTGTCCTGGGAGGTGGAGGGCGGCTTGGATGCCAAAGAGACAGTCCGGCTCTGCGGCTGCGGGAAGTCCAAGAATAAGCCCTACTGCGACCAGACCCATAACATGGTCGACTTCGAAGGGGACGAGACGGCCGACACCGAGCCCATCGCCAGCCGGGAAAAACCTTCTTGTCCAACGGAATCATCCTGAATTCCTGTTATAGTTGGCCAGAACAAACCATATAATTATGAGTAAGTGGCTAGTCTACAGTAATATTGCCATTAACATGGATATTTACAGTCACGTTCTGCCAGGGCTACAAGGAGCCGCCGCATCGGCGATAGATAAGCAAATAGGGATCGGCCTTCCCATAGCTGAATAGGCCCAAAAAAATGGTCACGAACTCTTTGAGACTTGAGGGCATTAGATGGGATGAAGTTAAGCATTTAACCAGGATTCCTAGTCAAAACGGGATTAAACACAACAGGACGGGACAAGAGAAGACAGGCGTGTTCCAACTTCAAATCCGTTATGCCTAGTGACGATCGGGGTAAGTGGGTTCGACTTTTTGGGTTGTACAATAGATTCGACAATCTATCCCTGATTGTGCTCATGTATATTGAAGGGTCAACAGGGATTATCCAAAATTCACCACACTTGAGGAGAGCTTCATGACACCTAAAGAAATAGTATTGGGTGGATACCAATCTTTTGCCGATGGAGACATGGAAGGACTAGGCAAGATTTTTCATAAAGATGCGTTGATTAGGGTTAACGGGAGCCATGAATTATCTGGGGAGTACCATGGTTTTGGAGATTTTTTGGCTAATTTCCTGGCACAGATACCCGTTAAGTTTCCTAATTTCAATCTAGAAATATTAAACGTGACCGCCGAAGACGATAGAGTTCATGTGAGAGTGCATCTGAGTGCAGATAATTTAGATTCAGAGGCAATGCATTGTTTTGTGGTCAAAGATGGATTGGAAACGGAGTTTGATATAATTGACGATTCTCAAAAAATCGCTTCGGCCTTAAGCAAGTAGAGCCAGGACCCTTTGTTTGCATACCCTGCCCGACAAGCAAGACGAACTGGCCAGCGCGGTTGCTAAATTCACCGAAACCTGCCCGCCAGGGCATGTGGGCAAAGATAACATCACAATCCCTAAATTCCACAGGTAGAAAACCATTGGGAAGGGCCTGAAATGGGGATGTTCTTGAGGCCGAGTAGAGGATAGAACAAGGAAGGGGCGGCCCCGAGAAATCGGGGCCGCCCCTTCCTTGTTTGTCCATGTTGCTAAAACGTTCCTAGTTGACCTTGAGCCCCTAGCCGCTGAGTTGTTCGGGGTATAGGGTCAGGGCGGCGCGGACCTTGGTAAGCACTGCCTTCCACTCATAGTTGCCCTGGATCAGGGCACAGTAGGCGGACAGCTCTATTAGCCGCTCGATGAACAAGGATCAGACTGCCTCCATGTGGGGCGGCGACTAGCCGTCCCTGGAGAACCGGAAGCTGGGAACGGCAATCGCTTTTGCTCGAACCTGGCGGGTACCGCGTTGCTAGAATCTATCCGCGCAGACAATCTGCAAAAATCACTCCCAATATCCGTACCCACAAAGGGCCCATCCATTAATATTGATGGCTGGAAATCTAGTATCTGGACCCAGAGGTAACCGTGCGCGCAGGACCACCACTCTCGGGCGATCATCCGGCCAACCCCTTCGTACTCCAATACAAATGGATGCTGCTGTTGATCGTCTGTTTCGGCGGCTTCTTATCGATCATGAATATGAACATGGTCAATATCGGAGCGCCGGACATGGTGGACGATTTCCAGACCGATGCCAGCATCATCGTCTGGGTAAACCTTGCTTTCGTGTTGGGGACCACCGTACCTCTCTTGCCGCTTTCACGAATCTCAGATGTCTTTGGCAGGAAGAGGCTGTACCTATGGGGAGCTGTAGTGGTGCCGGTCGGACTCGGTCTATCAGCGGTCTCCCAAGACCTAACCCAACTGATAGCGGCCAGGTTCCTTACAGCCATCGGGTCTTCAATGATTCTGGCCAACGACAACGCATTGCTGACGCAGGCCTTCCCATCTTCGGAACGGGGAAAGGTCCAGGGAATCACCAACATGGCGTTCGGCCTTGGGATTGGGCTCAGTTTCTTTCTTGGCGGCGTTCTTATCGACGTATTCGACTGGCGGGCCCTCTTTTGGGCCCGTTTGCCCGCCCACGTGCTGCTGGCATTCCTCATTTGGAGGGTGGTAAGAAATGACGAAGAAGATCGGGCCGAAAAGCCATCCAGCTATAGCATCGACTATGCAGGGGTAGTGTTACTTACCGTCGTAATGGTCGGCGGCCTGGTCGGCATAAATCAAGCAGGCCGACTAGGATTTTCATCTCCCGTCGTTGTAATAGCGATATCTTTAGCCGCCATTGCGTTTCCGATTCTCCTGCTGTTTGAGAAACGCTCCAGATTCCCAGTGATTCGGTTGGACCTTTTCAAGAACCGCGTTTTCTCATCCGGAGTAGCAGCGCAAACACTCGTCCAAATGGCACACGGGGGTTGGAATTTCTTATCACCGTTCTTATTGATCACCGGGATGGGCTATTCTGCTTCGATAGCTGGGCTCATCGTATTGCCGTTCCACACCATTCGATTAGTGCTATCACCCATCAGCGGAATAATGTCCGACAGATTTGGAACAAGAGTTACGTCGTTCATAGGTCATGTCACATTACTGGGTGGCTTACTAGGACTAATCTGGTTGGGGACTGATGCACCCATGTGGTTATTCATATTAATCATAACCATCGGGGGGGCAGGGCTATCGATCTTCCTGCCCGCCAACAACAGTGCCATCATGGGATTTGTTCCCAGGGATTCACTGAGCAGCGCATCTGGGTTCTTGGCCACCAGCCGCTCGATCGGAAATTCAACTGGAATGGCTCTATCTGCAGCAATATACACAGGACTGATGGGGTCAAGACCTGGACTTAGTTCAGGGTTTTCTTCACAAAATGCCGTTAGTGCAGTTGGAGAAGCTTTAACAATCGTTCTAGCATTGTCATCCATGGCATTGGTGGCAATCGTATTGAGGGGCAGGGGATAGCCTGAGTCACGACTTCGAATTGCGCTTCAGGCAAAAGAACTCATCAATAACTTACCACATATGGTTTACTGTTAAGGATTTCAAAAAAGTTCTCAGTCTCGCACACATCCCTACCGTATTAGAATACTAATCACTTGGAAGAACTGGTTAAAATCTCCGTCGTCATTACCGCTTCCCTAATAGGATTCACAATATCGGGAGTAGTTGGTATCGGAGGAGGTCTCGTAGCCTTACCTGCAATCATATGGGTACTTGGTGTTAAAGAAGCTGTACCACTATTGTCCATCGCACAGCTTATTGGATCCGCCTCCCGTGCTTACCTCCATAAAGACGGAATCGATTGGAATGTTGTCAGGTATTTCGCCATCGGATCCATCCCGGTGGCTATTGGAGCCAGCCTATTGTTCGTTTCTATAGATTCGGCGGTCATCGTGCGATTATTGGGTGTTCTCCTTATCCTAATGGCGTTATATACCAAGCTTCCCATGGGGCGTAACTTTCACATGCCGTTATGGGGATTTATGCCATTGGGTTCCGCTACCGGATTTATATCAGCGTTATTTGGCGTACCGGGTCCATTTGCAACCGTCTTTTATCTCTGTTTTGGATTAACCGCTAGTGCATATGTAGGCACATCTTCTGTGGGTTATGGATTCATACAGATTCCGAAGTTGATAGTTTTTGGGTTAGATGGGTTGTTAGACTCGCGACTAATTTTAATAGGCGCAGGGTTAAGTACACTTAGCGTATTGGGCGCATACCTCGGGAAACTACTCCTAGGACGTATACCTGAAAATACATTCGCCACGCTAATCACGATCATATTGGTAGCTGCCGGGATATCACTGATTCTAAAGAATTGATGATTAGTTATGCTTCAGCATCAACCGATTGTTCTGGACCACAGAAAAAGGATTTATCTAAATACAACCCATCGGTTGGTCCATAAACCGGCGCGCAATATTGCAGCGCAAATCTTTCAGGTTCCCGATAGAATCAGAACTACAAACCTCACTCGAGTTTCTCACTCGCCGCGCACCGATCATCAAGATCCCTAATATTCTATAAAGCCACCTATCAGATCTGTATCTGCAATAACAACTATCATGTCATTTTTCAATTACTCCAGAATACTCCATTTAAAGAACAGATTAGCCGCGTTCGGCATTGCTTTAACCACACTCATCATTTTTCCCACCGCCTACGCCTCAGCTCAAAGCGGATCTATTCCCAATCTCGAAATCGATATCCATCCGATACCCTCTGGCGAACTTCCTCTGGACAAAATGATCAAGCATAAATTCAAGGCTACCAACACCGGGGAAACCAAACTAGAAGTAGATTTCTTCGTGGAGGTAATTGCTCCCTTCCAACAGGAGATCAGAACTGTCTCTCCTGAACCTCAGACACTTTTTCTAGAACCAGGGGACACTCAAGTCATCATGACCAAAATGGATGAGAAATGGGGGAAGATACCAGCCTATCTGCCTGGCGAGGTTAACGAACCTGGAAACGATAGCCGAACTTATCGTTGGACATTCTCAGAATCCAAAAGCGGCCAGTCCCAAACGATAGACGTCCAGATTGACTATTCATTGGTCGACGACTCTCGACATACCAATGAGGCCAAACGAAACGATAATATCTCGGGTCCACTGGAAATCACTGCATCGATAACAAACCACCAAGGAGTAACCTTGGAGGACGCCTACGTAAAACTCACAACCGGTCATTGGGAGACGGTCACTAACAGCGATAGCACCGGCCAAGCCACATTCCGCGGAGTTCCTTGGCGAGAAGACTGGATCCTTGAAGCGCGTTCGAGCGAAGGGTCCACAATCTGCGCTCCTCCTCCCAAGCAATGCAACGACATAGATCCTTATTGGAAGGGTACTCCAGTCGCTCGAGACATGCGGTTCATCACTCAGATCGATTCTGACTACAATATACAGTTGAATAACCCATCCTGGAAAAGTAACTATTCCCTCACTAACACGATGCAAAATGGTATCGGTTTTTGGAAAGGTGCCGTCGATGAGGCCGGCACGAAGATATTGCTCGTTCAAGGTATGGAAAACTGGATTCAGTCCGAGGGTCGGGAATCAGAGTCTGAACTATTTCTTTACACGACCGATGGAGACCTACTTTGGTCTTATTCCATGGGTTGGGAAGCATGGGGAGCCGACCTGTCTGGAGACGGCAAATGGGCTGCATTCGTTACTTCTAATCCAACAAAGGACCTGGGTGTAATTGATGCCGTAACCGGAACACCTCTATGGGTAAAAACGGCTCAAGACGTGACAGAGACGACTCATCCCGAACTAGACAGCAAAGAAGTTAAGATATCCCATTCTAACGAATACCTAGGTATCGGCGGAGTCGATGGGACTTTCCTCCTCGCGGACCTCATCACAGGGAAGATTTTATGGTCGAAGTTCTTAAACGGCCAGGTCCGTGGAATAGTGTTTGATCGAGCCGATGAGTACGTATACGTAGGATCTGGAGATGGTAAAGCCTATAAGCTTGATCTCCATGAAGGGACGTTGATTTGGTCTGGAGAAATAGGGTCTTGGCCATACGTAAACGGCTTCCAGTTGTCTCCTGATGAGACCACATTAGCTGCAGGAGGAAAGTACGGGGATCTGACCTTATTGAACTCCGCCACAGGCGAAACCATCTGGTACCACGACATGCGGGACATCGTGGCCTGGTTAGATTTTTCTCCAGATGGTAAACATCTGATAGCCGGTGGAGGAGGACAATACTCAACTCTCCTGATAGACGTTGAGACCGGTGAAAAAATATGGCAGATTCCTATGTACTCATTCCATGGGAAATTTGCGGAGAGCGGAGACCTGATATTGGTCGACAATTACCTATTCGACCTTGAAGGAAATGAGGTAGGTCATCTGGTACTGTCAGAAGCCGGATGTGTGCCAGGATGCCAAGGATTATTTGCTTACATCTCGGACGACATGACCAAGATTATACAAACCAGACGGGATATAGATCCCACAGCCATCAGTCTTTATTTTATAGAAGGAAGTGTTGAAGCAACTACTCCCTTGCCCGTTTCGACCATCAAAAGCACCACGGAGTCCACGGAGGATATACCAACGCAACAAACAGCGGAACCTCAAGAACCCAGCAACCAAGTCCCAATGGATATGGGAGTCGTGGAATGTCTTTTGGAGAGTATGGAGCTTAAGAGAGCTCTGGAACTTCTTAACAAGGTCCCGCCGCCACCAAACTCATTTGAAATTGATGTCCTCGCAGGATGTATGCGCATCCAGACTGAGGTCCCATCCCTGCCAGGAGCCCCAACTGACATTGACAACAATCCATTCATGAACAACGATCAAAATTTCGTTGATTGTATGTCTACAGCCTTAGATGAAGGCCGTTTTGAAGAATTAAGGGGGCAACCTCCATCTATCCCAACAGATGCCGAGATGGAAATAGCTATCCAATGCTCGACCCATTCAGAAATGCCAAATATGGCGCCCCCGAATCGAAATGAGATTTCTATGCCACCAAAGGATGGTAATCCTTTCCTGAGTGAAGACGAATATGTTGTAAATTGTTTAGTAGATATCTTTGGAGAAGAAAGATATAAGGAATTGCGAAGTGGACCTCCATACATACCTACAGAGATGGAAATCATGTCTGTAGGACGTTGTTTCCCATCTACAGGCACACTGGACAAATCGCAAGGAAAGCCTCTATTCCCGGACCCATCACCCACCAAAGGAGACACCAGAATCGATTCCATTGCAGATGAGGCGGTTGCAACACAAGAGCCATCTTCCAGCTCTGGTGGGGGTTGCAGTTCACCGATTGAAGGAGGGAAGACCCCTTTAGGTACTATCGCACTCTTGTTGGGCGTAGTCTCCATAGGGAGCCGAAAATTTTTCTCGCTCCTGTAATTAGGTAGGACTCCCTGTCTACGTAGGAGAGCCAGTCTAAATTTTAACGAGAAATAGCGCCTTTAAAGAGTGGCAGTTCTAAATTCCAAACACCTTCAAAATAAATGCATATTCCAGCGCGACCTCCCTCAAGCGATCGAAGCGTCCCGAAGCACCAGCATGGCCAGAATCCATGTGAATCTTCAACAGCAATAGATGATCGTCGGTCTTCTTATCACGAAGTCGTGCCGTCCATTTCGCAGGTTCCCAATATGTTACCCTTGGGTCGCTTATTCCTCCAGTGACCAACATATGCGGATACTCTTGCGCACACACGTTATCGTACGGCGAGTATGAGTGGATATAATCATAAAAGTCCCTTTCTTGAGGATTTCCCCATTCGTTGTATTCCATAGTCGTCAAAGGAAGACTATCATCCAACATCGTGTTTAAAACGTCTACGAATGGTACGTCTGCAACAATCGCTTTGAACAAATCTGGGCGCATATTGGCCACAGCACCCATCAACATCCCCCCAGCACTGCCACCGGAAGCCACGATCTGACCTTTAGTTGTATACCCTGCGGAAATCAGGTGCTCAGCACAGGCTATAAAGTCCGTAAAAGTGTTCTTTTTATTTAGCAATTTTCCATCTTCATACCAATCCCAACCGAGATCCATCCCCCCTCTCACATGGGCAATCGCGAATACGTATCCTCGATCTACCAAACTCAGTCTGGCTGACCCAAAGTCAGACTCTATTATCAACCCATACGATCCGTATCCATAAAGATACAAAGGCGCTGAGCCGTCTAGTAATGTATCTTTCCCGTATAGAATTGATATCGGTATCCTCGCACCGTCCGTAGCAATGGCAAAGACCCTACGCGATCGATATTTTTCAGAACAAAATCCACCCAATACTTCAATCTGCTTTCTTAGTTCTCTTTTCCGGCTCCCCATGTCGTAATCATAAACTGCTGTTGGCGTAGTCAACGAAGCGTAGGAATACCTGAGCACCGAACTATCCCATTCCCTGCCACCTTGGATCCTGAGGGAATAGTCTTCTTCATCCAGCTGAAGATCATGGGTGTTGGCAGTGACGAGATCCATGATCTTAACCCGAGGTAAACCACCTGCTCGGTAATACAGTACGAAATACCCTTCAAAAACAAAGATACCGGCAATTGGCCTACCGGATTCATGTGGGACTAAGTCCGTCCAGTTATCCAATCTTGGGGACGAAATCGGAGTTTCTGATATTTTAAAGTCCTTAGCGCCGTCGCCATTATTCCTTATAAAGAACCGGTCTCCATGATGTTCTACGTCATATTCGAAATCTTCACTTCTAGGCTCGATTAACGTTAACTTACTGTTCGGAACATCCGCCTCCATGAAATACCATTCGGACATATTGTTGCCGGAAGATGTTATGAATATGAATCTTTTACTAGCCGATTTCACCATACCAACAAAGAAGCGCGAGTCTTTCTCTTCATATATCAACTGATCATTGATATGGTCATCACCTAACTGATGTTTGTATATCTTCACCGGCCTATGGTTTTCATCAAGCACGTCATAGTAGATAGCGCTATTGTCGTTTGCCCATTCCAACGAGTAGTAAGTACCGGGTATAGATTCGCTCAATAACTCCCCGGTCCGAAGGTCCTTGATTCGTATCGTATACATTTCGGACCCGTCAGAATCTAATGAATATGCCAGCAGGTTGTGATCTGGACTGCTCTTCCAATTACCGATTTTGCAATATCCTAGGTCTTGGGCTATCTCGTTGACATCGATCAAAACCTCGTCTACCCCGTCAAGGGAAAGATATTTGCGACAATAGATAGGGTACTGTTTTCCTTCTTCGAAGCTCGTGTAATAGTAATAATCCCCATCTTTCTCTGGAACTGTCGAATCATCCTCTTTAATCCTACCGCGCATCTCCTGATACACGCGTTCTTGAACATGTGCGTCCGAGGACATCACCACATCCGTATAGGAATTTTCAGCCTCTAGATAGTCCATTGTTGCCGGGTCACCCAAATCCCTAAGCCAAAACCAGGGGTCTTCACGTGTGTCGCCATGTTTGGTTATTGTTTTCGGTTTGTTCGGTGCGGATGGGATTAAATTTTTCATTCTCGATTCAGCATTGCTTTTTGAGTCTTTATTAACGGACAAAGTAGATTAGCCCTAAGTGAATAGCGGTTAACGAAAGGGACCAAGATGGACAACGCTCAAATTTAAATGGCACGCGTCCTAGCTAGCACTTCAACAACGGGGACGGATATCTTCGGTTTCAGTGACTGCCAATCATTAGCCTAGGCGATATATGAGATCCGGATCGTGCTCTCCAACGGTCCATTGAGGAGACAACCGAACAAAATTCGACGTTGGAAAAGAGAGCCTATGGAGATTTTCAGGAAGACTGACGAAAAAACTGTCCGGCGAGATTTGGGGCCTATGTGCTAGAAGAGCCCGGTGCTAATCATCGCTATAGTCTCTGACGTTTAGCGCAACTGCAGCAGCTTCAGGTCCTGGACTTGGTTCATGCTCTTATCTATTTTCCAACCATTCCATATTGAAACCAGCTGCTACAAACTGTGGCATTGATTCTATCCATCCACGGGTGCAACAACGTACGATTTGTCTGGTCTCCAATGTGGTCCTGACTCCCGGAAGGCTCCTTTTATGCCTGCCAATGCAGAATCAGTTTTCGTGGTTACATAACACATAATATGGTCAGTGTGAGGATACGACCAGCCAGGTGGGTCAGCCACCTTGACACGTGGTCGGAACTTTCTAATCACCCGAACCAATCGGCGTGTCTCCTCAACTAGATCAGCTTTGACAAAGACTTCCGGATGTTGATTTGCCGGTGTATCTGCCATACCTGAATCCCGAAAACCCAACATCCGGAGTTCAGGAACACCCAGGAATGCACAAGCGTTCTTCACCTCTTGAGCACGTAGTTCTCTTAACCTTGATCTGTCGACTTCCTGGTCCAAGCCTGGATCGTGTATTTCCCGCTCTTCCCCACGAGTGCACGTAACTACTCCCGACCTGATGCTAGGCGCGCTGTAATATGCCAGTATTCCACCAGTACTACTAATTTCATCATCGGTATGTGTCCGTACAGCGAGCACTTTTACACGTCGCAATCCAGATCCAATGAAATTAGTCGTCCTAGATATGGTAGTTCCTCCACACGGATATACCGAAGAGAAAGAACCAATGGTCAAACCGAAGCGTTTTCGGGACGCCTCATGGATTCCAAATAAGTAAATGAGCTAATTCGCAGTTCTTCTGTGTAAATACTCTTTCCAGATAGTCTCTTACGTACGGTCCAATCAGGTAGCGAGTCTTCTAATCGTCCATCGTAGAAGGATCAAGCATTTCATAAAACTCTATATGTTGGCTTTCTAACAAGGGCCGATATTGTGCTGCAGGTTCATAGACCTCCGGGGGTATATTGTTACCGGGTCTGCTAGGAGACATGATCTTCTCATCGCACCATTCCAAGATGACTATATTGGTCTCTCCAGGCAGGGTGTACCCATTATATGAAACAGTGAATTCACTCCGATGACCCGCATCTTGGTATATCTTTGCTTGTTTGTAAACAAGTTTGGCTACATTCGCTGCCTCTCCGGGTTTAGTCTTATAGACGCGTCGAATCTTATACATCAAAAACTCCAATCGAAATGGTAGATGAAGGATGCTTTACCTAGGCGCAAACACTGTATTCTGATACAAGTAGCCAATTGCCTAGACTGTCGAATAGTTATATTCAACCTATACCCAATCCGGTTATTTGGAAGAATCGACCCTTTCTTCCTCGGTGGCTATCTTGAATATGGTCCAATGGCGCAGCTGGGCTAATTCGCTACCCTGTCCATCTACGAGTAAGACATCATAATTCGCAAAGTGGTGAGCCTTTCTCTCGTAGGCGTTAACCATGTTTGCACCGCCGATCACAGAGGTCCCTATAGGTATCAAACCATGGTGTTGAACCATGCTCTTAGTATGCATCGAACTCGGAATGATGAAGTTATGCCTCAAGAGCATCTCAGCCCAGCCGGCAGTCCATGAAGGATGAGCAACGGCATCCTCAGAGGTGAATATAGGGCTATCTGTCCTTTGTTTATCAGCGATAAATCGTTCGCACTCGCTCTTAGAGAAATCCACTGTCATAGCAGACCAGTCTTTCCCTACCGGAGCATCTTCAAGAACCAGGGGACCTTTGTTATTCAACTCATCGACCGGGATCATAGCTACTGGCTTTACCAATTCATCAAGCCAAACTGCTCTCCCAAGTCCGACCAAACCCGAAACGCATATCTCTCCAGATTGATTAATCATTTCCACAGTCCATGACTCATCGGTGGAATTCTCATTAAAGCTAGCCCTAATGGTCAGGTTGTCACCAGGATATGTTGGCCTCCTGAACGAATACTCGGCCCAACCTTTTTCGAGCCATTCTTCTCCTAGTGCTCCTATAATGGTGTCAGTAGCCCACCCCCAGACAGTCACTCCACCCACCAAAGGACCGGCAAACCCATATGATTTGGCGACTTCAGTAGAGTGGATGGGATTGGTTATGTCAGGACTATCGTCATTGTCTAGATAGGCAACTATCGGGTTTTCGATTACGGTTTTTCTCATAGTTTGATCCTGATCTACTGAATCGGAGATAACCTCTTGCCAGGTTCAAAGAACATAAACAATACCCGGGATTTTGCCAATAACATAGACAAGACTTACAGATCAATTTTACTCCGACCGAATCTATACATCTGGCTCAAAAGATAGAGACGTAAATGGGAGACTCTTGCAAAACCATTCTGGTGCTGGCAATCACCAAATGGACCGGACCAATCATGGGTATAGTTCTACTATTTACCTTATTTCTTATATACCCCATGTTCCGCATGGCCCCTTCTATGCAGGCATCGCCAAATCCTTCTGGAGAGGTATTCGAACTACAGGAGGAGATAAACGATAAGTTTCCAAACTCTATCCACTTCACTCCATTTTTAATGGAATCTCCAAATGGAGACGTCCTCACACCTGGAGTATTGTCCAGATTCAAACAGCATCTGGAAAATTTATTTGAAATGGATCTAAATGGAGATCTCGCGGCTGGAAGTCTCGAGAATCAACCGTATCTGGTTAATTACCTAGATCCCGACCTAGGAATCTTGATGCAAGCCGCACATTCTATATTGGACCCAATCAACTCCAAATTATTGGATATAGGTGTAACCATTGAAGAAGCCTCAACTGAAGAAATTAAATTAGCCGTTCACCGATTGATATCTAACCCGCAAACAACCGGAGTGTTGGACTTCCTCTCCCGGCATGCTTCCTATGAGCCGAAGGATGTCAATGGCGAAAAGATTCTCTGGTGGGTTTCGCCTGCCACTACATTTAGTATCATGACCGATAACCAAAAACTTGGTGGAGGTGGTCTAGAAATCGGCGTAGGCGGCGAACCAGACGTCATAAACAAAGAACATCTAAACCGAAGAATTAAAGAAGTCCTCATTGACGATGAAGGTCACTACGATCTCTGGGGTATAGCCATCGATGCTAACCTCGAAGCCCAAGACGAAGGTGAATCCTCCGGGGTTTACATAATGGCTACTGTTATATGCGCCCTTCTAGTGATTGGATTCGCTCTGAAGTCGTATTGGGCTACTGCTATCTGCGGGATCGGGCTCGGTATCCTAATGATCTGGCTCAAGGGTATATCAGCGCTGATCGGCCTGAAAAGCGGCCTAGTCATTGACCTTATCGTACCAATTAGCATGATCTCCCTCGGCGCTGACTTCGCTATACATGCGTTGCGTCGATACAAAGAAGAGAAGAATAACCAGTACACTCCACGCATAGCATTAACGGCCGCCATCACCGGCGTCCTCGGCGCGTTGGTGCTCGCGATGTTGACTGATAGCATAGCGTTTTTATCCAATCTGTCGTCTTCAATCGAAGCTGTTATACATTTCGGTAGTGCTGCGGCAATCGCCGTATTCGCTTCGTTCATCATCTTGGGAATAATTGCGCCTATGCTTCTAATGAAGGTCGATGAACTTGCTGACGCTGCTCGTTTTCGTTCCACTGGAAAAGCGCATCTAGCAACCCGTATAACAGGTTCGATAGGAGTAGCAGTTGCATCAAGTACTGCAATCATACTTATGGTCGCGGTAAGCAAACTAGTCGGAGTGATCACACTTGGAGCTACAACAATACTATTCTTATGCCTACCCATCGCATACTTGGTTGCAAAGCAGAGAATAGTCGAAAAAAGCAATAGTCACCAACTTCTACCTGATAGATGCATTGATACAAACCTACTGACGATCCCAGCAATCGAATTCTTGGTCATACGATCCGTTCGTCATCCGATTCTGGTATTGGGAATCGCAGCGCTAATAACATCCATCTCCATTTTTTTTGCCGTGAAACTCGAGCCGGTCTTCGACGTAAAAGATTTTTACGACTCAGAATCCGAGATGGTCATAGGATTAAACCAACTTGATGAACACGTAGGTAAAAGCGGGGGAGAACCAGGAGTTGTATATGTACGTGGGGACCTGGTCGATCCTAATGCCTTGAAAGCTATCTCCAACTTCATAGAATCCTTAAGAAATATCGACCATATTGCGGAAACCCGCAGCGGCAGAGTAACTGCGGGATTAAACGTCGTAGATGTCTCCCGGTTCATCACAGATAGTCCATTCACTATCGCGTCCATCGAGTCTAACTCAGGGGTTCAGATAACCGATTCGGATTTAGATGGGATACCGGACACACGCCAACAGTTAGAGGCAGGCCTCCGGTTCGCAGTAGAACATGGTGTTCTCGGTGCTGCTGGACTTCAGATATTGATGCCAGACCAGATCAAGCAAGCAATTTACCTATCCGAAATCGGGGAACACGTTACTGGTATCTGGTTCCAGATTCCCGGGACTCGGGACCAATCGGTAGTAACAGCTACCGAACAATCCATAAAACCGGCATTGATCGATCTTGAGGCCCACCCGTCCATATATAGAGTAGGACTGTCAGGATCACCTTTCACCAGGAAAGCACAACTATCAGCATCAACCCAGACTTTATACACGTCTCTACCCATCGCGTTGGTAGCAGCGGTAGTACTTTTGAGCGCCACTATGCGTTCCGTGAGATATGCCACCGCCACGGTCCTTCCGATAGTTTTGGTAGTAGCTTGGCTGTACGCCATCATGTATGCATGGGGATTCGCCTTGAATTTTGTCACCGCTATGATAGGGGCCATATCTATAGGAATAGGCGTGGATTATTCCATCCATATGACCCAACGGTTCAGGGAAGAATCTCGTCGGGTCAGCGACGTCATAGAGGCGATGAAATCCACTGCCAGCGGCACTGGTGTTGCCCTCGTGGGATCCGCAGCGTCTAGTGTCATCGGGTTTGCAATACTAGGGTTCGCACCTATGCCCATGTTCGCAGCATACGGCCTACTTACAGCGGTGATGATATTCCTTGCGCTGATCGCATCTCTAGTAGTTCTTCCATGTTTGCTAGTGGTAGTGGCAGATACTCCAGAGCGAAGACCATGAAAGTCTTAATCATCGGAGCCAGCGGATTTATAGGGTATTACGTTGGACGCAGGCTGATCGGAGAATCCGAGATTGAAGTTGTAAGCACTTACAACTCAAGGATACCTGATGATGTTGATAAATCGTGGCTCCCCTTAGATATCACAGATCACGATTGTGTAGAAGAAATTTTCCAGAATGTCCGACCAGATGTAGTCTTGTTGCTAGCCGCCATCGCTGACGTTAAAACTGCTGAGACTGGTCAGGAGAGGACCACCGAGGTAAATGTAGGTGGGACTCGGCAGGTCGCACAGTTGTGTTCCCAGCAAGGCACGAAGCTAATCTTTCTATCTAGCGAGTACGTGTTCGGCGGTGATAATGGTCCTTATCACGAGGACGACTCGCCGGACCCTATCACACACTACGGGACCACTAAATCGCAGGCGGAGAAGGCGGTTGCTGACCACGTGTCCCAGTGGAGCATCGTTCGGACTAGCCTTGTATATGGTTGGCCATTGAGGGGCCGTCGAAATACGGTCACATCCATAGCAGACCGTCTGAGGAGCGGTCAGACATACATCGGAGACTCTCATGCATACCGCACACCCATCTATGTGGAACATCTCATTGAAGGCATAACAGAGCTAGTGGTAAATGACCACACTGGAATCTTTCACATCGCTGGTGCGAACCTGATGAACATGTATGAATTCGGCCGTGTTGTAGCAGAGGCATTCAGACTAGATGGCAGGCTGGTCCAGCCAGCAGACATACAATGTCGAGTACCGCATCCAACGAATCTGTCAAGGCAAACCCCGCCATTGGACATATTGGGGCTTGACTGTAGACAGACGAATAGCCAGCTCGGACTTAGAACGTTTGACATAACTACAGGGCTGCGAGAGATGTTGCATAAAGGCTAGAGTTTTTTGCAGACATGCTGATTGTTAGCCACCGTGGGAGGCCAGATATGACACCGAATGAAGGTTGTGTCGAATGACACGACAAACAACATCAGACGTAAAAAGACGTAAAATTTAGCCAGGTCTTAGGTCCGAACCTCCCTATGCGGACGGTGGGTACCTCCAAGAGTTCTGAAGGAACATGTGCTGTAATGACTTCCGGAAACCTCGCTTCACTCCAACACCAGTTTGCAGACTTGGAACAAGTCCAACAATATTACTTGGACAGCAACTTGACGGATGGATTGCCTATCGTCCCTCCCACTGAGGACCGGGTAAGAGCTATGCTGGAATTCTCGGGATTAGCTCCAGATCGAATAATCGGTTTTGAATCGATCCGACAAAAACAGATCACCGCCGAAAAAGTCGCCGTAAATGCCGTCATGGCTGGCTGCCGGCCTGAATATTTTCCAGTGGTTACATCTGCGATATCGGCCTGCTGCGAACCAGTATTTAACCTACATGCTAGCAGCACCTCTACCAACGGGGTTACCGTCCTGGTATTTGTCAGTGGAGGTTATGCTCAACAGATTGGCATGAATTGCTCTACAGGTCTTATGGGGCCAAGCAATCCTGCCAACGCTTCAATCGGCAGAGCAGTTAACCTCGTCAAGACGAACTTTTACGGCTCCGTCCCTCAGGAGATGGACAACAGCACATTTGGCCACCCCGGAAAATACACTTTCTGCTTCGCAGAGAATCTAAAGGCTGGAGACTGGCCATCAATCGCCATTGATAAAGGATTCGATAGCCAATCTAGTACTGTCACGGTTGTCGCAGCCTACTCACCACTTCAAGTAAGCATTTTCGGCGGCAAAGACCCGAATGAATTCCTCTTAGGCATAGCGCATGCCATGATTGGCATCGGCCCATCTGTCTCAGAGGTTTTCGTCGCCATTAGCCCAGAAGTTATGCAATACGTAGATGATGCAGGTTGGTCCAGACAGCAGGTACGAGAGTTCCTGTGGGAAAAAGCCCAACTACCTGCAAGGGAATGGATAGCATGGCGGCGAATAGAACATCCCGACAGATTCCCGGATAAAGACCAACTTGTCGGTTGTGTGGCTGATCCAGACCGGATCACCGTGTTTTCAGCTGGAGGCGCAGCTGGCGTCTATGCCAACATCATCGGATCATGGGGTAACAGTCGTTCGGTAACTAGAAAGATCGACGTAAGGAGCTAAGAGGGATATGACGAACTTTACGAACAAGATAATTACTTTGGATCCTCGAGATGAGAGTGATCACGGTCCAGCGCTCTTGGCACCCCGCCCCCATACATTGGACGGGAAGACCTTGGGATTGATGTCAAACAACAAACCTCACTCCGAGGAATTGTTGCAAATGATGTCAGAGAACATCAAAAAGATGTACGACATCAAAGGCACCGTGGAATACAACAAAGGCAGTCACCAGTGGCCTGCTAACCCAGAAGCCTTAAAGGAGTTCGCCGGAAAATGTGACGTGGCCATCCATGCCACTGCCGAATGAGGGTCCTGCACTGCGTGCAGTGTGCACGACGCGATGGAAACTGAGCTACTAGGTACGCCTTCCGTGGTGTTGACCACAAGGCCGTTCGTCAGTCAGGCCAGAGCCATGTCACGTATGAGGGGTAACCCGGACTACGGATTAGCAATCATCGATCACCCAATCGTAATATTGACCCATGAGCAGTTATTGGAACGGGCCAACATAGCAACACAACAGGCGATAGAACATCTAGTCGACCGTTAATCTCCATTGGATTCCACAGAAATAGTGATGCCCTTTGGTTTCACTGCATCTTATAACGCTTCGCCAATCCACCTTTCGCGTCATCGAATCGCGGAGCGTTTTCCGATAGTGATGAAGTCACATTTGGTAACTGGTTCTGATAATCATAAGAAGCCCCTTGTTTAAGGCTGGCTTCTTATTCCCTATCCGATTAGTTCTTCCGAGCATAATTCGGAATTGTTTTCGTTAGACCGCTAAACCAACGCTAGCAACAATGCGTTCTCCTACCGAACGTGTCGTGTGACCTTGCCCGGTCAGGTCTTCTACCTGCAATATATCGCCTGGATTAAACATCCGTTTAGTCCCATCTCCGATTCCTATTTCCATCTGGCCTGATAGGACGATGACGTACTGCACCCGAGGGGCGTTGTGCCAGTCGTTGAAAGTCCCATTCGGGAAACGACGGTAGGTCATATCTGCACCCGCCTGTAAAGCGACGATTTCCGTATCTCCTGCTGGTACATTAAGGTCCTCAAAGTAAGCTTGCCCGTCGTCTCCGGTGTATAACCGAACAATCATGTTATCTCCTTAGTAATTGGTTTCTAAATACCGTACATCGTGGGATGAGGAACTGGGTTTTTGTAAACCTCCTGGCGGAGGACGTGATATCTACCATGCAGTTTCCAAGATCTTGGATGCGTTAAATGTCAATTTCCGCGCATAGTCCTCGGAACCACCAGAGTTCTGAATTCCGAAATCCTCGGCCATGGGACCAAGGCCATCGCGTGGAATTCCAACGTCCCGTAGCCTGAGCGGTAATCCAGACTGAATAATGATATCCTCAATCATCTCTATCAAATCTTTTGACTCATCACATATACCTTTATTGGATAAGTCGCCACTGTAATTAGACAACGCATAAGAAATATTGGCGATACGCATTCGAAATATCTCATCATTTTCTGAATAGTTACGCAGGCACGACGGTAACGTGGTGCAGGCGATTAACCCGTAAGGGACTCGGTATCGAGCTGCGATTTGATAAGCAAGTGAGTGGCTATAGAGGATGGATGGCCTAGTGTTACTAGTCCTTACGCGCATCGGGGAATGGTCAGCCATCCAACAGGCCGTTTGGCAAAGCTCCCTTGCGTAATTAACTTCTGGTAGGTCAGAGCTCCCGATACTATCCAACAAATATCGAAGCAGATAAGCAGCGGAGCTCAGTTTCATGGAATCCGCGATCAAGTTAGGTGGTGATGTGACAAAGACCTCGACCGCGTGATTTAGGGCCATTATCCCACTGGATATCCAAAGTTGATCCGGTGTTTCTCGAGTTGCTATGGGGTCATACAAAATAGATCTTGATGAACAAAGTGTCTCTGTCAATGAGAGTTTTTCTTGGTTATTGAAATCTAGGACACTGAAACTACGAGTGTATTCTGATCCGGATAGAGTAGTTGGGATACTGATCTGTGGGATCGGTGCCTCGTCTAATCCGGTTGGTGATCTGAGGAATCCTAAGATCTGATCCACCTCACGGATCCCGAGAGAGTGAAAAACACGCACCCCTTTTGCTAGGTCTATAGTGCTGCTACCACCTACCGCTATCACACAGTCGGGCTTTCCACCGTCGATCTGCGAAAGTACATCAGCTAATACCTCCACGGGAACATGTTCGGCCGATACAGATATCTGATCTACCGTCACTCCCTTGAGCGCGTCCTTAATAATTCCGACGATATTACCCGCCCTTATTGATCGAGGTGTGAGTAGTAGTACAGTATCTGCTCCAATCTGTTCGAGTGTCTCACCGATTGATCTTCGAACTACGCCAACGCCGAAGGAAATTGTTGAGACCGTCTGCAGGAATTGGACCGTCCCGCCTTCGAATTGATTAAATTGATCGTCCATGGAATTCACTGGTCGGTGTGCCTCGTCACTAAATCCTGGTCCCTAGATGAACGGTGACATCTGATCCCTGGCAATAAAACACGGAGGTCGGCTCAGTCTCTGCTAACAATCGATATGGCTTTCCGTAAATCCCAGCAAAATCGAAGTCGATCGAATGTTCGCTTACCTCATTAACAGGCCATTTAGGGTGTTTTACTTCGTATTCCACGGTTCTGGTTTGAGGGCTACCGGAATAACCCCAATAGTGTTCCGTGATATAGGACTCTAGCCCTTCATCGCTGCAGATAGCGATCTTTGGCGATACAACCGCTGAGATCCTATTGTTCGGACTATTTACCCCACACTGGTAACTCACTGCCTTAGCTTGATTCTTCGTAGGTGTAATCTCATGTTCCATGTTCATTGCGATGTAGTTTTCCCCATAAAATACCCTTGCCACCCACGCTACCAGTCGGCTTGGAACTATTTCTTGTATGAAAACCACTCCGCTCCGGTCCTTACCATCTGGCAACGTCCGGTTAACATAAAAACGCAGATTGATCTCATCAAAATCTCTTTTGGAGAAAGCAGGAACACCGAACACTTTTGTATTACAGAATCGGAATGCCACGAGACTGACATAGCAATCTCCGTCGTATAGATCAAGTTCGACTCCTTGGGGGACCAAAGGAGTCAATAACTCAGGGTCTACTACATAGTTGGCGAATAGAAGATCGTGCCAACCAGCCGATAGGAATACAGGGTGTCTGACAGTCAATCTCAAAGACTTACTCCAGGAATCTGAACGCCTCTTCCTGAGTTGGGATGCGACAGGAGTTTAATTTACCGAAGACCCTATAACGCAGTTTAGCCAAACAGTTGTACAGGAAGTCTCTTATGACCCGGGGCAGGATATAACCCAACCAACTGACTTTGTAGATGCCACCCAGGTCCCATAATATGGAAAGGACTGCATCTGATTTTATCTTGATGTCATTATGCCGGAGATAAACTATGCTACTGAGTTCCTCAATCTTCGCCACGGGATATCCCATCTCTCGGAGAGCCTTATGAGCAAAAACCGACTGAAGCGATGCAAATCGAAACCTTGCCCGGGTATCTTTCGATAGAATGAAGTCAACCGACCTACTACATAGAACGCAATATCCATCGTAAAACACTATTCGGTCTGCTTCACTCCCTGAACTTGGGCCAGCGTGCATCGTTGAGATAACTGAACGCATCTTATAATCGTTAACAATAACCCCCAGGTGAATCTATCAAAGGTACTTGTAGACATTCAAAAATACGATATTCTCTCTGTTTTAACACCATGATCAAACCAATTACTACATGACTTGACGTCGGTCCTGTTCGTCATTAACATCAACGGCCATCTCCAGTCTGTCACATAGGAGCAACACGTTGAAATACGACACCATCGTAGTAGGAGCCGGGTCTGCCGGTTCGATAGTTGCATCACGATTGAGTGAAGACCCGAACCACTCTGTCCTACTATTGGAAGCTGGACCTGATTATCCTGATTTCGAACAGTTGCCCGAGGAAGTCAAAGAGGGGTACGCAACTGGTCTGGACATCATGACTAGCGACCACAACTGGCAATTCATAGGTAAAGCTACAGAGACCGCACCACCGATGATGGTACCGAGGGGTAAGGTAACTGGTGGCTCGAGTGCAATCAACGGTCAAGTATTCCTTAGAGGGGTACCTGAAGATTACGATTCATGGGCATCTATGGGGAATGATGAATGGTCATTCCAAAACCTCATCCAATATTTCCGGAAAGTGGAATCAGATACCGATTTCCCGGACGATGATTTCCATAGCTCGGAAGGGGCAATCGTTGCAAGACGGTTCAAAAGAGAGGAGATGAGGAAAGATCAAGTCGCGTTCTACGAAGCGTGTCTGGATTCGGGATTTCCGGATAGTCCGGACCATAACGCTCCGGATGCTAGTGGAGTTGGTCCTACTCCTTTGAATAACCCTAATGGAATCAGGTTCAGTACGGCACTCGGGTACTTGAACCCGTCTCGTCACCGATTAAATCTCACCATCAAACCTAACTGCATCACTCGAAAGATAATCTTCGACGGTACCAGAGCAACAGGAGTGGAGGTCGAGAGCGGAGGGGAACGCTTTATAGCAGAAGGTAACGAGATAATACTTAGTTCGGGTGCCATCGGCTCTCCGCATCTGATGCTCCTCTCCGGAATCGGGCCGGCTGAACATCTTAATGAAATGGGTATCCCGGTGGTTAAAGACTTGCCTGGGGTAGGGAAAAACCTACGCGACCATCCCGTTGTTTTTGTCACCTGGAGTACTAAACCTGACCATCCTCTTGATGGTTACGCACCTCGGCTACAGACCACTCTGAGATGGACCGCAGAAGACTCGGAACTTCGGAACGACCTGCTTATATTCATGGTGTCATATGCGACCGACCGAGCTTACAGAGGTGTAGGAGATATGCCGCCACTCGGTATCCGTATGATGGCGTCTTTAGAATTAGCTCTCAGTGCAGGAGAATTACGATTGACTTCCACGGACCCGGATGAACAACCTTTTTTGGATTATCGTTACTTCCAAGAAGATGAAGACCTCCGGAGGATGAGAGAGGCTGTCCGTTTGTGCGTGAGCCTGGGAGAACACCAGCAGTTCAACGACATCATCGAGTCAAGACTGGAGCCCACAGATGAAGAACTCGCATCGGATGACAACTTAAACTCTTACATGATTAGAGAGGTAACAACAGGTCAACATATCTCTGGTACATGCAAGATGGGGCCCACTTCAGATGAGATGGCAGTCGTTGATCAATTCGGGCGAGTACGAGGGATACAGAATCTACGAATAGTAGATGCATCTATAATGCCCGATTGCATTCGGGCGAACACCAATGTGACTACCATGATGATGGCAGAGCGTGTATCGGACTTCATCAAAGAAGGGAAGTAAATCGCCGTGTCAACTGCTTCTGTAATTTAAGTACATTACTCGAATCTAGGCACAAACTGTTGACATAATTATCAACGGCGTGCTAAGATAGCGGAGCGTTTTCAGAAATCTTTGAAAGCGCTCTTTTTTTGCCCAGCACCGAAATGATGCTTTCTAGCAAAAAACCTCCCATAGTAATGGGAGGTTTTCATGTTTTTATCCACTTCTCGATAGTACCAACCACAGCCGTATCATCCTTCCTGGATAAACTTAGCCCCTTTTTCAGCAATCATTACGGTCGGAGCATTGGTATTCCCAGACGTAATACGTGGCATTATCGATGCGTCAATCACTCTGAGTCCTCTTATTCCATGGACCGATAGGCGATCGTTAACGACCGCCATCTGGTCATTACCCATTTTGCAGGTTCCGACCGGATGAAAGATGGTGGTACCGAGTTCTGACGCCGCGTATAACAGCTCGTCCGCATCACTGATACTAGGACCCGGGTTCACTTCGATAGGCCTATATTTTTGGAGAGCGGGTGCTGACATAATACGGCGAGTGAACCGCATTCCCTCTACCGAGACCCTCTGGTCTTCTTCGGTAGAGAGATAATTTAAGGTGATTGCTGGTGCCATCGCGGCATCCTGACTCTTTATACGTATGTGACCACGGCTACTTGGCCTCAAATTACAAACAGAAGGTGTAATCGCATTAAAACTATGCAAGGGATCGCCGAATTTATCTAGCGATAGAGGTTGGACGTGCCATTCTATATTGGCTGAAGGTTGGTCGGGGTCACTTTTTGCGAAAGCTCCTAACTGCGATGGAGGCATCGTCAGAGGGCCCGTTTTGAATGCAAAATATTGCACTCCCATCATGATTTTTCCTAACAGCGAATTGGCCCGCTTGTTAAGAGTGATTGTGTTTTCTACTTTGTAGACAGAGCGGATTTGTAAATGGTCATGGAGGTTCTCTCCAACACCTGGCAGATCGTGGACCACGTCAATACCCATTCTATTCAGTAGCTGACCGGGACCGATACCGGAGAGTTGTAGGATCTGGGGAGAGCCGATTGAGCCCGCTGAAAGGATGACTTCTCGTGAAGCATTGAAGTTCAACACCTCACCGGATTCCATTCTTACTACAACACCTGCTGCCCGTTTACCGTTGGGAGAGTCTACAATCAAAAGTTTCTGTGTATGCGCACCAGTCAACACAGTGAGGTTTGGTCTGGACATAGCAGGCCGCAAAAAAGCCTTAGTTGCACTCCAACGAGTACCGCGGCGTTGGTTCATCTGAAAATAGGCGTTACCGGAATTGTCTCCGCGGTTAAATTCCTCGATCTTGGGAATCCCACATTGCTCAGCAGCGTCGCGCCAGGCATCCAAGATTTCCCAATTCACACGTCGCTCCTCGACTCTTAGTTCACCGTCTCCGCCATGGAATTCATCAGCGCCATGTTGATAATTCTCTGAGCTTTTGAAGACCGGTAGGATATCATCCCAACCCCACCCGCGATTACCGAGTTCCTCCCAGTAATCATAATCGCTGCGTTGACCTCGCATATATATCATGGCGTTGATCGACGAGCAGCCACCAAGCACTTTGCCTCGCGCATAACCTATGCTTCTCCCATTCAGTCCTGGTTCGGGCTCTGTCTGATAACACCAGTCAGTCCTTGGATTACCAATAGTGTAAAGATAGCCAACCGGTATATCGATCCAGAAATAATCGTCCTTACCTCCAGCTTCCAACAAGAGGACACTAGTATTTGGATCCGAGGAAAGTCGGTTAGCAAGCACGCACCCGGCAGTCCCTCCTCCTACGACGACATAGTGATAGTCCATACTCGAAACTCCCGGGCCTTTGGGTCCCACTGAATCATTACCTTTGGTTCAGGCAGTGCTGCGTGATTAGCTATCTAACCGATCCGATTCCTACAGTGCTTCCGATTGCTTTCACATCACACACGGCACATAAGAAGCAGACCTGGCTCACCTCGGGCCTCCGGAAGACCACCAAATCTCGTATAATTCCTAAGGTAAACAGTTTATCCATATCCAGTTTACTAAATCTGCAATCCATCGGAGGGACCATGGCAGCATATACCATTGCCAGTCACCCAGTTAAAGATTTTGACACTTGGAAATCTCTGTTCGACAAGTTCGAATCCGTGAGAAAAGAAGGTGGGGAACGAAGTGCGGTCGTATTGCGGCATTCCGATGACCCCAATATGGTGACAGTTATCAACACATGGGACACCATAGAGGCGGCCCAGGCCTTCTTTAGTAGAGAGGAATTGAAGGCGGCTATGGGAGAGGCAGGTGTTACTGCTCCTCCGACTTTTGTATTTGCCAACGAAGCATAAAAAAGCTGGCCGTGTTGAGTTACATGCAATTAACACCAATGGCACCGGGTTCGCCCGTGTGACAAGGTGTGAACATCATCCGTGTATTCGATTCGCCCTAAAAAGGAGCATATGAAGGATGGCTGACCCGCTAGTAACATTTGGAAACAAACCCGTTGCACGGTACTTACTAGCCGGTTGGCGGCGGCAGTGGTCTAATGGAGGCAGGATCTCCAGCGGTCTCCCAAGATACATGATCGAAAAACTAGATGCTCAAAAGATAGGCGAGATGGACCGGGCCGTTTCCGAGCTTTGCTATCCCTTCCAATTACCGGGGACACATGATACGTATCGGCCAAAGACATCATATCTGGATGGGCTTCCGTCTGAACCGCTACAGCGTGAAAATGCATTCTACGATGCTGGAAATGGGTTAATCATCTTTCTGGGAGAGGAGCCCTTACAACAGATCGATCTTTATGCCAAAGCGTTCTTTCAGGGCATCCAGGACTTAGGCATCAGCCTGACAGTCGCAGTCGAAGGCGTTAACGGCAGTGCTCCACCTGACCTAGAGCGCCGAATTAACTGCGTGTACAGCAAAGCAGAAATGAAAGAGACCCTGCAACGGTACGGCGTACAATTCTCCAGTTACGGTAGTGAAGGTCGTAGAGGCCCCACGATTGCGATGGCCCTAGTGACCCTGGCTCATTATGAATACCCGGACATCAGCATGTTCCGGTTCGGATCGATGGCGCCTCTCTACCCTTTCGCAACTAGAGAGAACGAGCAACTAGGTATCAACATAGACCACCAGTCCTATTACGACATCATGCGCCGCCTAAGGTCTATGTTTGAATTAGATCTGGACCTGAGCGAACTTCAGGCTTTGGGTGCATCTGAATCTAAGCAACTGGCCGAAAGACTGGAAGAAATAGGCGAAGCCAACGCTGAGGCAAAGCAGCTAATCAATAGGATACGAGAGGATTTTGTGTACACACCTTTCGTAGAACCTGTTGATCTTGACCCGGCCCTAGATGATGCTTTAAATGATATCTTGAGAGGGCTTGATACCTAGTCTTCATCTAAGAGCGCGAGAATCTCGCACCGATCGGGAACCGAAAAATGATGTCCTATTGTGCGATCGAAATACCGGGAAGTTCGCATTTTTCTAAAAGCCACCGACGGTCATCATCTCCCAACATCGGGCTGATCTTGTCCCATATCTCCTGGTGATATCCGCCAAGCCACGTTTTCTCTGATTCTGAAATCTGATCCCAGTCGATCAGGGTCGTGTCAAAAGGTATCAAAGTCAAGGTATCTAAGCGCAGCCAACGCCTGCCGTCCGGATGGTCCGGCAATGTATCATCGCCAGCTACGACGTATAGATTCTCCAGACGGATGCCTCCCCATCCTTCTTCGTAATATCCAGGCTCGTTAGAAACGATCATCCCTATTCTCATAGGCTCGTCTACACCGCGGGGAGCAATCCTCTGGGGACCTTCATGGACATTTAAGAATGCTCCAACCCCATGGCCGGTACCATGGCCATAATCCAACCCTGCGTTCCAAAGGTGGGTCCTAGCCAAAGCGTCCAAAGCGATGCCACCGGTACCTTCGGGAAATCGCTGCATTGCTAAATTTATGTGACCACGCAGGACTTTGGTGTACATCTGCTTCTGACGGTCTGTAGGAGTACCAACGATAACTGTTCTGGTATCGTCGGTGGTACCCCCCAACATCTGAACGCCGGAATCTACAAGGAACAACTCTCCTTCTGTCAATAGAACGTCGGGACTTGCGTCGCCATAATGGACTATCGCTCCGTTGGCACCTGCGGCTGCGATGGTAGTAAAACTAAGATCGTAGAACCCATCTTCAGCAGCGTATTCTTCGTGCAGCAAAAGACTGAAATCAAGCTCGCTTACTTTTTGACTCAAGGCTATCTTATCTTCTAAGGTCTTGAAACTTCGAATCTTGGCAGCGGCAGCGTGACGGTGGGCCTCACGACTAGCGACGATCTCAGCGTCGTTCTTGATCGCTTTTAGCATCACTACGGGATTCGCCTTTTCAATCACCTTCTGAACGTTTTTCATTGCCAGACTGGTAGCCATAGTAGTCCCGCTGGGATCCAGCCACACGGCTCCCGATGCACTATCGCTGGCAAGTCTCATCGAATCAAAGAAAGTCTCATATGGGTGGAAGTCGACCAAAGGATCTAGGGACTGTCGTAACGCGGTGGGCGGTTCGGTCCGGGTAAAACACCTAGCTGTTTCCTTATCGATGACAAGGTATGACTCGAACACAGGATTAAACGCGATATCACTGCCTCTTAAGTTGGTAACCCACGCTATCTCGTCTAATTTGGTCAACACCAACAAGTCGGCGCCAGCTTCATCCATCTTTTTGCGGATATCGGAGAGTTTTTCGGCCGCTCCTACCCCAGTCACAACCTCGTGTAAAGCATAGATGGGATTTGACGGTGGAAGCGGTTGGTCTTCCCAAACTGCGTCGACCATATTGGCATCGATGGCCACCATCTCCGATTCTTTCGAATGCAAGGCCGCCGAATAAGCGCCAAAGGCTTGCATCGACAGTACAGCTGGGTCGAATCCGACGCGGATACTTCCTTGTTCTCTATCCATCTCCGTCAGCCATTGGCCCGGAGTGCGCTCGCCACTCAAGCCGACCTTGTGTACCCGAAAATTGCTGAGGTCCACTTCTTCATCAGCCTGAAGGTAGTAACGGGAATCCACGAACAGGTGGCTACCATCTGGACAGATGATCGCGTCCCCAGCCGACCCCTTGAACCCGGTTATCGCCGCGCGCCTACAGGCATATTGAGGGACATATTCATTCAGATGAGCATCCGAAGACGGGACCAGATACGCGTCTATGCGGGCTTCCCTCATACTCTGGAGTAGTGCATCTAGTCGGCTGGCTAACTGATTGACCATGGTGAGACATCGATCCTTACAAATGATTTTCTAACTTATCAATGATATCTAGGGGCGGTCGATTCTCCGCTAGTGTGTCCAGGTTATATCTATGAATCTTAGATGCCTGACCAATCGCACAATCACGTCCTTCATTTTGCGTACGCATTCAAGATTAACATCCAAAGGCTTGGCTGCTTTGTATAACGATACAGACGCCACGACAGGAGAAGACTCCCCTGGATTATACCAACGGTAATATGCGGAGATATCCTCAAATCTCATGGTTTGACCGATGAGTCACATTTAGAAGACCGGAACTTTCCATAACTTGTTAAACTACTTCCCTGGACGTTTTAGGAGGGAAAGCTAAATGGTATCCCATTATCCAGTGTCCCTCCGGAGGAATCTTGCCAAGCATCAAGTTGGTCACCGAGAAAGAAGCCAGCGGAAGAATCAAAGAGATCTATGAGGATATCAAGACCACCATGGGGTGGTCGTTCGTTCCGGAGACCTTCCAAATGGTCGCCCATGAACCGTCACATCTAGAGTCTTACTGGACAAATTACAAACTGATCATGACCCCTGGCAGGCTTGACGTTAAAACCAAAAAGCTCATCGCATATCTCGTCTCTGTGATGAACAATTGTGGTCTTTGAGTGCGCTTTCACTTAGATGCCGTGAAGCATCAAGGGATGGACGACGCAATGCTCGCCGAAGCCGTCGAAGTGATGACCGAAGTCACCAAAGGAAACCTGATCATGCATTCGATCGGCGGCCGACATTAGGGAAGTAAGTCTTAGTCAAACAATACGACCGGACTAGTCCTCTCTATGATCACCAAATCAAACTGGCATCAGGATAATTTATGAATATCGGTATCGGACTGCCGGCTAACATACCTGGCGTCTCGCGCGACTCTGTCCTTGAGTGGGCACGCAAAGCGGACTCAGGCCCCTTTTCCAGCGTGGGTATAATCGACCGCGTGGTCTATCCAAATTGGGACCCACTCGTCGCCCTGGCGGCAGCAGCGGCGGTAACCCAAAGAGTCCGGCTAATGACCACGATACTCATCGCTCCAGTGCGGGATGCGACATTACTGGCCAAGCAGGCAGCGAGCATCGATGTCCTGTCCGGCGGTAGGCTTACGTTAGGTCTGGGCGTAGGCCGCCGAGAAGACGATTACGCAGCAGTTTCGGGCCGGTTTAACCGTAGGGGCAGGCGTTTCGAAGAACAACTGGCGTTGATGAAACGGGTCTGGTCCGGTGAGGACCCTGTAGACGAGACAGGTGCCGTAGGACCAGAGCCGGTCCAGTCCGGAGGCCCGGAGCTCCTGATAGGGGCGTTCGCTCCAGCGGCAGTCAAGCGCGCTGGCCGCTGGGCTGATGGCTACCTGGGAGGTGGCGGGGACCCACAATCTGCCCTCACGATGTACGACTCTGTCGTCGAGGAGTGGAAAAACTGCGGAAGAGACGGAAGACCACGGTTTGTCGCCACCAATGCTTTTGCCATTGGCCCCGATGCTGCCGATAGGGGTGCAGACCAATACCGGCACTATAACCAGTTCTTGGGAGCCGAGGCAGCAAACCAGGCCGCCCAGCGGGTCCTAACCTCCCCCCAAGATATCCGAAAGGTCATTCAAGAATTCGATCAGGTCGGGCTTGATGAAATGGTGTTTCTTCCCCAGGTAACGGACCTGGACCAGATAGACAGGTTAGCAGAGGTCGTTGTTTAACCAACGCCGGTCTAGCTATCGCGCCTGATCTTAGCTATCTCAGCCGAGTCATGTCGCGGGTGACGCTCAGCTTTGGGCCAATAAAAACGGCACCAGATTGGCCATTCCCATCTGGAATCTCAATGGCAGCAATCGGTCTCAACTCGGCAGTGGCAGGACGAGGTGATTGGTTGATCGGTGCGTGCCATCGCCAGTTCCAGTTGCGGCTCGATGAGTGCGAGCTCGGACTCCATACCTTTGATCCGCAGGCATTCGGCCAGACCGTGCAGACTCCAGACGTTGTTCAAGTGACGTTTCGCCGCGATCAATACCCCGTCGAGGCCGAGGTCGGCGCGATACACCTGTTCCGCTTCGTCAACATGCCCCTGTGCTAGTAGCAATGCGCCTAGCGCATGCCGAGGTGGGTGCATCCACGACCATGGCTCCGCGTAGTTGAGCGCATCGTCGTTGGCGACCGCCTGGCGCAGGTGATTAAAAGCGATATCGTAGTTGCCGCGATGATATTCCACTTCCCCGTACAGCATTTCAGTAGCAACTCCAAGGATAACGCGCGCCTCGTTGTTCATGATTCGGCGCTCCGTTGGGACGTTATCTAGCGCTTCCTGGAATTTGGCGCACTCTACGTCGGCCAAGTCGTGTTGACCCAGAGCCGCGTACGCGATACCGCGTGCATAGCGCATCATTGCCGTTGTGACGCAATAGAGTTGGTTATCTTCAGGCAGCGGCTCTTCGATGATCTCCTCCCACTTGCCAAAGCGCACCAGCACATGCGATTTCATCGAGTAGTGGGACTCCAGCATACGCGCCAATTGCGGTATTTCCGTGCGCAGGATGTCTTCGGTCAATAGCCGCTGCACCGAATTTGCGGCATATAGGGCCGCCTCATATTGGCCGAGAAACGTAGCGGCCGTCATCAGTTGATGAAAATTATGGCAGCAAGATGAAAGGTAGCGATCGTCGCGGCCAAGGTTAGCATAGGCGATATATTTACCATCGGCTGCTGTAGCGTTGTAGCTCACTTCCAGGGCGTCATAATAATGGCCGCACTGCATATAAATGTGCGCTGGCATATGCCGGAGATGACCGCATTCCGGGACCAGAGGGCGCAACTGATCGGCGGCTCGCAGAGCGCGTTGCGGGGTGGGCGACATCTCCATCGTATGAATATATAAGTGCAACAGACCCGGATGTGGATGGACACTTTGCGCTATGCCTTTTTCGAGCACATCCACCATTTCAAGCGTGTCTGCGTTGTCAAACGGCTTTCCCGTTTCCAGGTCCCACAGGCGCCAGGGGGTGCGGTCCATCATCGATTCCGCAAACAGGGCGGCTACATCGAGGTCGTCTGGGAACTGTTCATAAACGCCACGCATGGCACTAGCGTAGACGTCGTTCCAACGCACCAGTTCAGAAGGTTCCTGGTGATTCGGTGATCGGTAGCGCTGCACCAAGGCGTCAAACAGCGCCCGTTCGGTGGGTGTACCACTGGCACCTAAAACCTGTGCATGACGCGCCGTGTGGTAGCCGATGTCGAGCGTCTCTGATAGTTCACGCTCGCTGAAGTCGGACCACTGTTTGTTGTAGTACGGGCCTTTGGCCAGGGCAATACCCCAGTGAGCCATGGCGCAGGCAGGATCAATTTCCGCCGCGTGTTGGAAACAGGCAACCGATTCAGCGTGGTTAAAGCCATAAAGCCAGTTCAACCCGCGGTTGAACCACAGCTGCGCCTCCTCTGACGAGGTCGTTACCGGACGAGTATGGCTTCCCAGGTCAAAGTATTGTTCCATGGTACGTCTCCCCAAGAGGCATTGGTGATTTACCCGGGATTCTTCATTCCGATTTCCGGACCTTATTGGCACCAAATCTATGCGTCAAACCCTGCATGTCTATCCCAACTTATATTTACGGGCGGAGGACATCATGCCTAAGGCATACGTAATGATTCATTTGGAAATTACTAATCGGGAAGAATTTACATCGGGCTTCTCTTCAAACATACCTGCGCGTATTGCTGAGGTTGGTGGCAAGCCACTGACTCCCGGACCCGATACACAAGTCCACTTCCTTGAGAACCAAGTTACCGATAGGTAGGCCGACGTTCACGCGATATTCGAGTTTCCAGACAAGGAATCAGCGCTCGCTTGGCGTAACAGCAAAGGATACAGGACTATCTTGCTCCACCGGACTAACAAAACAACCAACACCTATTTTGCGATCGTAGATGGACTGGGCGACTGACCGTTGGCCTGCCGACATTCATCGCCGACTCCGCCATTGACTCTTGGGAGATCCTGAATATGGAAGTGCGAGTAATTTAATTCAATTTTATGGTTACCAGACTTCTCCCCGCACGATTGTTAGCGAAGGAAATGGAAGTACCGACTGATGATGAACTTATTGGAAGCCCGTCAATCGAAATTTCATAGGAACTAGACTGCAAGGATTGTGGCAAGTTTATCGATATTTCAGAGTAAACTCCTCGAGGGGCTGCAGAAGTGAAACGCACCTCTTGAATATTTTCATCGAGGACCACATCATAAATATGAGAGCTCGATTGAATCTGCATACCTTCCCCGTTGATTTCAAACTGATATTCAACTGGTGTGAGTGGTGGTAACACCGCCCGATATAACTTGCGTACTTTGTCCCATTGTGGGCCATACATATCTGATGCTTTCGTTTTCGCTACAACGTAGACTACCCGGCCAGTAGCATCAATCTCCAATGTCCGGTCTTGCGCAAAGGTGCTGCCGTACACCGAATGGCCTGTTTTAGTTCGATCTAATTGCATCTCGGACATAAGTCTGGCTTGAGCGGAGGATAGTTGTTCTTTAGACACCTTCTCTATACCTAGATCAGCGATGTACCAGTGATTCCCTCCATTTTTAGTCCGGTAGACGTGGTCCGGCGTAATTGCGTATAGGTAGAGTGGGTTTATTGGGTCAATGGCTAGATCAATCACCGGTGCGTCATCGGGCATCCCCATAGAGGACTTTTTCCATTTGAGGCCTCCGTTAGTAGTCTTGAAAATACCACTTTCAGTAGCGGCATATAGGGTATTCGGATCTGATCGATCCATTTGCAAATCGTTTGTGTGTAAATCTAGTCCGTCGTTAACAGTTCTCCAGTTCGCTCCACCATCTATAGTTTTGTAAATCCCTATGGCCGTCTCAGTCTCATGCAATGAGGTCATGGCGTAAGCAATATCAGGGTTAGTTGGATGAACGACAATGGAATTGATTGAGGTACGAGTTTCTATTGGGAATCCATTGCTGATCTCGTTGAATGTGATTCCGCCGTCAACCGATTTAAAGATGTGAGCACCTTTGAGATTAAACTCAACATCTGGATAGACGGTGTCATGTACCGATCCTACATATATGATATTTGGATCGGTCTCGGAAATTGCCAGACCGTGTAAATGGAGCCAACGTCGCCTTTCATCATCGTATAAACCTAAATTCTTAGTTTCTTCACTGATCCCTGCTGCGACTCTAGGCGTTAAATCAATCCAGTTATGAGCTCCATCAGTACTGGACATTAACTCTCCATCGTTTTGCCAACTAGTTAGGTATATTGTTGACGGGAAAGAACGCGAGAATGCAAATACCATTGGATAATGGGCGGCGTGATTAGGAGAGAAAAGCCATGTTTCCCCGGCATCTGGGGTAAAGAAAGCCCCTCTCCCGGACTCTCCGTCTGCCCAAAGGTTAAATGGCAATAGCGGATGGGTTGCCATCTGTGCCAGTTTCGCCTCATCAATCCCAATGTCGCTCAGATACCAATTACGCCCGCCGTCGACACTCTTGTAGAGACCTTCACCTTCATGGAGACCTGCGTGAAAATGACTAGGGTGAGTAGTGTAAACTTCCGACGCCGAACCAACATACAAAACATCCTCATCTCTCGGATCTACAGCTATTGGAGTAGTAAAGAGATACCCTAGCCCATTATTACGGGCTTCCCATGTCAGTCCAGAGTCATCGCTTCGAAATACCCCTTCATGTGAAGCAACGTACGCGACTTTTGGGTTACTGGGAGCGTAGATAACGTGGTGGAGTTCAAGAGTTCCGAGTCCAACACTTGCGTCCGACCACGTGTCGCCTCCATCTGTACTCCTGAACATTCCTGATTCGGCGCTGGAGAGCAAAACAGTATCGGGATTTCCCGGTTGTAGGGCGATCCCATATGTTTCAGGTCGATCTGAATAGCCCTCAATCAGATTGCCGCTCCATGTCTTACCACCGTCGCGGGTTAATTGTGCTCCGTTGTTGGTAGCAGCCCAGACCACTTGGTGGTTTCGGGGGTCCACTGCAAGCGACTTAATGCCTCCACAACTGGGGCACGTGCCAGCCAGTTCCCAAGTCGAACCCTCGTTTCTGCTCACGAATAGATTTGTGGGGCCTCGGTCTGTACCGCTACGATGCATGCCATCAACTGTTGCGGCATAGGCTATCCTTCCGTCACCTGGCGCGAACTCTACTGTTGTAAATATGTTTGCCCCAAGTGAGGAGGGGTCGGCTATTTGAACTCGAACGTTACCGGTATCTACTTCAGTCCAGGTTCTCCCTCCGTCTGTACTGCGGTTCATTGGACCTTCTAATATGCTATAAACGATGATATCCGGGTCTCTGGGGTTGACCGCAATTCCTGAAGTATGGCCGGTTATATGAATTAACTTCCATGTCTTCCCGGCGTCGTCACTCTTGTAAAGTGACATGTCGTTCGAGTCCACTCCGGCAAAAATGATGTCAGGGTCAACTGGTGAGATCTTGATTGAAGTGAATGATCCTGCACGTAGGTCGCTTACTAGTTCCCATTTTAGTTCGGCACATTCGCCATCTTCAAAGATTTCACATTGGTCTGTGTTAGGTTCCACTTTGGATGGATCAGGTAATTTGACCGATTTTAATTCGGCAGCCAACACTCCTTCTGGAAGTGAGGGCCGGGCCACGATACGCCTTACCGGCGAGTCCGACTCTATCGACGACGGGCTCGTCCCTGAAAAGTCCTTCGTTCCGTTTGAACGACAACGTTCTAGTTGATTCAACTCATAATCAGTCGGTATTCGGCCTCCGAATCGTATCTGGCCTGCCAACTCTCCGCCCAGGGTTTCGGCAATACATTCCGAGTTAAACCTGTCTAAATTAAAGATAATTTCGCCAGATTGAGGTGATGGGATTCCTGACCTATTGTCAGTTTGTGCGTTACCTTCACCTGAACCACCATTCTCTTTGGATAAACAACTGTTCATTTGTATCAATTCACTGGGGTTTGGAACGTGTCCTTTAAACAGGAGCTCGTCCACTCTGGACTGACCAAAAACTTGATCGAGACATTGAGTGTCGTACTTGCCGGGGTCAAATTCTGCTAGGTTGGATGATGAGTTAGCCGAAGGACTTGGACTGTTAGGGTCTCCTCCGCAAGCCGATAGCATAAGCATTACAACCAAACCAATCAGAATTTTCGTCATGAGTCCTCGTAACCATGCAGGATCTTACGGACTGGAATAAAACCTTACCGTTTTACTTGAACTAAATTAGAGATTTATCGCTATTAATCAGGAGCCTAAATCGACAAAGTTTCCTTGGTTAATATCCTTTGTTAGTGAAAGCCCTCGCGTCGACTAATTCGGCGAAGGCCGAAAATTTACGCCATCATGGGTTGAGCCATTATCCACAGACTAAGCACTGTATATACGGTCATTAATCCCAATATAGGTACTAGCCCTTTAAATGCAGCAGAATGGTCACTGCATCGATTGATGGCAATAGTATGAGCCGCATATACAGCAACGACATGCCCCACAACAATAGCGCAAACCATAAGCGACCAGGAAACATTCGGAGAAAGTACAGCCGTGGTCATACGATAATTCGCTGTTCCAAATAGATTCCAACCGAACCCAAAAGGGTCAGATACGAGCGGTATGATCGATTGCCCTTGCATCAATAAGAAATAGTGAAAATGAGCTAAGTGATATGAGACTGCAATTGGGAGAAGGGTTATGGCGAAGGTGTTCCCTAGCACAGAACTAGAATCTGAAAAATTCCCCATGTATGGGGTAATAACCATGACTGCTCGGTAAAGTAAGTAAAATAGGACGGGTGCGCTGACCAGAGCGATTGAGCCAACTACCGTCATATTGGGTAAGTACGAATCCAACCGCTGACTTAGGTCCAACCATGTAGAAGTGGCAAAAAAACCATCGGCAGTCAAAGTTGCTAACACCAACAGTAGGAATACTGTCTGCGCTTCTGACGAGTACTTGTTTCTGATGACGCCGGTTCCGAATATTCTCAGTTTTAAACGCCTCGTACCTGGCCTTGCCTTAATGAAACAACTGAGGCATCCGCTGCAGGTCCCGCTTTCTGGTCGGCAATATTCAGAACAAGTTCTACAAAACGATGAGCTTGAGGCTGATAATTCTAATATTGAGCAATACGATAACAGGTTGAACAAAACTGAAAATGGATCCCCGAATCTAAGCCATTCGCGTTTGCCAAAGGTCAACATTCCTATCCAGGTAATTATCGAGTAAGCAATTATTAGGAATGCCAAATTTAGAGGGACAATCGAATGCGGGTATATATTTTCTACCCATGCAAAACCAAAAAACAGAAATACAGCAGGCCATACATTCCATCTTTCTCGATACCTGACAATGGACTCTCTTTTAGTATGAGAATTGATTTTCATGAAGGCGAACTCTGCAATAGTGAAAACTATCAGCCAGGGATTAAGTAATCCCCACACATTCCCAAAACAGGCACATATCAACGTGATTCCGACCCAAAATATGACCCAAACAAACGTGGGTGAAATGTTGTGGATTGGACTTTGATCACCAATGAGTCCTGATAGTAGTACGACAATAAACGTCAACAATGAAATCATTTGCACAAACGGTACCAGCCACGTTCTCAGAGGTCCGATTGGCCGTGCCATATGAGTGGATTTTAGAAGACCGTCCGTCTTGGAATGGGCTGTTGGTGAACGCCGTTGCGAAACGAAAGAGCGGGGCAAGATATGGCTGAGCAAAAAAGAAAGTACGACTGCCGCGGCCGCTGACCCTAAATACCAACCTAAAGGTAAAGGCGGGCTAAATCTCTGTACATACCCGTGAGCAGACGCCGTGGTCGGCATTAATCCTAATAGGATGAATAGCCCAACCCCTAATAGCAGAATAAACCTCATAAAATGGCCTTTTAGACCGTACCTGGTTTGAGGCAGATCTAACCCTTCGTCATCGGTCAGCGAAAATTTGTATATGGGTGCAAGGCAATATTAGGAGTGACTCACTAAGATGTCTAATCTCATTTGATCACTTATGAGCACTGCTGTAGATAAAAGGGGATAGGACATCAGCAAGTTTGAATGTGTCCCTGGAAACATAAAAGCTGTTAACGCTAGCCCCAATTGGCTCGTTAACAGCTCTTTTTATTTTCTGATCGGGGTGGTCGGATTCGAA
>PBMF01000009.1 GCA_002721995.1 Chloroflexota bacterium
CCCGAGACCAACGCGGCATCCGATTTCGTGGTTGACGACCTGCTGACCCACTACACAGCCGTTGATTTCGATGCTCTGATCAACGACGCCTACATGGTCGAGCCACCCAATTCCGCCGAACAGACAGGCCAGACCTTCGCCGACTACCTGTGGTTGCTGGAGAAGACGAATGTCTCCGGGTCACTGACCGATGACGTCTCCCGCAATGTTGTGGTCTTCAAGCTGATCAGCGTGACCGCCCTGAACCCCGGGGTGGACGACACAGTAGTTTTGCTCTATCAGCAAATCGTCTAACCCCATAGACCGGGAAAGTAAAAAAGAGGCGTCCCGAATTCTTCGGGACGCCTCTTTTTGTTTGTCCAGCTTTGGACTTAAAAGCGTTATCAACCTAATACGTGAGCATCATCCTCTGAATCTCGGCTGGGTCCTTGGTCACCGTTAGTGCCAACATCAGCAGAATACGCGCCTTTTTGGGCGTCAGGTTGTCAGCGACGATGTACCCATCCTCGGTGAATCTCCGGGTCTGGACCACTCTGCCAGTGCCGGTGTGGGTGGCAATAACCACCGGCAGCCCGCCGTCCGAGACCTCTTTCAATGCCGCCATGTAGGGAGGCGCTGAACTGCCGCTGCCCAGGCCCGCCGCAACCAGACCATCAACACCGGCGTTGGCCAGGGCCCTGATCACCAGCCCATCGGCGCCAGCGTAGGCAGGGGCTATGTCCACCCTAGGCAGCTGCTCGACGCTCGAAACATCAAACTCCGAGTCCAACGTGTGGGCCCGTTCCGGGCGCCGGTAATAGACCACCTGCTCGTCCGAGTCCGCATAGCCCAGGAAGCCAAAGTCAGGTGCTTGAAACGTCTCCAGCCGGTAACTGTTGGTCTTGGTCACATCCCTTGCCGCTTGGACCTGGTTGTTCAGCACGGTTAGAACACCCCTGCCCGCTGATTGGGGCGCGGCGGCAACCCTGATGCAGTCCATCAGGTTGACGTCGGAATCCGTGCCCATGCCCGTGGGCGGCCGCATAGCACCCGTTACCACCACCGGCTTGCTGGTCTTCACCGTCAGGTTAAGGAAATAAGCCGTTTCCTCCAGGGTGGCCGTACCGTGGGTCACCGCAACGCCGGCGGCATCCTGGTCGTCATCGAATATCCGGTTGATCCGCTTGGCCAAACCCAGCCAGTGGGCCGGGGTCACGTCGGTGCTGCCCAAATTCAAGAACTGCTCAGCTCGGACGTCGGCTATGTCATGGACCTCAGGGACCCGCTCCACCATCTCCTCGATGGTCAGATGTTTACCATCGTAGCTGTAATTGGTGTAGTCGGTCCTAGTCCGGCCAATGAAGGAAATACTGCCGCCGGTGGCGACCAGATAGACCCTCGGCTTGCTTTTGCTAGTCATGCGGTAACTCCGTATGTGATGAATCTCACGCCTGAAGGTGTCCCCAACGTGGTCTTGAAAGCCGAAGTATACGATGGGACGCAAAAATAGATACAGATGGATTGGTCCGTTGCCGCTATTAGGTCAACCACGCGGTCCATCTGGGCCGGCTACCGGAAAATCTCTTTCCCAACATGGGTACATGTGCTATTCTCAATTAAGTCCACCTACTCGATCCGCACCTGATAATTGAGGCTAAATTTCCACCAAATGCGGGATTGAAAGGGTCAACAAAGCGACTGATAAATAGCGCTATTTGGGTCCGCAGGATTTTCATTTTCTCAGGACCATCGGGGAACTTTACATTGCAAGGAGCTTTGGGAAGGAAGCCGCGACGGCGGCGCCTGTACCAGCCAACAAGAGGCGGTTAAAGGACCGCCTTTTTGGTTCCCAAACTCGTTTATCCGGCAGCATAAAACAATCAAGTGTCCAGTGTCCGTAGGACCGGCTAACCCGAAGCCGGAGCCACGGCTGGCAAGGAGGTAACCACTGTTGGTGGCCCTTTGGATGCTCAGAGTACTGAGCGCCGCGGGTCTTGGGGTAATCGGCTGGCAACTCGGTCTTTATATATCGGAATCATTTTCAGATAAGAAAGAATTTCTTCCCTGGGGTCTGGTATCGACCCTCACCGGTGTAATCATCGGGGGAATAATTGTCCCCCTCCTGGTCCTCAAGCCCTGGCGCATGTGCGCTGAATATATAGACTCCCTACCCGGCTCGGCATTGATCTCGGCTACGGCAGGCCTGCTCGTAGGCTTGGTTGTTGCCTCGCTCATATCCATACCGTTGTACACATTGTCCGGCTGGCCCGGTTGGGGCGTGCCAATCATTGTGAACGTGGCCCTCGGTATCTCCGGCCTCTGGCTGGGGGTGCAACGGGAGCGGGATATGCGCGCCATCTTCCCCGGCCTGGAGGCCCCGGCGAGCCACGGTAACCACTCGGTAGGCTCCGTCGGATCCAACGGCACGGGCTGGACCGGCAAGGCCGACAAGGTCAAGACCCAGAAGTCCTCACGCAATGGCAACATCCTGGTGGACACCAGCGCCATCATCGACGGGCGGATCGCCGACCTCAGCATCACCGGGTTCTTAGAAGGCTCATTGGTCGTGCCCCGCTTCGTCTTGGACGAACTGCGTCACATCGCCGACTCCAGCGACCCCCTCCGGCGCAACCGCGGACGCCGCGGCCTGGAGGTGCTGGGCAAGCTGCGCAAGGACGAAGACGTGCCTCTCCAGGTCCTGGACGTGGGCGTGGAAAACGGAAACGAGGTGGACGCCGTCCTGGTCCAATTGGCCCGGGAGATGAAGTCCTCCATCCTGACCACCGACTACAACCTGAACCGCGTTGCCGAGCTGCAAGGCGTGCAGGTGTTGAACGTGAACGAGCTGGCCAACGCCCTCAAGTCCATCGTGCTTCCTGGCGAAGAGCTGCGGGTGAACATAGTGCAGGAGGGCAAAGAAGTCGGCCAGGGCGTGGCCTACCTGGACGACGGAACCATGGTCGTCGTCGAGGGCGGACGCCGCTACCTGAACTCCTTCCACGACGTGGCCGTGACACGGGTTTTGCAGACCGCGGCCGGGCGGATAATCTTCGCCCAGCCCAAAGACTAAAAGCTCCAACTCCGGAGAGATTTTGGCCAACACCGGCCGTGGGACCGTAGGCGCTGTAATCGTTGCTGCCGGACGCAGCACCCGCATGGGGGGAGTGGACAAAACTTTCGCCCCCATGTTGGGACTGCCCCTGGTGGCCCACACCCTGGGCCGCTTCGAGAACTGCCCACTGGTTGATCAAGTCGTACTGGTATTGGCCGAGGATTCCCTGGAACAGGGCCGGAAGCTGGTCCAAGAACAGGGGTACAAGAAAATCGCCCACGTCTGCGCCGGCGGGGCCAGGCGGCAAGACTCGGTGAAAAACGGCCTGGACCTGCTTTCCCCATGCGACTGGGCCATCGTCCACGACGGCGCCCGACCCTGCTTCGACCAGGACATGCTGCAGCGGGGGATGGACGCGGCTTCAGAGTGCGGCTCGGCAGTGGCCGGAGTCCCGGTGAAAGACACCATCAAACGGATCTCCCCAGACCAGATGGTGGACGAGACCCCAGACCGGGCCCTACTCTGGGCTGCCCAGACCCCCCAGGTCTTCCGCTACAGCCTGCTCATGGAAGCCCACGACAACTGCCCCCAGGACGTAACCGATGACGCCGCCATGGTCGAGTCCCTGGGCCACCCCGTGAAGATGTTCCAGGGTTCCTACGAGAACATCAAGGTGACCACCTCCGACGACCTGGTCATCGCCGAAGCGTTCCTGAAAGCTGCCTTACGGTAGTCCTCTCTCCCTGACGCGGGAATTTGCTCCCCCTTCCCCCTTAGCGTAAACTCTCGGCGATATGTCCACGCCTGCAAACCTGGAATTTCGCTCCGGCATCGGCTTTGATTCCCACCCTCTGACCGAGGGGAGAAGACTGGTCTTGGGTGGAGTGGAAGTCCCCTACGACAAGGGCCTCTCGGGCCACTCCGACGGCGACGTTTTGGTGCACGCCGTGATGGACGCCCTGCTGGGCGCGGCCAACCTTGGTGACAAGGGCCTGCACTTTCCCTCCAGCGACTCCCAGTACAAGGATATTTCCAGCCTGTTGCTTCTGGAGCGGGTGGGTGTGCTGGTTGCCGAAGCTGGTTGGCGGCTCTCAAACGTTGATGCTACAATACTGGCGCAAAATCCCAGGCTCAGCCCCTTCAACGCGGAGATGCGGGAAAACGTTGCCAAAAGCCTCTCGGTTTCCCCGGACCGCGTCAGTGTAAAAGTCACCACCACCGACCACCTTGGGTTCGTGGGCCGGGAAGAGGGAATCGCCGCCTGCGCCGTGGCCTCGCTTATGTCCGGCGGCCCTTAAAGCACCTGTTCCAGCCGATACATGAAGCTATACAACACCCTCAGCAACGATGCCCAGGAATTTGCCCCCGCCGATGGCAAGACGGTGAAGATGTACGTCTGCGGGGTGACCCCCTATTCCTCCACCCACGTCGGCCACGCCCTCAGCTACGTCGCCTTCGACACCCTGCGCCGGTACCTGGAATTTCTGGGCTACGACGTGAAGCACGTCCAGAACTTCACCGACGTGGACGACAAGATCATCCAGCGCGCCCAGGAACAGGGGATCTCTCCCGACGACCTGGCCGAACGCTACATAGACGATTTCTACCGCACCATGGACGCCCTGAACATCCAGCGCGCCCACGTCTACCCCAGGGCCACCCTGGAGATCGGGCCCATCCTGGAGACCATCCAGAAGTTGATCGACAACGGCTCGGCCTACGCCGCCGCCGGCGATGTGTACTTCCGGGTCACCAAGAAGGACGACTACGGCAAGCTGAGCCACCGCACCCTGGACGGCATGCAGGCCGGAGCCAGGATCGAGGTGGACGAGAACAAGGAACACCCCATGGACTTTGTGCTCTGGAAGGGCGCCCGCGAGGGTGAACCGTACTGGGAAAGCCCCTGGGGACCGGGCCGGCCCGGATGGCACATCGAATGCACCGCCATGTCCATGACCTACCTGGGCGCCACCCTGGACATCCACGGCGGCGGTCAGGACCTGATCTTCCCCCATCACGAGAACGAGATCGCCCAGAGCGAGGCCTCCACCGGCGAGACGCCATTCTCCCGCTACTGGGTGCACAACGGCCTGCTCCAACTGGGCCAGGACAAGATGAGCAAGTCCCTGGGGAACCTGGTGTCGGTGGAAGAGGCGCTGGAGCAGTACACCCCGGACGCCATCAGGCTGTATTTCCTGAGCTCCCACTACCGCAGCCCCCTCAGCTATACCGACGAGGGCTGCGACGCCATGGAGCGCAGCGCCGACCGTCTCCGCCACGCCCTGCGGCCCGGACCTGAGTCGGCGGCCGAACCCATGGACCCCTCCGCGTTTCGCAAGCAGTTCATCGCCGCCATGGACGACGACCTGAACACGCCCCGGGCCCTGGCCGCCATCTTCGACCTGTCCCGGGAGATGAACCGCCAAAGGGACGAGGGTCATTCCATAGAGAAAGCCCAGGAATGTCTCCGCGACCTGGGCGGGCTGCTTGGACTAACTTTTCAGGAACGGGAGACCACCCTGAGCATCGATGCCGGCTCCTTCAATTCCCTGGTTGAAAGCCTCCACGCACAATTGACAGGACCGGATCAAGGAGATCTGGCCGGCTTGGTATCGGCCACCCAGGAGGTCTCCGGCCAAGATATCGATAGCCTGCTCGCCCTACGGGCCAGCTGCCGGGAACACAAACAGTATGCCCTGGCCGACGAGATACGTGCCTGGCTGGACGCCCAGAGCATCTCGGTGGAAGACTCGGCCGGCGGGAGCACCTGGGAATACCGGCCCTCCTAACCCCGATTGCTGCCCCACGCCCCAGGCTTGACGGAGCCGATACCGATGGCTGAATTGATCGATTCTCTGGTCCAAGCCCTGGGCCAAGAGAACGTCCTCACCGACCCCTACGACCTGGACCGTTACTCCGGAGACGCCCTCTCCCCCGTCCGCGCCTTCGGCGCCGAGGACTCCTTCGCGCGGCTGGCAGATGTCGTGGCCCGCCCCGGGTCAACGGCGGACGTGAGCGCGGTTTTGCGGCTGGCTAACGAACAGTCCATCCCGGTGATACCCTTCGGCGCTGGGACGGGCGTTATGGGCGGCACAGTGCCGGCAAAGGGCGGTATCGTCCTGGACTTACAACGCCTGAACAAGGTCCTGGCCATAAACCCCACCGACATGACCGCCGAGGTGGAAGCCGGCGTCGTCCTTGAACACCTGGAGAACGAACTTAGGCCCCACGGACTCATGCCGGGCCACGACCCCTACAGCGTTCCGATAGCCACCGTCGCCGGCACCATTTCCACCAACGGCGTGGGCTACCGGGCCGGCAGCCACGGGCCCATGGGCGACCAGGTTGTGGCCCTGGAAGTGGTGCTGCCCGGCGGAGAAGTCCTCAACACCCGGGCCGTGCCCAACCAGTCTTCGGGACCCAGTCTGAAGCAGCTCTTCATCGGGTCAGAAGGTGTCTTTGGCGTGATCACCAACGCCACGGTCCGCGTTTTCCGCCTGCCCGAAGCCCATGTCCTCCGCGCTGTGGCCTTCAACAGTTTCGACCAGGGGTTCAACGCCGCGGCTGAGATGTTCGCCCTAGGAGTGAGACCGACCCTGGTAGACCTCACAGAAGAAGACGACGGTGTCCTCTTCCATCTGGTATTCGAGGGATTCAAAGAGGGCGTCCAGGCCAACGAGAGCCGGGCCCTGGCCGTGTGCGCCCAGTTCGGCGGCCGGTCCCTGGGGCCGGAACCCGCTGCCGCCTATTGGGAGGAGCGTCACCAGTCGGCCGAGAACTACAAGGCGACGGCCCTGGGCAAACCTCGCAGCGTGCGCTGGAGCCGCTGGCGGGGCCGCCGGGGGTTCGACTACCTCCACCTGGGCCTGCCCATCTCCCAGGTACTGGAATACCGCAGGAAATGCGACGAAATCATGGCAAAAGAGGGCGTGCGCTGCGTCGAATACGCCATCTGGTCCCGGCCCGAGCTTTTCTCCATGCTGATTACTTCTAACTCGGGGGTCACCGCCGATTCCAGAGAACGCCTTGGCACCACCGTGGACCAGGTACTGCGACTGGCCCAGGACATGGGCGGGGTGATGGAGTACTGCCACGGCGTGGGAGTTAAGCTGAACCACCTACTGGCCCGGGAGATGGGCGTGGGCCAGGAAGTGGTGCGCACCATCAAACAGGCCTTGGACCCCAACGACATCATGAACCCCGGCAAACTGGGCCTCTAGCGCTCAGCCCCAGCAATCAGTCTTAGCCCCGTCTCTGCATCCCGTAGGTGGTGAAAACGCCACCGGACCACGGTCGTCCTCAGTTGATAGTCATCGCAGATAGACGGTTCATGTCCATATATTTGATATACCAAACGTATTTCGCTAATTTACCTGGCATTTAACAGTTAATTTATATAAATTCGTTAATATCAATGTAATCATGAACTGATACGTTCTATCATAAAATTCAATGCAGCCAGGCACACGTTATACATTGACACAATAATAAGGCAGGAATATCATATTTATAGATTAAGTAGCGATACTAGTATTGTAATACTCCATACTTAATCGGACGCGAAGTCCGAAGGCAAGGGATTCCTGAAATGGCAAAGATCAACAAGAGCAAGAACGAGCACCATAACCTGCATTTCCTGGGTGAAGTGATTCACCACATGGAACATGGCGTTGTAGCGGCCTACGACTGGCTATCGGGCCCGGCCATGAGCGAGAAAGAGCGAGTTGAGCACAAGCTGGCCGAGACCGAGGCCATCCGCCGCTCTGGTTCGTTCGGCTTCTAAGAGAGCTTACCCACTCTCCGGAAATGGAGATATCTGTCCGGACGTATCCCCGGATGTGGCCACCTAGCCCATAAGGCCCCCAATGGCGCGACCTCCCCCCGTGGATGCAGCTGGGGCTACTCCATCTCCCAAGGCGGCAGTGAAATCTACTGCCGCCTTTCCTTTTGTCTCCGACTCCCGCTCTGCCTGAGGGCGAAGGAAGACCCTAAAAAGGCAGCTCCTGACCTATCCCCTGGGCCTTGGCCTTCTCATATACGTGCTTGGCCGCCGCTATGTCCTCCAGGGCCAGACCCATGGACTCGAATAGGGTGATTGAGTCCGGCGAAGGACGGCCGTTCACCTGACCGGCGACCACATCCTGCAGTTCCTTGGCCATATCCCAGCGGAATGTGCCCCGGGGCTCCAACCACAGCAGATCGCCGCACTCTATCTTGGCCTGGTCCAGGTCGTCCACCACGATGACCTCGGAGCGCAACACCGCCTCCTCGTCGATCTCCCGCCGCATCCAGTGGTTGCCGCCCGCGGCATTGATGTGGGCCCCCGGCGACAGCCATTCGCCCAACAGCGCCGGCTCCCGCGCGGAAGTGATAACGATCACCACATCCGCGCCATCCACGCATTCCTGGGCGGTGCCAACTGCTTTGACGTCCACGCCCAGCCGCTCTGTGCTGCGCTTGGCGAACTCCTCGCGGCGTTCCTCCCGGCGGCTGAAAACTCTCACGTCCTTGATGTCACGCACGGCGCAGACCGCCTCCAACTGGGTGCGGGCCTGGAATCCGGAGCCGATCACCGCCACCGTGGCGGCGTCCTCCTTGGCCATGTACTTGGTGGCCACGCCGCTGGCGGCGCCGGTGCGGATCTGGCCCAACCGGCTGGCTTCCATGCACGACAGCATTCCGCCCGTCTCATAGTCGTAGAGCATGACAATCATCTTGGCCGAGGCGGGCCCGCCAAAGGAGGGATAGGCCTTGAACCCGAAGACTCCGCTATCCGAATCCGACGCCGTCATGAAGTGGAAGAACCCGCCGGGCATGCGGATGCGGTTCCGGGGACGGTTGTCCACCTGGCCCTTGCCCGCGCTGGCAAACGCCTTGTCCAGCACGTCCACGCATTCGTTCATGGGCAGAAGTTGGGCAACATCTTGATCGCTTAAAAACAGGGCCATTGTCATCTCCCGGTTGTCTTGTTTAGTGTCCGCGCCCGGCCAGGCACAAAGGGAAGCCCAGTATAGCACCGGGGATTGACCCGGAATAGGCATCGATTTACCCGGATGCTTTGCTACAATTGGGTACGATCCAGCCTCGTATCAAAACCAGCTTCACAAGGGGAAGATTCACTGCGATGCACAGACCCCGCGTTTATGTGACCAGAGAGATATTTCCCGACGCCCTGGACCTCATCGAAAAGGAAGCGGAGCTTGAGGTCTGGCCGGAGGACGTACCCCCCACCCCCGAGCAGTTGAGGGAAGCCCTATCCGGAGTGGACGGCGCCCTGATAAATGTCATGGACCGCGTCGACGCGGTCCTGCTGGACGCAGCCCCCAACCTGAGGGTGATCAGTCAGGTGGCCGTGGGCCTGGACAACGTGGACGTGGCCCTGGCCACCCAGCGTGGCATCCCCGTGGGTTATACCCCTGGGGTCCTGGCCAAAGCGACCGCCGACCTGGCTTTCGCTCTTCTCCTGGCCACCGCCCGCCGGGTGGTGGAAAGCGACAAGTGGGTGCGCGAAGGCAACTGGGAGATCGCCCATCACCCCATGTTCTGGCTGGGCTCCGAGGTCAACGGCAGCACTCTGGGCATCTTGGGCCTGGGGGGCATCGGCCTGGAGGTGGCCAAACGGGCGCTCGGGTTCGACATGAAGGTCATCTACCACTCCCGCACACGGAAGCCCGAGGTGGAGGCGGAGCTGGGTCTGAAATACACCACCACCAACAAGGTGCTGGCCCAGGCCGATTTCCTGTCCATCCATGTGCCCCTAACCCCCGAGACGCACCACCTCATCGGCGAAAAAGAGCTTAAGAAGATGAAGCCCACCTCCATCCTGGTGAACCTTTCACGGGGCCCGGTGGTGGACACCGACGCCCTGTGCAAGGCCCTGACCAAGGGATGGATCGCCGGCGCCGGCCTGGACGTATTCGATCCGGAGCCAGTTCCGAAGGACCACCCTGTACTGGGCCTGGACAACGTGGTTGTACTCCCCCACATCGGCAGCGCGTCCAACCGGTCACGGCGGGAGATGTGTCTCCTGGCCGCGAGGAACCTGTTGGCCGGACTTAGAGGGGAACGCCTGGAGGAGTGCGCCAACCCGGAGGTCTACCAGGCCCTGGGCATCTAGTGCCTGGCTGGCAGGGTTCGCCATTGGACCGGATGGGGAGAACGGGGAACAGTACGGGGGAGCTTGAAGGAAGAAGGGACTGGCGGAGAGGGCGGGATTCGAACCCGCGAGAGGCTTGCACCCCTACACGATTTCCAGTCGTGCCCGTTCGGCCGCTCCGGCACCTCTCCAGCATGGCGGGGTAGCCCCCGTCCAGAGACCCGGTTAAGCCGATTAGGACGAAACGCCGGGAACCCTGAGGCCACGGATATTATAGTTACCGGCAGGCTGGGCTGTCCACAGACGGACCGGCGGATTGGCCCTGTCTGCTATTCAAATCGGGCTTTCCCATCCCTATAATACCCAGCATCCAAATCAGCGCCTCAGGCGGAGCAGGAGTTTAATAGACCATGGCCGATGCAGGCTTTGTGAAAGTTGCCCAGGTAAGTGAGATTAAACCCGGCGAGATGATCGGGGTTGAGGTCTCCAACGAACAGGTCATGATTTCCAACATCAATGGCACCATCCATGCCATCGACGATATCTGTTCCCATGCCTATGCGTGCCTATCCGACGGAGAACTGAGGGGAGAAGAGGTCGAGTGTCCGCTGCACGGCGGCGCTTTCAACGCCATCACCGGTCAACCCCTGGTGCCGCCCGTCAACGAGCGGGTGCGCGTCTTCCAGGTCCAGATCGAGGGTGATGACATCCTCATCGGGCCGCCCCAGGACTAGACGGTTAGCCCAAGCCGGGGACCCGGTCCAGGATATTCAGGAACTGTATCCCCGGCGCCGGCCAGTAGACCATCCACACCTTTCCCTGTAGATTGGCCTCGGGCACGGCCCCCCAATTACGCGAGTCGTTGCTGCGGTCGCGGTTGTCGCCCAGCACGTAATATTCCCCGTCCTTCAGCCGCAGTGGGTCAGCATTGGAGTTGCCCTTCTCCGTGATATAGGGCTCTTCCAGGATGTTGCCATTCACTATGACATCCCCGTTACGCACTTCCACCACCTCTCCCGGCAGACCGACCACGCGCTTCACAAAGTCTTTCCTGGGGTCAAGGGGATACTCAAAGACGATGATCTCGCCCCGGTTGGGAGCGTGGAGAGCGAACCGGGACGACTCCTCTTCAACCTCCCAGAACGGGACGATGCGGGACAGCCGTTGGAAGTCGATCTTGAAGTAGACCAGGCGGTTAACCAGTAGGTACTGACCGCCCTCCAGGGTTGGGTCCATGCTGGAGCCGTCAACCTTGAAGTTGCGGACGGAGGTCTGCAGCAGCATGAACACCACCACCGCCAGGACCACCGCTTCGATTATTTCTCTAGCAACGCGTGACAAGGGGTACTATTTCCGCAGCCTCGGCTCATTGCCGATTTAGCCTGCACAAAAAAGTATAGCACCCACCCTGCCGCTAAATAGCGCCGTTTGTGCCTGGCACTCTCCTCTGCTACAATCGGCGCCTGGATTCAGGCTACCCAAAATCAGGCACGAATCAGGGAGGGACCCGCCCATGAGTTGGCGTTTCCAACTGCTCAACAAACCCTACGGCAGCGTTACCGAAGGACCCGTCTGGGACGGCGAAAACCTGCTCTTTACCCACATCTCCGCCAGCCGTATCTACCGCTGCGACACCAAGACCGACGAGATCACAGTCTGGCGCGAGGGAACCAACCGCACCAACGGCCTGGCCCACGACGCCGATGGGCAACTCTTCGGTTGCTGCTCCGGCGGCCGCGCCATCCTGCGCTTCGACCCCGACGGAAATAACGTGGTCATCGCCGACGGTTTCGACGGCCACAAACTGAACACCCCCAACGACCTGACCGTGGACCGCCAGGGACGCATCTGGTTCACCAACCCCTGGAACGCCACCAACATCGACGCATCGGAGATCGAAGAGCCGGGACTCCGCGCCGTGCTCTGCGCCACCCCCCAGGCCGACGGCAGCTACTCCGTGGCCCGCGTCGAGACCGATAGCACCATGCCCAACGGCATCCTGGTGTCCATCGACGGCAAGACCCTGTACGTGGCCGAGAGCAACAGCGACGACGCCAGCATAGACCGGGAACTGCGCGCCTACCCAATCAACGACGATGGCTCCCTTGGCCCCTACGAAACCCTCCACGCCTTCGGCACCAACAAACGGGACGCCCAGCGCGGCATCGACGGTATGTGCCTGGACGTCGAGGGAAATATCATCGCCACCGCCGGCTGGCCCCAGTCCGGCCCCGGTCCGTTGATCTATGTCTTCGACCCCAAGGGACGGGTCATCGAGACCCACCCGGTCCCCTGCCTGCGCCCCACCAACTGCGTGTTGGCCGGCCCGGGACGCTCCACCCTGTACGTGACCAGCGGCGAGGGCCATCTCTTCAAGGCCGAGACCGACCTAACCGGCTGGGCCCTCTTCCCCTAAGCAGATTTCCATACAGGGGAAATTTCCACTAACATGGACTGAGCGGCTGGGTGATATTTGGGTTATTGCCCAGCGCTCAGTTAATTATCGAGAGCCGAGACTATGACGTTACACGGACGGGGCAGCCTGACCAACGCCGGCTTCACCAGGGCGCAACTGCGCCAGGGCGGCGGAAGGGGCAACGGCAACGACCACCTCGATGAACTCATCGGAGCGACGGAGCTGTTCGTCTACCAGACGCCCAACAAAAAGCCCAAGGGCTTCGACTCACTGAAGCTGTTTCTGGAAGCGTCCGAGTGCGAGTTGATCTTCACCTTGGACGTCCCGCCGGAACTGAAGAACTACGAGGCCTTCCGCGTCACCCACAAGGGCGGCGACAAGATCCCCGACGCGGTGCTGCGCCGCTGTCACTCCTGGGCCCACGGCCGCAACTTCCTACACAGCTTCTTCAAACCCATGTACGGCCAGCGGTAGAACGACCCTTCAACCCGAGATATGAAAAGACCCGGCGGGTATCCGCCGGGTCTTTTTTTATCCCCCGGGGTGGCTGGCAAGAAAATCGTCGGCTATCTCGTTGAAGGTGTGGAACTGGACGCCGTCGTGGGACCGAATGTACTCCACCAGCCGCTCCAGCATCAGCAGCACCTGGGGACGGCCGCTGACGTCTGGGTGGATGGTGATTGGGAAGACCGCCTCGTCGTACTCGCGGTACACCCAGTCGAACTGGTCCCGCCACATCTGCTCGATATCCCTGGGGTTGGTGAAACCGTGGCTGTTGGGAGCCTTCTTGATGAACATCATGGGCGGCAAGTCGTCCAGGTACCAGTTGGCCGGAATCTCCACCAGGTCAGTCTCCTCGCCCCGCTCCAGGGCGTGCATCCACTCCTCGGCGGGCTTGGAGTAGTCGATCTTGGTCCAGCGGTCGCCCTTCCGCACGTAGTAGCACTCGAAGTCCCGGTGCATCAGGCTGTGGTCGTACTTGATGCCGTGTTTCTGGAGCAACTCGTTGGTCACGTGGCTGAACTCCCACCAGGGGGCCACATAGCCGTTGGGCCGCTGCCCGGATACGCGGGTGATCAGGTCTATGCAGCGGACCAGCACCGCCTCCTCCTGCTCCTCGCTCATGGCGATGGGGTTCTCGTGGGAATAGCCATGCATGCCCACCTCGTGGCCGCCGTCCACGATCATCCTGCACTGGTCTGGGAAGGTCTCGATGGAATGGCCGGGGACGAACCACGTGGTGGTGATCCCCAACCGGTCGAACAACTTGAGCAGGCGTGGCGTGCCCACCTCGCCGGCGAACATGCCCCGGGAGATGTCGTCGGGCGAGTCCTCGCCCCCGTAGGAACCCAGCCAGCCGCAGACGGCGTCCAGGTCCACGCCAAATGCACAGGAAATCTTCTTGTCAGCCACGGTTATTACCTCCTAAATCCGACATAGCACGCCGGTCTGGTAATCAAGTGATAGGTGCGTACGAAACAACGATTGGGGGAACTGGTGGGCCCGGTTGGGATCGAACCAACTACCAGACGGTTATGAGCCGTCTGCTCTACCAATGAGCTACGGGCCCCTGAATAAACACGAGGGCGGGGATTGCGCCAGGGACGGGCGTCCAGGCAGGGCGGCCCGGACAGATAAAGCTTAGTCCTGGGGTTTTCAGGGTGTCAAGGAATCCGGGCGTGCCTGCGGGGTCTAGACCAGGCCCAGGTTCTTCAGGTAGTCGGGGTCCCAGGCGGCCAAGCGGCCTTTCTCCAGGGCTTCCTGCTCGGGAAGACGGGGCGAGGCCTCGCCGGTGGTCGGCACCTTGGCCACCACGGCGTCCTGCACCAGTCCCTGGTACGACTCCTCGTCCATACCCAGCAGGGCCTGGATGATGTCCTCGTTATGCTCGCCGAAGGTGGGCGGGGGACCCTGTATGGCCAGGGGACTCTTGGAGAACTTGTAGGGCCGGCCGATGAACATCCGCGAGCCCATGTTCCGCTCCGTGGGGTAGTCCACCCGCTCCAGGAAGCCCCGGCTCTTGAACTGCTCGTCGTAATGGATGTCGCGGCTGTCCAGCACCGGTCCCGCCGGGATGCCCGCACCCTGGAGGGCGTGCATCAACTCGTACTTGTCTACGCCGGTGGTCCAAGCGCTGATGATCTCGTCTATCCGGTCGTGGTTGCGCTTGCGGGAAAGCAGGTCGGCATACTCGGGGTCAGAGGCCAGTTCCGGTTTGCCCATGAGTTGGCACAGGCCCGCCCAGCCCTCGTCGTCGCCCACCGACAGCGTGATCCACTGGTCCTTACCCAGCGCTGGATAGCAGCCCTGGGGCGCCCGGTAGGGGTGGCGGTTGCCGATGCGGCCGCCCTCCCGTCCGTTCACCTGGGCGTCCATGATGTACTCGGACATGAACATCACGCCCGACTGGTACATGCCCAGGTCGGCCCACTGCCCCTGGCCGGTCTTGTTGCGGTAGCGCAGCGCCGAGCCGATGGCAAAGAGCGCAGTCCAGGTTGAGAGGAAATCCACGAAGGAAGCGCCTGCCTTGGAAGGCCCGCCGCCGTTATAGCCGGTGATCCAGCAGTGGCCGTGGGTGGCCTCCTGGGTGGTGGCCTGGGCTGGGTAGCTGGAGTACGGGCCGCCGCCGTGGCCGTAGCCGGTGTTGGACACCATGATGATGTCCGGCTTCAGCTTCCGCAGGTTGGGGTAGTCCAGGTCCCAACTGCGCATCACCCGGGGGGTGAAATTCTCCATGACCACGTCGCTGACCTTGATCAACTCTTTGAAAAGCTCCCGGCCCCGTTCGTCGGTCATGTCCAGGGTGATAGAGCGCTTGCCCCGGTGGATCAGGTTGTAGGTGGACGGCCGGTTCCACCAGTCGTCGCCCAGGTCGTTCTCCGGGAAGGCCCCGGCATAACCGCCGGTGCGGGTCACGTCGGGGCGGCCGGGCCCCTCCACCTTGATCACCTCGGCGCCCAGGTCGGCCAGCAGGCCGCCGGCGTAGGGCAGGGCGAACACATAGGTAGAGTCGATTATTCGGATGCCTTCCAGGGGTAACCTGGCCATTTCTTGTTCCCTTTTCTGTCTGTTTCCCAGTGGTTTGGTGGATGGGGAAAATCGCCCCCATCTCCGACTGGGTCGAGAGTCTCGACTTCGTCGGACCTAACCTTCCCCCGCGGGCGGGGAAGGTACTGTTCTTGTTCTAGATGACGTCCAGTTGTCTTAGGCGGACGAAGTCCTCTCGGCTATATTCCAGGCCGTCCACATAAATCTCTGCGTTGTGCTGGCCCAGGGTGGGGGCCGGGCGGTTGAAGTGATAGGGCGTCAGGCTCAGGTTGAAGAGCACCGCCGGGACCTTCACCTTGCCGATGACCGGGTGCTCAATGTCGCGATAGAAATTGCGGGACTCCAACTGGGGGCAGTCCAGCAGTTCCGAGGGTGTCTGCACCAGGCCGAAGAGCATGCGCTTTTCGGCGGCCTTGGTGAACAGGTCCCACTTGCCCCGTTCCTTGATGGACTCCAGCACCACCTGGTCCAGCTCCTCGGTGTTGCGCAGGCGCTGGGCCGGGTCGGCGAACTTAGGCTCCATCAACTGGGGGTCGCCGAAGAAATCGGCGATGTCGGGCCAGGTGGCCCCACCGCCAGTCTGGACGATGATCCAGCCGTCCTTGCAGGGCATGGGGTGGCCGAAGTTGCTCCCCGTGGCCGGTCTCCGGGGGAGGGTGCCGCCCATGAAGGGGTAGATGGTCTGGGTGGCCATGGCCGATGAGGCCACGCACTCGGTGATGGAGACGTCGATGTGCTGTCCCTCGCCGGTGCTGCTCTGCAAAAACAGAGCCATGGACGTGGACGCCGCGCCGTTCAGTCCACCCTCGTACTGGGCCTGGGAGCCGCCGTGCTTGAGGGGCTCCTGGCCTTGGACGCCGCTGATGCTCATGATGAGCCCCATGGCGTAGTTGACCACTTCCTCACCCTTGTACTGGCTGTAGGGGCCCGTCTGCCCGAAGGGGGTGATGGAGGTCATGATCAGGGCCGGGTTCTCGGCGGCCAGGTCGTCGTAGCCCACGCCCAGGTCAGCCAGATAGCCGGGGCGGAAGGACTCGATGACCACGTCCACATGGGGGACCAGTTTCTTGAGGATGTTCCGGCCGGTGACCGTCTCCAAGTTGAGCGTGGCGCCCTTCTTGTTCAGGTTCATCAGCAGGTAGAAGAGGCTCTTCTCCGGGTGAGGGTCGTCGCCGAAGAATGGGCCCATGCGGCGCAGAGCGGCCCCGGTGGGCGGCTCCAGCTTCAGGACATCGGCGCCGTAGTCGGCCAGAAGACGCCCGCAGAAGGAGCCGGCAATGTCCTCGCTCAGGTCCAGCACTTTGACACCGTCCAGAGGACCGTGGTCAAGGGGGGCCTGGGGCGATTGGGTCGAAGTCAAGTTACGCTCAGTCTCCTCGGGAGATGGTCAGACCGCGAGAATTGTAGCCGACCCCAGCCAGCAAGGCAATTCCGGACTATGACCCGAAATGCTGCTCCAGGGTGGCGTTGAATTCGTTGAGCGTGAAACTGTGCTGCTGGGTGCCTTGGATGCGCACGGCATAATGCCCGGCAACGTTACCCATCTGCACCGCCCGTTCCATGGGCAGACCGGCGACGATTCCCTTGATCAGACCGCCCCGGAAGGCGTCCCCCGCGCCGGTGGGGTCAACCGCGTCGGAAGTCGGCACCGGAGGAATCTCCACCGTTCCGGAGGTGGTCACCAGGTCGCAGCCATCGCCGCCCTTGGTCACCACGATGGTCTCCACGGTCTTGGCAACCTCGTCTCTGGACATTCCGGTGCTGTTGGAGATCATCTCCATCTCGTAGTCATTGCAGACCAGCATGTTGGACTGGCTGATGCACTTGGCCAGAGCGTCGGGCTGCCAGGCGGGCAGGGACTGGCCAGGGTCAAAGATGGAGAATATGCCCCGCTTCTGGTGCTCGGCGGTGTAGTCGGCCATGTCGCCCAGGTTGCCGGGGGCCACGATGGCCAGGCACTCCTTGGGGTCTATGGAGTCGAATACGAAGCCGGACTGCTGCTTCATGGCCCCGGGGTTGAACCCGGTTATCTGGTTGCTCTCAGTGTCGGTGGTGATGTACGCGCCCGCCGTCAGCTCTTCTTCCACCACAAGGATGTCCTGGGTGGGCACGCCGATCTTGTTCAGCCACTCGAAATAGCGGTGGTAGTCCTGACCGATGGTGGCCAGGATGCGGGGCTTTTCCCCCAGCAGAGACAGCGAATAGGCGATGTTACCCGCCGTACCGCCAAAGTTCTCGGTCAAACTGTTTACAGTGAAGCTCACATTGATCATGTGGAGCTGCTCGGCCAGCAGGTGGTCCGAGAATTTGCCGTCGAAGTCCATGATGCGGTCGTAGGCCATCGACCCGGAAACCAGGATGTCCATGTGTTAGGTCCCTCGCTGTATTACTTACTTTTTCTTTTCTAACAGAGGTACTTGCCCTCTATCGTACCCTGAAATTCCACCGGGTCGCCCGCTGCCAGACCCATGTCCGCGAACTCGCCGGCATTTATCTCCAGGACGTACCGGGTCGGCGCCTCGGGCGAGTATCTGGGCAGGTCGTCCAGGGATGTGTCCGGGTCTGGGGCCGGTACATCTTCGGATACTCCTGCCACCCGGCAGTCGGAGCCGATCCAGACTATGTCCAGCGGGATCAGCATCTCCTTCATCCAGAAGCGGAACCTTGAGTCCTCTTCAAATATGAAGAGCATTCCCGTCCCGGCGTCCAGGGATTCTCGCCCCGATAGACCCCTCTGCCTCTCGTCCCGTTCCACCGCCAGTTCCACCGGGAATTCGGCCCCGCCAATCCGCACGGACGGCCCCAGCACAGGGGTCTCCGTGGGCGCGGCGGTGGGCAATTCAGTCGGGGGATTTGCCGGAACAGGTGTGGCGGTTGCGGCGTCTCCGCAGGCCGCGGCCCCAATGATCAGAGTTGCTGCCAGCCCCAAAATCAGGCGGCGGGGCCCAAGGGCGTTCAAATATTATCCCCAGTCCCGCCAAATCTAAGGGTCAGGCGGTCTGAAGAATATGTTATCCCAGGCTCACATCATCCACAAGCTGGACTGTGAAATTTGACCGTTCGCCAGGAGCGAATTTAGCTTTGTTGACGAATCTAGGGGCCTGCGTTAGTCTGTGGGCGTCAATTCACCGGAGGGAAACAGCTATGACTCAGGAGTCCCAACAAGACACTCAATCCGTGCTCACGCCAGAGGTGAAAGCCATGATCGGCGTCGAGGGTGAACGGATCGAGTCCTGGGGCACCGTGGACGTTGAATATCTGCGACGTTTCACCCAGGCCGTCATGGACCCCGACCCCAGATACTGGGACGAAGAGTTCGCCAAGAGCACCCGTTACGGCGAGGTCATTGTCCCACCCATCATGGTCAGCTACATGGTCGGACGCATCCGGCCCGAGCAGGAAGACGCCATCACCAAGGCCTTTGAAGAGAACCCCATGTCCGACGGCATCGGCTCGGTGGAACGGCCCGGCGCCCTGCCCCCCATACCCACCCACCTGGTGCGGACGCTGAACGCCGGCAACGAGATCGAGGTCTATCAGTACCCCAGCATCGGCGACACCATTTACTTCCAGAACCGCTATCACGATATTAGAGAGCGCGTCGGGCGTGACGGAAAAGCCTTCTTGATCATCACCCGGGAAGTCACCTTCACCAACCAGAAGGACGAACTGCTCTGCATCACCCGCCAGTCTTCGATTCGCCGGTAGACACCGACCCGACAAGACCAATTGACCAACTGAGGTTATGAATATGGTCACCCCGTTGGAAGACCTGCTAAAAATGACGCCTGCGGAGATTCAGGCCCGCAACGAGCGGCCCACCGCCGAACAACTCCGCAACAAGACCCAGACCTACTACGAAGATGTGAACGTAGGCGACGAACTGCCCAAGTACATCTATGCGCCCACGCCCACCCACCTGTTCCGGTGGAGCGCGGCCATCGAGAACTTCCACCGGATCCACTACGATCTGGACTTCGGCATGAACCACGACAAGAACCCCAGCATCCTGGTGCACGGTTCCTGGAAGCAAAGCGTGGTGCCCCAATACCTGAAGGACTTCACCCTCCCCAAGGGCTGGCCCTGGAAGGCCCAGTTCGAGCACCGGGCCATGCTGGTGCCCGGCGACACGCTCATCGTCTGGGCCACCGTGACCAACAAATACGAGAAGAACCAGATGGGCTTCGTCGAGATGGACCTGGGCATGAAGACCCAGGACGGCGTGGAGAGCATGCCCGGAAGCGCCACCGTGGTGCTGCCCCTCAGGGACGGGCCGGACATCCCCTATCCCTTCGTGCCGCCCAAAGACTAAAACGAGCCTTTAACTGTCAGCATCCAGCGTTCAGCTTTCTGGCTGACGCCCAAATTAAGAGGTGAGGACCTTATGGCCCGATTTCTAGCGATACACACCGTTTCCGGACTAACCGAAGAACAGTTCCGGGAGAAGTTGAGCGCCGTCAGTAAGTGGCGGCCCGACCGCCGCACCACCATCCTCAAGGCCTACGGGGACCTGGAGCGCGGCAAATTGGTCATCGAGTGCGAAGCCGTGGAGCAGGAGCACTTCGAGGACTGGATCAAGATGACCGGCTGGCCCGCCGAGACCATCTACAACGTTGACCTGGTCATGCAGGTCGGCAATATCTGGAAACTTTAATTCCGTCGTTTTAGCTACGTCCGATGGACCGCCACCTGGTTGGCGGCCAACACCGGAACCAGACCCGCCCCTTGATCAATCCCGCAGACACCGGCCCAAAGGTCCGGCTGTCCTCACTGTCGGCCCGGTTGTCCCCCAGGAAAAAGTACTCATCCGGGCCGTTGAACCACTCCCGCCCTTCCACGGATAAGTCCTCGTCCGGCAGCCCCGCCACCCGCTTTATGTATGTGCCCCCAGCGGCCCCAGGGCGCTCAAAGAGGGCCACATCTCCCTTTCTGAGCCTATTCCACCGGAAGCGCGTGCGGACCACCAGAACGGACTCCCCGTGGGCCAGGGAGGGCAGCATGCTGTCCCCCTCGACCCGGTAACGGGCCGAGAAGAGGACGTTGACGCATCCTTGGAAGAATGAAAGTAGGGTCTTCAATGGAGCCTCGGTTGGGTGTTTGACGCAGACATTCTATTCGGCGGCGGGGTTTTTTGCCTGGACCGTGGTCGACGGAGGGACGTAGCCCCCATCCTAACCTTCCCCCGCAAGCGGGGGAAGGGACGCTACGGTCTAACGACCGTCACGCCCTACATGACCTGTCATTCTGAGGCCGCAGCCGAAGAATCTGCCAGTCTCCACCAGTACAGGTCTTCCCCTCCCCTGTCATCCTTAGCGAAGCGAAGGATCTGCCAAGATGCACCTCACCGCGGGGACGCTGCTGAGAGACTGGACTGCGACAGGTAGGTTGGCAGATTCCTCGGCTGCCGCCTCGGAATGGCAGCTGGGAATAGCCTCTCTTCTTGAACCGCAGCTCCTCCGTCACCCCGAGAGCAGCGAGGGTCTTTTTGTCCCTGCGCTGTGCCCTCCCACCGGCAATGGGATTCCTCGGCTGCCGCCTTGGAATTACAGGGGGCGGTGTCAGCCCATGTAAACGAGACCACGCCCCACCTCCGAAGGTCATTGGGCCCAGGCCTTGCCTAGCAGCTTGGCCCCCATGGCTGGCAAGTATGGACTAATACTCGCGCCTAGCCTAGAATTAGTCGGCTTAGTCCAGACCCCGTATTCCTTCGCCTAAGACCACCCACGGAGGGCAGCCATGCAGGACGGAATCATCCGCGTCGGACTCATCGGCGCCGGCGCCAATACCAAACTAAGACACATACCCGGCCTCCGCGAACAGGAGGGCGTTGAGATAATCGCCGTGGCCAACCGGAGCCGCGAGTCAGGGGCGGCGGTGGCCAGCGAATACGAGATTCCCATCGTCTACGACAACTGGCTGGAGCTCATGGAATCCGACGAGATCGACGCGGTCTGCGTCGGCACCTGGCCCTACATGCACCGCACCCTGGTCATGGCGGCCCTGGAGAACGACAAGCACGTCCTGACCGAAGCCCGCATGGCCATGGACGCCCAGGAAGCCCACGACATGCTGGACGCCGCCCGCCAGTTCCCCCATCTGGTGACCCAGATCGTGCCCGCGCCCCAGACGCTGCAGGTGGACCAGACGGTCCAGGAGATCATCGCCAGCGGAGAGTTGGGACAGCTGCTGGCCCTGCGCCTGCGGGTCTGCGACTACCACGGCCGGGCCGACCGCTCGGACACGTTCATGAATACCGAAGGCCACCTGCACTGGCGGCAGAACCGGGACTACAGCGGCTACAACATCATGGGCATGGGCATCTGGTACGAACAGCTCATGCGCTACGTCGGCCCCGCTACCAAGGTGATGGCCATGACCCGCGTCTTCACCAACAACAGGAAGGACGACAACGGCATCATGCGGGGAGTGTCCGTTCCCGACCACGTGAACGTCCTGTGCGAGTTCGCTTCCGGCGTCCAGGCCGACCTGAGCTCGAGCACCGTCACCGGCATGTCCACCGGCTCAGAACTGTGGATCTTCGGCAGCGAGGGCACCCTCAAGCTGGAGGGCCCGCCCTTCGACAAGGTGTTTGTTGGCAAACCAGCCGACACCGAGTTCTCGGTACGCGAGATTGAAGAGAGCAAGCGGGGCAAGTGGCAGGTGGAGCAGGACTTCATCAACTCCATCCGCAACGGCGCCCCCGTGACTCACACCCCCTTCGACGTGGGTGTCCAATACATGGAATTCACCGAGGCGGTGACCCGCAGCGCCCAGTCGGGCCAGGCAATCTATCTGCCCCTTTAACCCAGGGCCTGAAATCTCAGCAAGACCAGGGAGGACAAACATGGCCTCAGAAGGAATCAGACTCGGCCTCATCGGCGCCGGCCGCAACACCCGGGACCGGCACATCCCCGGCTTCCAGAAGGTGGACGGTGTGGAGCTGGCCGCCGTGGCCAACCGCAGCCGCGAGTCGGGCCAGGTTGTGGCCGACCAATTCAACATCCCCACCGTCTACGACAACTGGCAGGACCTGCTGGAAGACCCCAGCATCGACGCCGTCTGCATCGGCACCTGGCCCTACATGCACCGCACCCTGACCATCGCCGCCCTGGACGCGGGCAAGCACGTACTCTGCGAAGCCCGGATGGCCACCTCGGTCCAGGAAGCCCAGGAAATGCTGGAGATGTCCCGGGAGTGTCCCGGCCTGGTCACGCAGATCGTGCCCTCTCCCCTGAGTTTCAAGATTGACAACCTGCTACAGGAAAAGATCGCCGACGGTTTCATCGGCGACGTGCTGGCGGTCTCGGTCCAGTCTTTGGGAAATAACTTCATGGACCAGAATGGACCCATGCACTGGCGGAACGACCGCGACCTCAGCGGCTATAACATCCTGAACATGGGCATCTGGTACGAGGCCATGATCCGCTGGGTGGGCCGGGCCACCAAGGTGACCGCCATGACCAAGGTGAACGTGAACAGCCGCAAAGACGAGGACGGCAACGCGGTCACCGTGACCATCCCCGACCACGTGAACATCCTGGCCGAGCTGGCCAGCGGCGCCCAGGCCAACATGCAGTTCAGCGCCGTCACCGGCCTGTCCTCGGGCAACAGTGTCTGGATCTACGGCAGCGAAGGCACCATCCACGTAGACGGGGCCATGAACGTCTACGGCGGCAAGCGGGGCGACGATAAGCTGGCCGAGATTCCCAATCCCCAGGAGGGCCAGGCCTATTGGCGGGTGGAAGAGGAATTCTGCAACGCCATCCGCGGCCTGGAGAAGGTGACCCGAACGCCCTTCGAGGTCGGCCTCCACTACATGGAGTTCACCGAGGCCGTGACCCGCAGCGCCCAGTCGGGTCAGACAGTGCCGATTCCCCTTTAGGCGGGAAATGGCTCACGGTCGTAAAACAGGGCCGCCCAGAACCAGGAGCAGGTTGGAAGCCCGCTGCTAGGTATCTTCGTTGCCCACGATACAGGTACACTACGGCGTCAGTTCCAATTTGGATCGTAATAAACGTGCAAGCCAAAACCACGCCCTATGATCCATGTTGGGGTTTGACCCGTATATATGTCGATCGCGCGTTTTCCATGCGCTTGAACCTCGTTGGACACTGGGTTTTAAGTCCGGTTCCGCCAAAAACTTATAAATTAACTACCAGCCATAGGTGGTCCCGAGAGATCGGGACTGAAAAGGGAAGCCGGTGAGATACCGGCGCGGTCGCGCCACTGTAACTGGTGTAGCCCACCCCATGTAGCATCGCCACTACTCCGACGAGTCGGGGTGGGAATGCCGGGGTTAGGGACCGAACCAGGAGCCAGGAGACCTGCCTATGACTTTCGCTTAATGCACTTCGCAGTTGAGGGTATGAGTAGCGGTTTCTTTTTTTCCCCGACTTCAGAAGTCGGGGGTTTTTTTGCCCAGAAATGAGACCTAGGAGCAGTAAAAATGAACTAGATAGCATGTTTCTTCTGACCGGCGTTCGCCGTATTGCTATTCGCCATCGCCGCGTGTGGCGATTCGACGACAGCCGTTCCCGCCCAATTTGGCACCGCGGGTACGTCCGCGGCGACAGACGGCGCAGAGAACGTTTCCGAAGATTCAGGGGAAGAGCGCATCCTGAAGGTAGCGATGACTTTCTTAGACGAGCCCCCGGACCCATTTCAGGCCGGCTGGTTGGCTGTGCCGACCGGTCTCGCTGAAACTCTGTTCAAGCAGGATGAAAGCCTAAATACTGAACCCTGTCTAGCGGCAGGAACCACCGAGGCCGAACCTACTGCCTGGGAGATTTCCCTCCGTGAGGGGGTCAAGTTTCACAACGGAATCTTGATGGACGCGGCCAAGGTAAAGGGATCTCTCGTCCTGGCGCTGCTGCAGAACAGCGGTTGGGATGTGAACCACAAGAGGGTGGAGAGGATCTGGCGGCGGGAAGGGCTGAAGGTACCAGGCAAACAACCCAAGCGGGGAAGGTCGTGGCTAAATGACGAGTCATGCATCCGGCTCAGGCCCCAATCGCCGAACCACGTCTGGGCCTACGACTTTGTTCTAGTAAGGACCCAAGACGGTAGATCAGTGAGGCTACTGGCTGTCATAGACGAATACACCAGGGAGTGCCTGGCGATCAGGACAGACCGGCACATCAGGTCGAGCGACGTGATCGAGACCCTGGCTGGCTTGATGGCCAGAAGGGGTGTACCCGATCACATCCGGTCGGATAACGGACCGGAGTTCACCGCCAGAGAGAACAGAAGTGGCTGCGGAATGTGGGAGCTAAGACTCTGTACATAGAGCCTGGCTCATCGTGGGAGAACGGCTACGTGGAGAGTTTCAACGGGAAGCTGCGAGACGAGCTGTTGGACAGGGAGACCTTCTACGCGCTAAGGGAGGTGCGAATCCTGACTGAACAGTACCGACATACCTACAACCAAGTCAGGCCCCACAGCTCTCTCGATTACAGGCCTCCGGAGTCGGCTGCCGTGTTGACTGTTGAAACCATCCCAGAGCTTGTGGGACTAACATAACAACTGGTACAAAGATTGGGGGCAGGTCAGTGGTTCCATTCAATACATGGCCTAGGTATATCTACAGGAATTTCAGTATGAGGATTGGTGACAGTTAAAAATGTGTGTTGTAACTGAGATGACTGTGTAACAATTAGGCCCTCAGTGTTGTTTGCTCGCAACCTTCAACACTCGGTTCATTCGAGATTCCATCTGATGAGGATATGAACAATGCCAGAAATCGAAGTACTTTTACCCGGATTCAGCGTAAATACAGACCAGACCACACTAGGACTCTGCACTGTAACTTTGATACGAGGAGAAAAATTAACAGTTGTGGACGTTGGTCACTTCGGCAGACGGACTATGCTGGTGGATACCCTCCAAAACCATGGAATCTCTCCTGTGGATATCGGAAGAGTAATTTTGACCCATGCTCACTGGGACCATTCTCAAAATACTGACCTGTTTCCTAACGCGGAGATTGTTATCTCAAAACAGGAACTAGAATACAGCAGGAACCCTCGGGCCAATGACTATGCCACAGCGAAATATTTCGCCGATACGTTGTCGCCTCATACGGTTGTAGAGGTTTCTGGTGAAACCGAGTTGGAAAAAGGAGTTGCCACCTTTGATACCCCGGGCCACACAGCTGGTCATCAAAGTGTGGTTGTTGAAACGGCGGGCGGACTGGTCTGCCTAGGTGGAGACGCGATATCCGATGCTGGAGCATTCGCTCGAGGCGTGCCCGCTTTCGTATTTTGGAGCGTAGACCAAGCTCAGGCTAGTCTTAAGAAAATTTCTCAGACCGCCAGTATTATCTATCCTGGACACGACCGACCATTTAGGATAGATGGTAACCAGACTCAATATCTAACGGAAGCGCCCACGATTAAGGTCAGCGGGTTCTTAGATACAAGCCGAGATCTAGTCTCGGTTGAGCTGGGGCTGCCACCGAAATTCCAACCTAGGATCAATCCAGACGCACTTTAGCAAGAATTTATCTGACCCAAAATCCAAGAAGCACACCTTAAGAATACGATTTAGATTGCTCTATTTGCGTACTGAGCAGCGGGGATTTTAACGCCCGATTGCAGTTACCAATGGCGACTAACCCGAGGGATTCGTCATCTAACCTTCGCATTGGTCAAAGATGTCGGAACAATACCTTATGAATGAGAATAAATGAATTGTCCGTAAGGGACACTGGCGACTGTGACTGGCGGAAGGCGCTATAAAATCCGCAACCTAAAGGACTAGCTACTAAATAGAGATCAGGCATTCGATATTGATATGCTTTTGGCAGGTAAACGTACCGGTTCGACTATTTAGAAATAACTTAGAAGTGAATATTTTACATGGAGAACAACCCAACATTTGCGGCCGCCAAAAACATAGTGCCCATGATTGCATCAAATGTGGAGCAGATTGCATCGGAATGTTCCCTGCCTCCGGTCCTTTCCAAAATCATGAACGATGCTGGCCTCTTTCGTTTATATGTGCCTAAGATTTTAGGTGGTCCAGAACTAGATCCCATTTCTGCATTCTATGTTGTTGAATTAATTGGTAAAACCGACGGGTCAGCGGGCTGGTGCTCGTTTAACGGGACCGCTCTTACTTCTGCTGTATCCAGATTATCTGTTGAAGCCGCCAAAGAATTATTTGGAGACCCGCCGGATGTCAGTGCATCGGGATCAGCTCGTTCAAGTGGCACTGCGAAAGTTGTCGATGGTGGGTATTTGGTAAACGGAAGATGGGACTATCTTAGTGGGATAGACCATGCTAAATGTTTGTTTCTCACTTGTACCGTAACCGACGACGACGGACCAGTTAGAAATGAAGATGGAAGCAGAGTCTTGCGTGTCGTAGCGCTCCCGATCAGCCAAGGTGATATACATGTCAACTGGTCCACTATGGGACTAAAGGGTACTGCTAGTAATGAAGCTTCATTTGTTGATGCATTCGTCCCAGAGAGCCACACTTACAAAAGGACAGGACAGCCGTTTCATGAAAATCCTTTGTACAATCCCAGCACCTCAATATTGTGCAGTTGGACCCTTGCTGCAGCCAATGCATTAGGGATGGCCCGTGGCGCGATAGAGACCTTTATGGGATTGGCACAGTCAGATAGCACTAATTCTGCAGTACTTCTACGAGATCGGACGTCTGCACAAACTACTACCGGCGAATGTGAAGCTATATTGCAAGCATGCCGTAGCTATGTCCTTGACGCAGTTGGTTCAATGTGGAATTCGCAGCTTCACAAGCTTGATGACCTAATGGACAAAGCAGTACAGGCTCGACTAGCGATAACCTTTGCGATACGACAATCAGTTGAGGTTGTCGAGAAACTGTTTTACGCTGCAGGGACCAGCGCTATTCATGACTCCAACGATTTGGAGAGATATTTCCGAGATTTACATGTTGCTGGGCAGCATATCTCAGGATTACATTCCAACTATGAATATGCAGGACAAGTGTTGTTGGGAGCCAGTATCACTGCTCCCACGTACTCGTAGTATCGGATATACACTTTGCCTGCCCATGCTCAATCAAACCATCTTGCGTTGCACTAAGGTGTGAGATTAGGTTCCGGCTAATGAAGCCTATCAGGATTCGTCCTAGCATCGAAATAATCTTTGAGATTTCCGATATAAACCGCCTGATACTGTGTAATGATTTAAGGATGCACAATGCCTCGAATACCACAGATACCGTTGGGAGGGATACCTCCAGAAATCCTGGACACCTGTACAAAGTTTGCTGGTCATGACGCATTTTTAGATCGAATATTTAAGACGTTGTTGACAAACCGGATTGTCGCAACCGAAATCGCTCGCATAAAAGAGACGATAGGCGAACTCGGTCTTGAGCCATGGGTTACATATACGATCGGCCTTACGGTCGTTGGTCACTACCACGACCGTAAGTTGTGGGACTCTATATTGCCTTTAGCAGAACAAGCCGGAGTTAAAGAATCGGTAATCACCTCTTTAAAAACCGGACTAGGCCCTCGTGGATTGTTGCCTAAAGATGCGATCTGGGTGCAGTTCACTAAGGACATGCTCTCAGGTTCAATGAAAGATACAGTATGGCAGGCTGCAGTACACCTGGTTGGGGATAGCGGTGTTGTAGGGTTGGCCTTCACTGTTTGTTATTTCGACATGCTCGTCCGTATGAATCAGGTGTTTGCATTAAACGACGAATAAGAAATGTTAGAAAATGCATGGGTGGCCGCACCTGGTTAGGATAGGCGGGCTCCATTAAGGAGATTGTGTCATGGAGTATCAAACACTATCCACCTATTAAAAACCCGCCTAATTCCAATTAGTGTTGTGGCCGATTCATAGTTCATGCGGTTATTCTGTCGAACTCGTAATTCGTTTACTGTATGGCTTCTCCTTATACGTAAACTATCGGCTAAGCAAAGAGTATGGCATCTGAGAATTTTTGAACACTTGAATATCCGGAGAAGAATATGAGGGTCTTGAACAAAGTGGCACTTGTGAGTGGAGGGGGGAGAGGAATCGGTGCCGCTATCACGAAGACACTAGCGTCAGAAGGTGCCAAAGTTGTTATCGGCGATGTTCTTGAAGATGCTGGACAAAAAACGGCGAGAGAGATTACACAATCTGGAGGAGAATGCATCTTCGTCCGACTGGACGTGACCAAAGAGTCGGATTGGGCTACCTTGGTCGATAAGACAGTTTCTCACTTTGGGTATATTAATGTCCTAGTTAATAACGCCGGGATTACCGCACGAGGATTGGTTGAAGAAATAACCGAAGAAGATTGGTCTAGGGTTATGGAAGTCAATGTTAAGGGCTGCTTCTTGGGAACTAAGGCGTGTATCCCTCAAATGAGGGCTGTTGGTGGTGGGTCTATCATTAACATATCGTCTGGCGCAGCGATTGCGCCCCAACCAAATACTTCAGGAGCATATTCGGCTAGTAAAGGAGCCATAAGGATTTTTACTAAGTCTACTGCGATCCAATATGCGGTGGACAATATACGTTGTAATTCGGTCCATCCAGGTCCTGTTGAGACTGATATGTTGAATCTAGATCGGCAAGGTGATTCGGAGCTTGCCGAAATGAAAGCCCGTGTACCTTTGGGCAGATTTGGCAGTCCCCAAGATATTGGGTACGGAGTCTTGTATCTAGCGTCGGACGAATCATCTTTCGTCACTGGGTCTGAATTAGTTATAGACGGTGGGCGTACAGCTCAATAGACCAATTTGTGAACTACCCGGATTTGATAGTCATTTAGATACCGCCCAGGAATACATTCCTGGTTCAGACGTAATCTGACCCACTTCACTAGTCTCTCGTCGCGGTAGCACCAGACGACAGCGTCTAAGTTGCAGATTCTTACGTCCACCGCGTCCAGAAATTCTCACCAGATCCGTAATCCCCGCATATGTTACCAACCGAGCCCTCACCGGAGGCTTCAGACAAACTTAAGGCCGCGCCGCCGGTGGGGCCAACGCTTGGTCAATGAATACTGCCAAAGGAACAAACCGTTAGCAGCAGCTACTTTCCAGGTAGCAGGCGATGGTTTCGCCAGCGTTGGCAGTTTGGTATTGTCCTAAGTTTCGGTAAGCGATGCCCCTGCTGTAGTAGGCATCGGCATCATCTGGGTTGAGCTGAATGGCCTTGGTGTAGTCGTTGGTGGCCGATGTGTTGAGGTTCCTTCGCGAAAAAGGGCGGGTTGAAAACCCGCCCCTATGGAGGCAAAACGCGGTTGGGGAAATTACCCCCGCCGCCGTTGGTCGCGGTAGTTGGGGGCGGTTATGGGTTGCCAGTCTACGACCATGCCGTCCACCAGCCGGGAGGCGATGCGGGACTTGGTGTCTTCCAGTTCGTCGATGGTGGAGGCAGTGGTGATGACCGTGGGCAGGCGTATCTCGTGGCGGTGGACCACGATCTGGTAGAGCTTCTCCTCGGCCCAGGCGGTGCTGCTCTCGGCGCCCAGGTCATCCAACACCAGCAGCGGCACCGAGTTCAACTGCTCGAACAACTCGTCGTAGCCGATGGGGCTGTCGGGGCTGAATGTGGCCCGCAGGTGGTCCAGCAGGGTGGGCACGAAGGCGAAGAAAACTTGAGAGCCCTGGCGCAGCCGTTCGCCGGCTATGGCCACCGCCAGGTGGGTCTTGCCGCAACCCCTTGGTCCGTTGAACAGGAGCCAGCCCTCGGGATCGGCAGCGAAGGTCTGGGCCGTGTGCATGGCCCGGTCCAGGGACTCCTGGTCCTGGGGGGTGGCGTTGGCCCCGCCCCGGGTGTCGAAGTTGTCGAAGGTCATCCGCTCCAGCATCTCGGGCCGGACTTCGCCGATGCCCATGGCCAGACGGCTGTTGAAGTTGCCCAGTTGCAGCACTTTGGCGACGCCGTCGGAGTTCTCCAGCCGGGTGCGCAGGTTCTCGTCCAGACGCTGTAACGGCCCGCGCACGGTGACCACAGTGGGCAGCGAGTTGTTGTAGCGGTGGTTTATCACCTGGAACAGTTTCTCCTGGGCCCAAGGCGTGGCGCTGGCCATGCCCAGGTCGTCCAGCACCAACACGGGGACGTTCCTAACCTGCTCGAACAGTTCGTCGTAGGAGACCGGGTTGTCGGGTGAATAGGTGGCTCTTAGGTGGTCCAGCAGGTCGGCTGCCACGATGAAGAAGGTGGTCTGGTTCCTCTCGATGCACCTGTTGGCGATGGCCACGGCCAGGTGTGTCTTGCCGCTGGCGCTGGGGCCGGTGAGCACCAGCCATCCCTGGGGGTCATCGGCGAACTGGGCGGCCAACGCGGCGCTCTCCCGGAACAGCTTCTGGCTGGCTGCGTCGGGCAGCGGCCCGTCCAGGTTGGTGGTGGCGAAGGAGATGCGAGACAGCGCGCCCAGGTTGCTGTAGCGGCGCAGTGAAGCCAGGCGGGTGGTGGTGTCCTCGGTCTGCTGGCAGGTGCAGGGAATGGCCTGGCCGAATTCGGGGTGGCCTATGTGGACGCGGCGGGTGACCCAACCGCTGCCGTTGCACTGATGGCAGAGATCAACGGCCGGCTCGTTGTCGGGGAGTGTTACCCCGCCGCCGTTGGTAGTCTTCGAGATATTTCTGACGCTGATCCTTCTCAGTATGTCGCCCAGACTTTCCATAATTCCCTTCTCCGACCTCCCCACTGGCGGCGTAGTCGCCCCTGTTTTCCTTGCCCTCGGCGGTCCAGCGCCTGAGGATGCCGGCCACGTAACGCCAGCTTCGCTTGTTCTCCGCCACCGCGATGCCGAAGGCTTCCCGGAGCCACGACTCCGGGTACCGGGCCTCGGCCTCTTTCAGTTCCTCGGCCAGCAGGGGCGACAGGGCCCCGATGCCGTCCTCATAAAGTGCGAATATGTTGGGCTTGTCCAACTCCGGAGGCTCCCCTGCCCCCTCTTCAATCTCGCTGGCTACTTCGCCGGTTTTCAGACGCGCGAGCGCCCTCCGGTCGGCTTCGGTGTTCAGCAGGAAAATCGTCTCCGTTCCGTCTGACCGGTTGGCCAACTGGTGGGTCAGGAAGGTGCCCCGGGTAACGGCCAGGCGCAGTCCCCGGCGTATCTCCTCGGCGGTGTCTTTGCCTTCGGACTTAAGTCCTTTGAGCAGCGTCCGGTCTGCCAGGAACTCGTCCAGGGAGACCGACCTTACCGGGCCGCGCTTGCGGTGGAACAGCCAGAGGCCACGGAGCGTAACCTTGAGTTCGGCCAGGTCTTGAATCTGCTCCAAGAGGGGGCCGAAGACAGGGTTGGGCACCGGTGTATAGAGCGTGCTCCCGGTAAAACCCGAGAATACCATCCTTAGAAGTCGTCCACCCTGGCGAATGAGTCGAAGCGCACCAAGTTGTCCCGGAAGTAGAGCTGGACGTTGCCTGTGGGCCCGTTCCGGTGCTTGGCGACGATCAGATCAGCTATGTTTTTCGGGTAGGGGCGGCCGGGGAACTGCTGGTCCCACTCTTCTTCGGAAGTGTAGACATCGTCCCGGTGCAGGAACATGACCACGTCGGCGTCCTGCTCGATGCTTCCCGAGTCCCGAAGGTCGGAGAGCATGGGACGGTGGCCGGGCCGCTGTTCCACGCCACGGCTGAGCTGGGAGCAGGTGATTAGGGCGATGTTCAGGTCCCGGGCCATTCCCTTGAGGGACCGGGAAATCTCGCTGATCTCCTGGACCCGGTTCTCGGTGCCGCCGCGGCTCCGGCCCTGAATCAACTGCAGGTAGTCAACCACCAGCAGGTCCAGACCGTGTTCCAAGAGCAGGCGGCGCGACTTGCTCCGCATCTCAATCATGCTCTGGAAGGGGGTGTCGTCGATGAAGACCGGCAGGTCGGAAAGCTGACCGATGGCATCGATGATGCGCTGCTCCTCCGCCTCGGTATATAGGCCCAGACGCAGGCGGTGGGAGTCGATCTCAGCCTCGGAAGAGAGAATCCTGAGAGCCAGCTGCTCCCGGCTCATCTCCAGACTGAAGAAACCGGCCGAAGAGCCGTTCTTGGCGGCGTTGAGACAGATGTTCAGGGCCAGGGTGCTCTTGCCCAGTGAAGGGCGGGCGCCCAGGATGACCAGGTCCGAACGCTGGACACCACCCAGAAGTTCGTCCAAGTCGGTGTAGCCGGACATGACCGGGCCGGTGTTTTCTGATACAGGGTCGGCGATGGCGGCACGGTCTTCCAGGTATTGGTCATAGATCTGCCGCAGAGGGACGAAGCCGCGCTGGGTGTCGGTGCCGCGGACGGTGAACAGCACGTCCTCCGCCTGGCGGATGGTGGCATCAACGTCGTCGGTGTCCTGGTAGCCCATGGCCGAGATGCGGGAAGCGGCGTCGATGAGCTTCCGCATGGTAGCGGTGCGGGCCACAACATTGGCGTAATGTTCGGAGTGGGCCGAGGTCGGGGTAACGGAGATCAGGTGGCTGAGATAGGCCATGCCGCCCACCGTCTCCAGTTGGCTGGAGCGGCTCAGTTCCCTGGCCAGGGTTACCTGGTCGATCACCTCGTCCCGTTGGAAGAGGGCTTCGCAGGCGGCGAAGCACAACTGGTTCCTCTCCCGGTAGAAATCGTCGGGTTTGAGGTATGCGGCTATACGAGAGAAGCAGTCCCCATCGATTAAGACCGACCCAACAACCGCTTCCTCCGCCTCCAAGTCATGGGGTAAGAGCTTCTCAGCGTACATTCACCTATTCTTCCACATCGGCGTTGACGTGGATGGTGGCCGTGACTTCGGTGGACAACCGAAGCAGAACATCGTACTCACCGGGCTCCCGGATGGGCTCGGAGATCTCCACCACGCGGCGGTCCACTTCACGGCTGGTCTGCTCAGAAAGCTCCATGGCGATGTGGGTGCTGGTGATGGCGCCGTAATAACGGCCCGTGGGAGTGACCCTGGCGGTCAGGGTGATGGTCTGGTCGTTCAGAGCGCCCGCCAGTTCTTCCATGATGGCGGTCTCGCGGACACGTATCTCATCCCCAACGGCGGTAATCTTGTGGATGCGCTTCAGCACCTCAGGAGTGGCGATCTCCGCGAACCCCTTGGGCAAAAGATAGTTGCGGGCGTACCCGTCTGGAACGCGGCGGACCTCGCCGGCCCGGGCCTTATTGGGTACGTCCTGAATGAAAACTACTTCCATTGTTGGTCACTTCCGTTGGGTTTCTCAGCTAGGCATAGCCGATTGGAATAGGTATAGGCCCTTAAAAAGGGTCGGACTAATTATACGGCATGCCCGGTTGAGGGGAAAGCGGGAGGGGTCTGCGGCCCGGTCCCGGTATCGCCTTCGCGGACCGATCGCCATCTGCATCCCGGTTGAAACGGGTGGCGAACCAATCCACGACCGTAGCAATATATCCCTCTTCGCCCGACAAATCCAGGCAGTTTCAACCAATTTCAACCGGATTTTTGGGAACCCGCTAAAACCACGCCGCCTACCCCAGCCCACTGTCATTCCGAGGCGCCAGCCGAGGAATCTGCCAACCCACCTGTCCCAGTCCTGTTTCTGAACAGCGCTTCGGCAGCGAAGTGTACCTTGGCAGATCCTTCGCTTCGCTCAGGATGACAGAAGAGTGACCTGGACGGCGGAGTAGTTAATTCCTAACCAAAAAACCCGGCTGGCACTTGCGACAGTAGCTGGTGATGCGCTGGTTGGCGTTTAGCTGGGTAATGTTGCCGCCGCAGTTGGGGCACGGCTGGCCACCCTTGTTGTGGACCTTCAAGAAGTCGCGGACCTTCTTGTGAATATCGTCGCCCATGCGTTCGCGAAGGGTGTCGGTGGCCTCTTCCAGCACCTGGCGGCACTGGGCGTGGAGGGCCTTGAGCTCATCGGGCTTCAATGCTCGGCACTTCTTGAAGGGAGAAATCCCGGCGGCGAACAGAATCTCGTCCGAGTAGGCGTTGCCGATGCCAGAGATGAACGCACCACGGGTGAGCACTCCCTTGATCTCCCCGTTGAACTTCTTGAGCCGCGCCTGGAACTCCTCCAAGGAAATCCCAGAGAGCACGTCCGGCCCCAACCCAGTGTACTGGGGCACCTGGTCGTCTTGGGCCTGACCGCCGTCCTCTCCGTTGTCGATGTAGTAGACCTTGCCCATCTGACGGTCGTCCAGGTAGCGCAGCTCCATGCCGCCGCCCACTACCAAGGAGATGCACGTCTTCTTCTGGACACGCACGCTGTCGGCACAGTGCTGAATGGCGCCGGTGAGCATGGGGTTTATCACCAGGCTGCGTCCGCCGGAGAACCGCAGTGTCAGGAACTTGCCGCGCCTTTGGGCGTCCAACAACTTCCTGCCTGGCAGGTCTCCGCTCACCTCACCCGCCAATGAACGCACCACCGTGGGCCGCAGCACCTTGCAGGACTCTACAGGAGCGTCCTGTAGGTTGGCGTTCAGGTATTCCTTGATAACTTCCAGGTCGGGTGCTTCCGGCATGGGCCTAATATACCCCAAACGCCGGGTGTGGAATAATGGGGCCCATGTTGATTGGCGTAGTCTCGGATACCCACGGGTTCTACGACCCTCGTGTCCCGTCGCTGCTTGATGGCGTGGAGCACATCCTCCACGCCGGCGACATCGGCAAAGGCGGGATAATCGAGCAGCTATCAGAGATCGCGCCCGTGACCGCAGTGCGGGGCAACAACGACCGTGAAGGCCCGGAATCCCTCTACCCCGAGGTGGAGACCATCCCATTGGGCGGCTGCCGCATCTACCTGACCCACATCGTAAAAGTACCCAAGGAGGGGGACACCGCTGGCCTGTCGCCCTATCTGGAGGCTGGAGCAGATGTGGTCGTCTACGGCCACAGCCACATCGCCTTCCACGAGGACCGGGGGCCGTTGAAGTTCTTCAACCCGGGCGCCGCGGGCAAGCGGCGGTTCAAGCTGGTGCCGTCCATCGGGCTGCTGGATGTGGGTGAGGCTGGGGTTGAGGGGCGGATTTTGGTGTTGTGAAGGGGTTGGTCCAGTGGCGTCACCCCCATCCTAACCTTCCCCCCGGGCGGGGGAAGGAACTGTGCGGCTTCTTCGCGGCCTTTGATGGTGACTAAAGCAAGCAGGCCGGAACCGGCGGTTAGGGCTACCACGGTCTGGATGGCAGGGCGGAACCCGGCCAGATCTGCTAAGATTCCCGCCATGAGCGCCCTGAATATGAACCCCGCGTCCCGCCAGAACCGGTAGACCCCCAACACAGACGCCCTCTCCTGGGCGGGAACAGCGTCGCCCACCGCCGCCAGCAAGGTCGTGTACACCAGGGCGGTCCCCAGACCAAGCACCGACATGGCCGCGATCCAGATTCCAGTAGGAATCGACTCCGGCCGTCAGTGAGATGGCAACGCCCTGCAACACCATCCCCGTTACTATCAGCGGCTTCCGGCCCAGGATATCGCTGGCCCAACCGGTGGCAAGCTGCAATACACCCCAGACCAGGGGATAGACGGCCACCAGCACCGCTATCCGGTCGATGGACAGGCCCTGGTCGGCGTAGTAAAGGGGGAATATGCCCCAGGCCACGCCATCGTTCAGGTTCTTGACCAGCCCCGCCTGGGTGATGCCCACCAGCTCCGGTCTGCGCCAGGTGGCGGCGGCAAAATTGGTGTAGAAGGACGACGCAGCCCGGCTTACCCCCGAATTCACCGTCTCCAGCAACAGGTGGGCGGCGGTGTCCCGGATGAACAGTGCCGACAGGGCCAGGCCTCCGGCGGCAATTCCGATGCCCAGGTAGAAGGGTTCGGGCCGCAGCCCATAGGAGTCGGCGATCACCCCGGTCAAGAACGCCATCACGGCAAGAGATAGGTACCCGGCTGACTCGTTGAACCCCAGCACCACTCCCCGCCAGCGGGGCCCGGCCAGGTCCATCTTCATGTTCACTGTCATGGACCAGACCAGCCCCTGGTTCACGCCCAGGAGCAGGTTCGCTCCGATCACCCATCCCCAGGCCGGGGCCTAGACTAGAATCAGGGGCACCGGAATGCCGATCAACCACCCCGCGATGAGGATGCGGCGGCGGGTGAACCTTTGGGAGAGGGAACCCACCAGCAGATTGGACGACGCCTTGGCCAGGCCGAAGGTGGCGATGAACGAGACCACCGCCGTCTTAGACGTGACACCGAACTCCTCTTCGGCCAGGCCGGGCAGGATGGTGCGTTCCATGCCCACCATGCCGCCGACGAACATGTTGGCGGCCACCAGCAGGGCTAGCTGCCGCCAGTTGCCGGCCAGGCCCTGGGATACGGGCTGAGTAGAGGCGGCGAAGGGCGGAAAACGTCTGAGGACGTTCAAACCGGTCCCAGAGATGTTACTGGTTCAGCCGGATGGCTTGGGCGCCCAACTGGGGCCAGGCGGCAGGGGCGGCGGATTTGGCAAGCCGTTCTTCCAACGGGAGATCCTCATCCCAGTAGTAGCCTATGAAGCGTTGGCCGTTGATGCCATCCGACTCCTCAGACGCCAGCCAGACCACCGGCTTCTGCATCACCATGGGGTCGATCATGTTCTCCCGCTGGTGGGCGGTGTCATCGGGGATAAGGTCGGTACTGGCCATCCCGCCCGGGACCAGGACGTTCACGGTGACGCCTGTGCCTTCCAACTCCCGGGACGCCATGGCCACCAGGGCTTCGTGGGCGGCCTTGGACGGACCGTAGGGAGTGCCGCCCGCCCGGTACATGGTGTTCATGCTGGTGGTGACCCCAATGATGCGTCCCCAGCCCTGGGCCAGCATGTGGGGCACCACGCTACGGGTCATGTAGAACGGCCCGTTGCTGTTGACGCCCACCACCCGGTCCCATTCCTCAGCGGACACTTCCCAGAATTTGTTGCCGGTCTCCCCGCCCATGAGCATGTTGCGGGGCGCGACGCCGGCGTTGTTGACCAGGATGTGCAGCCCACCCAGTTCCTCGATTGTGCGCTCCACGGAACGCTCGGCTTCCCCGAAGGACGACACATCCACCACCTGGGTCATGACGCAGTCGTCGCCGGCTATCTCCCGCATGTAATTGGAGGTTTCATCCAGCCACTGCTGGTTGATATCCGTCATGGACACCCGGGCCCCGGCCCTGACCAGCGCCTCCGTCATGGCCCGGCCCAGCCCGCGCGGGCTGGCCGCTCCGGTGACGATGGCTATCTTCCCTTCCAGCTGCTTCTGTTGCATGGGTAAACTCCAGACTTGGCCTAATGCCATGGGATGGACCACGGCTAAGAGGCCGCAGATTCTGGGCGCAAGTATACCCACTATCCAAGGCGTTGGGTAAGAAGGAAGCCGGAATCACTTTGGGGCAGGACCGCGGCCGTCCGGCCGGTCTCCGCAGGGCCTAGATAGGGCCTAGATCTCGTCGTGGACAGCGTTTATCGCCTTGGCGTAGCGCTGCCGGCTGGCGTGGACCATACGGTCAACGACGGCAAATTCCTCAATCGCATCCAGGGTCAGGGGAGCCGGGCCGGCAGATACCGGTAGACCCGCTCCACGTTGGCCTCGTAGAGCTGGGCAAAGGCGTCCCGGTCTCCCCCTTGAGCGGAGAGGACTAGCGCCGCCTCTTCGTCTTACCGAAGATCGCTTACAAGTCCATATTGCCAGTTATCCGATATAACAACCGGACACAGCAAAAGGATAGCAGTAGGGAAAAAATAGGGAAATTTGAAACTAAAGTGGTGAAAAGCCGGTGTGAGAAGAGATGGGAATCCCGGCAGTGCCCCTGCTTACTAAGCAGTCGCCATGAAGTTCGAACCAGAGGCATCTTGCTTGGGAAGCAAGTACTCTACCCCTGAGTTACGCCCGCTCGGGTTGGAACTGCATATAGTATATCTCCGTAATACGGCAGATGCATCCCAACGCCACTCCTTATGAAGCGTCGCCTAACCTTTTCCCGCTTCTGCTCTTGCGGCCACACGTTCATCACGGCAATCACGCATGGCGATGGGAACTATCGTCCAGGAGAGCCGGTTGGGCTGGTTGGCTTGAAATACTTCCGCCGACTTCTGCAGCAGCTCGCGTTTAACCCCGGGACTTTTCAAAAGACCGACCGACTTCGCAGCCGTTGTCCCCTTTGCAAGCGAAAGGCGAACGTCGATCTCATCATCTTCTAGACCCTTGGCAGTCAGCACCAGCATGTCTGCGGCTAGAAGTTTCTCCCGCACTTGGTAGAAAACCTCACCGGCGACAGTCTCCAGGAAGAACCAATCCAAGAGCTCCTGCGGCGTAGGGAACTTGGAGCCGGGCTTCGATATGGCAGCCTCGTTGTAGAAATCTCTGACGTCGTCGGTGATGAACCGCAGTAACTGGGGCATCGGATGACTGAAGCCGTCTGGCACCGCCAATTCGCCGTCTACCGCGAACCTCGCCAACACCCTAAGCATCTCGTCCACCGAATCAGCTCCCTTACCGCTGGTGCCGACGGAGGTGCGGCCGCGTGTTCGCAGCCCTTCATCGAACCAGGGCCGAAGCAGCTGGGCTTCCTGTTGCAGTTGGGCCGTCAACGCGTCGGCCTCGCTCTCGGGGGCTGGAGCAGGGAAGGTTACCGGGCATGACCATGCCTCATCTTCGACAGCGTCATCACCCTCTTCGCCGTTGTAGTCGATCAACGCCGGGCCTGACGCCTGGTCCACGAGAGCCAAAGTGCTCCGGAGAACTTCAAGCTGAATGTCAGGACGGCCTGGGGGGCCCAAAGGGCGGCCAAAATTGAACGGAACCCACAGCGCCCGCGGTGGCGCTGTGGCTTCAGTCACCGGCCTGACTAAACTGATCTGGACCGTGGCAATCTCGGCGCCGCCGTCCGATACAGGCCGCTCGATGAACTGGGAGAGCACGCCTACGGCGCGTGTGCAGCCGGGTCAAACGGGAATCAGTAGAACCAGATCTACGTCGTCGTCCCGAAGCTGTTTACAGACCTCTTTCGCTGCCGGTTCCATGCGTTCGGGGGCTGTTGATCCCATGAAGGAGTAGTGCCAGTTCGAGACAGAACCGATCTCGCCTGAGTCCACAAGGGTCTGCAGGTGCTCTAGTGGAAAACAGACGTTCACGTCCTGCTGATAGGCGCTGCGATCGAAATTGACGCTTGAGTGGGTCATAGCCAGGTCGGCGTATGAGACATCGCCCGGAATGATCCGGTAATCGCCCTCGTGCCCTCCGAATGGTCGGTCATCAGCGCGGTGGATCGCGGCCGTGGTTATGACTGCTATCCGGGCATCGGCTAGTCTGGGTGGTTCAACCCAGGCCGTCCGCTCGAAAGGCTGAAAAGCTCTTCTCGTGAAGTTTTCCTGTAGGGGTGGGGGAATATCTGCCCAACGGACCATGCCGTGACCTCAATCTGAAGCGGTTCATGCCGCGGAGAAAATTGAAACCCAGGAGTGATTCAGTCTATCACGGAAAAAAAGTGGCAAAAACTAATAATGGAAGCTTTAGGAGTAGGGGAGAAAAAGCCATTTCAGGCACGAATAAAATGGTCGGGGTGGGGAGAATCGAACTCCCGACCTCCTGCTCCCAAAGCAGGCGCCCTACCGCTGGGCTACACCCCGATGATAAGAGAGAGACCCGGAGACCGGCTGGGCCGGTGAAAATGAGGAAGAAAAATGGTACCCCCGGAGAGGGTCGAACTCTCGTCTCCGGCTCCGGAGGCCGGCACTCTATCCACTGAGCTACAGGGGCACGTCAAATAAAAGAATAGCATGGTTGTAGGGGGCCAACAAGCAGTCCCCGGCAGGCTAACCCAGGGGTAAAACCCGGTGGACAAACCCCACCCCCGGTACTAGACTTATGCCACTTTCCCACCGAGGTTGAACCATGCCTGTTTTCACGCCTGAATACCTGCACAAGGTCGCCTACCACATCTACCGCGCCAAGGGCACCCCCGAAGAGGAAGCGGAGATCGTCGCCAACCACTTGGTCAAGGCCAACCTGTGCGGCCACGACTCCCACGGCATCATCCAGACCCCCACCTATGTCGACCGCATCGACGCCGGACACATCGTCCCCGGCGCACGCTTCGACGTTGTGAAAGAGGCCCCCTGCACCGCCGTCATCGACGGCAACTGGGGCTTCGGCTTCGTAGTCACCGAGAAGGCCACCCGCATGGCCATCGAGAAGGCCAAGACCAACGGCGTGGGCGCGGTAACCGTCTACCATCAGAGCCACATCGGCCGGCTCGGCGACTACCCCACCATGATGGCCGCTGAAGACATGATAGGCATGATCACCGCCGACTCCGGCGCCGCTCCGAAGCACGTGGCCCCCTTCGGCGGCGTGGCCCGCAAACTGGGCACCAACCCCATCTGCATCGGCATGCCCAGCAACCTGGACGGCCCCGTGCTCATGGACATGGCCTCCAGCACCGTGGCCCTGGGCAAGATCGCCCTGGCCCGCAACCGCAAGGAGGACATCCCCTTGGGCTGGATCGTCGACAAGGACGGCAACCCCACCACCAACCCCAACGACTACTTCTCCGGCGGAGCGATTCTGCCCGTGGGCGTAGACCAGGCCCACAAGGGCTACGCCCTGTCCTTCATGGTGGAGGTCTTCTCCGGACTCCTCACCGGACTGGGCTTCGGCATCGACCCCGAGGGCCGACACAACGACGGCGTTTTCATCGCCGCCTTCAACCTGTCCCACTTCCGGGAGGTGAACGAGTTCAAGAAGGACATGGGCGAGTTCGTGAAGTACATCAAGGACTCTCCCCCCGCCGCCGGGTTCACCGAGGTGCTCTACCCCGGCGAGATTGAGTACAAGAAGGAACAGGAGCGCCGCCGGGACGGCATCTTCATCGAGGACGAGACCTGGGGCCAACTCTCCGACCTGATGAAATCCCTGAATGTTGAGGGCGAGGTGGGCCAACCCTAGCCTCGAAGCCATCATCGCGTATGTCATTCTGAGGAGCGGAGTCCCGACTAGTCGGGAAAGAATCTGCCAAGGTGAAGATTGGCAGACCCTTCGCTTCGCTCAGGGTGACATAGGTGGAGTGTTACCCCAGAACGGAATTGGCTTTGTTCAGACAGGTAGATTAGATGAGCGGTCAGGAAATACGAGCGGCCTACCTGGAGGCGGGAGAATTCTTCGCCGGCGTCGTTGACCAGGTGGACATCGACGGCTGGGAAGTCCCGGCCCTGGGCGAGTGGTGTGCCCGGGACCTGGCGGGTCACACCTACCGCTCTTTCACCAACGTCCTCAGCTACGCCGAGAAACCGGCCGACAAGGTGGAGGTGGAGACCCCAGTGGGATACTTCATCAAAGCCTTCGAGAGCCTGGCCGACCCCAAGCAGGTGGCCGAGTGGGGCCGCGCTGCGGGACTGGAAATCATCGACGACCCCAAGATGATGGTCCGCGGCTTCCAGATGTACGTGAAGAACAAGCTGGCAGAGCTGCCCGACGACTACATCCTGAACGTCCCCACCGGCGGCATGCGGCTCATCGACTACCTGCCGAGCCGCACCTTCGAGTTGGTGATACACACCATGGACCTGGCCAAGGCCGTGGGCGTGGACGCCCAACCTCCCGAAAAGGCCATGGAGACCGCCCTGCTGTTACTGGGGCAACTGGCCCTGCACCGTGGACTCGCGCCCGACCTGGTCCTGGCCGCCACCGGACGTCATGGCCTGCCCAGCAGCTTCAACGTGGTGGGTTAAGCGACCGGTCCCATCGACGCCCGCAGTTTCTGCAGCACGGGAATCTTCCGTATCTTGGCCTCGTCCAGGTCCTCCCAGTAGATGCCCTGGGGCCTGGGCATCCCGCCATCGCACCTAATCAACTCGTCCGGTGTGGCTATGAAGTCCAGGCACACGTCGTGGTGGGTCCACGGCAGCTCCGTATCCAATACCTGCATGGCGTGGACGGTGCTGACCACCGGGGTCTCGGGGCTGACCACGCCGGCGGCGATGGCCAGTCCGTACTCCAGGTCGGCGAACCCGCCACCCTTGCCGACGCGCGTGCCCTGTCGGTTCACGGCCACCGACCCGGATATGACCAGGTCCACGGGCCGCATCTCCTCCACCGCCACCAGCCGCCCGTGACGGAACGCACCGGAGATGGTGGACGCCTCGGACGGTGACGCGCCCAGCACCGCCGGGTCCAGTTCCACGAAGCACTTCTCCTGTTTCAACCGGGGCACGGCCATGTAGACCGTCTTGCCCTCTTCCAGGGCACGCTTGCGCAGCGGACCCTGGGGCTTGTCCGGGTTGCCCTTTATCACCCGTGCGTTCTGCCAGACCTCCAGTTCAAAAACCCGCTCGGCGGCCTGCTCTGCGCCCCGGAAAAAGGGAATACGGTCGTGGACCTTTTTGGTGTGGGCCGCGCCCGCCTCCTCTATGGCGGACCAGACCATTTCCCTGACATCATCTTTGCTGATCGGCATAACCATCCACAAATTTTATACGGCAAGAATCCCATGAAATAATGGGCCAAATCGAGCCTATCACAAACCTGGCGCTCCTAACGGGTCCCGGCGGTAAGGCCCCATCCTCCATTGCCCGTCAAATGGCCCTATGCTATAATTCGGCGCAACGTAAAAGAGAAGGAAAGAGAGAAGCGTACACACATCTAATGCTAGACGGACAGACCAAAGCGCGGATTATCCAGGAATACCGGATCAACGACAAAGACACGGGCTCAGCAGAAGTCCAAG
>PBMF01000010.1 GCA_002721995.1 Chloroflexota bacterium
GAGCGAACTCCAAGCCTTACGGCGTGTCAGGGCCTAGTGGCACATCAGGGCAACGTGGCGGGCGTGGTGGAAAGCCTCGTGAACGAAGGCCATCTTGGAACCCAAGAACGAACCCTGGACGGCGCCGTCAACGTAGCCGACGAAATACAAAGCGACGGTCGCCGCAAACACGGCCGGGAGCCATCGCGAAACTTCTCTATTACCTATGGACTGTCGTAGTACTTCTACCATGTCATCCTCTCCTAAGATTTTCCCTTTGGTCCAGTTTCAGATAACGGCCGGTGGGCTGCCCCAACCGGCTGGAGTTGCTAAAGACCACCAGGATTATAGCCCATCGGGCCATAGCCCCATACAACCTATGCTTTCGATTTTACCTATATTTTCGGTTTTAATCGATTTGCCCGAATGTCCGTCCAGCCGGGCATAAAAAAAGCCCGACCAACGGGGTCAGGCGGAGTCATCATAATTACTCTTACCCCCTTCCGCGAAGGTCTCCAAGTCGGCCGCAGGCAGGTCTCTGGCTTCCAGCGTTTCCCCTTTTGGGCGGAGACGCTGGTTACAGTGGCGGGACCGCGCCGGACTCTAACCGGCTTCCCTTTTCAGCCCCAATCGAATCGGGACGACCAGACGGCCAATGCAGGTTGTTAAACGAAGACCCAGCCTCAAGACTGGCCTTCGCCGCGAATAATAGCCTCTTTGCCAACTGTGGTCAATAGGTAATTATGACTGAAATTGCCGATGATTAGTATCAATGCAGGTGAGGTGTGGTGAAGCCGAAGGTGTGGTTTGGCAGAAAAATCCACACGGTCTATCACCCCGAGTGAAGCGAGGGGTCTCTTTGTTCCTGCGCCACGGCGGTGCAGAGGCAACGAGATTCCACGGCTGACGCCTCGGGATGACAGATGCAGACTTTGGTATGGATGAGGGAGGTGTTTCTTAAGCCTGCGGCCCTTCTTGACGGGCTTCCAGGTCGGCCTCCAGGTCCAAGAACATCTGCTGGAGCTTCTCTTTCATGTCCGGCGGCGGGTTCTCCCACATGCCCCGCTCGATGGCCTCCAACAGCCGTTCCACGATGTCCCTGAGCGCCCAGGGGTTGCTCTGCTGGAAGAACTGCTGGGTCTCCGGGTCCAACACGTAGGACTCGGTGACGTTCTCGTACATCCAGTCCTCGATGACCTGGGCCGTGGCGTCGTAGCCGAACATGTAGTCCACGGTGGCCGACAGTTCGAAGGCCCCCTTGTAGCCGTGGCGCTTCATGGAGTCGATCCACTTGGGGTTCACCACCCTGGTGCGGAACACCCGCCTGGCCTCGTCCTCCAGCTTGCGTACCCGGGCCCGTGTGGGGTCCGAACTGTCGCCGAAGAACTGCTGGGGATTGTTGCCCGTCAGCGCTCTGACGGTGGCGATCATCCCGCCGTGATATTGCATGTAGTCGTCGGAATCGAAGATGTCGTGCTCACGGTTGTCCTGGTTCTTGGCCGCCACCACGATCTGGCTGAACCGGCGCCGGAACTCGCCGCGGGCATGGACACCGAAATCCTGGCGGGAGTAGGCGTAACCACCCCAGGCCGTGTAGACCTCGGCCAGGTCCTGGACCGTCTCCCAGTTGCGCTCGTCGATGGCCCCCAATATCCCGGCCCCGTAGGTGCCCGGCTTGCTGCCGAAGATGCGGAAGAGGGCCGGGTTGCCCTCGGACTGGGTCTCTTCGCCCTCCGCCGGGGAGGCGTTCCGGTCTTCCTGCAGATGCTTTATGATCATGTTGTCGTCGGGTGATTCGTCCAGCGATGCCACCAGTTCCACCGCCTGGTCCAAAAGCTCGATCAGGTTGGGGAAGGCGTCGCGGAAGAAACCGCTGATGCGCACTGTGACGTCGATCCGGGGCCGGCCTAACTCAGGCAGGGGAATGACTTCCAGGCCAGTGATGCGGCGGCTCTCTTCCTGCCAGACCGGCTTCACACCCAGCAGAGCCAACACCTGGGCGATGTCGTCGCCGTGGGTGCGCATGGCCGAGGTGCCCCAGATGACCAGTCCCACCATCTCCGGGTAGCCGCCCTCCTCTTCCAGGTAGACCTGGAGTAGGGCGTCGGCCAGCCCGGTGCCCATCTCCCAGGCGGTTGGGGACGGGATGGTCTTGGGGTCCACTGAGTAGAAGTTGCGGCCGGTGGGCAGGATGTTGGCCATGCCCCTGGTGGGTGCGCCGCTGGGGCCGGCCGGCACGAACTGGCCATCCAATCCCCGCAGTAGGTTTCCTATCTCATCGGTGGTGCGCAAAAGGGCTGGATGCAGGGATTCGGTCACATAGTTCAAAACGTGGCTGGTCTGGGCGTCGCTTGCGCCCAGGAGTTGCTCCACGGTGCCTGCCACGTCCTGACGGTTGAACCCGCCCGAGTCCAGGGTCTGGTAGGCCGACCGGGACAGGTCTTCGATGCGTTCCAACAGATCGCCCTGGGTGCGCAGCGGTGTGCCGTCGCCCTGGGCCAATGGCACGGGCACCGGGTCCGGAGCGGGAAGCGAGGGCTCATTCAGCAGGCTGGAGTAGTCCAGGCCCATGGCCTCGGCCAAAGAACGCCTGAGGCTGGGTATCCCGCCGGTGTCGAGACGGGTGAGAGACGACAACAGTCCAGTCATCTGCTCGTCCCGGGGTACCTCGCCCAGGGTGTGCAGACCGTCCCGTATCTGGGCGTCCTTCAGTTCGCAGAGATACCCGTCGATGTGCAGCAGAAAATCGCCGAAGTCGTCGGGCCTCTCATCCACGCCCAGGTCCCGGTCCAGGTCGGCCTGGCGCACCATGTCCCAGATCTGTCCCTCCAGAAGTGGCAGCTTGGCCGGGTCCAGGGTCTGGCACTGGTAGTGCTCGTCCATGAGCTGCTCCAGCCGGGCGATGTCGCCGTAGCTGTCGGCGGTGGTCATGGCCGGGATCAGGTGGTCGACGATGGTGGCGTGGGCGCGGCGTTTGGCCTGGGCGCCCTCGCCGGGGTTGTTGATGATGAAGGGGTAGAACAGGGGCACGTCTTCCAGCGTCACCTCTGGATAGCACGTGTTAGCCAGGCCGATGCCCTTGCCGGGCAGCCATTCCATGGTGCCGTGTTTGCCGACGTGGACCATGGCGTCGGCCTGGAAGATGTCCCGGACCCAGCGGTAGTAGGCCACGTAATGGTGGGTGGGGGCCAGATCGGGGCTGTGGTAGACGGCGATGGGGTTCTCGCCGAACCCGCGGGGCGGCTGCAGGCCCACAAAAACATTGCCCAGGTCGATGCCGGCGATGGCCAGGTTGTCGCCGGTGCGGTAGACCCGGCCCGGCGGTGGGCCCCAGGCCTCCACCAGTTCCTCCTGCACCTGCTTGGGGAAGGTGTCGAACCAGCCCTGGTATTCCCGGCTGCTGACGTGACCGGCGGCCAGCCGCAGCTGTTCTTCGGTTAGGGTGTCGGTGTCGTTGCTGCACCGTTCGATGATCCGGTGCACCAGTTCGTCGCCGTCGGCCGGGATGTCGGTCACGTGATAACCGGCGTCCTTCATGGCGTTCAGGATGTTCACCACCGAGGCTGGGGTGTCCAGGCCCACGGCGTTCCCCACCCGGGCGTCCTTTGTGGGATAGTTGCTGAGGATGATGGCGATCTTCTTTTCCGAATTGGGCTTGAGCCTGAGTCCAGCCCATTTCACCGCCAGCCGCGCCAGAAAGTCCACCCGGTCTGTCCGGGGCAGGTTTCTCTGCAAGCGGGCGTCCATTTTCCCGTTTTGTCCGGGAGAATTGGACGATACCTCTTCCTTGAACGAGATGGGGACGGTGATGATGCGGCCGTCGAACTCGGGCAGGGCCACGCTCATGGCGGTGTCGATGGGACCAAGACCCAGGTCGCTTTTCTCCCAATCGGCCTCGCTGCCGGTGCTGAAGATTCCCTGGATGATGGGCACGTTCAGCTGGTCCAGATAGTCGACCTGGGGACCGGTGGCGAAGGTGGCGCCGTCTTGGTCCAGGTCGGTCATGGACATGCCCATGGTGTTGACGATGCAGTGGACCCGGGGCTGACCGTCGGGGCCGCATAGGATCTCGGAAAAGGTGCGGTTGACCTGGCCGTCGCCCTCGGGGTTGTGCTTCAGGCTGAAGGAATAGACCGGCAGCACGTTGGCGCCCAGCTCCTCGAACCGCCGAATCAATGCGTCGATGGTCAGGAGGTTGCCGCTCATCCAGTGGGCCCGGTAGAACAGCAGGGCAACGCTGGGCCGGTCCGGCTGGAACCGGCTGGCGACGAAGGTCTCGGCGTCCATGCCGTCGGCCTCGTCGGGGTGGTAAACGCCCTCCCAGGGCACTTCGGCCGGGGCTTCGTGGCCGTAGTCCGAGCCCAGATAGGAGTCGCTCAGGAAGAGGAATAGGTTCTGGAAGTTGGGCACCCCGCCGCGTATCAGATAGGAGAAGACGGTGTCCAGTTCCGAGGGAGGGACGGTGCAGGCGGTGACCAGTTCCTGGTCCCATTCCTGGTGGCCGGGACAGGCGATGAGGGGGATGCCCCGCTCGTGACAGAGCCGTACCAGGGGGTCGAAGGTCTCGGGCATGGCCCGTTTGCCGCCCAAAAGACGCAGCACCACCACATCGGCGTTACCGGCGGCCGCCAGTATCTCTCCCTGCTCTTCTTCCGTGGCGAGGTTGGCGGGGTTGTAGGCCTTGACCTCGGGAAATTCTCCGGGCAGGCCCTGGACCGCCCGGTCAGCGGTCAGCAGGTCGGTATCGGCGGTGGTAACAAAAAGGATCAAATCGGGACAAACCCTCCCGGTCTCTCCCCGCTACCTTAATGGTCGGATTGAGGCCGGTGAAAAATCATTAAAGATAGGTCGCTGAATTCGGCGGTGATGGCGGTGCATTCGCTGACGGTGCCGCTCCAGGACTGCTCATCGTCGTGGGTCAGCCGCTGGAAGACCGTCATCGGTCGATCCCCGGAGACCCCGGCCTTTATCAAATCGCCGGCGATGCTCGCGGGCATCAGGTCGTAGGGGCGGGGCAGCAGGATGACGTTACGCTGTCCCTCCTTTAGATAGTGGACCAACTCGTCTAGCGCTGAACCGGCGCCGTCCCTGAGGTGGAGGGTGATGAAGACCGACTCCTCCAGGTAGATGCCGGCCCGGGACATGGCGATCTGCACGGAGCTTATGCCGGGGATCAGCTCCACGTGGTCGACGCGGCGGCGCACCCGGTCCAGGAGTTCCCTGGCGGAGACGTTCAGATCGCCCCAGGCGCAGACCACCAGGCTCTTGCCCTCGTCCTTGACTTTGCCCACCGCGTAGTCCAGTACCGCTTCCTGGTCGCGGTAGGCCATGGAGCACAGTTCGGCCTTGCCCGCGAAGGGTTTGATCACGTTCAAGACGGTCTCGAACCCGGCCACCAGGTCGGCTTCCTCTATGGCCTGCCTTCCCTTCAGGGTCAGAAAGCCGTTGTCGCCGGGGCCGACGGCCACGATGGTAGCTTTGGTGCCCTGTTGGTTGGTGGTCATCTGAGGTCTTCCGGCGCGGGTGCGGATGATAGATGGAGTGTGGCGGTGTGTTGGTTCATGGCATTAAAAACCCCCGGCGTTCTTGAGGCCGAGGGATAGATCGGCGAAATTGGTTATGCGGGCAGGGTTTTGCGGCTGCTTCTGGGCTACTTTATGTTTGGCCAGACGGGTTGTCAAGAAGATTGGAATCGGCGCCGAAAAAGGCGCATAATTTGGGCAGGTTATTGTCAAGTGATATTACAGGCGAATCACGTGTAATTTCTGTTGACATTCTCAGACTCGATTGATAGAGTTATATATCGTGCCCAAACGAGCGAGGGGATTTTCCTATGCCTACAGTAAACCAGCTTGTCAGGAATGGTCGAAAGCCGGTCCGCAAAAAGACCAAGGCTCCGGCCATGCATTGGGTTCAAAATTCCCTTACTAACAGGGTAAAGTGGGGCCCCGGTTGTCCGCAGCGTCGCGGAGTCTGCATCCAGGTGCGGACCATGACCCCGAAGAAGCCGAACTCGGCCCTTCGGAAGATCGCCAGGGTCCGTCTCACCAATGGGGTAGAAGTCACTGCCTACATCGGCGGTGAAGGGCATAACCTCCAGGAACACTCGGTAGTGTTGATCAGAGGCGGCCGCGTCAAAGACCTTCCGGGTGTCCGTTACCACGTTGTCCGCAGCGCTCTCGACTGTGAGGGTGTTCCAGACCGCCGGCAAGGCCGCAGTAAATACGGGGCGGTAAGGCCCCGCGGTGGCGATTAGCCGGTTTCCACGGCTTCCACTACCTCGGAGACGTCCCGCAAAGGACATCTCATTTAACGATTCTCCCTGGGCCCAGGTTGGAACCAAACGCAGGTGTGAATACCTATGTCTAGAAGACGACGCGCTGAAAGAAGAATCATAGCGCCAGACCCCCGCTTCGGCGATGTGGAACTGGCCAGGTTCATTAACAGAGTGATGATCAAGGGCAAGAAGACTGTCGCCCAGCGCATCACCTATAACGCGCTCGACATCATTCAGGAAGAGTCCAACAGGGAACCCCTGGAGGTCTTCCAACAAGCATTAAGAAATGCCACTCCCGCGGTGGAGGTCCGGCCGAAGCGTATCGGCGGGTCCACCATCCAAGTGCCCACGGAGCTCCGTGCGGCACGCAGCGAGGCGCTCGCCATGCGCTGGCTCATTAGAGGGGCCAGGTCCCGTACCGGGATGCCCATGCGCAGGGGGTTGGCACAAGAATTGATGGACGCGTCCCGTGGCGAGGGCTCCGCGGTCCGTAGAAGGGAGGAATTGCACCGGATGGCGGAAGCCAACCGGGCCTTTGTGCACTACCGTCGGTAATTTTCTGTCCAGTTAATTCCCAGTAGGCCCCAGCGCCCAGTCCTAGTCCTAGCAGTCTAGTATCCTGTGCCCAGCTAATGGTAGCCGAAGCTAATTTCGCAATAGGAAATATTCGAAATATTGGGTTTATTGCCCACATCGATGCCGGTAAGACCACAGTAACCGAACAAGTACTTTTCGCCACCGGCCGCATCCACCGCGCGGGTGGCGTTGACTCCGGAAACACCGCAATGGACTGGATGCCCCAGGAAAAAGAGCGGGGCATCACCATCACCGCAGCGGCCACCACCACCTACTGGAACGACTGCCGCGTCAATGTTATCGATACCCCCGGCCACGTAGATTTCACCGCCGAAGTAGAACGCAGTCTCCGCGTACTGGACGGAGGCATCGTTGTGCTGGACGCCGTCGCCGGTGTCCAGTCCCAGTCGGAGACCGTCTGGCGGCAGGCCGATACCTACAAGGTCCCCCGCATCTGTTTCGTGAATAAGATGGACCGGGTGGGCGCTAGTTTTGAGCGCACCATCGAGTCCATTCGCCGCCGCTTGAATGGCAATCCCGTGGCGATCCAGATTCCCATGGGCGCGGAAGATAAGTTCGCCGGGATGATCGACCTCATCACCGGCTCCGCATTCTCCTATCCGGTGGGCCGGGTCAACGAAGGCAGCGCCGACCGCCCCGATGAGATCGAGATACCCGACGAATACAAAGGCGCCTTTGATACCTACCGGGCCGAGATGATCGAAAAGATCGTCGAGACCGACGAGGCCCTTCTCGAGAAATACCTGGAAGGCGAGGAAATATCCAACGAAGAGCTGGTCGCGACCATTCGCAAGGCGACCATTGACCAGAAGATGGTCCCGGTGATGTGCGGCAGCGCCATGTTCGCCAAGGGCGTGCATGCACTTCTGGACGCCATCGTGGCCTACCTCCCCTCCCCCGCCGACGTTCCTCCCGTGGAGGGCGTCAACCCCGGTAACGACGAAGTAGAACTGCGTTACCCCGACGCCAAAGCACCCCTCTCCGCCCTGGCTTTCAAGGTTGCCACCGACCCCTATGTGGGCCGCCTGGTTTTCCTCCGGGTCTATTCCGGCACCGTGAAAGCCGGCGCCCAGGTGAATAACGTCTCCAAGAAGGGGCGCGAGCGCATGGGGCGTCTGCTTCGCATGCACGCCAATTCCAGGGAAGAATTGGATGAGGTGACCGCGGGCAACATCTGCGCCGCCGTGGGCCTGAAAGACACCTTCACCGGCGATACCATCGGTAACGAGAACCAGCCGGTGATCCTGGAGCCGCCCAAGTTCCCGACCCCCGTGGTCTCAGTGGCCATCGAGCCCATGACCAGGGCTGACCAGGACAAGCTGGCCGACTCACTGAGGAAGCTGGCCGACGAAGACCCGACCTTCGTGGTAAACGTCAACGACGAGACCGGCCAGACCATCATGTCGGGCATGGGTGAACTGCACCTGGAGGTGCTGGTTGACCGGATGCGCCGCGAGTTCGGGGTTGAGGCCCAGGTCGGTATGCCCCGGGTCTCCTACCGGGAAACCCTCACCAGAGGGCAGCAGGTGGAAGGACGCTTCGTCCGGCAGACCGGCGGCCACGGCCAGTTCGGCCACGTGGTGCTGGACCTGGAACCTCTGGACCGGGGCGAAGGCATCGTCTTTGAAAACAACATCACCCGGGGCGCCATTCCCCGGGAATATATACCCGCAGTCGAGAAGGGAGTCCGGGACGCTCTAGACAACGGCCCTCTCGCCGGGTATCCTCTGGTGGACTTAAAAGTGTCGCTGGTGGATGGAAGCTTCCACCAGGTGGACTCCTCCGAGTTGGCTTTCCGCAGCGCCGGGATGCTGGCCATCAGAGAAGGTGCGCCCAAGTGCGTACCTGTTCTGCTTGAGCCGATTGCAGACCTGGAAGTGGTCACCCCCGGGGAATACCTCAGTGAAGTGATCGGGGACCTGGGAACACGGAGGGCCCAGATTCAGAGCATCGAAGGTCAGGATGACCTCCAGTCGGTGCGGGCGTTCTTGCCTCTGGGTGAGACGTTCTCGTATACGACTGCGCTTCGTTCCATGAGCCAAGGCCGGGCCTCGTACTCAATGGAATTCAAGTATTACGAGCCGGTTCCGGACCATATCGCCAAGACCCTGGCCCAGGCCTAAGAAACAGGCCTGTATTAATAGTTAGGACGACGGTAAAAGCAGTTTTATGGTAACCAGGCAAAAAGTAAGGATCATCTTGAAGGCCTTTGACCACAAGATGCTCGACCTGTCCACCGGTCAGATCGTTGAAACGGCCGAACGGACTGGGGCGCGCGTCGCCGGGCCGGTGCCTCTGCCCACCCATATCCGCCGGTTCTGCGTCATCCGCGGACCCCACGTCGATAAGGATTCCAGGGAACATTTCGAAATACGCACCCATAAACGTTTGATCGACATCCTGGAGCCGACCTCCAAGACCATCGATTCGCTGACCCGGCTCAACCTGCCGGCCGGCGTCGATATCTCGATCAAGCTCTAGTCAAATAAATCAGTTATTCGATAGGAAAGGCAACTAAAAATGCTCCAGGGATTCCTGGGAAAAAAGATAGGGATGACCCAAATCTTCCGTGAAGACGGGAGAGTGGTCCCCGTGACCGTTGTCGAAGCCGGCCCCTGTGTCGTCACCCAGGTGAAGACCAAAGAGACCGACGGCTACGAGGCGGTCCAATTGGGTTTCGGCGATGTCAAAAGGCGCAACAAGCCTCTGGCAGGCCACATGAAAAACAGCCGCCTCAGCCGCTACCTCCGCGAGGTGTCCACCGATGACACCAGCGAATTTGAAGTCGGCCAGACCATCGGCGTCGATATCTTCGAGGCCGGTGAAAAAGTTGACGTTATCGGACGCTCCAAGGGCCGCGGTTTCGCCGGCACCATGAAGCGCTGGAACTTCGGCGGTGGCCCCCGCACCCACGGCCAGTCGGACCGCGCCAGGGCCCCCGGTTCCATCGGCGGCGGGACCACCCCGGGCAAGGTCTACAAGGGCCTGAAGATGTCCGGCCACATGGGTGACCGCCGGATCACCGTCAAGGGTCTGGAGATCATCGAGGTGGACGCCGAAAGGAACCTGCTCCTTATCAAGGGAGGGATTCCAGGCGCGCAAAACAGCCTGGTACATATCAGAAGGAAGGGCGCCTAAGGGCGATTGGCCTTCTGTTACGTAAGAAATCTGAGCACTAGAAAGCACCAATGCAGATAGCAGTAAAAAATCAGAGTGGGGACGCCCTGGACAGCATCGAACTCAACGATGCCGTCTTCAACGTGCCCATGAATCCGTCCCTGGTGCACCAGGCCATGGTCATCTACCAGGGCAACAAGCGCCAGGGCACCCACGACACCAAGACCAGGGCCCAGGTGTCCGGTGGCGGACGCAAGCCCTGGATCCAAAAGCATACCGGCAGGGCGCGGCAGGGCAGCACCCGCGCTCCCCAGTGGCGCCACGGCGGCGTGGTCTTCGGCCCCCATCCCCGCAGCTACCGGGCCGTCCTCCCCAAGCGGATGAAGCGGTTGGCCCTGCGTTGCGTGCTGTCAGACAAGGCCCGTAAGGACCGGTTGTTCTGCTTGGATGGCACCGACACCATCGACGGTAAGACCAAGTCCATGGCCCAATTGCTGGCCAACCTGTCCGTCTCCGGATCGACCCTGGTTATCACTAAGGCGACCGACCGGGACGTGGTGCAGGCGGCCTCCAACCTGGAAAAAGTGTGGACTCTCCCCGCCAATCAACTGAATGCCCTGGAACTGCTGTCCCGGGAAACCGTGATCATGACCGTGGAAGCCGCCCGCTGGGTCGAAGAGACTCTGGCCGGTGAACCCCACGGCCGCCGCGGTGCCAAGTGGACCAACCAGGCTGCAACCGGCGGAGCGGCGGTAGCCGAGCCGGAAGCCGCCGACGAACCCGCGGCAGAAGCCTCCACCGAAGAGGAAGCGCCGGCCCCGAGGCCCCGCCGCCGCCGGACCACCGCAGCGGCCGCAGAAGCTCCGGCCGAAGAAGCCGCAACCGAAGAGGCCCCGGCCCCGCGCCGCCGCCGCCGTACCGCCGCCCAGATAGCAGCGGATAACGAAGCAGCTGCCGCCACCGGCGAAGAAACACCCAAGCCTCGGACTCGCCGCCGCCGTACCACGGCCAGCGCGGAAGAGCCTCCGGCCTCGGAAGCCGAATCTACAGAAACCCCGGATGAGGAGGCCTAGATGGATATTCATCGAGTGCTCATCAAGCCTGCCATCACTGAAAAAAGCACCCTTCTGCAGGAGTCGGGGAAGTACACCTTCCACATAGCTCCCAGGGCCAACAAGGTGGAAGTCAAAGAGGCGGTCGAAAAGAGTTTCAGCGTCACCGTGCTTGATGTGAACATAACCAAGCTGCGGGGAAAGATGAAGCGCTACGGCCCCCGCGTCACCAAGCAGCCCGACACCAAGAAGGCGGTTGTAACCCTGAAAGAGGGCGACCGCATCAACCTGATAGAGGGATTGTAGACACTACGTTATGCCTCTAAAGAATTTCAAACCGAGGACCCCAGGGACCCGGAACGCGGTGCGCGCCTCCTTTGAGGAGATCACCGCCAAGAAGCCGGAAAAATCCCTGCTGGAGCCGAAAGCCAACCACGCCGGACGCAACAACCGGGGCCGGATAACCACCCGCGCCCGGGGCGGTGCGTCACGGCGCATGTACCGCCAGATAGACTTCAAGCGCATCAAGGACGGTGTGCCGGGCCGGGTAAAGTCCATCGAGTACGACCCGAACCGGACCACCCGCATCGCGCTGATCTACTATGTGGACGGAGAGAAGAGTTATATCCTGGCGCCTCATGGTCTGGAAGTGGGCTCCTTTGTCCAATCGGGTCCGGACGCCGAGATCAGCTTGGGCAACTGCCTGCCCCTGCAGAACATCCCCACCGGTACGGTGGTCCACAACCTGGAACTCACTCCAGGACGGGGCGGCCAGATCGTCAGGGGTGCCGGCACCGGGGCCCAGGTACTGTCCAGAGAGGGCGAATACGTATTGATTCGCCTGCCCTCGGGTGAGATGCGACGGGTGCTGCTCCGTTGCCGGGCCAGCGTCGGCCAGCTTTCCAATCCCGATCACAAGAACGAAAGTCTGGGTAAAGCGGGGGCTTCCCGCCACAAGGGACGCCGTCCCCACGTGCGCGGTGTGGCCAAGAACCCCAACGACCACCCCCATGGCGGTGGCGAGGGCCGCTCACCCATCGGTATGCCGGGGCCCAAGACGCCCTGGGGCAAACCCACCTTGGGTTACAAGACGCGCCACAAGAAGAAGGCGTCCAGCAGATTCATCATGCGCAGTTCCAGGAGACGGTAGATGTCCCGCTCAATCAAGAAAGGACCTTACGTGCATCCCAAGCTGATGAAGCACGTGGAAGCGGTGCAACGCTCCGGCGCCAATACCGTCATCCGCACCTGGGCCCGCGCCTCCATGATCATGCCGGAAATGGTGGGCCTGACCATCGGCGTCCACGACGGCCGCAGGCACGTGCCTGTGTTCATCACTGAAAACATGGTCGGTCACCGGTTGGGTGAATTCTCCCCCACCCGCACCTACCGTGGACATATATCACGGTCCGAACGGACCAGCCGGGTGAGGTAACTAAGTGCCGCCGGTAAGAGCATTAGCCAAACAACTGGGAGCCTCCCAAAAGAGACTCAAGCCGATTCTGGACCTGGTCAGGGGCCAGCGGGTTGAAGACGCCTTGAACAGTCTCAGCCTGTTGCCCTCGCCCTGGGCCAAGTCGGTGGCCAAGGTGGTGGCTTCGGCCGCCGCCAATGCCGAGAACAACATGCTGATGGACCGCGACAACCTGCGGATCGTCCATATCTCCGCTGACAACGCGCCGTCCCTAAAGCGCTTCCGGCCCCGGGCCAGAGGCCGCATCGGACGGATAACCAAGCGTTCCAGCCACGTCATGGTGGTTGTGGACGAAGATGAGGATAGGAGCTAGGAATGGGGCATAAGACCCACCCATACGGGTTCCGGTTGGGTATCATCAAGGACTGGAAGGCCCACTGGTACGCCACCAACAGCAGTTCCTACCGGGACCTGGTGACCCAGGACCTGCGCCTTCGGGACAGCATCCGTGACGAGTACAAAGCCTTCTCCGACGCGGGTATCGCCCGGGTGGAGATTGACCGGGGCGCCCAGGACAGCGTAATCAATATCCATTCCGCCCGGCCGGGGATACTGATTGGCCGGGACGGCGAGCGGGTGAAGAACCTGCGCGCCAAGCTGGAAGCCATCGCGGAGAGCCGCATCCAGCTCAACATAGTTGAGATCGAACAGCCCGAGACCAATGCCTATCTGGTGGCCCGAAACGTGGCCGACCAGATGGAACGCCGGGTTGCCTACCGCCGGGCCATGCGCCAAGCCGCCCAACGGGCCATGCAGGCCGGGGCCGAGGGCATCAAGATCATCGTCAAGGGCCGCATCTCGGGTTCTGAGATCGCCCGTGTGGAAAAACTGATGATGGGCCAGGTGCCGCTGCACACCCTGCGGGCCGACATTGATTACTCCCTGGCCGAGGCACACACGGTCATGGGCCGGGTCGGCGTTAAGACCTGGGTCTATCACGGCGAGATCCTGCCTCCCCAAGAGGAAGAGGTTGAGGAACTCGACAATATCGAAGTTACAGTACAGGCCGAGGACATCGAGACTGCTCTTGAGTCCATCGACCTGGAAAACCCCGAATAGGGAAAGGGTCAGGAGCCACCCATGCTGCAACCCAAACGGACAAAATTCAGGAAGCACTTCCGGGGCAAGATGCGGGGCAACGCGACCACTGGAAGCGCCGTTTCCTTTGGTGAGATCGGTCTAAAGGCCATGGAGGCCTCTTGGATCACCGCCCGTCAGATCGAGGCCGCCCGCGTCGCCGTCACACGGCACCTGAAGCGCGGCGGGCAGGTCTGGGTGCGGGTCTTCCCCGACAAGTCGGTCAGCAAGAAGCCGGCGGAAACCAGGATGGGCGGCGGTAAGGCCGCCGTGGATTACTGGGTAGCGGTGGTAAAGCCGGGCCGGATACTCTTCGAGGTCGCCGGCGTGCCCCATGAGGAAGCGGTGCAGGCCCTGAAGCTGGCCTCCCAGAAGCTCCCCATCCCCACCAAGACAGTCGTGAGGGACCGGTTGGCCGCCGCTGCGGCCAGTGGTTCGTTCTAGTATGCGTATTCACGAAGTAAGGGAACTATCCAACGACCAGCTCTACGAAGAGCTGGAGAAGTCCAGCCGGGAACTGATGAACCTCAGGTTCCGCGCCGCGACCAACCAACTGACAGACACCAACGAACCTAACTCGGTCAAAAAGACCATCGCTAGGCTCCAGACGGTGATAAAAGAGCGCCAGATTCAGGAGGCTAGTTAGTGGCCAGGACCATGCGCAAAGTCCGCACCGGAGCTGTGGTGCGGACCAACGGCGACAAGACCGCCATCGTTGAGATGGTCTGGAAGCAGCGCCATCGGATCTACCGCAAGCAGATGCGGCGGGTGGCCCGTTTCTATGTCCATGACCCGGAGAACCAATGCCGGTTGGGAGATACGGTCAAGATAGAAGAGACCCGGCCCATCTCCAAGAACAAACACTGGCGTTTGTTGGAAATAGTGGACCGCCGGCAGGTTGCCGACGTGCGGCCCATCGACGTTGAGACTGACATCGCGCCGGAGATGACGCAGCCGCGCGTCCTGGCAGCGGAAGCACGTGCCGAAGCGGCCGGTGATGGTGACGACGAGACTACGGAAGAGACCATCGAAGAAGAACCGGTAGCCGAAGAAGAGTCTGTGGCGGAGGAACCTAAGGCTGAAGAAGCCGAGGGCACCGACGACCCTGACGTACAGGAAGAAGAGGCATGATCCAGACCTATACAAGGCTGACGGTCGCCGATAACAGTGGGGCAAAGATCATTCGCCTCATCAATATCCCCGGTAGCAGCAAGAGAAAATACGCCCACGTTGGCGACGTTGTCGTCTGCAACGTGAGGGAAGCGGCCCCCAACTCTCCCGTCCGCAAGGGCGAGATCGTGCGGGCGGTCGTCATCCGGCAGGCCCAGCCGCGCCGGCGGCCCGATGGGACCTACATCAAGTTTGACGACAACGCGGCAGTGCTCATCGCCGACGATCAACTGCCCCGTGGAACACGTATCTTTGGACCGGTGGCTCGTGAACTCAGAGACAAGGGCTTCATGCGCATCGTGTCCTTGGCGCCGGAGGTCGTGTAATGCGGATCCGCACCGGAGATACCGTGCTGGTCATTGCCGGCAAGGAAAAGGGTAAGACAGGCCGCGTCGAGCGCCAGATTCCCGAGAAAGACCGGGTTATCGTTGAAGGCGTGAATCTGATCACCCGTCATATGAGGCCCCGTCCTGGCGTCAGCCAGTCGGGCCGGATACAAAAAGAGGGACCTATCCACGCGTCAAACGTGGTCCTGATCTGCAACAAGTGCAACGAACCCACCAAAGCCAAGATACTTTTCTTGGAGACCGGTTCCAGGGTCCGTAGCTGTACCAAGTGCCAGGAAGTTATCGACGATGCTCGATGAAGAAACACAACAACCTGAAGACCTAGAGGAAACCCAAGAGTCTCAAGACTCCGAGGCGGCCGGAGGCGAGGTCGAACAGCCCGAGGCAGAGGACTCTTCCCGTCGTCAGCGGCGTGAACGCGGCGGCCGGGCGGGGGCGGCAGTGCTTGAGCCCCCCACGGAACCTCCCCCGGCGCCCCGTCTCAAAGAGAAGTTCAAGAGTGAGATCATTCCCACCATGGTGCGGGAATTCAGCTACGCGAACCCCATGGAGGTCCCGCGGCTGCAGAAGATCGTTCTGAATATCGGTGTGGGCGAGGCATTGACCAACGGACGCGCCATCGAGGCGGCCGGTCAAGACCTGACCACCATCAGCGGCCAGAAGCCCATCGTCACCCGGGCCCGGCAGTCCATTGCCGGTTTCAAGATCAGGCAGGGCAATGCCATCGGCACAGCGGTCACCCTAAGGGGCGACCGGATGTACCATTTCTTGGACCGTCTGGTGAATACCGCTCTGCCCCGTATCAGGGACTTTCGCGGTCTGCCCAGGCGCGGCTTGGACGGTAGGGGCAACTTCTCCATCGGTATCCGGGAGCAGATAATCTTTCCGGAGATCGACTACAACGATATCGACAGAATCAGGGGCCTTCAGGTCACCATCGCCACCACGGCGAAGAATGACACCGAGGCCATGCGTCTGTTGGAACTTTACGGCATGCCATTTGTACGGGAAACGGTTGAGGCCTAACGGAGGCGTCGTTGGCAAAGACTTCAATGATCCAAAAGTGGCTCAGGGAGCCAAAATTCTCGGTCCGGGCCTATAACCGGTGTGGCCGCTGTGGCCGCCCCCGTGGCTACATCAGGCACGTGGGCCTCTGCCGTATCTGCTTCCGGGAACTTGCCTTGAACGGTGAGCTGCCCGGCGTGCGCAAGGCCAGCCTCTAACCCGGCGCCAATCGACATACGCATAAAGAAAATCGATAGTTTCTAAGAGAGAGGGGAGATAGACCTAAGATGCCAGTAACCGACCCATTGGCAGACATGTTGACCAGGATTCGTAACGCCGTACAGGTGCGTCACGATTCGGTCATCCTCCCCCATTCCAAGCTGAAATTGGCCGTGGCCAAGATCCTGAAAGAGGAAGGGTTCATCCGGGACTTTGACATGCCCCGGGCCCAGGCCCACCCCACCCTGCGGCTGCACCTGACCTACCGCGAGGGAAGGCAACCGGCGATAGCCGGCCTGAAACGGGTTAGTAAACCGGGACTGCGCGTCTACGTGGGCAAGGGTGAGATACCCCGGGTCTACGGTGGACTGGGCGTCGCGATCGTATCCACCTCCAAGGGCGTCATGGCGGGCCGTCAGGCCTGGCGGGAAGGCGTCGGCGGAGAGCTACTTTGTTACGTTTGGTGAGTCGGCTGTGATCCAAAACAAACAGGAAAAAACACTCTCACGCATCGGCCGTAAGCCCATACCCCTGCCCAACGGCGTCCAGGTAGAGGTCGAATACGGCGGCGTAAAAGTCACCGGCCCCAGGGGAACCGTGGAGCAGAAATACCACCCGGAAGTGGTGGTCAAGGTTGAAGACGGGCAGGTCATCGTGGAACGTCAGTCAGACAACAAGTTCCACCATTCCCTGCACGGCCTCACTCGCAGCCTCATCGCGAACGCGGTGACCGGCGTCTCGGAAGGGTTCACCCGGACCCTGGAGATCATGGGTGTCGGCTACAGGGTTGCCGAAGCAGGCAACGGCATCGTCTTGAACGTTGGTTACAGCCACCCCGTTGAGATACATCCCGGAGAAGGGGTGACCATGGAAGTGGAAGGGGCCAACAGGGTCCATGTCCACGGAATAGACAAGCAAAAAGTCGGCCAGTTGGCGGCCCAGATCAGAAAAGTCCGGCCCCCCAACGCCTACAAAGAAAAGGGCATACGGTACTCGGATGAGGTACTGCACTTCAAGCCCGGAAAGGCGGCGGCCAGGAAAGCCTAACCGCCCGTTTAACTGAGAAGAGAACTAGACACCAACCATGCCTAAAGATAAGAACGCAAAACGGCTCAGGAAGATACGCCAGATCAGACTGCGGAAGAAGATCTCGGGAACTCCCGAACGTCCCAGGCTTTCCGTGTTCCGCAGCCTGCAGCACATCTATGCCCAGGTGATTGACGACACCACGGGGCGCACCCTGGCGGCGGCATCCAGTGCCGATGCCAACAAAGAAGCCGGCGCTCCTGTAACCCCGAAAATCGCCGCATCCAGCGCCGTAGGCAAGCTGGTTGCCGAGAGAGCCAAGGCCGAAGGTATCACCCAGGTGGTATTCGACCGAGGCGGCTGCAAATACCACGGCAGGGTCAAGGCCCTGGCCGAAGCGACCCGGGAAGCCGGGCTGCAGTTCTAGTAGTAACCAGAGACTGGGAGGTCTAGCCCACTAATGGTCCAAGCCCCAAACAGAATGTTCTCCGACCGCGGAGGACGTGGCCGTGACGAAGATACCGGAGGGTTCTCCGAGAGGGTCGTCTATACCCGCCGAATTTCCAAGGTGGTGAAGGGCGGCCGCCGTCTGCGGTTCAATGCGCTGGTTGTCGTGGGCGACAATGAAGGGCAGGTGGGCGTCGGCCTGGGCAAGGCCCTGGTCATTCCCGACGCGGTGAGAAAGGGCAATGCCGTCGCCCGTCGGGACATGGTAACCATCCCCATGAAGGGCAACACCATCCCACAGCAGATCACGGTCAAGAAGGGCGCCACCATCGTCATGATCAAGCCGGCCGGTGAAGGTACGGGGGTCATCGCCTCCGCCGCCATGCGCGCCATCTTGGAGTTGGGCGGGGTGAAAGACGTTGTCGGCAAGACCATGGGCTCACGTAACCCCATAAACATCGTCTACGCCACCATGGAAGCCCTGCGGCAGCTCCGCGACCCGGATATTGAACTGGCCCGGCGTCTCGGCCGGCCCATCCCATCCAAGGACGAAGCACCGGAACCAGAGGCAGCGCCCCAAGAGGCGTAAGCCACTTCACGCAACCCCTTTAATCGATAAGCAGGTCACTACGAAATGGCGGAAATAAAGATAACCTGGACCAGAAGCGCGATCGGGCGCACCGAGAAACAGCGCCGGATCATCAAGTCTTTGGGTCTACGCCGGTTGCATCACACCGTGGTGCATCACGACTCGCCCACCATCCTCGGTATGGTGGAGAAAGTCAGTCACCTGGTTAAGGTGGAACTGGCCTAATCACCGGCCAAAACCGGTGACAGGGCCCACGCCAAATCGTTTCAAGACGAGCCCTACGAAGCTAAAATCAATTGATAAGGCGCAAATGAGGCGCGACCTATGATGCAGCACCAGCTGGCCCCTTCCAAGGGAGCCAGGAAAAACAGAAAACGGGTTGGCCGCGGCGACGCGGCGGGCCAAGGAAGCACCGCCGGCCGCGGAATGAAGGGACAGAAGTCCCGTTCCGGAGGCGGAGTGTCCCCGTGGTTTGAAGGTGGTCAGCTGCCTTTGATCAAGGGTCTGCCCATGAAGCGGGGCTTCAACAACAAATTCAAGACCTATTACTCCCTGGTCAAGCTGGAAACCCTGGAGAAGTTTGACGAGGGCGAGCGCATCACCCCGGAACTCCTTTTGGAGCGGGGCTACCTGCGGAACCTCAACCGGCCTTTGAAGGTTGTGGGTGATGGTGAGATAAGCAAGGCCGTGACAGTGGTGGCTGCCAAATTTACCCGCTCTGCTAAGGACAAGATCGAAGCAGCAAAGGGGACGGCGGAGGAGAGCCCGGCTTAATGATTTCTGCCGAGGCCCAGACCGGCAAATTCCCAAAGCTGATACAGGCGGCTATCGACGCCTTCAGCCTTCCTGACCTGCGGGCAAAAATACTCTTCACCCTGGCCATTCTGGCCTTGTACCGTTTCATCGCCCACATCCCTCTCCCGGGCATCGACCAGGTACAGTTAGATAACCTCTTCCGCAACAACGAACTCCTGGGATTCCTGGACCTGTTCAGTGGTGGCGCCCTCAGCCGCATGAGTATCGTGGCCTTGGGCGTGTTTCCCTATATCACGTCCTCCATCATCATCCAGCTCCTGACCCCGGTCATTCCCTCGTTGCAAGACCTGGCCCGAGAGGGTGAAGCCGGACGGATGCGGATGAACCAGATCACCCACTGGATCACCATTCCCATCGCCTTTGCCCAGGGATACGGCCAGTTGGTGCTATTGGAACAGAGTAACGTGATTGCCGAGGTTGGATTCTCGGGTGACGCATTACTGCCCACCGTCGCGGCCCTGTTCTCCATCGCCGCCGGCACCATGTTCCTGGTCTGGCTGGGCGAGTTGATCACCGAACGGGGTATCGGTAACGGTATCTCACTCATGATCTTTGCCGGTATCGTGGCCGGGTTCCCCAACCTGCTCACCCAGGGCTTCTTGGACCGGGACAATGTACTGGGCATTGGCTTCTTCGCCCTCATCGGTGTGCTAATCATCGCGTGCATCGTCATGTTCAACGAGGCCCACCGGCGCATACCGGTCCAATACGGGCGAAGCATATTCAGGGGCGGCCGCATGTATAGACAAAGCGGCGCCACCTATCTACCACTGCGCATAAATTCGGCGGGTATGATACCGCTGATCTTTGCCTTTTCCATCGTGATCTTGCCTGGCACCATCGCCACCTACTTCTCGACCAACACGAGTTGGGTGGGCGATGTGGCCAACTTCTTCGCCGACCTGCTCATACCCTCGTCACCCCTCTATTGGGTGATGGTGTTTGTGCTGGTGGTTATGTTCACCTTCTTCTACACGTTGGTGGTGTTCAATCAGCAGCAGTTGGCGGAAAACCTTCAGAAGAACGGCGGGTTCGTGCTGGGTATCAGACCCGGTAAACCGACCCAGGACTATCTGAACCGGGTGATCGTCCGCATAACCCTGGGCGGCGCCCTGTTCTTGGGCACGATCGCCATCATGCCCTATATCGCGTCGCTCATCACCGACGTGCAGGCCATATCCCTGAGCAGTACCAGCCTGCTCATCATGGTGGGCGTCGGTCTGGATACCTTGCGTCAACTTGAGGCGCAGCTGATGATGAGAAACTACGAAGGGTTCTTGAGATAGTTATGGCCCAGGGACTGAGATTGGTACTATTCGGCCCCCCGGGAGCCGGCAAGGGTACCCAGGCGCAATTGCTGCGGGACAGCTTGAAGGTCACCCACATCAGCTCAGGCGACCTGTTCCGTCACCATTTGGGCCAGGGGACCGAGCTGGGTCTGCGGGCCAAGGAATACATGAACAAAGGGGAATTGGTTCCCGACGAAGTGACCATCGACATCATCTTGGACAAGATCCTGTCCGTGTCCGATGAGGAAGGTTTCATTCTGGATGGGTTCCCCAGGAACCCCCATCAGGCAGAGGAACTGGAAAAGGCGCTGAACGGCAAGTCCAGGAACATCGACAAAGTGGTGCATATCGAGGTCTCCGAGCCGGAACTGCTGCGGAGACTGGGCGGCCGCTACGTCTGCCGCGCCTGCCAGGCGCCTCACGCCCTGGGCGAAGGCGAAGATGCCGCTTCCAAGAAGTGCGACCAGTGCGGCGGAGAACTCTATCAGCGCGACGACGACGGCCCCGAGGCAGTCAAAAAACGGATAGAGGTCTATAATCAAGAGACAATGCCCGTGTTGGGTTTCTACCGGGAGCGCGGCGTACTGGCCGATATCCCCGGCGACAACACGGTGGGACAGGTCAACAAACAGGTAATGGAAGCCCTGGGGGCATAGCCGATCTGGGTATGGGTTCCCAAGGCAATCAATCGGGAGTAGAATAAACCAAGTGAATCGCGGCCGAAAATTACAGACCGCTTCCAACTCACCGTCCACTTACTCGGGGGGGATTACTATAAAGTCGCCCCAGGAGCTGGACTCTATGCGTCGTGCGGGAGCGATTGTGGGCGCGACCATAGACTTGTTGAAGGCTTCGGTGGAACCCGGAATGACCACCAAAGACTTGGACAAGATCGCCAACAAAGAGATCACTCGCCAGGGCGCCAAGCCAACCTTCATGGGTTACCAGGGCTTCCCGGCCAGTATCTGCACGTCGGTCAACGAGGAGATCGTCCACGGCATACCCGGCAAGCGGGTCCTCCGTGAGGGCGATATCGTCAAAGTCGATGTAGGCGCGACCATCGAGGGTTTCATCGGCGATGCCGCTGTGTCCATGCCCGTTGGGAAAGTGACCCAGGAAGCCATCGACCTGATGGAACACACGCGCATCAGTCTTGAAGAAGGCATCAAAGCGGCCCAGCCAGGCGCTAGGGTCGGCGACATAGGCGCTGCAGTACAGGCCTACGGTGAAAGCCGGGGTTACGGCGTGGTGCGGGAGTTCGTGGGGCACGGCGTGGGCCGGTTCCTGCATGAGGACCCCCAGGTGCCCAACTACGGGCAGGCGGGTATGGGCCCTCTGCTCCGGGTTGGAATGTGCATCGCCATCGAGCCCATGTTCAACCTGGGCGACCGGAAAACAAGAATATTGGATGACCAATGGACCGTGATCACCGCTGACGGCAAGCTCTCGGCCCATTTTGAGCATTCCATCGCAATCACGGAGGACGGTCCGGAGATATTAACTGTCCACGGCTAGTTTTAGACTGGCCCAGGCAAATCCGAACTGAAGAGGGCTTATGGCGAAGAAACAGGCGATCGAGGTGGAGGCCAGCGTAAAGGAGGCCCTGCCTAACGGAATGTTCCGTGTGGAGTTACCCAATGACCACGCGGTCTTGGCCCATGTGTCCGGCAAAATTCGGAAGAACTTTATCCGGGTGTTGCCCGGCGACCGGGTGCTGGTGGAGCTCTCTCCATACGACCTGACCCGGGGCCGGATAACCTACCGGTTCAAGTAGTCAAAGGCGTAAATCATGAAAGTATCAGCATCGGTAAAACCCAGGTGTAACAACTGCCGCGTGATTAAGCGCAAGGGCGTGATCAGAATCATCTGTTCCAACGCCCGGCACTCCCAACGCCAGGGTTAACCGGAAAGTAATTCCTAGTTATTTGGCCCACCAAGGAGGCCCGGATTGGTCCGTATCGCTGGAGTAGACGTTCCCGACCGGAAGAGAGCTCACGTAGCTCTCCAAAGTATTTATGGCATAGGCCCCAAAATCGCATCTGAGATTCTGGTCAAGGCCGACCTGGACCCGGTCACGCCGCCCCGTATGAATGAACTGAGTGAGCAGCAGGTTGACCTCATCAGGGAACTGGTCGACCGCGACTATATCTCCGAGGGTGATCTCCGCCGGGAAGTGAACCAGAACATACGCCGGTTGATCGAGATCGGCTCATACCGGGGCAACCGTCACCGCAGGAACCTGCCTGTGGCAGGCCAGCGCACCAAGACCAACGCCCGCACTCGCAAGGGCCCCCGCCGCACCGTTGCCGGCCGCGGCAGGCGCACCGGCGGCAAGTAGTAAACGGATAGGACCGAGAGAGAAGCATTTATGGCTAGACCCAGGACAAGGCGTCGCGAGCGCCGCTCTGTGCCCCAAGGGCGAGCATATATCTATTCGACCTTTAACAACACGCTGGTGAGCCTCACGGACCCCCAGGGGAACGTGCTAGCCACCGCCAGCGCTGGGACCGTAGGCTTCAAGGGCTCCCGCAAGGGGACCGCCTTTGCCGCCCAACGCGCCGCGGAACAGGCCGCGCGCAAGGGCATGGACTCCGGTCTTCGCCAGGTGGACGTCCTCATCAAGGGGCCGGGCGCCGGACGCGAGGCCGCCATCCGCTCCCTGCAGGGGGCGGGACTATTCGTAACTAGTATCCGGGACGTGACGCCCATTCCCCATAATGGATGCCGCCCGCCAAAAAGAAGGAGGGTGTAAGTCCATCCATGGGTAGATACACAGGACCTTCCTGCCGCCTTTGCCGGCGCGCCGGTGAAAAGTTATTCCTAAAGGGCGACAAGTGCGTGACGCCCCGCTGCCCGCTTGAGAAGCGCCGCAGCCCCCCTGGCGACATCTCCCGCCGCCGCCGACGGCCGTCAGACTATGCAGTGCACTTGCTTGAGAAGCAAAAGGCGAAATATATCTATGGCGTTCTGGAAGGGCAATTCCGGCGCTATATGGCGGATGCGTTCAACACGCCGGGAGTCTCCGGTCTGAACCTGCTCCGTACCCTGGAGCGCCGCCTGGACAACGTGGTCTACCAGTTGGGCTTCTCCGATTCCAGAAAGCAAGGCCGTCAGATCGTCCTGCACGGTCACTTCCGGGTCAACGGCGTGAAGACCGATGTCCCTTCGTTCTTGGTCAGTCCTGGAGATGTCATCTCCTGGAAGGAATCGGACAAGGGCACCGAATTCTATGCCGAGCGGATAGACGGGATACCCAAGCGGCCCGTCCCTGCCTGGTTGAGCCTGGACCAAAGTGAAATGACAGGGACCGTGGTGTCGCTGCCTTCGGACGACGACGTCAGGTCCATCGTAGACTCAAGGCTGATAGTAGAGTTCTATTCGAGGTAATTCGTCCATGTTGGACACACTGATCCTAACTCCGGGTTCGCCGGAGGCCGGTACGGAAGTACTAAAACCAGATATCCGCGTCCTAGAGTCGGAAGACACCTACGGCAAAGTGTCCGTTGAGCCGCTGCAACGCGGCTTTGGTCTGACCATCGGTAACCCTCTACGGAGGATTCTCCTCAGTTCGACCAACGGCAGCGCCATCACGTGGGTGAAGATCGACGACGTGGTCCATGAGTACGCTGCCATCCCTGGCGTTAAAGAGGAGGTCATGGAACTCCTCCTCAATATCAAGCGCATCCGGATCCGGTCCCGAGCGGACCGCGCCGGAAAGATGCGTTTGGAAGTCCAGGGCGAGGGCCGGGTCTGCGCGGGTGACATCTCGACGTCCAGCGACTTCGAGATCGTGAACCCCGAGCTGCACCTGGCGACTCTGGATTCCAACGACGCCCATCTGACCATCGAGTTCAACGTTGAGCAGGGTGTTGGCTACCAGACCGCCACCCAAGCCGACAGCGGCACCAACCCGCCGGTGGGTGTCCTGCCCGTGGACGCGGTGTTCAGCCCCGTGCGCAAGGTCAACTACAACGTCGAGCGCACCCGTGTCGGTCAGGTAACCGACTACGAGCGGCTGGTCATAGAAGTCTGGACAGACGGCACCATCAAGGCTGTTGAAGCCGTCCAACAGGCGGCGGAAAACCTGGTAAACCACTTCTTCCTGTTCAGCAACCTCAGCAGGGTTGGAGAGGGAGAAGCCGACCGGACGCCGTTGGTGGTGTCCCCGGAGATCTACCAGACCCCGATCGAAAAACTGGAACTGTCTCCCCGCACTCTCAACTGCTTGAAGCGGTCCCATATCTCCAAGGTGGGTGAAGTGCTGGAGATGTCCGATGAAGAGCTTTTGAAGATTCGCAACTTCGGCGAGAAATCGCTGGTCGAATTGAAAGAGAAGCTGGCCGAGAACGGCGTTACCGACATCAACATTGAACCCACGGGGACGGTGGGAGACATCTCCCCCGAGGACCTGGGTGAATTGATGGGCGGCGGTGAGGCGCCGGCGGACTCCCCCGGTGAAGCGCCGGGCATGTCCATTGAGAACCTGGAAGAAGACGCCGATGACGGAGCCGACGATGACGACGACGGCGACGACATGGACGACGAGGACGACGAGTAACCATGGCCTCCCACAGAGTTGCTGGCAGAAAATTAAGCCGGTACCGCGACCAACGCGTGGCATTGCTGCGCGGCCTGGTTGCGGAACTGATCAACCACGAACGTATCACCACCACCCTGGCCAAGGCCAAGGAGACCCGGGTGATGGCGGAGAAGCTGATCACCCACGGAAAGAAGGGCAGCCTCCACCACCGCCGCCTAGCCATGGCCCAACTGCCCAACACCGCGGTGGTCAAGAAAGTATTTGACGATGTGGCTCCCCGGTATGCCGAGCGTGCCGGCGGCTACACCCGGATCCTGAAATTGGGACCCAGAAACGGCGACGCCGCCCAGATGGCCATCATCGAGCTGGTCTAGCGGATAAGAGTCCGGCCAACGGAGCAAAGCTTAGATAGAAGAAAGAACAGTCCATAGCACAGACGACGACTCGGACGGAGCAACGGGAGGGCAGCCCTGGCGGGCGGCCCTTTTGGTTGAATACGAGGGGACCAGATACGCCGGCTTCCAGCTGCAGGTCGAAGACCCGACCATCCAAGGTGAGCTGGAACAGGCGCTGGCAAAGTTCACCGGCCAAGGGAGCAGGGTCCGCGGCGCAAGCCGGACCGACTCCGGGGCCCACGCCAAGGGCCAGGTGGTCGATTTCCTAACCAGTACCCAGCACCCTCTGGAAAAGTTCGCACCGGCCATGAACTTCCACCTCCCCGAGGACATCAATGTCCTTGAGGCCTACCGGGTGGACCAGGACTTCAACTCCCGCCGCTGCGCCCTGAGCAGGACTTATCAATACAGCATATTTAACCGGCCCTCACCTTCGCCCCTCCGGCGGCTGACCCATCTCTGGGTCAGGGAACCCCTGGACGTGGCAAGGATGAACGAGGCAGCCCAACTCCTGGTGGGGACCCACGACTTTCGGTTATTGGCCGTGGGACACCCGGAAGACCGCAGCGCGGTGAGGAACGTGATGCGCTGGGACGTAACCAGGAACGGAGACACAGTCGTAATCGAATGTGAATCCAACGGCTTCATGAAGCAGCAGATCAGGAAATCAAACGGAATACTGGTAGAGATAGGACGAGGTAAATATCCGGTAGAGAAGATAACGCAGGCGCTGGAAGGCAACCCAGGCGAGACGCCTCTGCTCTCAGCCCACGGACTCTGCCTGATTAGTGTAAAATACCCGAGTTCCACAAGATTCGGGCCGGAATAACAGGAACGGAACAAGACGAGATGAAAAGAACCAGTACATACTTTGCCAAGAATGGTGAAACGCCCGAAAGATGGCGGGTCATTGACGCCCAAGGCCAGACCCTTGGCCGCCTGGCCCGGAACATCGCCATTGCCCTGCAAGGCAAGGACAAGCCGGTCTACACCCCCCACTCCCTCACCGGAGACTTTGTGGTGGTGACCAACGCCGCAGATATGCGGGTCACCGGCAATAAGCTTGACCAGAAGATGTACTACCGGCACAGCGGTTACGTTGGCAACCTCAAGACCTTCCGTCTTCGGGAGATGCTCGAGTCCAAACCCGACCGGGTGCTGGAACTGGCCGTGAAGGGCATGCTGCCCAAGAACCACATGGGCCGGCAGATGCTCCGCAGGCTCAAGGTCTACAACGGCCCGGACCATCCCCATCAGGCCCAGGTGGCCGGACACCCAGTAGCGGACGGAGGATAGACTTACCTTGGTACAAGCTGAAGCCAATCAACCCTATTTCTACGGCACGGGTAAGCGAAAGACTTCCATCGCCCGCGTCCGCCTCTATCCCGATGAGGGCGGACCCATCCTAGTCAACGGCAAGCCCATGGACGAATTCTTCAACTGGGCCCCGTGGCAGCAGATAATCAACGAGCCCTTCCGCATCAGCAATCTGGCCAACAAGTTCCGCGTGGTGGTCAAGGTTGCCGGCGGCGGGGTCAACTCCCAGGCAGAGGCCATCCGCCACGGTATCGCCCGCGCATTGGTTGTCTCCGATGCGTCCCTGAAACCCGCTCTCCGGCGTGCCGGGCTGATCACTCGCGACGCCCGCATCAAAGAGAGCAAGAAGTACGGCCTCAAGCGCGCCCGCCGGGCACCCCAGTACACCAAGCGTTAGAGACTGTCCACCCACTCGAAACCAAAAGGTCCCAGAATTCTCCGGCGCCTTTTTATTTGCCGGATGGGGCTGGCTGGCCCGGTGTGTTTTTGTCACTCGCGTGGGGCAATCGGCGCGGGCAGACCGGGGAAGTGGGAGCAGTTGGTATTTCGATGCCAGGTCTCCAACGCGGAGCAGGGCAGGTTAAAAACCTGCCCCTACGGATGTGTCCTTCCAAAAATCCTGCCAACCCAGCGGACCGGCGTCGTAGTCGTAGGGGCGGGTTTCCAATCCGCCCGTGCCTGTCTATCACCATGGGGCAGGTCGGAGGGGGCTATACGCCCAGATGGGTCATCGCCCCGTCCAACAANGTGTCCACCAGCTCCGGCGAGGCGGCCTCGGCGTAGATACGTAGCAGCGGCTCGGTGCCGGAGAAACGCACTGCNAGCCAGCCATCCTCNACGTGAAACCGTTTGCCGTCGATGGCGTCCGAACTCAGTATCTCCACTCCGCCAACACTNGTGAGGGCCGGGTNGTCCAATCTCCGTAGAATCTCATCCCTGGCCGCTGGGTCNAAGGCGATGTCCCGGCGGTGATAGGAATGGGNCCCGACCTTATCGATGAGCCTTTGCCGCAACTGGGTGGGGCTGTTGCCGGTGGCTGCCATGTACTCAAGGAAATATAAACCGCTGAGGATGCCGTCCCGCTCGGGGATGTGGCCTCGGAAGGCGAACCCGCCGCTCTCCTCACCGCCCATTAGCGCGTCAACTTCGGTGAACTTGGGGCCGATGTTTTTGAACCCGACCGGCATCTCATGCACATCCAGACCATAGGCCGCGCCCAGCTTGTTGAGGGCAATGGAAGAGGTCACTCCCTTCACCAACGGCCCGCGCAGCTGCTTCTGTTCCAACAGGTATTGGGCCAGAATGGAGAAGGTATCCAACGTGGTGACGAACCGTCCCTGCTCGTCCAGAATCCCCACCCGGTCGGCGTCCCCGTCCAGGGCGATACCCACCGATGCGCCCTCTTTGGCGATGAGGGCCGATATCTCGGTCAGATTGCGGGCGATGGGCTCTGGCTGCTCCATGCCCGGAAAAGCCGGGTTGCGGCCGCCGTGGAGCTCTCTGACGGTGGTCTGGCCGCCGGCTAGTACTCTTGGCAGGTACCCGCCGCCCGCCCCGTACATGGAATCAACCACCACGTCCAGTCCAGCGGATTTGATCGACTCCAGGTCCACGATAGCGCTTATACGCTCCAGATATGGCCCCGAGGGATCAATCTCCACGATGAAGCCCTTATTCTGGCCCTCAGCGACGCTGGGAGCAGCTTCAACCGGAGCTTGGGCGATGAATCCCTCCAGCCTGTCGGTTATCTCCTGGGAGGCGCTCCCGGCGTACTCCGGTTTGAACTTGAACCCGTTCCACTGGGCCGGGTTGTGGCTGGAGGTGATTATCACCGCTCCAGCGGCCTGGTGGTGCAGGACGTTGTAGCTGAGGACGGGTGTGGGGGCTGTGTTGCCGGCCAGATAGACTTTGATTCCCTGGGAGGCGCATACGGCGGCCACGGTATCGGCGAACTCCGGAGAAAGGAACCGGGTGTCGTATCCGACGACCAAGCCCTGCCCGGCGGTGCCCACTTCTTTCAGATAGGCGCAGAGCCCCCGGGCGCAGCGGGCCACATTCTCGAATGTGAACTCGTCGGCGATCAGGGCGCGCCAGCCATCGGTGCCGAATCTGATATCTGTAAGAGGCAAAGCCCTTCCTCCCGCCAACAGGATATGAAAAAAGGGGCCTCTGGTCGAGTGCCAGAGGCCCCTGAGTTGCGCTGATTGTGTGGGGATGCGTTCTAGAGGCCGGCGTCCTTGCGCAGGGCTTCGGCCTTATCGGTCCGCTCCCAAGACAGGTCCAGACCCTCACGGCCAAAGTGTCCGTAGGCCGCGGTGGGCTGGTAGATGGGCCGGCGCAGGTCCAGGTCCCGGATGATGGCCGCGGGGCGAAGGTCGAAGTGCTTGGCGACCAGCTCGTGGATGGTGTCGCTGTCGACCTTGTTGGTGTCGAAGGTCTCGACGGCCACGGAGATGGGAGTCGCCACGCCGATGGCGTAGGACACCAGGACCTCGGCACGCTCGGCCAGGCCGGCGGCCACCAGGTTCTTGGCCACGTAGCGGGCGGCGTAGGCCGCGGAGCGGTCAACCTTCGTCGGGTCCTTGCCCGAGAAAGCGCCGCCGCCGTGACGGGCGATACCGCCGTAGGTATCGACCAGAATCTTGCGTCCGGTCAGGCCACTGTCCCCGGCGGGTCCGCCGATGACGAACCGGCCGCTGGGGTTCACAAAGATCTTGGTCTCGCTGTCCATTAGGTTGGCAGGGACGATCTTCGTAATGACCTGCTCGATCACGTCCTTTTCGATCTGTTCGTTCGTGGCTTCGGGGTCATGCTGGGTGCTGATGACCACGGTATCGACGCGGGCTGCGACGCCATTGTGATACTCGACGGTCACCTGGGACTTGCCGTCTGGCCGGAGGTAGGGGACGATGCCTTCCTTCCGGACCAGGGCCAGTTGTTCAACCAGGCGCTGGGAGAGGCTGACGGTCAGGGGCAACAGTTCGGGAGTCTCGTTGCAGGCGAACCCCACCATCATTCCCTGGTCGCCGGCGCCCGTGGCCAGCATGGCCTCTTCGGCCGCGCCACCGCGCTGTTCCAGGGCGGTGGTCACGCCCTGGCTGATGTCTTGCGACTGCTCTTGGATGGAAACCATCACGCCGCAGCTGGCGGAGTCGATGCCGTAGTCGGCGTTGGTGTAACCTGCCTTGGCCAGGGTTTCGCGGACGATGGTCGGCACGTCCACGTAGGAGGACGTGGTGATTTCGCCCATGACCACGACCAGTCCGTTGGTCACGGCTGTCTCACAGGCGACGCGGCCCATGGGGTCGTCTTTCAGTACGGCGTCCAAGACGCCGTCGGAGATCTGGTCGCAGAGCTTGTCCGGGTGGCCCTCGGTGACCGACTCAGAGGTCAGCAGATATTTTGGGGAATCGTGGAATAGCATTGGCATGATTGTTTCTCCTGTGTTGGCGGGGGCGGCTATCGCCCCGGTCGGGTTTGTGTCCGGGCTGGGGTATTGGTCCTAGATTACGTGCCTTCTTTCCAACTGTCCTGGTACTTCTGCTGGGCGGCGGATAGGGTGTCGATGCTTACGCCCAGGGACTCCAGCTTGAGCCGGCCGATCTCGGCGTCCATGGCCTGGGGCACAACGTGCACACCAATGTCGATCTTGCCCTGGTTCTTGTAGATGTACTCGGCGGACAGGGCCTGGTTGGCGAAGCTCATGTCCATAACGGCTGAGGGATGGCCCTCGGCGGCGGACAGGTTCACCAGGCGACCATCGGCCAGCAGGTAGATGATCCGGCCGTCCTTCATGGTGTACTCCTCGACGAAGGGGCGCACCTCGCGGCTGGAGCTGGACTGTTCCTTCAGGTAGTCAATGTCGATCTCGTCGTTGAAGTGGCCGCTGTTGGAGAGGATGGCTCCGGAGGCCAGGTTGTCGATGTGCTCTTTCCCGATGGCGTGGAGGCCGCCGGTGACCGTGATGAACACCTCGCCGGCCTTGGCGGCTTCGGCGCTGGGCATGACCGAGAACCCGTCCATGACGGCTTCCAAAGCGCGGACGGAGTTGGTCTCGCAGACGATGACGTGGGCGCCCAGGCCCCTGGCCCGGGAGGCGACGCCCCGGCCGCACCAGCCGTAGCCCGACACAACCGTGCGCCGTCCGGCCCACAGGATATTGGTGGCCCGGGTGATGCCGTCCAGCGTGCTCTGGCCGGTGCCGTAGCGGTTGTCGAAGAAGTGTTTGGTCTCTGCGTCGTTAACGGCGATGACCGGGTACTTCAGTTCACCCTCGGCGGCCATTGCGGTCAGGCGGATGACGCCGGTGGTGGTCTCTTCCGTCCCGCCCACCACGTCGGAAAGCAGGTCCGACCGCTGGGTGTGGAGCAAGGTCAGAAGGTCGGCGCCGTCGTCCATGGTCATATGGGGTGTGGCGTCGAGGGCCGCGTTCAAGTGGTCGTAGTAGGTCTTTTCGTCCTCACCTTTTATGGAGAAGGTGGGGATGCCGTATTCCGCCACCAATGCGGCGGCCACATCGTCCTGGGTGCTGAGGGGATTGCTGGCGCAGAGCGTTACCTCCGCTCCGCCGTCCCGCAGGGCGATGGCCAGGTTGGCGGTCTCGCTGGTCACGTGCAGGCAGGCGGACAGGCGCACGCCGGCCAGAGGCTTCTCTTTTCCGAAGCGGTCCCGAATCAACTGTACGACGGGCATTTCCCTGCCTGCCCATTCGATCTTGTTGACTCCGTATTTAGCCAGGGACAGGTCTTTAACGTCCCCATTCGTCTGTGATGATGCCAAGATATTCTCCTTGCGTCCGGTCTATTTCGCCGGACCCGCGTCCAATTGACAACCCGTTATGTAACTTGGTTGTTTCTGAGTCTGAATTAGGCTTCGTCTCCGTAGGAGGTGGGATGCCCACCCGCGATCCACGCGGGGGTCCCGTCTTCGATGTTGACCAGGTTGGCCGAGTCATACCCCATGGAAGCGGCCATCTCGCAGGCCAGGCCGCTGCGCACACCGGCGGCGCAGATGAACAGGACTGTCTTGTCTGTGGGGATCTGGTCTATGCGGTCGGTCAGGTCGTCCACCGGGATGTGAATGGCGCCGGTGACGTGTCCGGTTACCCATTCATCGTCCCTTCTTACGTCAACAACGACGGTGCCGCTGGGGTCGGCGTCCAACATGGCCGCGCCTTCAGCGGAATTCACCCTGGAATACGGCTCACCGGGGTTCTGTCTAGGCATTTGAGTCCTCCTAGTCCTTAATTTAAGTAGCGCCCCGTAATCGGGGAGTATTTCTTTCTGACGTCCTCTGAGATGTCTTCTTTGCGGGTGATGATGGCGTCTCTCAGGGCGGATTCGCAGGGGCAAGTGCGTTGGCCGCCCAGGGTGGGCAGCACCTGCTGCAACAACGCCTTTGATGTTGCCACGTTCTTTTGTAAGTTGGCAATTACCATGTCCACCGTCACCGACTCTGTGCCCTGGTGCCAGCAGTCATAGTCTGTGATCCAGGCCATGGTGGCGTAGCAAATCTCAGCTTCGCGGGCCAATTTGGCCTCGGGCAGGGCGGTCATACCGATGATGTCCGCGCCCCAAGAACGGTACATGAAGGACTCTGCCCTGGTGGAAAACGCGGGGCCCTCCATCACGACCATGGTCCCGCCGGGATGGGTTGTTATGTCAAGCAGTTGGGCCGCTTCTTGGACCTGATGACTGGTATGGGCGCAGAACGGGTCGGCCATGGCCACATGGACGACCAGGTCACTCTCAAAGAAGGTATTTTCCCGCAACCGGGTCCGGTCGATGAGTTGGCTGGGCACAACCAGGTCCAGGGGTGAGAATTCCTCTTTCAGGCTGCCCACCGCGCTCACGGATATTATTCGCTCAACTCCCAGGGTCTTCAGGGCGTAGATATTGGCCCTGGCCGGGATATGGGAGGGATTGAAACGGTGTCCGCGTCCGTGGCGGGGCAGGAATGCAACGGGCACGCCGTCCAGTTCTCCTGTAACGATGGCGTCGCTGGGCTTGCCGAAGGGGGTATCCACTTCCACCGACTCTACGTTGGACATACCGTCCATCTCGTAGAGGCCGCTGCCGCCGATCACGCCTATCCTTGCTCTCTCGTTGGTGGTCATATGACTAAGCGGACCTGACCGCGCTGCCCAGGCTGTCCAGATAGGGCGGGCGGGCCACTCCGGCCTCGGTGATTATCGCGCTAACATATTTCGCCGGTGTTACATCGAACCCCGGGTTCAGCGCTTGTACGCCTTCGGGGGCGACCTGCACTCCCCGGAACTCGGTAACCTCGTCCTGGGAGCGTTGTTCTATCTCAATCTCGTCACCGGTGGCCAGGCTCAGATCAACGGTACTGGTCGGCGCGGCGACGTAGAAGGGTATGCCGTTTTCCTTGGCCAGCACGGCCAGGGTGTAAGTGCCGATCTTGTTGGCCGTGTCTCCATTGGCGGCGATACGGTCGGCGCCGGTGATCACACAGCCAATCTCGCCCTGCCGCATCAACATGCCTGCGGCCGAGTCCACCACCAGTGTGGAAGGGATACCCAACTTCTGGAACTCCCAGGCAGTCAGCCTAGCGCCCTGGAGGAAGGGGCGGGTCTCGGTGTTGAACACCTTGAAGCGCTTACCATCTTCCCAACCCGCCCTGATCACGCCGACGGCAGTGCCGAACGCGGCGGTTGCCAAAGCTCCGGCATTGCAGTGGGTCAGGACAGACGCGCCTTCGGGTATGAGGTCCTTGCCGTGGCTGCCCATGCGGCGGTTGATGGCCTCGTCTTCCTGTTCGACGACGACAGCCTCGGCCAGCAGCCGTTCGGTGATCTTGGCGGTGTCCGGTTCGTTTTCAGCCACCTGGAGCATCCGGTCCACGGCCCACATGAGGTTCACGGCGGTGGGACGGGCGGCTTTGATCTTCACCCCGGCCTCGGCCAGTTGTTGGAGGAAAGTCGTCCGATCGGAGCTTTCGAACTCGCCGGCGGCCATTGCCACGGCATAGCCGGCGGTGACCCCGATGGCGGGAGCTCCCCGGACCCGCATCGTTTTGATGGCGTCCACGGCTTCCAGATAGCCGCGCGCTTCCACGATGACCTCTTCGGAGGGAAGGCGGGTCTGGTCAAGAAGCCTGAGTGTGCCGTTGGCCCACTCGATGGGTCGAATCTCGCTCAAAGGATGTGCTCCCAGGGCTATTGAATGGAGGCGTGGACCGCGGTCTCTTTCCGTGGAATGGCGCCGGAGAACTGGGGGGCGATGTCAAAGGCATTAAAAAAGCTTCTCCGCCGAGAAGCTCGCAGATACTCTGGGCCTCCCTCATCTTTCGCCTGAATATGCCAGACGCCGGAATTAGCACCGTATCATGGGCCCGCCTTGGCGGACTGCGACCGGTTGCTAGGCTTCGCAGGGCCGTCCCCTCTGCCGTTCTGGATAAGGGTTTCTGAGTCCCGGTTCGGTTTTTAACGCCTGTTCAGATTCGTTTTGATGTTACTAAGGGCCAGTCACCATGTCAAGAAGAACTGTGTTTGAAACCGTCACCGCTCCAGGCGTGATCCACGCTCAAACTCGGTTGACATCGTATCCGAATCGACAACATAATACCCGCCATCCTATGCAAAATCCCCTGGTTTCGTTACGAATTCCATGACCGAACCCAAACTCCCCCTGCCCGGCCAGGACCTGGGCCTGTTCACCGACCTCTATGAACTAACCATGTCCCAGGCTTTCTTCAGCCAGGGTATGTCGGAGACCGCGACCTTCAGCCTCTTTACCCGCACCTACCCACCGAACCGTGCATATTTCGTGTCCGCCGGCCTGGAAGACGTGCTGGACTACCTCTCCAACCTGAATTTCAGCGACCGGGCCATCGACTACCTGCGGGCGACCGGTATGTTCAACGAGGATTTTCTCAGATACCTGCGCACGGTGGAGTTCACGGGCAGCGTCCGGGCCATACCTGAAGGGCGGCTCTACTTCGCCAACGAACCGGTGCTGGAGGTGACGGCGCCCATCATCGAAGCCCAACTGGCGGAGACTTTCATCATCAACCAGGTGAACCTACAGAGTCTGCTGGCCACCAAAGCGGCCCGCTGTGTCTGGGCCGCCAAGGGTAAGGGCATAGCCGACTTCGCTTCCAGACGGACCCAGGGTACCGACGCCGCCCTCAAGATGGCCCGCGCCAGTTACATCGCCGGGTTCGCATCCACCAGCAACGTTCTGGCGGCCAACATGTACGGGATGTCGCCCGCCGGCACCATGGCCCATTCCTTTATATCGTCCTTCGCCACGGAGATTGAGGCTTTCCGGGCCTACGCCGCCTCGTTCCCCGACCGCACCGTCTTATTAATCGACACCTACGACACCATCTCCGGGGCCTGGAATGCCGTCCAGGTAGCCAAGGAGATGGAGGCCAACGGTCACCGTCTGGCGGCCGTGAGACTTGATTCGGGAGACTTCGACGACCTGAGCCGCCAGGTACGGAAGATTCTGGACGACGCGGACCTGGACTACGTTAGGATATTGGCCAGCGGCGGCTTGGACGAGTATGAACTTGAAGCGCTGGTCCAAGGCGGCGCCCCCATCGACCTGTTCGGCGTTGGCACCAAGGCCGGTGTCTCGGCCGACGCTCCCTGGTCCGACATGGCCTACAAACTGGTCTGCTTCGAGGGCCGGCCCGTGATGAAACTGAGCACCGATAAGGTGTCGCTGCCGGGCCCGAAACAGGTCTACCGTGTGAAGGACTCGGACGGCAAGTTCGCCAAGGACATCATAGCCCTGGAAGACGAGGAACTGCCCGGCGGACAGCCCGTGTTGGAAGAGGTCATGCGGGATGGGCGCAGGACCGGCCCCCAAATAGGCCTTGAGGATGTGCGGGCCAGGTTCCAAGAGGATTTCACAGCCTTGTATGACCGCTTCAAAGCCCTGAAGAACCCGCCGCGCTACCCGGTGAGTGTCAGTGGCCGCCTGGAAAGGCTGACCTCGGAGGTTCGGGAAGATGCCATGGGATTAAATGTCTCCGACTCCGATTAAGCTCATGCAGATCAATCCCAGGCAAAACTCGGCCAACAAGCAATAACCAACAAGCAATAAATAGAGGCCCATCAAGTCCATGAAAACTGCCGTCTGCATGAAGTACGTGCCCGTGATCGCACGTATCCAATTTGACTACGAAGCTAAGACGATCGTCCGCGAGGGCGTGCCGTCCGAGGTTAACCCCTTTGACCTGCTGGGTCTGGTACGTGCCGTCGAACTGAAACAGTCCGCCGACGACCAGGTGGTGGTGATTTCCATGGGCCCGCCGGGCGCCGCCGAGGGACTGACCAACTGTGTGGCGCTGGGCGCCGACCGGGCAGTCCTGGTCACTGACCGGGCCCTTGCTGGTTCCGATACACTGGCCACTTCCCGCGCCCTGTCCCTGGCCCTGCAACGGGAACAGCCCGACCTGATCATCTGCGGCCGCAACAGCTCAGACGGCGAGACTGGCCAGGTGGGTCCGGGGATCGCCGAGCTGATGGGACTGCCCCACGTCAGCAACGTGCGCAAGCTGGACCTGAGTCCAGACGGAAAGACGGCGATTGTCGAGCGGATCACAGACGAGGGCTCCCAGACCCTGGAATGTCCCCTGCCCGCCGTCATCTGCGTCACTGAAGGGGTGGCGCCGGAACTCTACCCGGACCAAGCGCAGATGGACCGGGCCCAGGGCATACCCGCCGAGGAGCTTTCCTGCGCTGACCTTTCATCGGATACGAGTCAGTTTGGCGCCGAAGGGTCGCCCACTTGGGTGGACGAGATACGCCTGGTGGAGCCCAACCGTCTGGGAGTTTTGCTGCAAGAAGTAACCCCTGAGGAAGCAGCCAAGGAGGTCGCCCAGTCCCTGCGCAAGCGTCTGGCGGAACTGGCGGCGGACACGGGCGAGACCACCCCAGAGGTGCTGCCCCGCTACCCCGATGGCAAGGATAGGAGCATCTGGGTGGTGGCCGAGAACACCCAACAGGGACTGGCCCACGTCACCCACGAGATGCTGGGTAAAGCGCGGGTACTGGCCCAGGAAACCAAGAGCGAAGTTGTGGCCGTGTTGATCGCGTCCGGCAACGAGGCGGCCTCCGGCCTTGGAGCGGCTGGTGCGGACCGGGTCTTGACGCTGGACAATTCCCAGCTCGGGTCGGTCTTTGGCCGTGGCGTCGGTCAGGCGTTGGCCGAGGCCATCCAGAAAGAGCAACCTTACGCAGTGCTGTTCGCCGCCACCGTCGACGGCCGGGATCTGGCCGCCCGGCTTGCTGCCCGCCTGAAGTTGGGTCTCACCGGCGATGCCATCGACCTGGAGATCGATCCGGAAGGGCGCTTGGTCCAGTTGAAGCCGGCCCTGGGTGGCAACGTGGTGGCCCCCATATTGTCCAAGACTCTGCCAAACCTGGTGACCATCCGGCCCGGACTGCTCACCCCCGCCGTTCCCGACCCCGGCACGTCTCCCGCCGTTGAGCAGTTGCCGGCGTCCGGGTTCGACGGCCCGGACGTGCGGCTCATGGAAGAGAATTTCCAAGAAGACCAGGAAGGTCTGATGCTGGCCAAAGCCCAGGTGATCTTGGGTGTTGGCATGGGTACCGGCGGCGCCGAAAACCTGCCCAAGCTGCAGGAGATGGCCCGTTCCATCGGCGCGACTGTCGCCACCACCCGTGATGTGGTCCACGCCGGTTGGCTGCCCCAACAGGCCATGGTGGGTATCAGCGGCCGCACCATAGCCCCCAGGGTCTACATCGCGGTGGGCATACGCGGGGCGTTCAACCATACCGTGGGACTCCAGAACGCCGGGGTGATAATCGCCATCAATACCAACCGCCGCGCGGTGATGTTTCGTTCTTCGGACTTCGGGATCGTGGGTAATTGGGAGGAATTTCTCCCGCCGCTATTGGATGAGCTGAGGCCCATCTTGCTGGAGATCGACACACCCGCCTAGCCACCGGCCGAATCCGTCAACTTGACACTATTTACGCTGGACAGCAAAATGGCTAAGGCGTGAATCTGAGGGGCCGTAGACGGGGTAAAGCGGCCCAGTTTCACCCTGATTTTGGAGAGTCACACAATGGATTTTGGTTACTCAGCAGAGCAAGAAGCCTTTCGTCAGGAAGTCCGCGATTTCATCGCCGAGAACGTAAGCCAGGAACTCCTTGACGAGATGGAGGCCGGCGAAGAAGGCGGCCGCGGGCCGGAGTACCGCGCCCTGATCAAGAAGGTCGCCGATCTGGGCTGGATCGGCATCAGTTGGCCCAAGGAATACGGCGGCCAGAGCGGCAGCCGTATGGACCAGTACATCGTCGAAGAAGAGTTCATGAGGCTGGGCATCGGCGTCGGCGGGGCCGGCAGCGGAGCGCCTGCCATCCTGGCCGCTGGGACCGAGGAGCAGAAGCAGCACTTCATCCCCGGCATGATCCGGGGCGAGATCATCTTCGCCCTGGGCTTCACCGAGCCCCAGGCCGGGGCCGACCTGGCCGGGCTGCAGTGCCGGGCCGTGCGCGACGGAGATGAGTTCGTCATCAACGGACAGAAGATGTACACCTCCGCCGCCCACTACGCCACCCACATCTATATGATGTGCCGCACCGACCCCGACGCTCCCCGCCACCGTGGCATCTCCATCTTCCTGATTCCCATGGACACACCCGGCATCACGGTACGTCCCCTCTGGACCATCCAGAGCGACCCGCCCGCCCCTCCGGGCACCACCTACGGCATGCCCCGCACCAATGAGACCTTCTTTGAGAACGTCCGCGTGCCGGCATCCTGCATGCTGGGCGAAGAGAACAACGGCTGGTACGTGGGCGCCATGGGCCTCAACCTGGACCGCGTCGGCGCCAGCCGGTACCTTATCTCCGTGCGGCGCGACGAGGACATCGTCAACTGGGTCAAAGAGAACGATTTTGCCGGACATTCACCGGCCGACGACCCCGCAGTGCGGGACAAGCTGGCCGAACTGTGGACCGAAGCCCAGGTTTGCCGCCTGATGACCATGCGCAGCATGTCGCTGGTGGAACGGGGCGGCAACTTCACCTATGAAGGGTCTGCTGAAAAGGTCTGGGCGCCGGAGCACGGCGTGCACACCACCGAAGCCATCTCCCAGATGCTAGGCCCCTACGCCACCTTGCTGAACGGTTCCGAAGAGGCGATCGAAGACGGCCTGTTCGCCCACAACCTGATGGGCTCGTTCCAGTCGGGCATCAACCACGGCAGCGTCCAGATCATGCGCGACCAGATGGCCCGCCGCGGCTTGGGTATGCCCAGAGGTTAGTCTTCGCAATCGCCACTGCGCACGGCTGCAGGCCGGCGCATTAACAAGGACAATCATGGATATATTGCCTTCCGAAGAAGAACAAATGCTGAAGAACGTGGCCCGGGAGTTCCTCGAAGCCGAGGTCTCCACGATCCTCGTTCGGGAGATGGAAGTCGATCCGCTTGGCTACCCGCCCGCCCTGTGGAAGCAGATGGCGGACCTGGGTTGGCTGGGCCTGGCTCTCCCCGAAGAGTACGGTGGACAGGGACTGCCACTGACCTACCTGGGCTTGGTGCTGGAAGAAGCCGGCCGCGTGATGGCGCCGGTGCCGCTGCACAGCACGGTGGTGACNGCCCTNGCCATAGCCGACNCCGGGACCGAAGAGCAGAAGAAGGATNCCNTGNCGGCNGTGAGCAGCGGGGNCATGGTGCTTACCTGGGCCGTCTACGAGCGNGACCCNCGCCTGATCGCCGGCTCCATGCAACTNGANGCCGCCGCCGATGGNGACGGCTGGAAGCTGAACGGCACCAAGATGTTNGTCGATAACGCCAACGTGGCACAGCGNTGCCTGGTGGCCGCCCGGACCTCGGCTGCCTCCGATGCCAATGAAGGAATCTCCCTGTTCTTGATCGACCCCAACGCGGCTGGAATNACCCAGACCGCGCTNACCACCCTNGCCAAGGANAAGCAGAGCCGCCTGGACTTCAANGATGTCCGGGTCGANCGCGNCTCTCTGGTGGGCGANGTTGACCAAGGCTGGCCGGTGATCGAGNCCATGCTNGACCGGGCCACCGCCCTCCTNTGTTGTCAGATGGTCGGCGCCACCCGGAAGGACTCGGAGATGGCCATTGAGTANGCCAAGAACCGNGTCGCCTTTGGCCGGCCCATCGGNTCGTTNCAGTCGGTGCAGCACCTGCTGGCCGACATGGTCCTCCATGTTGANGGCGGACAGATGCTGACCTACGAGGCGCTTTGGAAGATGGACCAAGGTTTGCCCGCTTCCGTNGANGTCTCCCAGGCCAAGGCCTTCTGCAACGAAAAATGCGAGTCTGTGGTACGCCATTCCCAGGTCGTCCACGGCGGCATGGGTTTCATGATGGAGTTCGACCTGCACCTGTGGTTCCGCCGGGTCACATCATGGACCATGCGTCTCGGTACCACCTACGACCACCGGGCCAGGATCGCCTCCGCCCTGCTGGATGTCCCCGGCAAGGTCCGGCTGGGCATGCCCCTGCCCTCGGCGGGCTAAAGCGTAAGAAGAAAATCCCGCTGCCGCGGAAACCTTGCGGCAGTGAATACGGAGAGTAACCAATGGCCAAAGATGTTGTTTGCGGCAAAGAGATAAACGAAGACCAGGCGCGGGCCGAGACGTCCCAGACCGCCCACGGCGCCGCGGAAGTCGACCCCAACCAGGGCACCCGCATCTTCCACGACGGCGCTTGGATGTACTTCTGCGGTCTCGACTGCCGCACCAAGTTCCTGGCCAGCCCCGAAACCTACAAGAGCTAGCCACCGCCAAACTTAACTGGGAGAAGAACGATGCCGGACGCGTTGAAGCTGGACCCCAAGAAGACCGCATTCATCATCATCGACATGGTGAACGCCATCGCCAAGGGCGGCCCCGGCCCCGACTACACCCTGCCCGACAACCGCAAGGATATCGTCACGGCCTTCCAAAAGATGATTGCCCACTGCCGGAAGGTCGGCACTCCCCTCATCTACATCACCACTCACCGCCGTGCCGACAACGCCGACGGGCCCAAGACCGTCTCCGACATCGGAGGCGGCGGCGGCAACCCCATGTTGCCCGGCAGCACCGCTGTGGATGTCATTGACGAGCTGGCCATGCAGCCCGAAGACTTCCTGGTGGTGAAGCCCCGGTTCAGCGCCTACTACGGCACCAACCTGGACCAGATTCTCCGCCACCTGGGCACCGAAACCATCCTGGTGGGAGGCATATCCACCCAGCGCAGTGTTGAGGGCACCGCCCGCGACGCCAAGAACCGGGACACCCAGTGCGTGGTCGTCAGCGACTGCTGCACCGCCGGCGAGGTGGACGTCCACGAGATGTCCATCAACCACGTCCTGCCCCTGCTGGTTCGCGTCCGCAACACCGACGAGATCATCGCCGCCCTAAGCTAACAACCGGCCCGCCCGAAACCGCGGTCCGAACCGCGAAACCGGCTGCGGAAAACCCGTAGGCGCGGGTTTCCAACCCGCCCACGCCACACCACGACCCACCGGCAACAAAAAAGGCCCCCTCCATTAGGAGGGGGCCTTTTAATCAACTGCTGTCCAACGATTGCTTAATCGTCGTAGGCCTTGAGTTTCACCTCGTGCAGGGCCGGGATGACCTCTTTGCCCAGGAGCTCGATGGACCGCATGGTGTCCTCGTGCTTCATGGCCCCTTCGTTCCCATAGATATGGATATAGCCGGGGCTGAGGCGCTCGATGATCTCGGTGAACTTCCGGGTCACCGTCTCGGGGCTGCCGACGATGATGTTGTTCACGGCCTGCAGCTCGTCGTAGGTGGTGGGGTTACCGAACTCCGAGGCGCCGGTGCCCAGGGCGGGGCGGGCCCGTTTCACGTTCACGGCCTGCCGGGACTGGTAGCCGGGCGGGTCGTTGTGCTCTCTGGGTCCCTTCTGCCGGTGGTCGGCCGTCCACATGAACTCGCGGCCGATCTCGATGGCCTTCTCATCGGTATCCGCCACCACGCAACGGAGCAGGTAGCCGAAGTGCTCGGGGCCGGCTTTGTAGCCGACCTCCTTGGCGGTATCGATGTAGATCTGCTTCAGCCACTCGGTGGTGTCTACTAGAGCGCCCAGGTTCATATAGGGATGACCGTGGGTGGCGGCCCAGACCACGCTCTCCGGGCTGCCGGTGCCGGGGAACCAGATGTCCGGACGGGGGTTCTGCATGGGCTTCACCCAGGGGTTCACTACCCGGTACTTGAAATACTGGCCCTCGTGGCGGAAGGGGCCGTTGTCGGTCCAGCATCTGATGATCAGGTCGTGGGCCTCCTGGAAGCGGCCGAAATTCTCCGTGGGGTCTTGGCCCGAGAGCAGCGTCTCCACAGCGGTGCCCCGGACGAAGCCGGAGATGATGCGCCCGCCGGAGTAGCAGTCCAGCATGGCGATCTCCTCGGCCATGCGGATGGGGTCACCGACGGAGATGACGTTACCGAGGATGGCGATCTTGACCTTCTTGGTCAACTTGGCTATCACGGCGGCGTCCAGGTTCACGGCAGGCTTCATGCACCAGTAAGAGGCGTGGTGCTCGTTGCTCATGATCCCGTCGAACCCTACCTCGTCGGCTAATTGGTACTGCTCGTGGTAATTGTTGTAGAGGACCGAAGCCTTCTCGGGGTCGAAATAGCTGTTGGGGAAGCCCAGGCGGCCCGAGTCATACTTCTCCAGGTCCTTCTCCGTTACGTGCCCGTAGGGCTGTTCGGAGAACCAGTAAATCTCGGAATGTTCCGTGGGCCGTTTCAGTTGGTCAACCATTTGCTTCTCCTCTCGCTCCCGGCCGCAGGTCGTAAAGTACCGCGCACCTAAGAAATCCGGGGCATTTGGCCAGTTTTCGTCACATCTGTGGGGAACGATTACGATTATGCACAATGTCACAAATCGGGCGTCCCGCCGCAGACACCGGAATTATATGCAATGGGAATACCAGTGGCAACCATTTATCAAACGAGTGTTGACTGGCCAATATTGTCGGGGCTGTTCCCCGATTGTAATATTGGGGCCTCATTCGGCTATTTAGAGTTAGAGAGGGAAGAGCAATGGCGCTAACGTTGGGCGATGCCAATAGAATGGTCCAGGCGGCGATTGGCGAGGCGGAAAGAATCGGTATCAATCTGAGCGTGGCGGTGGTGGACGCCGGCGGACACCTGCTGGCTTTCAACCGCATGGAGAACGCCATCTTCATCAGCGCCGTGGCGGCCCAGGGCAAGGCCATCGGTTCTGTCGGATTCGGCCGCGACAGCAGCGCCATACCGGGAGATTCGCCGGTGATTCAGGCCATCATGGCCACCCAGGGCGGCAAGATAATACCCGCCCAGGGCGCGCTGCCCATAGTACAAAACGGCCAGGTTGTCGGCGCCATCGGCGGCAGCGGCGGCACCGCCCAGCAGGACGAAGACTGCGCCAGGATGGGTCTGTCGGCGCTATAACACGGTGTTTCCGGGGTGGATTGCCACGGGAATTATGTCCACCCCATTGGTACCGTGGCGAGGTTGCGGCATCCTATCCGTTGACCTATTCAATGGAGTAGAGGTCGAGGTCAACATGACTATCTTGTGGTTAGGCGGCGAGGACTGTCACCAGGTCAGCCGTGTCGGCGGAAAGGCGGCAAACCTGAGCCAATTGGCTGCCAGTTTCAGAGTTCCAAGGGGCTTCTGCCCCCTGAGCTTTACAAAGAGTGGTTCGCTGGGACCCAGGATGCCGGGGCACCGGGGCGGATCGTGGACGCAGATCTCTGCGACATAGTGTCCCAGTAATACCGGGTGATGGCCGAGAGATGCGACCTGTCAGAACTGGCCGTCGCCGTGAGGTCATCCGCCCTGGACGAAGACGGTCACAATTCCTCTTTTGCGGGCCAGTACGACACCTATCTGAACATCAAGGGCCCCGAGGCCATCGCAAAGTGTTGGGACTCTGCGGGCGGCGAACGCATGGCCAGCTTGGGGCTGCGCTCTTGCAGGCCGGTAGCCGAGACCTAGGACCGGCAAGAAGGATTTTTGCAAACAACAAAGGGGCGGACATCTGTCCGTCCCTTTTGCTGCCTAGGTTATTCTTGGCTAGTTGGGGGTGATGGCGAGGGCCCGGACCTCGCCGAACTCCTTGTCCAATTTCTCCCAGGTGTCGCCGCCGTCGGTGCTGACGTAGACGTAGCCGAAGATGGTCGCCGCCGCCACCACGTTGGGGATAGACGGGTGGTTGGCCAGCCAGTAGACCACCGAGTTCGGTTCCACGGGTAGATCCACTGGGGCCCAGGTCTTGCCGGCGTCTTTGGTGCGTTGCACGCAACCGACCACACCGGGAATGAAGTCGCCGTTGCCGACGAACATGGTGTTGGGGTCGTCGGGCTTAACGATCATGCCGCGGCAGTA
>PBMF01000011.1 GCA_002721995.1 Chloroflexota bacterium
GCTTCCTGGCCCATGCTGGCCCAGACATCGGTGTACACCACATCGGCCCCCGCCACCGCCTCTTTGGGATCGGTCAGCAAGCGCAGCTGGACAGAATCTTCAGTGGCGCGGGATTGGGCCATTGCCACCGTCTCACTATCAAGATTATACCCTGGCGGTGATGCGCTGGTGAAATTCATGCCCACGGCCGGAGCGGCGAGGCAGAGGCTGCGGGCCACGTTGTTCCCGTCGCCCACGTAGGTTAGGCCCAGACCCTCCAGGGCGCCTTTGTGCTCGTAGATGGTCAGCAGGTCCGCCATCACCTGGCACGGGTGTTCCCGGTCGGACAGGGCGTTGATAACCGGCACGCTGGCATGCGTTGCCAGCTCTTCGATGTGCTGGTGGTTGGAGATCCGCGTCACGATGCAGTCCACGTAGCCGGATAAGACGTTGGCAACGTCGGAGATGGGCTCACGGTTACCCAGGCCCACCTCTTCTTGGCCCAAGAACACCGAATAGCCGCCCAGTTCGTGTATGCCCACCTGGAAACTGACCCTGGTGCGCAGCGACGGCTTGTCGAACAAGATGGCCACCGACTTCCCGGCCAGAGGTTGGCCGACCGGGGACTTCTTGGAGTCCCGGGCCCGTTTGAGCAGGGCCAGGGTCTCTTCCGGAGTGATGTCTGTGACCGATATGAAATCGCGTTTGCTGGGCATCTACCATTTCCTTGGCTCAGGCCGTGCCTGGCCTGTTTGGTCTTAATATTATTGTTCCTAACATTATAGAGGGTGTGATTCGGGGTTAAAACCGGGGCGGCCTTGGCTGTAATCCAAGGCGTGGATTGCGCCTGGCGGACTATCTGCTATTATGGGTGGGCACACGTCTAAAGCGGGATTTTTCAGGAGGCTAGGATCATGGCGAGCCCAGGTATCGCTCCAGGCTTGAAGGGACAGAAACAAACGCTGGTTTGTGAGCATAACGTGGCGGGCCATGTCGGCAAGTTCAGCACACCTTCGATGATTCAGCTGATGGAGCAGGCGTCGTCAATCGGCGTGGCCGACCAACTGGAGGAGGGCCAGGTTTCCGTTGGTATAGAGGTGAACATTCGCCACCTTGCCGCAGCGGACATTGGCGCCACCATTGTGGCTCATGCCGAACTGGTTGAGGTTGACCGCAACCGTCTGACTTTCAATGTGGTGGCCTACGACGCCGACAAAAAGATTGGTGAGGGCACCCACAAGCGGGCCATCATCACTCCCCGCGGTTAAAACGGCCCCACAGCGGCGGGGGCCAAACTAGAATCTGGTCTGGAGAAATCACCATGGCTAATATGGAGCATGTTCAACTCGTCAAGCGGGGCCGTGACCATGTGGCCCGTTGGCGGGAAGCACACCCTGACGAGAACCTGGACCTGAACGCGGCCTACATGAGCTACGTCAGGGCGCCTCAGGTGAACATCAGCGGCGCCGATGTGAGGGACTCGGACCTGATGGGCGCGGTGCTGCAGCGGGCTAATCTTTCGGGCTGCTACCTGAACCCATGTCACCTCTACCACGCCAACTTGCGCGAGGCTGACCTCAGCAGGGCGCGTTTGAACGGCGCCAACCTACGCGGGGCGGACCTACGCGGGGCGGACCTTTCTGGTTCCGACCTGGACCGGGCCGTGCTGTCCGAGGCCAACTTGACCGGCGCCAAGCTGGTCAACGCCAACCTGTCCCGGGTGAGCCTGGCCGGGGCGAACCTGACCGACGCCGACCTCACCGGCGCCAGTTTTGCCGGCGCCTCCTTGGTGCGGGCCGATATGACCAATGCCATCTGCAACGACAGCGACTTCTTCCAGACCCAGTTCTGGAGCGTGAATCTGACCAATACCGATATGACCAACAGCCTTATGGGCTACTCGCTATTCCAAGATTGCGACCTCAGCTCGGCGGTGGGTCTGGACCAGGTGCGCCACGACGCCCCCAGTACCGTGGGGCTGGACGCCTTGTTCCGCTCCAACGGCCATATACCCGAGGATTTCTTGAAGGGCATCGGCCTACCCGACGCCGTCAAAGGGTTCTTGGCCGCGGCCGAGTCCGACACCACCAGCCTCCGGGAATGCTTCATATCCTGCATCGACGAGGACCAAGAGGCGGCCAAGGTTCTGCGGGATGACCTGGAAGAGCGGGGTGTGCGCTGCTGGGTGTTTTCCCAAGAGGTACGGGGCAACGCCCTAGTGGACCGACACAGTGCCTCCGACCAGGAAGAGGTGGAACGCTGGGTGCGTGATTACGACAAGATGGTTGTGCTGGGTTCCGCGGCCTCGCTGGAAGCCGAGACTGTGCTCAACGACATCACCAGCGCCAAGCAAAAGCAGCTTGATTCGGAGACCTGGAGCCTGTTCTTAGGCGCGACCGACGATACCCTGACCGAGCCCAAGGCCCGCTATGCCAGGAACTTGTCGACAGAGCACGTGGTATTCGACTTGACCGGCCAGCAGGGCGACCGGGACGCCTACCTGAAAGAGGTGGACCGCCTGGCCGAGGCCCTGAAACAGGACCAGCCCGCCAGCGACGGAGTGCCCAAGTCCGACATCAGCATCGACCAGCTGTAAGCTTCCAACCCCAAGGATCGGACAAAAGGGCCGGAGCTTATCTCCGGCCCTTTTCACATGGTCGCAGGATTTGGAGATCATACCAGTAGATTCGTGGGGACTGGATTGCACACCAGCCCTAAACCTCCCGTTCCAAACACGGCTTTGAGGCCACGAACCAACATCCGTTCCTCTGGACGCATCGAAGGAGGCGCCTCAGGCCAGTTTCACGTGACGGGCCACAGGCACAGTGGCAGTGGCCCGACAAGCTCACCACGAACGAGGCGAGGGTCGGACCTGAACGCAAGAATCCCATTTGCTTTACCCACCACCGTTCGTCCTGAGCTTGTCGAAGGGCGTGCATCGGACATCGTGCTGGGGATTGGCAAAAGAGCATAGTGGTTCGACAGGTCCGTCTTCGTCGAGACTCTCGACCCTGGGCGGAGTTCATCATGAGCGGAGAGGGTCTTGATGCGCCAATAGGACGTCTATGCTCAGAATATTCCTGGATTCCGGTTTTCACCGGAATGACGAGTAGCATAGCCATTCACCTCGACAATCGCTCACCCTGAGCTCCGGCCGGATTCGGTGGTGTCGACGCTAAGTGGTACTTGTCGGAGGGCGTGTGCTAGTCGCAAGGCGTTAACACGCAACAAAAAAGAGAGGCCAGCAATCTGCCGGCCTCTCTTTTTTACCTTCGTGAGGTGGGTTTGGTTGGCTACTAGATGTAGTCTTCCATCTCCATCATTCCAATATTATCACGACTCTGTGCGAGACCGGTTTCAAGTTCTTTCTTGAATTCAGCAAGCATTTCGTCCGTGACAGTTCCACCCGCTTCGTTAGCCTGTTTCTTCAGGTTCTCGAAAGCCCAGTTTTCGGTGTCGCCGTTGGGCATGCTGTTAAAGAACTCACGCTCGAACACGGGCAGTTCGCCAGGTCCGAAGTAGCCCTTGCCCTCTATCTCATAGCCTTCGAGGTCGTGGGTACCCTTGCCGAGTACCTGACCCGTCTCAGCGTAGTGCGTCATGACGGTGGCCATGCCGTACTTCTGGATGGGGCAGACCTTCATGCAGATACCGCAGCCGAGATAGCGGGCCATGACGGGGCGGCAACGCTTGAAGTAGAGCTTGTTCTTCTCGATGCCTCTCCACCACACCTTGTCGCGCATCAGGGCGCGGCCGGGGCAGCGGTTCACGCAGACCTGACAAACCTGACAGAAGGCGTGGATGCCGTAGTCAACGGGCTCGTCATGGGTCACGTTGGCGTCGGTGGTGATGATCATGATACGGCAGCGCGAACCCACGTGGGGGGTCAGCAGGTAACCGCAGGCGCCCAAGGAACCAAGGCCGGCCTTAACGAACATGGGGATGTAAGGACCGGTGTTGTCGTTGGGGCTGTGGACCTGGGCGCGGTAGCCCAACTCCTGGATGAACTTGGCAATTTCCAGACCTGCGGCGCCTTCGGTGCGGTAGGTGCTGGAGTGGACGATCTCAGCGTCAACGCTGGGAATGGTCTGAGTGGGTTCGAAGTCTTGTTCGTACGCCAAGCAGATGGCGTGGGGGAACTTGACCCAGTCCTTCTTAGACTGATAGGTGTACCGGTGGTCATAGGCGGTGATGCCTACTTCGATGTAACCGAGTTCGCGGCACTTGGCCTTGATGGCTTCGGTGACATCCTCGCCGGAAGCTTGACCCGTGGGCTCTTGGTCGCCGGTCAAGCGGGCGGCCATGATCAACGGGCGGTTGAGGTTGTCGTGCTCTTTGCGAATCTCACGCATCTCTACGTGTGTGTCGCGTATGGAATTCGCCCAGTCACGAGAGGCCCTCTCTGTGATGTTCTGGGTTTCCAGTGGATATTCACGTGCGTACCAGTCGACTTCCCGGTTGTTCAAAGGGATGCCTGGTACTGTTTCCAATTCCTCAGGAACGGGAATGGTGACGTTATCATCACCGGGGTACATCCCAGGCCTTACGACCTCGTGGCCGATCTTTAACATGCCTGTCCCTCCCAAAATATATATAGCTGGGCTCAGGGTATTAGCCTTGCCCCAAACAATAGCGGCGGGCTATTTATTTGTCAAGACTATTTCCTGTCTGAAATTGTATTCGGTTTTCAAATAAACTTCAATGTAAAGCATGATAATTACGGGTGCCGTAAAAGATGAGGCGATTCGCTCTCTTGTTTTGCGTGAATTGTGACGTGATTCGTTAATACCGCTGCTTATGCACCCCTCCGGCGGGCTATAACAGCCTCGGCGAAGGGACTAGCGCCCGACCGAATTGCCACATCAACTAGCGAAGGCCGGCCCGATGCCAGGGCCCTCCCCACCGCGGCGCCGACCTCCGAGGGCTGGTCCACGTGTTCCGTGTACCCGCCGATGGCCTCCACCACTTTGTCGTAGCGGATGGGTCGCAAGTCGGTCCCCACCGCCCGGTCGTAGTAGGCCACCTGGAAGGTCTTGTCGATGCCCCAGGTGTGGTCGTTGCCCAGCACCGTGGTGATGTTGATGTTGTGCCGGATGCAGGTGTCGTATTCCATTGAATAGAACCCGAAGGCACCGTCTCCTGAGAAGGCAATGACTTTGTTGTCGGGCAGCGCCAGTTTGGCCGCCATGGCATAGGGCACCGCCGCTCCCAGGTGACTGAGGGGGCCCAACCGCTGGAAGTGCCCCGGTTTCCGGGCCTTGATGAAGGAGCGTCCCCATTGGACATAATCGCCGCCGTCCATCACCACCACCGTGTCCTGGTCCAGGTGTTCTTCCAACCCGGTGTAAACGTCTAAGGGGTGCATGGGTTCTTGTCCGTCGGCTTTGGAGCGCAGTTCCGCATCCCAGGCTGCGGCGTCCTGGTTGAGTTGGTCGATCCAGGGGGAGAGGTCCTCCTTGGTGCTGGAGCTGGCCTTGCAGGCGGCGGTTATCTGTTCCACCACCGCGCCCAAGTCGCCTTCGATTCCAACGGTAACGCCCCGGTTGCGGCCGATCTCTGCGGCCGAAGGGTCTGCCTGAATCAGCTTGGCGGTGTCTGAGAACACTCCGCCGTAGCGGTAGCGGTGGTCCAGCCGCTTCCCCAGGAGCAAGACAACGTCGGCCTCGCGGAAACGGCGGGCCACTGGGTTCAACCCGCCGTCGGCGTAACCGAAGCACAGCGGGTGCTGGTCGTCCAAAAGCCCCCTGGCCTGCTCCACGGTGAAGACGGGTATTCCGGTGGACTCGGCCAGTTCTTGCAGTTGGGCCGGGTCCACCGAGTAGCGGGCCGGGTTGCCGGCGACTATCACGGGGTTCTTGGCCCCCTTTAATAGGGATGCTGCCTGTTCAATCAATTTTGGGTCGCCCTGGGGCCGTCCCGTGGGCCGGTACTCCTGGGGCATGTAACGGGGCAGGTCGTCTTCGGAGATCTCCACCTCCTGCAGGTCGATGGGCAGGGTCAGGTGGACCGGGCCGGGCCGGCCGGTGGTGGCTGCCCGGAAGGCGGTGGACACGATCTCAGGAATGCGTGTCTTGTCGTGGATCTGCCAGGCGCCCTTGGTGACGGGCTTGGTCATGCCGATCTGGTCGATCTCCTGGAAGGCGGTCATGCCCTGTTCGGGCAGCGCGGCGGCGCCGGCGATGAAGACCACCGGGCTTTCGGAGGTGTAGATGGCCGGGAGGGCGGAGATGGCGTTGGCGAAACCGGGGCCGCCGGTGAACATGCCCACCGCGGGGCGTCCAGTGATCCTGGCGTAGCCGTCTGCCATGTGCAGGGCCGCTCCCTCGTGTCTCGCATCGATGAACTGGATGCCCTCGTCCTCGGCGGCGTCCACCAGCGGCAGGATGGTGTCGCCGACGATGGTGAATACCTTTTCGATGCCTTCCAACTTAAGACACCGGACGAAAAGATGGGCTCCGGTCAATGTGGCCATGGTCCCTCCAGGGGTGATTTGGTTTGGTCCCGGGGCGGTTTTACGCTGGGCCGCCGCCCAAGAGAGCTTACTTGAGGACACATATTCCGGCAAGGGCTCCCACTTTCCGGACGATATAAGCCGGTGCCATATACCGGTGCCATATAATGGTGGGCGCTATGAGGGATTTATTGGCAGGAAGTAAATAGCGTCCGTGGGTACCTTATATATAGTGGGAACGCCCATCGGAAACCTGGAGGACCTGACACCCAGGGCGGCACGCATACTGGGGGAGGTATCCTTGGTTGCCGCCGAGGACACCCGCGTCTCCCGTCGTCTGCTGAACCACCTGGGAATACGGCCCCGCACCACCAGCTTCCACGAGCACAACTGGCGGGAGAAGTTGGACGGCCTGTTGTCGGAACTGGCGAAGGGCGACGTGGCCCTGGTGACCGACGCCGGCATGCCGGGTGTGAGCGACCCCGGCAGCGAGTTGGTGGCGGCGGCCCAGGCGGATTTCAAGGTCGAGGTTGTGCCCGGCCCTTCGGCTGTAACCGCGGCCCTGGCAATATCCGGTTTTTCCGGCGACGGATTCCAGTTTCTGGGGTTCCTGCCCCGGCGTAAGAAGGAACGGCAAGCCAGTCTGCGGGATGCCCTCTCTTCTAAGGTTCCATTGGTCTTATTCGAAGCGCCCCACCGGCTGCGGGCAACTCTGACGGACCTGGAATCAGTCATGGGAGAGCGGCCGTTGGCCGTCTGCCGGGAGCTGACCAAGCTCCACGAAGAGGTGTTCCGAGGCACGGCGGCCCAGGCGCTGGAGCATTTCGCGTCGCCCCGGGGGGAAGTCGTGCTGGTGGTTGACGGGACCCGTGCCGATTCCAGCACACAGACTGGGGATGAAGCGGCGGGTGACACCGAGCTGCGGGAGCGTTTGACCGCGCTGCGGAAATCCGGGGTCAAGGCCAAGGACGCCGTGGCCCAGGTGGCAGACGACACCGGAACGGCCAAGAACCGCGTGTACCAAGTCTGGGTGGAATTGGGCCGTCAGTCCGGATAACCCCAGGCTTAAAATATCTGTTATTCAGATAACACTCTGTTTTATATATCCTCGTTGATGATATCCTGAGTTGATTGTGGCCGGAATCGACCGGCCGTGACGGGAGACTCGATGCAATTTCTTCTTCACTCCCACCTGTGACCCGCGCACCTTCGCGCCTCAGCGGTATTTTCTACGGCTGGTGGCTGGTCGGCATCAGCGGTTTCGTGATGGTCATCTCCACCGTTCCGTTGTTCCACGCCATGAGCGTTTGGGCAGTGGCTTTGGAGCGGGAGTTCGGTTGGAACCGTACCCAGCTGGGGTTCGCCCTGACCTTTACCCGGATCGAGGGCGGCCTGATGGGCCCCCTTGAGGGTTACCTCACCGACAAGGTGGGCACCCGTCGCATGGTTTTTCTGGGCCTGATAGTCCTGGGCGGCGCCTTCATCTTCTTTGCGCAGATCCAGAACCTGTGGATGTTCTATCTGGCCTACATCATGATGGCGCTGGGTCAGGGGATGGGCAGTTGGATCCCGTTGATGACCATGATCAACCGGTGGTTCAGCCGCCGCCGGGCCATGGCTTTGGGCTGGTCCAACATGGGCAGCCGGGCTGGGGCGTTGATACTGGTGCCCATCATCGCCTGGTCCATAGACCCCGACCAGGACCGGTTGGGTTGGCGCATGACCGCCACCATCCTGGGTGTGTTCATGATCGTGGTGGCGGGGCCGATCTCCAAATTGATTCGGGACCGCCCCCAGGACTACGGCATGCTGCCCGACGGTGATGAACCGGCCCCAGCCCGAACTGCCGAATCCGGACCGGGGGGCGCGGCTGCTCCCGTCGAGGACGGCCTTACCGCCACAGAGGCCCTCCGGACGCCCGCTTTCTGGCTGATCGCCTTTGGCCACGGCTTCACGTCCATGGTCATCATAGCCATCATGGCCCATCTGGGGCTGCTCATGGTGGACAAGGGTTTCGAGATTCAAGACGCCGCCTTTGTGGTGACCATCTATACGGCGGTGGCTATGGGGTTCCAGTTGGTGGGCGGGTACGTGGGCGGCAGGATCCCGGTGCGGTTCGCCCTGGCCTTCTTCACCAGCCTGCAGGCATCGGGCGTGGTCGTGCTGGTCTTCGCCGACACCATGACCATGTTCTACGCCTTCGCGGTGCTGTTCGGGGCCGGCTTCGGCGGGCGGAACCCGTTGACCGTGGCCATTCGCGGCGAGTACTTCGGCTCTGCGTCCTTCGGGAAGATACTGGGTCTTTCCACCGTGCCCATGAACCTGCTGCTGCTCATTGCCGCCCCGCTGGTGGGTTGGATGCGTGACGTTCAGGGAGACTACACCGACGCGTTTCTGGTGATGGTGCTGACAAACATCGCCGGCGCTGTGTGCTTCATCCTGGCCAAGCGGCCTGTAAGAAAACCGGCGTCCGAGCCCGCTGCCGCGGACTAAAACGCCGGTTTAGTTTCCCTTTCTATCGTTAGCCCAGGGGCCGGTGGTCTAGGACTCTGAGATCTCTATGTCCTCGATCTGCAGTGGAGTCGTCGGGCTGGACGGCTCGCCGCTGCGGCCCGGCGCCACGGGAGAGGTGGCAATGGTGTCCAGCACATCTTCACCGCCGGTCAGGCTGCCGAAGATGGTGTAGTTGGGGGGCAGGCCCACGTCGGCGCCGTGGACGATGAAGAACTGGCTGCCGTTGGTGTTGGGTCCGGCGTTGGCCATGGCCAGAGTGCCCTTCACATAGCTGCGGGTGACCGGCTCGTCTTGGAAGCGGTAACCGGGGCCGCCGGTGCCGTCGCCGGTGGGGCAGCCGCCCTGAATCATGAAGTCCTTGATAACCCGGTGAAACTGGCCGCCCTTGTAGAAGCCGTCCCTGGCCAAGAACACAAAGTTATTCACCGTCACGGGCGCTTCACTGGCGTGCAGTTCCAAGGTCATTTCGCCGTGATTGGTCCTCACGGTGGCGGTGTAGGTCTTGGACTCATCTATGGTCATGGCGGGCGGCGCCGAATACGTTTGGGGCATCAGTCTCCTCCGGTCTACTCAGGTGAATTGCAGGCCTAAATTGTAGCACCTGCGTAAAAGGCAACAACCCCCGGTGTAAATAAAACAAGAGGCCCGCCGTTGAGGCGGGCCTCTTTAGTAACCATACTCGTCCGAACGAAACCCGGCTGCGCCGGCGGCTAGCCGCGGTTGTGGGTTTTGGTCTCGGCCCAGGCCACGATCTTGGGCAGGGCGGCGTCGATGTCGCGCTGGTCTATAGAGCGGGCCACGTCCTCCGCCTCGCACCGCAGCAGCATGATCGGCAGCCGGTTCTTGATCTTGTCCAGGGTCCAGGCCAGGGAGTCGCCCTCGGCGGTGAAGTCCAGCATCAGACGCTCGTTCTTCTTCACCGTGGCGTTCCGGTAGTGGTAGTGGGGCGCAACCCGGAAGCAATCAGCTCCTTGTNCTGCTCTTCCAGTTGGTCGCTGTAGACGTGGATGCAGACGCCCTCTTCGGCGCCGTCGTGGAGCGTCCGGTATTCCAGGCCAAAGGTGACCGCTCTCGCTTGGATAAGCTCTTCAGGTCCGCCCGTCTCGCCACCCATCTGCGCATGCATCGTTTGTTGTGCCATGTCGGTTCTCCTTAATTTAGCATTGGCGGAATCCGTGGACCGGGCGCCGCAGCTTTGGGACCCGCAGCCTGGTCTATGGACGGGATTATACCCCCGTATTCCGCAGTGTCCAAAGCAGTCCTGTTTAGGCGAGGATTTGGGATAGGCTTGGGATATAATTAAGAGACGCACCAAGGTAACAGCGTCCGGACGAAAATAAGTCGGGAACAACCGCCGGTCCGATGGGATTGGGACCGCATCTCACCGGTAACTGAGGTGTGCGGGAATACCCGCGAAGAAAAAGGGGGTGGCCAGTATTGGAAATACTTGAGCAGATGGGGGCCGAGGGCCACGAGCAATTGGTGGCGGTCTCCGACAACAGTTCAGGACTGAAGGCCATCATAGCGATACACGACACGACCCTGGGACCGGCCTGTGGCGGGACCAGAATCTGGCCCTACGAGTCGGAACAAGAGGCCATCTGGGACGCCCTGAGGTTGTCCCGGGCCATGACCTACAAATCGGCGGCGGCGGACCTACCCCTGGGCGGGGGCAAGGGTGTGATAATCGCCGACTCCCATACCGGCAAGACTGAAGCACTGCTGCGGGCCTACGGGCGTTTCGTCGATACCCTGGGCGGACGTTATCTCACCACCACCGACGTGGGCAGCACCGGAAGGGACCTGGAATACGTGAAGCAGGAGACCGACTATGTGGTCGGCCTGCCCACCACGGCGGGCGGCAGCGGCGACACCTCGATAATGACCGGCCTGGGCATCTACATGGGGATGAAGGCCTGCGCCAAAGAGGCCTGGGGCAGCGATTCTCTGTCCGGTAAGACCGTGGCCATGCAGGGCTTCGGGAAAGTCGCCACCTTCACCGCCCACCATCTGATGAAGGAAGACGCCAAGCTGGTGGTGACCGATGTCTATGAGGGAGCACTGGACCGGGCCCGGGACCTGGGACTGGCGGTGGTTAAACCCGAAGACATCTACGGTGTTGACTGCGACATATTCGCTCCTTGCGCTCTGGGTGGCGTCATCAACCCCAAGACCATCCCCCAGTTGAAGTGCAAAGTTGTCGCCGGTGGGGCCAACAACCAATTGCTCTCTGATGCCGACGCCGACGATCTGGACCGCCTGGGAATCGTGTACGCCCCCGATTACATAATCAACAGCGGCGGCATCATCAATGTGGAATCGGAGGTTGACGGGGAGTACAACGCGGACCGCGCCCGGGAAAAGACCGAGCGCATATACGAAATCATGGAGCAGGTGTTGGCCATCGCCAAACGTGAGGAGATTCCTTCCGCCAAAGCGGCGGACCGGCTGGCTGAAGACCGTCTGGACTCTGTCCGCAGCATACGCCGGGTGTACCGCCACCGGTAACCGGCGATCGGAGGTCGCCAAGGTCGAAAGAAAAAGGGGGCGTCCCGACTGGACGGGACGCCCCCTTTTTTGTTGCCGGAAATTTTGCAGTCCTAGAAAGCTACGGATTCAGCCTGGAACCCTTTGTCGCGGTGGGCGGCGTCACAGAAGGGCTTCTTCTCCGAGAGACCGCAGCGGCACATGCTCACCCATTGGCCCTCGGGTATGTTGTACTCTTTGCCGTCTTTGTCGGTGATGGTGATGGGGCCGGTGACGCGCAGGGGACCGTTCTCCCGAATCTCGATATTGACGTCTGCCATCGTGTTTCCTCCGTTACTTGTGAATCCGGTTGGGTGGGCGGGCCGCACGATGCTCTGGCAGCCCATCGGAAATCGGAGCTAAGTCTGCCATCCAACATTTGGAGTGTCAAGCTGACTCTGTTCAGCCCGTTGCCCGCTGAATCAGTCTGATGCCTGGCCCGCACCCGCAGGTTCGGATTCGACCGCAGCCGTGGTCTTGGGACGATCTCCCCGCATCACCGCGATGGCGATGCCTACCAACAGCAGGCCTCCCATCATAACGAAGGCCCATCTCAGCCCCGCGACGAAGGCATCGGCCACGGCGGGAGAGACGGCATCCAGGCTGGGTTCCACTCCCCTCGAACCCATGGTGGCCACAACCACCGTCGTCGCCAGAGCGATGCTGGCCACGTTGGCCGAGTTACGCACCAACTGGGTCAGAGCCGATGCCACTCCGTACTGGGCCCGGTCTATGGCGCTGAGGACGGAGCTGTTGTTGGGCGAATTGAAGAGCGCCGTGCCTGTGCTCTGGACCATCAGCATGATGATTATCAGGTAGACGGGCGTGGCCTCGGTGAGGGTGATGGCGAGGAAGAACCAGGCGGTGGCGGAGAAAACCAGACCGCCCACCGTCAGCCCGCGCCAACCGAACCGGTCGGAGAGCCGGCCGCTGACGGGGCCCAGTATCACCATACACAGGGCTGGCGGTATGAGCAGCAACCCCACATCCCTGGGGCTGTATTCCAATACCCGCTGGAGGTAGAAGGGCATCATGAACCGGGAGGCGGAGGTGCCCAGGAAGGAAAGCCAGCCCGCCGCCACCCCCATGGCCACCAGCTTCCGCTTGAACAGTCGCATGTCCAGCATGGGTGAGGGCGAACGCAGTTCGCACCAGACGAAGGCCGCACCGGCCAATATCGTCCCCGCCGTGCCGGCCAGGGAAACGGGCGACGTCCAGCCAACCCGGTCTCCATTGCCCACCACCAGCAGGAATCCCAACAACGCCAGGCCGGACAAAATCGCTCCGCCCCAATCGAAGCTCTGTTTGGCTGCTCCTTCCACGGGCTCGGGCTTGGACAGGGGAAGTATCAACATGGAGAGAGCGATGGTGACCATGCCCACGGGCACGTTGGCGAAGAACACGGACCGCCAGTCGAAGGCGCTGACCAGCAGCCCGCCGATAGCCGGGCCGGCAACGGCGCCTGTGCCCACCACACTCAGGTGGGTGCCCAGGGCCTTGCCCCGTTCGGTGCCGGGGAACGCCCCCACGACCATGGCCATGCCCGATCCCTGGACCATGGCCGAGCCGACTCCCTGGAAGATCTTGGCGGCGATGAGGGACGCCAAGTTGGGAGATGCCCCCGCGAGGAAGGCGGCCACCACGAATACGGCCATCCCGCCCACATAGACGCTCTTCCTGCCGATGATGTCCGCGAGGCGGCCCATGGGCAGGATCAAAACGCTGATGGCCAGCGCGTAGCCGACCACGATCCACTGGACGGTGGGCAGATCAGAACCGAAATGACGTTCGATGCTGGGCAAAGCCACCAGGACGCTGCCGTGGTCGACCACCGACAAAAAAGTGCCGATGGCGATGGTGCCAAAGACCCACCATTTGTAGTTGGGGCTGTTCTTGATGGCCGAAATCACTGGTCTAGCGTACTCCAATGGGCGGAAGTGCGTTTACCGGGCATCTCTGACCCTGGGCAGAATCATGTAGGAGATGAGTCCCAATACCAGCCCAGCGGACCCAATCACGGTTAATGCGACCACCACTGTGGTCAAGTCGACCAGCCAACCCACGGCAAGACTGGACATGAACACGAACCCCTGGCTGTACATGTGCAGGCTGGTGATGCGGCCACGCAGCTGGTCGGGCACCAGAGACTGGATCAGGGTGCTGGAAGAGGTACGGAAGTTGGCCTGACCGAAGGACATGGCCCCGATGAATATTATCGCCAGGAAGAGCCACTGGGAATGGGCGAAAAGTATGGTGGTAGTCGCCGCGAACATTATGGAGAAAATGCAGACCAGTCCCCTGTTGATGCCAAAGCCCAAGGACGCGATGGCCAGGGCCGATATCAACCCTCCTGCCCCGGTGGTGGCGAGCAGGTAGCCGCCCACCTCCACGTTCCTGTGCAGGACGTCCACGGTAAAAACCGGGAGCATGAACCAGACAGGGTGAAGCAAGACATTGGGTATCAGTCCCAGCAATATCAGGTTCAAAATCACCCGCTCCTGCTTGCGGATGTATTGGATGCCCTCTATGAGATTGGCCAGTGGAGAGCCTTCGCTGTTGGCCGTCCGCTCCTGGTAATAGGGGGTCTTCATGGGAATCAAGGTCAGCACCGTCGCCGCGTAGAAGCAGGCTTCGATGGTGAAGTTCCAGCCGAAGCCCAAAGTGGATATGAGAATCCCTCCGACGAATGGGCCGAGAATCCTGGTGCCGGTGATGGTCAGGGTATTGGCGGCGTAGGCGTTGACCAGGGCTTCTTTGGGCACGGTGTTGGCCACCAGGGTCTGGCGCACGGTGAGGGTGGTGGACCAGCAGATTCCGGACACCAGCACATAGATGTAGGTATGCCACCACTGGACGTGGCCTGAGCTGACCACCAGCGCGAAGACCAGGGCGGCGCAGGTCATGAAACTCTGTAACGTGATGACCAGTTTCCTGCGGTCCACCCGGTCGCCCAGCACCCCGGCCCAGGGGCCGACTATCAAGGTGGGCAGCGTGGTCATGCCGCCCACGGTCACCACCAGGAGACCCGAAGTGGCAAAGGAATCCGTCAGGTCACGTACTAGCCAGCCCACCGATAACAGTTGCAGCCACTGGGCGGAGTTGGCGAAGAAGTTGGCCATCCACAGGAAGCGAAAGTCCCGGTAGGCCTTCCATGAGTCCAGGGTATGAAGCCGCCTACGCTGGGTAACACCCGGCTCTTGTTTTCCACTCGGCCTAGCGATGGTGAGACCCTTGACGCCTGTTATTTGGTTCGGTTAAATTCAGCTTGAGTCCTTCCTGAAAGGAATCTAAGACTTGATTCTCCGGCCACAGACCGGATTTTGGAGGTCGCCGGCATGCCTCTTTACGAGTATCACTGCCCCACCTGCAACCATAAGTTTGAAAAGCTGCAGTCTATGAGCGCGACCGGCGCCGACTGCCCCAACTGCGAACAGCCTGCCAGGCGAGCCATCTCGGTGTTCGCGGCGGTATCCAAGGGAGGGGACGGCGAAATGTCCAGTTCCATGGGCCCGCTTCCTCCGCTGGGCGGTGGTGGCTGCTGCGCCGGAGGGTGTGGCTGCGGTTCCTAACCGCCAGAGATTTGAATTCGCATGAAACAGGGGCAAGTCCATCTTGCCCCTGTTTTTTATTGTCCAGTTATTTGTCGTAAGCCCCGGACTGCACGGCACTGCCATGCGCGCTTGTTACTTAGAGTCAGGTCTTGCCGCCTCTTTCAGGGCATGGAATGCGTTCTGCCATCCCGCGTATCGCTGTTGCACCAGATAGGCGCTCCCGACTACGGTCAATAACAGCGCTCCGCCGATAGCCCGGACCGCTACCCACATCGTGGCGTCGAACCAGAAGTCCTGGGGGAAGATGCGCACCAGGTAGTCGGTGCGCGGGTCCAGTTGCCAAAGGTCGTTGGCGAAGCTCAGCTGGTGGAACTTCAAGAATACGCTGTCGAATCCGACCAGAGCCGCAACCCCAAATATTACCAGTAAAACCAGGGTTAGCCCACCGCCCCAAAGAAACCCTCGGGCCAAGGGGCCAACGAACTGGCGTCTCTGGAGGGTAAATCCCGCTGCTACCATCAGGGCCAGGTAGACGCCCGAGACCAGGGCCAACACATAGACGCCCCGCACCAACTGCTTCACGTCCTTCATGTGGGCGATCTCCCGGTCGTTGAACAGGTCTTGTTCCACACCGAAGATCCTGGTGCGGACGTCCAAGGGTTCTTCGCCGGAGTTGAAGTAATGGCGCAGTTCGGAGCTCACCTGACGCAGATCGCTGTCGGTGATTCCGGAGATGCGTGAGATGGAATACTTCTCGAACCCGTTGTTGTAGAGGCCGGGGCTGTTGAAGGCCCAGGTCACGCTGACGGTGACCAAGAACAGGGGGATTGCGACGATGAAAAGCGCCCAGAGGACCCAGCCTATGCGGCCCATATGTTCTCCGTGAAAAGCGGCCCTGGAACGGGAAAATCATGCCTGATGAGACGCGGGCCGGTGAAACCAACTTAGCACCGGCCAGCTTGTGAAGCAACCAAACGCCAAACTATAATTCGCCCATGCCAGTAGAAGACACACAATCCAGCGATCAACCCTTCTCCCAGGACCAGTTGGGCGCGTTCCAGACCCTGGTAGACATCGTGGCCCAACTGCGCGCACCGGGCGGCTGCCCCTGGGATAGGGAGCAGACTCACAACTCCTTGAAGCGTAACCTGTTGGAAGAGTCCTACGAGGTGATGGAGGCCATTGACGACGGTGATTCGGATGTGCTGTCCGAGGAACTGGGCGATCTGCTGGTCCAGGTAGCCTTCCACGCCGACATAGCCAGAGAGGCGGGGAACTTCCAGGTGGAAGATATCCTGCGCAAGATAAATGGCAAATTGGTACGCCGCCACCCCCACGTGTTCGCCGATGGCCAGGCTGCCGACGCCCGCCAGGTCGAGGCCAACTGGGAGCAGATAAAGGCCGAGGAAAGGAAGGCCAAGGGTGAGACCAAATCACCGGTGGAAGGCATACCCTCGGACATGCCGGCCCTGGCCTACGCCCAGTTGATGCAGGACCGGGTGGGTAGGGCCGGGTTCGAATGGGACGACATTTCCGGGGTATTGGACAAGCTGGTGGAGGAGGTGGCCGAGTTCAAAGCCGCCGCCACCCAGGAAGAGAAGGAACACGAGCTGGGCGACCTGATGTTCGCCCTGGTCAACCTGACCCGCTGGGCCGGGGCCTACGCCGAAGATGTTCTCCGCCAGGCCAACCAGCGCTTTGGCGACCGTTACCTCAAGATGGAATCACTGGCAGCCGAGGCTGGGCAGGACTTCAACGCGCTGCCCTTGGCTCAGAAGGAAGAACTCTGGCAGGAAGCCAAGCGCCGGTTGGGCTAGTCGTAGTTTCCGCCGGTCAGGTGGCCCGGTTCCAGGTAGTAGATACCCCCGGCCATCAGTCTCTCCAGCCCCTCGGTCAACGCCTGGCCTCCCGGATTGTAGGCGGCGCCGGAGCGGCCGAAGATCCTCTGCCCCAAGCTCCTGGTTGGGCGCAGCCATTTGGGAGCCGGCTTGGCGTCCCCGGCCTCGGCCAGAGCATTTAGGGCGTCGGTGAAATCGCCGATCTGGTCCACCAGTCCCAGTCCCAGGCCTCTCTGGGCGGTCAGCACCTCACCGGTGGCAATCTCCCTGACCTTTTCTTCCTCGAGAGACCGGCCTGTGGCCACCACATTCACGAAGTTGTCGAATATCTCGTTGATCAGTTCCTGGAACTTCTCAGATTCAGACTCGGTGGGACTGCGCCAGAAGCCGGTCATATCTTTGAACTCGCCGCTCTTGAACACTGAGAACTCCACGCCGACCTTGGACAGTAACTGCTCCAGGACCGGGCGCAGATATATGACGCCTATGGACCCGATGAGGGCGGTGGGCAGGGCGTAGACCCTGTTGGCGGCACAGGCAAGGTAGTAGCCGCCCGACGCTCCCAAGCCGCTGACGTAGGCGTAGACCGGCTTTTCTTCGGCTACTCGCTGGATGCCCCGGTACAGCACCTCAGAGCCGGTTGCGGACCCGCCGGGGGAGTCGATGTCCAGCAGCATGGCGCGGAGCTTCTTGTTCTTGGCTACGGACTCGAAAATCCGCGAATAGGCCGGCACCCGCACGTGATTGCCGATGACGCCGTGAATCTCAACCACCGCAACGCCGGAGCGCCGCCCGAATCCAAGGGGCATGATGTGTTCTCCTAAAGAGAGTCACACGAATTGTACTTCATCGCGCGTAGTGCCAAGACCGGCCTGCTGGATACGCCGATACATTTAGACTGCTCTATGCCCGAATCGCCCTTCTTTCACGACTCCTTTGGTTGGATTAGAATAACCCCGTGATTGACCCAACAGTCAGAATCTCGCTGGCGGTTGATGCCAACAAACGGGCCTAGGGATAAGCTGGAAGTTCCAGCGGGCGGCGGTGGTTCGACAGGCTCACAATGAGCGGTTTTGAGGCTGGGTTTCGTTGTGTAGAAGGTTTTGGTCGGGATAGATACTGGAATCCGGCGAAGGCTGGAATGACGCTGGAAAGCGAACACCCAACCCCGTTCGTCCTGAACTCCGACCGGCGTCGAGAGTCTCGACGAAGTCGGACTTGTCGAAGGGCCTGCATCAGTCAGGCCACAAGAGAGCGGCAGCGGTTCAAATAGCTCACCATGAGCAAGGACGGAATCTGGCCGGAATTACGAAAGGGGCGTCACCATTTTTGGTGACGCCCCTTTTCAATTTCCCGTATACGTTTCGTCGCCTAGTCGTCGGCTGCTACGGGTTCCACCGCCCGGTTGTCCACAAAGTCGTTGGCGCATACCGAGGCGTTCAACAGCCCCCAGCGCACCATCCAGTTGTAGGTGTCTTCAATCTGCTCGTCGG
>PBMF01000012.1 GCA_002721995.1 Chloroflexota bacterium
CTGAACAAGGCCCAACAGTCGCTGATGCACTTCGTCATCTATCTAGGGCCTTAGCCCGATTGGCCAACACCCTCGATAAGGCCGGCCCGAATTAATTGGTCCCGCGGAGAGCCGTTCAATTTAGAACGGACTTCAAATCCGTTATGCCTCGTGACGAGCGGGGTAGGTGGGTTCGACTCCCTCGCACTCCCGCCAGACATATTGAGGCACGAAATCACCTGATTTCAGCCAATAAGAAAGCCCCCGGCTGTAGTGGCCAGGGGCTTCTTTATTGCTGTCGTCGACAAGAACGTCGACAACCCGTTTTTGATTAGTGTCCGGATCACTTTTAGTGGCTACTTTCCCCACTCTCCCCAGTCCTTTCTCTGAGCAACCATGTCATTTACAGGTAGAACTTCTATAGGGCCATTCCACATTTGGTCTGTAAAAAGGGCTTGTACATCGGCATATTCATCTGCCTCAACGATGGCAAAAAGCCTATGCAATGTTTGATGGCCAGTGGCACTTAGCACCTTGACCTTATCATTGCCTTCGACCCATCTTTGAGATTCCGTACGGGGTTTCACATCAGGGTCTCCCTTTGCCCGTCTCGCACCGTCACAAGTATCCCAATAGTGTTGAGCCATTACGTGAAAAAGCATCGTAGTCTCCCAATCAGATATAGGATTGGCGAATACTAACGGAAAGCAGCCTAGTCATCAAACTCTGATATTCCAGCAATCTAAGTGTTAATTTTTATTATCCAGCCTTAAGCCAAGCCAGTGCCTGGCCAACAAGTCATGGTTCAACAGTAGAATGCCATTGAAGTCGACATTGATGGGCGCACCTTTAAGTAGGCCTCTGATTTTAATGGTCAGAGGCCTCTTTTTTGGCAACATGCCCAAACATCGGCATCACTACGCGTTGGTATGCAGGAGTGGGAATGGGAGATCGAGTACATCTTAAGTGGTTAGCATTTCTGGATTTTCGTCCAAGTCGCACAACCCGTCTTTATCGTGGTTAGGGGAGCGGCGGGCAACCAGGCGGGCAACTTGGATTAGAGTTGTTTTCACCAGGAATAACATGCGGTGAGCCAGCAGGTGCAATGGCAAACGCCCATCCCCATGCAGACGGATCGCTTACTGTTATGGACGTTAGCCCCGGCTGCATTACAGGTGAGATGCGTTGGCGATAACCTGAATCAGGGCCGTCGTCTGAGATGGACATTGTTCTTCCGTCACTTAAAGTAGCGTTAATAGATATCGGTCCGCCAATACTGGCAACCATTATTTGCCATTCGACCGGAATATCGAATTCTTCACTTACATGATCCCCGTTACCATCTGAAAAGAAAAGTAGATCTTCTTTGGCGAATCCTATATCGGTTGCGTTTAATCTGGCTTGGCCATCCAGTTCAAGATCACGTACCCCATCGTAGGAGATGACGTCTAGAGGCCAATCGGTAAATGGATTTTCACTGGCGTCAATCATCCAACCCATCCCGACGGGGACCCCTCTGGCGCGAGCCCAGTCATTGCCATAACTAGGACTCCCCCATCCTTCTTTGGGATTTAGCCAGAGGTCACCAAATTCCTTAACTATATCTTCGGAAAAGATAGCTGGGGCATAGGTATCCCAATTAGTCCCACCTTGTCGCGAAAGGGCGAACGCAACGTGGGTAGAACTTCTTACTCCGACCTTTTCTTCAGGTGGAGGGATGTACATGTAGGCAATTACGTCGCCTTTTTTGACCACTTGACCGCGTTTAACCAATATAAATTGTTCGTAAAAATCATCGGGTTTGTTTTCTAAGTTGATATATGGCTCTATGGCATAGATAAAATTGATCTTTACGTCTCCTTCCCTTGCGAATGTTATTCCTAAGCCGTATTTGGCGTGCCACCATGGCGGGTCGTATTCGGTGTGGTCGTTTAAGCTATAGGAAGCTACTCCGGTTATGATTCCGTCGGCGACTGCGTATATAGGCGGATAGTCAGACGGAATCTCAGCATCGCGCCACCGAACATCCGTATTAGAAAAATATACTTGTGCGTCATTGTGAGGCACCGGACTTCTCTGACCGGGATAAGGATGCGCAGCAATCACATCCTCGAAATCGACGATAAAACGATCAGATTTATTATTTGCGAAATCGCTGAGGTAGGGAAGATTTCGCTCGAATTCCTGAAGCCTGGGACCACGTAACACTGACGTATCTGTAGGGGCAGACAGCCAGGCATTAGTGGGCGCTTGTGTGGCTTCAGCAGTCGACTTGGCGGAGAGGGTTTTAATTGGAATCGTTGTGGGACTTGTCGATGGAGGCGCCTCAGTAGCGGCTACCTGTGGTGCGGGAGTGTTTATGACTGCGCTGTTGGTATACGAGTCTCCTCCACATGCGATGGACAAGATGATCAGGGATAGCGTGAGGGCGATGACAGGAAGTGAACGGAGAGCGAACAATGTGAGGTCCTTGTCGAGTAGTGGCTTTCCGACGTTAGTTCATGTGTGTTGAGAATTCGTAAACATTATGGATTTGATTCAATTATTCGCTGTTTGATTTACGAATTCAAAAGATGTTGAAGGAGCAGGGCAACATCGTTCGGTCAGGGTCAAAACGCGGATTCCAGTCAAAGAACATACCTTTTAAACAACAGAGAGGACCGGTTCACAAGCCGCTCCTCTCTGGTTTTTAATGGGACGAATTCTAGGTTTTAGTCACCATTGTACGAACATAGGCTTCACTACTCGTTGGTAAGTACTATTGGGAATGGGGGTGGGGTACATCTTAGCTAAAGCCGATATATCCACCCCGGCTACTATCTAGAACCTGATACAGATCCTGCTTGAGCTATGCCCAAGGTCAGTCGATAGTGAGGTCTACTACTGTTGCTCCGCCTTTCTCCCATGTCGATGTCTGGCCCGTGTCATCGTCACCTATCTTGAAGGTAAGTGTCTTACCCGCGAAAGACGCGATCCCATACTGAGAGATATTCATCATATAGCTCCCACCGGAAACAGTACCTTCTCCAACAGGCGAACTGAATTCAGAAACCCATGCGCTTACTTGGGTGCCGTCAGGTGCTGCTTGCCCACCAACTTTGACACTTCCAACGAAAACGTGAGGAATGACATTGTTCGCCTTGCCGGGCAAAGCCACAGGCCCCGGCGTTGGTACAAGTGTCGGAATTGCCGTGGGTAGTGGCGTCGGGACAGCCGTGGGTAGTGGCGCCGGGACATATGTCGGCGCGACTGTGGGCAACGGAGTTGGTACCACACTTGTTCCCGGTCCGGGAACTGGTGCTATAGCATATCGCATAGTGCCGATTGTAATCTGGACTAGGGGTTTCAATTCGCGCTCAAACGTCCCGATAGATAAACGAACCTGTCGATCTATCTCGAAAGCATGATTGCGTGTTTGGAGATTGGATAGAGTCGTAAGCAACTCATTTGATCCACCAGCGTTATCCTCTACGAAACCCTTTAACCGCTTAGATACCACGTCGGCTTTTATTTCGGATAAAACTCTTAATTCAGCGTCTTCGGGTTTTTGAGACGCTGCGTCATCTTTCTTAAGAACAGCTATCATACGGTCGCCTATCGTTATGGTTGAAGGGTCACTAAACCGTAGTCTGGCAGAAACACCTTTGTCGGTGATGACTTGGACCGACCCGTCTGACTTTTTTTCTAAAGCAATCACACGCTCGTGAGTCCGCGTCACTTTGTCTGGAATGATAGAAATCTTAGATGCGGTGACAACCTCTGTTTTTAAAAGGCCTTCCTCATTAATTGGTGAAGTGTCCGTAAGGACCGCGACTCTAATTGCGTTCTCATCAATCAGGGCATCAAACCCCAGGTCTTTCTCATGCGCGGTAGATATCCTGGTATTGGAACCTACAGCTAATTCCACATCGCCTTTTGATGTACGGACAGTGAACCTAGGGAAGTCAGTGGCGACCACCGGACCGGTCACGGCACGTCCAATACCTATTCCTGGATCTCCGTACCACTTAGGAATCAACTGCTTTTCTTCCACAACCTCGGTATACGACGTAGACGCGCTGGTATGTAACATGTCGCCAGCGAAGAACCCAACTACACCAGAGACATCAGACAACCTTTCGAACGGCACATCTAACATCCCGGAAAAAGAACCGTCCTGAGCGAGAGTCAACCAGGTGAGTGAATCCAGCAAGTAATTGTCATTGTTATCTACTCCTACAATCATGACAGTTGGAGCATAGCCAAGATCGTAAATGGTATCCGTGCCTGTCAAACGACCTTCAATCATCAGGCTACTTTCAGATTGACTGACGGTATCTAATGACATTTGAGTCTGATATAAGACCCTGTTTTCTATGGAAACCCCGCCAAGCGTCTGTCTCTCAGGGTGAGTATCCTCTTCATCCAACTCGTTGACCAATGTCCTCTGATAATGGCCTGATACATCCACCCGGTATGATTCACCGACTTCAAGGTCTCCGCTTGGTTTTATCGACACCGGTATATCTCTAGATTCCCCCTTTTCTAAGTGCACCGTATAGGCACCGTCGTTTACTTCAACCTCCCATCCTTCCGGTAGGTCTGACTCGATGTACAACTCTAGGGACTGGGGAAGCTCATCATCAAAGTTGTTGATGGTGATGATTCGGTCGTAAGACCGGACGACTGGATTTTCTACTTCTCGTTCTACACCAATTTCAAAGAAATCTATGTTCTCCTGCTCCCGGTGCAGGTCCAGATCCGAATCACCGCTCACTGTGTGATTATTCCGGATACTTTCATTGCCTTCATCCACTACCAAACGTACCCGTATGCAAGCGTGGAACTGGAAATCCCCAGCCCCTAAATCCTCAGGGAACAAATCACGGGATGGAGTCCAGTATTGGTACACATCCAATTGAGTGTCTTCTAACACCCGGGCCAGTCTGGGGTCCTCTTCAGGAGATATCCTAGCAATCTCTCTCCATTCTCCTGGACCGATATTGTGACCTGGGGGCAAGTCCTCTTTGTATTGGACCTCCCAGATCACGCTCACATTCTCAGAAGGTGCATCCCCTTGATTCCGGATGCGGGCGTATACCCTATTCGGCATTCCTACTGCAGGCGCATCTCCGCTTCGGACCACCGTCCCGTAGAACGGATCGTTCTGATCGCCTCTTACACCTTGAGTGTAATGGCCCATGCATCTGGCGATATCCTGTAGACTAGGTGCCGGCGTACGTATATTCTCTCCCTCTACACCACCTCCGCAATACCCGTTGAGCGGACTGTCTATCCATATATCCGTGGTCTCATAAGTACCAGGGTCTGGATTCGACCGCCACGGCCTTAGCATCATGTCGGCTTTCTCCTCCGTCGGAGTCCTCGTGATATAGATGCCGTAGGTATCTTCCGTAGCGTCCGAGATCGATATCCGTATACCGTCGTCTTTCCAGACCCGCGACCCTTCCCTTATCTCACGATCCGTACCCGGCCTGAATGTACCGATATAACTGCCGCTATCGAAAACATCCCCTTCCTTCCACAGGATATTCCGGTATGTCTTACCATTCTGCTCATATCCACCTATGACCCTAACCGGCGCACAAGGGGAACTCTTATTTCCCGTTCCGATCGGGCATTGTTGTTCCAGGTCCAGCGCCAGCTGGAAATCATTGGACCCTACGAGAGTGATCGACTTGATCAGACGATCCTCTGCCGTTGTATTCTTAAGCGCGAGCTGAATCGACGGCGATTTAAAATCAATACCCTCGATCAATCGCTTACTCGTATGAGCTGGACCGGTGCTGGCCTTAGGCGCGTCGACGTTAACCTCGCCGAAATCGAATACCGGCCCGACACCTTCTAATTTCACCGGTAGGACCTTTACATCACCACCTACAGAAGTATCCCCTGTCTCAGCCGCCCTGGCTTCACCTGCTACTCCAACTCCCTTCAAGGAGATTTCTGTGGTCTCCTCACCTCGGTCACCCTCCTGGGCCTTGATACTCAGAGTGGCTGTTTTCAAACCTAGGCTGGACGGGTCAAGTCCAACCTCGAAACTGCAGAACCCTCCTGCTGGAAGAACGAAATCATCCTCGATACTAGGACAGGCTGTCTCCGTCACGACCGTGTCATAACCAGCTTCCCGTACCCGCTCTATCAAAACCCCCTCATCAGGTATGCCTGATGGTTCAGCGGCCCAGTGCAACCCCCCTAGCCCATTAGGTCGGTAGGACGTTTGTCCACTTAAATCGTCTCCGTTTATGCGTTTTCTGACACTTATCAAATAGTATTCAGATTCAGAAATTGGAATCTTCCCAGCGCGATGATTTGCTAACCCTGGATCACCTAACCCTAGTTCCAATGACGAAAGGGAGATGTAGGCTCCAGCTGATTCCAGCGGCATGGAATAGATTGATCGATCAGGTAACCAATTCCCAAAAAACTGGTCTGATTGTCTGACGAAGGCACCTGCGAGCCCGGGATACAAGGTATCCATCAATTCGAATTTGTTTTGATACGCACTAGGATGAGCGGTGCTTAAACTACCGTCCCAAGGTGTTTGCAACATATGCCCAACCTCGTGTGCCATAGCACCCCAGACGGTGGAATCTAGCGTATATATCGATTCGGGATCCTCAGATAACAACGAACGCCACGCTTCGGTTCGAGACATCCCGGTAGCCATCCTATCGGCAAGATTGATGCTGTAGTTATCTGCCCATGACCCGGGGCGAACCAAACCTTCAAATAATTTTCCACAAGCTATGTGTCGAATCCGATGTGGAGCTCCTATATTTCTTCCGCAATTATTTGGTCCAGCTTGCATTCGGTTAAAGAAATGGTTTTCGTAGGTATCGCCTTGCCATGTGACAGCAGAGGGGTTATCGGTATCTGCAAGATAATCGATTGCGGCCGGAGGCTGTATGATGTACACGAGTAACCCATCGACGTTGTCCCAGTTGATGTCGTTTTGTTCTGAATCCCAATACGTGGGCATTGCTGCCGACCATTCCCGCTTTTCATTCTCGTCCATATTGGCGTAGGCTTTTTTGGCAGATAAGACTGCTGCATCCATCATTGGGGAGTGGTCGAAATACTCTTTCGGCTTAGTTGGTGATTGGTATAGAGCCCTGGGCCATGGTGGGATATCAGTCTGATTCGCTAACCCAATAAAAGTCTCCGGTCCTTTTCCACGATAATCCAACATGAAATCTGGCGAGATTTCCGCTCGTACGCCAACATTCCCATATGAGGAGTTTTCCCAAAGGGAATTGATCTCGTCGTTAATCAGGTCTCGAAGTTCATCTCGAGTCCACCTCGGCGTTTGCAATGGGTCCGTATAATCTATCCTTAGATCTTCATCGGGAAAATAAACACGTAGTACAAGGATCTTGACATCACCTTGCCGAAGTTCGTGTGCAGATAGGCCACCATGTCCAATGTGGATAGTACTTAAAATCAAAAAAACCGCAATAAGGCGACCTATACCCAGATTTTTCACCAATTACCGACCTATATTTCTTAACGAATTTCCACAAATTTCCATTATTATGGCAAAGGACAGTCTGCGACTAGTCTCGCTGTCCGTTTCTAGGATGACCTGAATCGTTTTAGTGTGTCCCATTTAAGTTTGGGGCAAATAGATTACCGTTAAGATCTCCGAGAGATATTTACCGGAACCAACACTAGCAAGTATTTCGATAACGTTAGGTCCCTCGAGCAGTTTCAACTCTGCTTCGAATTCCCCCAGGGCATTAGGTTCAACTAGCAAATCATTTAAAGTCACAACTGCGTCCGCTCTAGTTTTCCCCACAATTGTTATTAAAGGTTCTGCTGAAACGAGTTCTACCTCTACTGGATCAGTGATCCGGAGAAATAATCCATCTCCGAAAGCCGATGGGGCTTCCACTTCAGAGGTGGTTTCCGATGCAGATGGGGTGGAAGTGCTAACAACCACAATTTCTGGTGTTGGATGCGGTAAAGCCGTAGGATTGGAAGTCTTACCGCACGCGACCAGGAGGAGTACGACACTTAAGGTTAAACCGACGATTTTATAAGAACCCTGGAAGTACATTTGAGATCCTTGGAAGCCAGGAGACCCGATTACGATCCATTGTCCGAAGATTGCAATCTGATTCCGCGAGGTTGATTATAGCCAATTACTCTATACCCTGAGTATAAAAACTAGATATACCGGGGAATCATCATATCCCATTAACCAATCCAGTGCAGATCAACCTTATTCCGGTATTTTTCTACCTCGAAAGACTCGCGCCATAAATTTATCTTCTTGGAATGGCTAACCAACGTCAACAGTTAATTATCCCGCGGTTAGAACTGTGCTGGAATTGGCTTTGAAGGGTTTTGAACTAGCTGACCTGTATGTAGCCGGTTCACTCCCCCAAGATATCCTCGATGCAAAGAGTGAAGAGTTAAATCAACGCCGTCTTAGATTCGAAGCTGAGAGTAAAGCATTATTGGCGCTTCAACCGAGAAGAGCCAATCTAGATCGGCTGTATACGCCACAGCTACTAGAATTAAGCAGTGGGTATTAAGGGCTTCAGAAGATGATATGGAGCCAATTCTTGGAGCACTTCGCATCCAAGTTACTGCTTCAAAAGACGAACTTTATGAACTTTATCTTTATATGGAAGGGAGTATCCCGGCCATTGTTCCTGAAGATTCAGATTTAGTCACCATTGTACGAACATAGGCATGACCACGTGGATGTACTCTTCCGAGTCGGTGGGGCGGAAGACACCGGGGCTGGAGGATGTGGTGGTCTCCAGAGCGACTTTGCCCTTCTCGAGCACGGAAAGAACGTCCAGTAGGTAGCGGCTGTTGAAGGCGATCTTGCCCTCATCGCCTTCGATCTCGTCCAGGTCGACTACGTCTTGGTTGTCGCCAACCTCTTCGGAGCGGGCGGAGATCTCAACCCTGGGCGGCTCGGCGTCGGACTCCGAGGGCATCAGGTGCATGCGGATGATGTTGCTGCCGTCGCGGGCGAAGATGGAGGCGGTGCGCGCGGCCCGCAGCACGGTGGGCAGGTCCATGATGGCCCTGGTGGTGTAACTCTGGGGGATGAGCTGTTCGTAGTTGGGGAAGGAACCCTGCAAGAGCTGGGAGACTATCTCAATGGTGTCGCCGCCCTTCACGCGGAACATCACCTGTCCCTTGGCCGGGGTCATGACGATCTCCACCGGCTCCTCCTGGTCGCCGATCAACCGGTTCAACTCGTTCATGGTTCGGGCTGGGATGATGACGCTCATCTCCTCGGGCACCGGCTGCAGCAGGTCGCCGTGATGGACGGCCAGGCGGAACCCGTCGGCGGCGGCCATGGTGAACTTGCCCTCGTTCAGTTTCACTTCCACGCCGGTCAGCACCGGCCGCGACTCTTCCGTGGCAGCGGCGAACGCCACCCGGCCGATGGCGGCCTTGATGACCACAGGGTCCACCGCTGCGGCCACACCGTCGTCAACGGTGGGGATGGGCGGGAACTCCGAAGCGTCGGTGGTGTTGATGTGGGCGTCGGAATTGCCGGAGGAGATATGGAGCAGGCCGGAACCCTGGTCCAGTTCCAACTCGATCTTGTCGTTGGGCAGGGAGTTTACGAACTCGGTGAGGAGTCGGGCGGGCACGGTGATCGAACCTTCTTCCTCGATCATGGCCCCGACCCAGGTGGTCATGGCGATCTCCAGGTTGGTGGCGGACAGCTTCAGCATCGACTGGTCCACGCTGAGCAGCACGTTCTGGGTCACCGGCAGGGTAGCCCTACTGGCCACCGCCCGGCCGACCACGGCCAGTCCCCGGCTCAAGTTCTCTTGCAAGCACGTAATCTTCATCTTCCGCCCACCTGGTAGTCTGCTTGGTTTTATCTAGAAATTTCGGTTGTGCGACTCTATCTGGGTTTTCGGCCGGCGTCCATCAAGGGCGCGGCCTCTGAAAAGCACGCGTATTATGTCATTACGCCTGGGCAAAAACAACTGAATATGCGCGGCTATTGCAGGCTTTTGGATACCCAATGCCCAGCCTGGCCCAAAACCCGGTCTGATATAATGGCCCAGCGTTAATTCAGGGGCCGTTTTACGACTGCCAATCGTCCCTCCGGCAAGGCTGAATATCAGTATGACCCAACCTCTTTTTCACGCCGAAAGTTACCTTAAGGAATTCGAAGCCACGGTCACCACGGTGATGGATGAAGGCGTCGTACTTGACCAGACCGCCTTCTACACCGGCGGAGGCGGACAACCCACCGATTCCGGCATCCTCATTTCCAGCGGCCAAGAGTACCAGGTCTCGGGGATAAAGCGGGTCGATGGTCAGATGGTCCATCTTATCGAAGGTGATCTGCCGTCCCAAGGTTCAACGGTCACCGGCCTTATAGACTGGAACCGCCGCTACCTGCTGATGCGTACCCACACCGCGGCCCATATCCTCTGCGGAGTGGTCTGGCGGGACTACGGCGCCCAAGTCACCGGCGGCAACATGACACCCGGGGAAGCCCGTATGGACTTCGAGTTCGAGAACCTGACCGCCGAGTTGGCGGCTGAGATAGAAGCCAAGATCAATGCCGAAGTCGCCGCCGAGCGGGACATTGTTGTCAGCAACCTGACCAGGGAGGAGGCAGAGCAGGTGCCTGATCTGGTACGGACCAAGATTAACTTGCTGCCCCCCAACATCCAGGAGATACGCACCATTGATATCCAGGGCTTGGACATGCAGGCAGACGGCGGCACCCACGTTGCCAACACCCGCGAAGTCGGCGCCGTCAAGATGATTGGCCATGAGAGTAAAGGCCGCATCAATAAACGGCTCCGTATCGCCCTGGAAGAATAGCTACCCCGCTCCCGTTGACCAAATCCCGATCCATTCACCACGGAGGGCCAACGCTCCATGCCCGATCACCCGGCTGCCAATAACGGCGTGAACCGCCGAGTTGTGGGAATTGACGTTGGTGGCACCTTCACCGACATCGCCGTTTTGGAAGACGGTAAACTCTCGGTCCACAAGCTGCCTTCCACTCCCGCCGATCCGTCCAAGGGGATCCTCCAAGGCGTCAAAGAAACGGGCGTAACCACAGCGGAGTTCGTCCACGGTTCCACCGTCGCCACCAACGCCCTGCTCGAGGGCAAGGGCGCCCGCACGGCCCTGGTGACCACCATGGGCTTTGAGGATGTGCTGGAGATCGGCCGTCAGAGCCGGGCGGAACTCTACAACCTGGAGATGGACCGGGCGCCGGCCTTGGCACCCTGGGAACTGCGCTTCGGACTGCCCGAACGGGTGGACCACACCGGGGCCATCGTCGAGGACCTAACCCAAGAATCCATCCAAGCCCTGATCAATCTTCTGGAAGAGAGCCAGGCCGAGGCGGTTGCCGTTTCCTTCCTGTTTTCATTCCTCAACACTGCCCATGAAGAGATGGTGCTGAGCGCCCTCAGGGGCATGAAGGACCCGCCCTATATCTCCATTTCTTCTCGGGTGCTGCCCGAGTTCCGGGAATTTGAGCGGGCCAGCACCGTCGTTGTAAACGCCTACGTGGGCAGGGTGATGAGCCGGTATTTGGGGGAACTGGAAGGTCCTTTGGGCAAGGGATTGCGCATCATGCAGTCCTCGGGCGGCAGCATCACCGCCCGATTGGCATCGGAAGAGCCGGTGCGCACCATCCTCAGCGGCCCGGCCGGCGGGGTTGTGGGCGCCTTCTATTCCGCTGTCCAGGCCGGCTATCCCGACATCATCACCCTGGACATGGGCGGCACCTCCACCGACGTATCCCTGTGCCCAGGCGAGATCAAAGAGACAACATCTTCCAATGTGGGCGGCTATCCCATCGGCGTGCCCATGATTGATATTCACACTGTGGGGGCCGGAGGCGGTTCCATCGCCCGCATGGACACCGGCGGAGCGCTGGTCGTCGGCCCCGAATCCGCAGGCGCCGACCCCGGGCCGGCCTGCTACGGGAAGGGCGTCCAACTGACCGTCACCGACGCCAACCTCTACCTGGGCCGGCTGCTCTCAGACCGGTTCTTGGGCGGCCGCATGACCCTGGACCGGCCGAGGGTGGAAGGTCTGATGGATAACCTGGCGGGGCAGATAAATGCACAGGCCCAGCAGACGGCCCTGGGCATTAACCGGGTGGTGAACGCCAACATGGAACGGGCCATTCGTTCCATCTCCTTGGAAAGGGGCTACGACCCCAGGCTCTTCACCATGGTGCCCTTCGGCGGCGCCGGCCCCATGCACGCCTGTGAACTGGCCCAAGAACTGGGCATACCCAGGGTGCTGGTGCCCTCGCGGCCCGGCATACTTTCGGCCCTGGGAGTCGCCATTGCCGACATCGTCAAAGACTACTCCCGTACGGTCATGATGCGTGGCGGTGACCTGGAACGCACCCGTTTGGAGGAGGAGTTCCACGGCATGGAGGGACTGGCCCGGGAAGAGATGACCGGAGAAGGTCTGGCCGTTGACCGCATGGTCACCCGGCGGTTCCTGGACGTGCGCTACGTCGGACAGTCCTTCGAGCTCACAGTCGAATACCCATCGCGTAATTCCAGGGCCGACCTTTTGAAGGTCGTTGCCGACAGTTTTTACAGAGCCCACCTGCGCCGCTTTGGGTATGCCGACCGGAACGAACCCATCGAGGTTGTAAACCTGCGGCTCAAGCTGGACGTGGCCATGGAGAAACCGGAGATCGAAGCCCAGGAAACCGGTCCTGCGGACCCGTCCGCGGCGCTCATAGGCGAGTCGGACGTCGTGTTTCAACTGGGTGTCGTATCGTCGCCGCTATATGACCGGGAGCGTCTTATTTGCGGCAACAAGATCAGCGGCCCCGCGCTGGTGATACAGATGGATACCACCACCGTGGTCCCTCCGGGTTGGGGCGGGGCGGTGGATTCCTTTGGCAACCTGCTGCTTGAGCCAGAATAGCCCTTCTATCATTCCATTGGAGTGGCCCCATGACCCACGATAACAACAAACTCTCCGTCCTATGCCTTTTCGCCCATCCCGACGACGAGGCCTTCGGCTCGGGTGGGACCATCGCCGAGTTGGTCCAAAACGGACACCGGGTGACCATGGTCTGCGCCACCAACGGAGACGTGGGGGAGATAAGCGACCCCACTTTAGCCACCCCCGAGAACCTGTGGCAGGTGCGGCAGGGGGAACTGTGCAGCGCCATGGACGTGATAGGAGTGGCCGACGTGCGGTTTTTGAATTACCGGGATTCGGGCATGCCCGGGACCCCTGACAATGAGAACCCGGCCAGCCTGTTCCAGTCCGACCCGGCCAAGGTGGAAGCCCAGGTCAAAGACTTGATCGATGAACTGAGGCCGGACCTGCTGTTTACCCACGACCCCACCGGAGGCTACGGACACCCGGACCATGTGACCGTGCACGAGAGAGTCACGGCAACGGTCGAATCCATGGACGGCGACAGACCCCACCTTTATTACGTCTGCTTTCCCCAAAAGAATTTCCGGACCCTCTGGCAGGATATGACAGACAACGGCATAACGCCGCCGTTCGCCAAGGAGATGCTGGATGAGATTGGTTCGCCGGACGACTATGTGACCACTGTCCGGGACCTGGGTGACTACGTGAAGATTAAGAAGGAGTCCCTGCGGTGTCACCAGACCCAACTGGACCCCAATGGACCATTTGGACAGATGGCCCCGGAGTGGATCAACAACTGGATGTCCACCGAGTATTTCTATCTGAAGCAGCCCGACAACGGTCCCGCCCAGGAAGACATCCTGGCCAGCCTATTTTAAGAAGGCGAAATATAACATGCCCGTAGACCCAATCAGCCTGGAAGTTTTCAAGAACATGTTTGAGTCGGTGGCCGAGGAGATGGGCGTCGCCCTCCAGCGGACCTCCTACTCGCCCAACATCAAGGAGCGGCGAGACTTTTCCTGCGCCGTGTTCGACCCCCAAGGGAACATGGTGGCCCAGGCCGCCCACGTGCCGGTCCATCTCGGCGCCATGCCGGCCTCGGTGAAGGCTGCACTGGAAGTATTCCCCGACTCCCTTAATTCCGGCGACATTGTCATTCTCAATGACCCTTACCTGGGCGGGACCCACCTGCCGGATATCACCATGGTCGCCCCGGTGTATGCGGACCAGAACGGAGAGAAAGTCCTATCGGGGTTCGTAGCCAACAGGGGACACCATGCCGATGTGGGCGGCATGACACCCGGCTCGCTGCCCTTGTCCACCGAACTGTACCAGGAGGGGACGATCATCCCGCCCATCAAACTGGCCCGGCGGGGCCGGATGAACACCGAGATTATCCAGCTCATCTGCCGCAACTCCCGCACCCCCGACGAAAGAAAGGGAGACCTGGCGGCCCAGACGGCGGCCATCAAGGTCGGCGAGCAGCGGATGAGGGAGGTCACCGAGCGGTACGGCGTCGCCGACACCCTGGAGCACATGTCCGCACTCCTGGACTACTCGGAACGCGTAACCAGGCGTGCCATCAGCAAGATTCCCGACGGTCGGTACGAGGTCGTTGACTACATGGACGACGACGGCCTAACCGAAGAGCAGGTGCCCATCGCCGTGGCCATCACCGTGGCAGGCGAAGACATGACCATCGACTTCACCGGTACTTCGCCCCAACGCCCCGGCTGCATCAATGCTCCGGTGGCGGTCACCAACTCGGCCTGTCTCTATGTATTGCGGTGCTTACTGGACGAACAGGCCCCGGCCAACCAGGGCTGTTTACGGTCTTTGACAGTGATTGCGCCCCTGGGGACCTTGGTCAACCCGGAACCACAAAGGGGTGTGGCCGGCGGGAATGTCGAGACATCCCAGCGGATAACCGACGTCCTCTTCCATGCCCTGGCCCAGGCTCTGCCGGAGGTGATACCGGCGGCCAGCCAGGGGACGATGAACAACATGATCATCGGAGGCCACGACCCGGTCCGCGAGAAGCCCTTCGTCTACTACGAGACCATTGCCGGCGGCATGGGCGGGAGACCGGACAAGGACGGGATCTCTGGCATCCACACCCACATGACCAACACCATGAACACGCCGGTGGAGGCGATGGAATTCGCCTTTCCGCTGCGGCTCAAGCAGTACGCCATCCGGCGCGGCACCGGGGGTGACGGCAAGTATAAGGGCGGTGACGGCGTCATACGTGATGTGGAATTCCTGGCCCCGGCCCGGGTAACTCTGATGTCGGAAAGGCGCAAGCTGCCCCCGCCCGGTTACCACGGCGGACACCACGGTGAGCCAGGGGAGAATGTGCTGCTGCGAGGCGGCTACGAAGAGGTGAAACTGGCCGGCAAAGAGCTGGTGGATGTGGAAGCGGGCGACGTAATCAGTGTCCGTACTCCGGGNGCCGGNGGNTGGGGCGCGCCNGAAGGAGACGAGTAGTCCCCTTGTCCCCTATTCGTCCATCGGCCAAATGGGTCCCCGTCTTTCTCATCGGACTGCTAACCGCCGTGCTGACTGGCTGCTCCAGTGGCCCTGTCTCTCCCAATGACTTGCTGCTGGGTCCGGACGATTTCCCCGGGACAACGGTCACTGAGACCTCTCGCGAGGCAGGGGAAACCTCGGAAGCGGAGCCGGCCGTCCAGGTTGAACTGAAAGGGCCGGACTTTGTCTTATTAGAAAGCCTGGTGCTCTTTGAGAGCGATGATATGGCGCTGGGACTGCTGGCCAGCATCAAACAGGACCAGATAAGCCAGGGGGTTACACCCCATCCGCTGGAAGGATTCGAAGACAATTCGGGCGTGATCGATGAGCACCTCCATGATGAAGAAGGCTCCACGGTGTTCTTTGTCCAGGGTGAGGCGCTGGTACGCCTGACTTTAACGGGACCCGGCCGCTCAGAAAGGATCTGGGATATGGCAAGACTGGCACGTGAAAAGGCCAATCCTTAGCCACGGAATCGGAATCCGACGTTTATATCTGTGGACGAGGGCGGGTCCGTCGAGTAAACTAGGGCCGTATTCGTGACGGGCATGTTCGGGAAATGAGATGTCAGCGCCCGTTAAATGCCGTATAATCACGCTGCAAATTCGCCAGCCTGGGGCCGGTTAACCTAGCCCCGCTAACAACGGGAGGAGATTGAAATGGTCAGGTTCGTACGTTGCAACGCACTTTTGTCCTTAGCCTTGGATGCATCTGGCAAAGGTTGCCGGTACGTCGCCAAGGGTGACTCGGATGATGACGTTTTGAAGGACATGAGTAGCCACCTGGAATCGGTCCACGGCGTCGACCCTAGCGGCCAGAAGGAAACGATATTGGCCTCGACCAAGACGCACGGCAGCTAGTAAAACCGTTCCAGACCAAAGCTGTAAAACAAAAGCCCAGGCATATTGCCTGGGCTTTTGCTTTGTCTTCCGGACCCTAGGCCCTCGTAGAACTCAGGCTATTTGCCGTCGTCGAAGCTCACTATGATTACGGCGTTGGCGATGATCATGCCGTCGTTGCCGTCGGCGCTGGGGATCTCCAGTCCGCCGGGAACCGCCTTGCAAACGCCCTTGCCGTTGCCGTGGGGCAGCGTGGCCTGGACAGCGGCGGTGTCCACCTGGTCGGGCTTGGGAATGCCAATGGTGACATCAGCCTGCATGTCGTCCGCGGTCTTGCCGAGCATCCGTTGGAATCCCAGGCTGCTGTGGTGGATGGCGTCGAACACGGCGCGGCTCGCCGCCTTGGTATAGTCCAAGCCGTGGACGTCCACGCCCATCCCCATTTCTGTGACACATCGTACTAACGCCATGGTTGATCTCCTGTTTCGAGTCGGATTTTAACGGGTCCCAGTTACCGACCCATTACAACTCAGGCCAGGCAGCCCGTCAAGCGTGGCGGGCTAATTGACCGACGCGGGGACACCCATGCCTGAAACGTCGTATCCACCCAGACTCTCGACCCGTCGGTGCAGCGGCTCCCTGCGGAGTAGGTCCAACAACACCTGGACCGGCCCTTCATTCAAGAAATGGTTGGGAATCACCAGGTCGTAGCGCTCTTCCTCCAGGGGAATGAAGTCCAACCCCAAGGCCGCTGCCGCGGCCTTTACACCCACACCCACGTCGGCGCTTCCCGAGGCTATGGCCGCGGCCACCGCCAAATGGCCAGTCTCCTCCCTGTCGTAACCAAGGAGCGCATCGCCCGGTATACCGGCGTTGGCAAGGCGCCGGTCCAGCAGTGCCCGGCTTCCAGAGCCTGATTGACGGTTGGCCAGCCGGATGCCTGGTTCTGACAGGTCGGAGATGTGCTGGAGTCCCCACGGGTTTCCCCGGGCCGTGATGAGTCCTTGCTGCCAGGCGGCAAAGGTGATCAGCGTACAGGGAAAGGGCACCAATCTCCGGACCCAGGCGCCGTTGTACGTTCCCGTGTCCTCATCCAGCAAATGGCATCCGGCCACGTGGGCGTCGCCGTTGGCCAGGTCCACCAACGCTTGGCGGCTGCTCTGCTCGCTGGATACCAGGGTGATTCCCCTGGACCGCAGGCCGGACTCCAGCAACCCGACGGCCGGGTCGCACCCCAACATGGCCAAGGTCGGCGTTTCGATTTCATCCTGCTCGAAGGGCTGGACCGTTACCCTCCGGCCTCCAGTTTGAGAAGTTATCAGACCCTCGGCCGCAACTACGGCGTGGTGAGCGTTCCCCGGCCCCGCCAATGGCCGGGCAAGCAGTCTCTGCCTCACCCGGAACAGTCGGGTCCTCTTGGGTTGGCCGTCCGAAGCCTGGTCCAAGTTCGTATTTCCCACCAACTCGGCTTCCAGCGAATCCACAGGCTGCTCTGCCAGATAGAAAAGCGACTCAACTCCCACACCTAAGGCACGCGCCAATCGCAAGGACACTTCGGTTGATGGGTTGGCGTTTCCGGATTCCAGCGCCGAGTAGGCCTGGCGACTGATGCCCGCTTCGGCGGATAGCTGAGTCTGGGTCATACCGGCCCTGGTGCGGGCCTCTCTGAGACTGTTTAGGACATTGGCTTTATTGCGGGGCATGGTCTAAAAGTACATTAATCTTGTCTTTTAATCAAGTTTACTTTACAATCCCTCAAATCATAATCATGGGTAGTTTGTTGAATTTGGACTTGGTAATAGGGCGAATGAATCTTCCCCTGCTCTCCCTGTTCGCATTGATCGCCGCCTTCGGGGCTTTTATAGCCTGCGGCGGGAAAAACGATGCCGGGACGACCATCAAGGTAATGGCTGCATCCTCTCTTACCGAGGCGTTCCAAGAGTTGGCAGAGGAATTTGAGGCCGGGCATCCCGGGGACATTGTCCGATTGGAATTTGGGGGCAGCCAGAGACTGCGGTCTCAGCTGGCCTTTGGCGCCGAAGCCGACGTGTTTGCCTCGGCGGACCATCGGCAGATGGACCTATTGCTGGCTGCGGGTCTCGCCGCCACGCCGGTGAAGATTTTCGCGGAGAACACCATGACCGTGATCGCTTCGGCCCAGTCGGAAGTGAGACGGCTCGAAGACCTGGTAAAGCCGGACGTCAGATTGGTCCTGGCCCAGACTGTGGTCCCCGCAGGTGTGTATTCCCACCAGATGCTGAAGAACCTGGCCCAGGACCAAACTTTGGGGTTGGGGGAGTTGTACGAAAAATCCATTCATCGAAACCTGGTATCGGAGGAATCCAACGTCCGCGGGGTGGGTCCGAAGGTCGCACTTGCCGAAGCGGACGCCGGGGTCGTCTACCGGACCGACGTTCCTGTCGCTAGGAGTATCGGGGACATCCTGGTGATCGAGACTCCGTCATCATCGGATGTGATTGCGGAATATCCCATTGCAACGCTCACCAACACCGAGGCCCCTGAATTGGCACATGAATTCGTCGCATTTGTGTTATCCGACGCGGGACGGAGCGTACTCTCAGACCACGGGTTCGCTCTGCCATGATGGGGCAGTACCGTTCCGGCCTGCCGACACACCCCGCCGGAATATTGGGCGGCGCCGGGGCCGCGCTGTATGTCATTTTCATCGGACTGCCCATCGTGGCTCTCCTGGTTAGGGCGGCGCAGCAGAGCGATTTCTGGGGCGCGGTCACCGGTGATTTGGCTCTGACGGCCCTGCGTCTTTCCCTGCTGACCAGTGTCATCAGTATGGCTGTGGTTGTTCTGCTGGGGACTCCCTTCGCCTACCTACTCTCCCGCAGCAATGCCCTTTGGGCCCGGGCTGTGGACAGCTTGGTCGAACTGCCGCTGGTGTTGCCGCCGGTGGTCGCGGGAGTTGCCATGCTCATGGCCTTCGGGAGGGGCGGCCTGATTGGACCAGAGCTGGAGACCGTGGGGATAACCCTTCCGTTCACCACCGCCGCGGTGGTATTCGCCCAGATATTCGTGGCCTCGCCCTTCTTCATCCGGGCCGCCAAATTGGGCTTTCAGTCAGTGGCCAGAGACTACGAGGATGTGGCCCAAACATTGGGTGTTTCTCCGCTGCGCACATTTTTCCGGATCACACTGCCCCTGGCCGGGCCGGCCATGTTCACAGGTCTGGGCCTGGCCTGGGCCCGGGCCCTTTCCGAGTTTGGCGCCACGATGATGTTCGCNGGNAATTTGACCGGGGAGACCCAGACCATGCCCCTGGCNATCATGACCGCNATGGAGACCAGCCTGGACAGTGCTCTGGCCCTTTCTGTGANGCTCTTGGCCGGCTCGGTGCTGGTGCTGCTGGGGTTGGGTCTATTCACCAGGCGACGGTGGCAGCGCCGGTGATGNACCTGGAACGGACCGGANCGGCGGCCAAGGGCTGGGTCCAGNCCCGTGTCGGAGACTTTTTGCTGGACACCGAGTGGGAGATAGCCCCTGGGGAAGTGTTGGTGCTATTCGGCCCCTCAGGCGCCGGGAAATCCAGCACGCTGCGCTCCATCGCCGGTCTCTTGCGGCCCCTCCAAGGCCATATCGAAGTGGGTGGGACTATCGTCTATGACCACGCCGCTGGGACCTGGGTCCCAACCCACCAACGCCGCCTGGGTTACCTGACCCAGCAGTACAACCTGTTTCCCCACCTTTCCGTCGCCGAAAACATCGCATTCGGGTTGGAAAGCCTGGGGACTCCTGAGAGAGAGGCCAGGGTTTCTGAACTGTCGAGACTTTTCCACTTGGGTGGTCTGGACGACCGCTACTCATGGGAATTGTCCGGCGGACAGCAGCAGCGGGTTGCCCTGGCACGGGCCCTGGCGCCGCGGCCTGAGATGTTGCTGTTGGATGAGCCCTTCGCATCGCTGGACTCGGAACTCCGCCGGACGCTGCGGCGGGAATTGAGGAGCATGTTGGCCCGGTCGCCGGTGCCCGTGATGCTAGTGACCCATGACCGGGAGGAGGCACTGGCCCTGGGCGATTCGGTCCAGGTGATCAATGAAGGGCGTACCTTGGTGAAAGGAGAACCTCTGGAGGTGCTGGGCCAACCCGGCGCCGGAAGGGTGGCAAGGCTGGTGGGCGTTGAGAACCTGTTTCCATTGACGGTCCAAGAACGGAACCCCAGGGATGGCACCATGACTTGCACCGGCCAGGGGCTGCGGTTGGAAGTCCCCTTGGATGCGCACCTTTCCGGCGGGGACCCGGTGGACGGTGAACAGGACAGGGTAACCATTGGCATACGGGCTTCGGATATCATTCTGGCCGCTGAAGAGCTTCGGGGCTCCTCAGCCCGGAACCGTTTGGAGGGCAGGGTTACGGCGATCGAGCCCCGTCCGCCGGGCTACACGGTAACCCTGGACTGCGGTCAGCCCCTGCGCTGTCACATCACGGGTGCGGCGATGGAAGAGATGGTTATCGTCGAAGGCCAGCGGCTTTGGGCAGTGTTCAAGGCGTCGTCTTGTTTCCTGGTCGATGAGCCGCCGCCCACTTCCGTTGCAGACGATGGATAGGCCTTTCGAAAAGCAGTCTACCCAGCCGCCTGAACCGTCTTGAAAACGACCGCGAAGCAACCGTAATACGCCGTCAGAATTGCCTGACCGGACCGGTTACGAATTCCGTCTAATATTTACTATTGCGATACTGGATTACCCTTCTCCACGAATTTCGGAATAGGCGTAAGATTCGGTTGCATTCGGGTTATTGATGGGTATAATGTGGCGCAGGCAAAACCGGGGTCAGACAGGGCAAAAAGCGAGGAATTCGACAATATGGAGAGTTCCGCAAGACTGGTCCGGTCGACCTCTTGAGCCAAACCAGGGGCTAGGACCGAGGAGGTAAACCAGTGGCATTGTCTGATAAGACTCTTACTTGCGTGGAGTGTGGCGGAGAATTCATCTTCACAGCCGGCGAACAAGAATTTTTCCAGGCCAGGGGTTTCGGCAACGAGCCCAAGCGCTGCCGCAGTTGCCGGGCGGTGCGACGCTCCGAGCAGAGGTCATCCGGTGCTATGTACCAGGATGGACCCAAAGAAATGTATCCGATCACCTGCGCTGAATGTGGAAACGAGGCCATGGTTCCTTTCCGCCCCCGGGGCGACCGCCCGGTCTACTGCAGCGACTGCTTCAGCAAGATGCGCACCGAGTCTTCGTCCGGCTTCTAACAAAAACAGGAGACCAGAAGAAAAAACAGGGCCGGAAATCGCCGGCCCTGTTTTTGTTTGCCCACGACCCATCCATCGTCCTCCCTCGTTGATGCCGTGCGGCGCCAGGGCTACAATATCGGCGCACACCGGCCAGATTTGGGGCTACTCTATTCCGCCCGCCCAGAAGGTAACTACCCCCGATGAACTTCAAAGACCTCAGAGAATATATCCGGTTCCTGGAAGAGAAGGGAGACCTGGTACGGATCAAAACCCCCGTCAACCACGAATTGGAAATAACGGAGATTGCCGACCGGACCATCAAATCCGGCGGACCGGCCCTACTTTTCGAGAACGTCACCGGCTCGGATATGCCTGTCTTGATAAATATGTTCGGCTCCGACCAAAGGATGGCCTGGGCCTTGGGGGTTGACGGCCTGGATGAGATTGTCGGCAGAGTAGAAGGCCTGCTGGATTTGATGCACGGCCCGCCGGAAGGGCTGATGAATAAACTGCGCACCCTGGGACAGCTGGTTCATCTGGGGTCCTTCCAGCCCAAGACCGTGAACAGCGGCCCCTGCCAGGATGTGGTGCTGCAGGGCGAGGATGTGGACCTATACAAATTTCCCATTCTGAAATGCTGGCCCCTGGATGGCGGCCCTTTCATCACCCTTCCTCTGGTGATCACCAAGGACCCCGAAACAGGTATCCAGAACTACGGCACCTACCGCATGCAGGTCTACGACAAGCAGACCACCGGCATGCACTGGCAGACTCACAAAGTCGGCACCCATCACTACCGCATGGCCAACGAGTTGGGTCTGGAAAGGTTCGACGTCGCCGTGGCCCTGGGTGGGGACCCTGCCACCATCTGGACCGGCTCGGCCCCCCTGCCGCCGGACATGGACGAGATGGCGGCGGCCGGCTTCCTCCGCGAAGAGGGGGTTGAGCTGGTCAAGGCCAAGACCAACGACCTGCTGGTGCCGGCCCAGGCGGAGATCGTGCTCGAGGGTTATGTGGTCCCCGGCGAAGAACGGACCGAAGGCCCCTTTGGCGACCATACGGGTTACTATTCCATGGAAGACCCCTATCCCGTCTTCCACGTGACCTGTATCACCCACCGCAATGACCCCATATACCCCGCTACGGTGGTTGGTCGCCCGCCCATGGAGGACTATTGGATGGGCAAGGTCACCGAACGGATCTTTTTGCCTATGATGAAAATGATCCTGCCCGAGATCGTGGATATCAACATGCCGGCCGAGGGTATCTTCCACAACCTGGTGATAGTCTCGGTCAAAAAGGAATACCCCGGACAGGGCCGCAAAGTGATGCACGGACTGTGGGGATTGGGCCTGATGAGCTTGGTTAAGACCATAATCGTGGTCGACCATTTTGTGGACGTACAGAATATCTCCGAAGTAGCCTGGCGGGTCGCAAACAACATTGACCCGGCCCAGGACTTCGTCTTTTCCACCGGCCCCATCGACGACCTGGACATTGGGTCCCCGACACCCAAGTTCGGCAGTAAGGTGGGCATCGACGCCACCGTGAAGATGCCCCAGGAAGGCGGCCGGGAGAGGGAGTGGCCGCCGGATATCGTCATGGACGACGCCATAAAGGCGCTGGTCGATTCAAAATGGAGTGATTACGGGCTGGGCTGACCTCTTCTGTCATTACCAACGGCAGCGCTGTCTCCGGCGCTGTGAGAAAATACGAAACATGCTGGCCTCCAACGCAGTCAAATTGCCGGTGGAACTGTTCTCCACCAGGATCCCCCGCTACCTGAGTACTATCCGCATCTGGGAGACACTCTACGGTCTGCCCTTCTGTTATATGGGTATGGTGCTGGCCGCCGACGGCTGGCCGGGATGGAGTATCTTCATCTGGATAACGGTGGCCTTGAGCGGGGTACGCACCTTGGGCATGGCCGCCAACCGCTTCATCCACCGCAAAGAGGACGTGGCCAATCCCCGTACCGCCAACCGGCACCTGCCCCAGGGTCTGCTCAAGCCGTGGGAGATGCTGGGCCTGATGCTGGTTGGCACGGGAGCTTTTTTCTTCGCCGCCTCCCAGCTGAACAACCTTGCTTTTGCACTGGCCCCGGTGGCAGCGGCCTACGTGGTCTTCTATTCCTTCACCAAGTACTACACCTGGGCGTGCCATTTCTTTTTGGGCTGGGCCTTGGGCATCTCCCCTGCTGCCGCCTGGATCGCGGTGAATGGCAGGTTGGACCCGGAGGCCGTGCTGCTATCGGCGGTGGTGGCACTGTGGGCCGGGGGATTCGACATCATCTACGGCTGCGCCGACTTGGACTTCGACCGCCAATACGGCGTCAACTCCTACCCCAAGCGTTTTGGCATCTCCACCGCCCTGTGGACCAGCCGCGTCATGCACTTGACTGCCGGCTGTGCCCTGGTGGCCCTTGGAATCTGGTTGGACCTTTCCTTCTATTTCTTTATCGGGGTCGCCATCGCAGTAACGCTATTGGCCCTTGAAAATAGCTTGGTGAAGGCTGATGACCTGTCCAAACTCCGCTCACCCATGTTCCAATACAACAGCACCATCTCCCTGGTCCTCTTCGTCTTTACGGTGTTGGCGGTGGCCCTATGACCGGCAACCCTGTGGTGGTGGGTATAACCGGCGCCAGTGGGGCGGTCATGGCCCGTGCCACGGTGGACGAACTGCTGCGCCGGGACATTCCGACGGTGGTCCTCTGCACCAATCCCGCCAAATTGGTCTGGCAGGAAGAACTGGGCGAGAATTTCAATGAGACCCTGGTCCAGTGGCAGGAGCATCCGGGATTCACCCACTACGCCATCAACGATCTGCGCGCGCCGGTGGCCAGTGGCACCTACCCCACAGCAGGGATGGTACTGGTCCCGGCCAGCATGAACAGCATCGCCTCTCTGGCCGGCGGCCTATCGGGTAACCTGTTACTCCGCACCGCGGACGTCTGCCTCAAAGAACGCCGGCCCCTGGTCATGGTGCCCCGTGAAACGCCCCTGCACAGTATCCACCTGGAGAACATGTTGACGCTGAGTAAGATGGGCGCCGTCGTCGTGCCGCCGGAACCGGCTTTCTACCTGCAGCCCAAAGGCATCGACGACATCGTTGAGTTCGTGGTGGCCCGCATATTTGTGGCCCTGGGGCTGGAGGAGTCCATGCCCGATGATATGCAGTACCACGGCCCGGCGGAATAGGCAGACCCACCCCATGGCAGAATTGAAGGGCACTGAGAAGCAGCGCTACGTCGCCGACCTCTTCGCGCGTATTTCCGGCCGTTACGATCTGATGAACGACCTGATGACGCTGGGAATGCACCGGGGCTGGAAGCGGAAGACCGCGGCGGTGGCGGCCCAAGGATTGAACGGCCCGGCCATAGATGTTTCCAGCGGCACCGGAGACCTGGCCCTGGCTTTGGCCGGCCGGCCGGAGATACACCGCACCGTCGGTCTGGACCTCCTCCCGGAGATGGTCGTCAAAGCCAACGAAAAGATCCAGGGACGCGGGTTCGCCACTCCAATAACAATGGTGACCGGTGATGCCCTGTCGCTGCCATTTGGCGACAACAGCTTCGTCTGCGCCACCGCCGGTTTCAGTCTGAGAAACATGCCGGACGTGGAAAAGGCCCTGGCGGAAATGGTCCGGGTCGTCCACCCCGGCGGCAGAGTCGCCATACTGGAACTGACTCCCATGCCCAAAGGAGTGCGCTCGCTCCTGTTCCGGCCCTTGTTCCATGGGGTGGTGCCAATCATCGGCAAGCTGGTGGCGGGCAACCGCTCCGCCTATTCTTACTTGCCCCAATCGGTGGACCATTTTATGGACGCCGATGGACTGGCGGAATTGCTCAAGGGCCTGGGCCTTTCAGGCGTCCAATACCGCCGGCTGGGGTTCGGAACGGTTGCCCTGCATTGGGGTGAAAAAAGCGCCGCGAATTTGGACCGTTAGCAGCCCGTTGCCCGGTAGTTTGGACGGCTGAAACGACGGCTTTGAGCTTGTTTCTCCCCTACCCGTGGGGTAAACTGAGATCAAGTTTGCAGGATTCGACGCCCCCCAATTTGGCCATATTCATCGGCCCAGAGTATCTGCATTGACCAACATGCTCGACAAGCTAGACCCGGTTATCGACCGCTATCACGAGATTGAATCCTCCATGGCCGATCCCGATATCGCGGCTGACTTCGAACGCGTCCAGCAGCTGGCTCGGGAACGGGCTTCCCTGGAGAGTCTGGTGAACATTGGCAGCAGTTACAAAGATGTGGTCAACGAGATCGAGGACCTGGAATCTTTGATCCGGGACGGCTCCGATTCGGAATTGGTACTGATGGCCAAGGAAGAGTTGGAAGAGGCCCAGGGCAAACTGGAAGAACTGACCCAGTCCTTGCGTGTGGCCCTGCTTCCCCAGGACCCCAACAACGAGCGCGACGTAATAATCGAGATTCGGGCCGGCACCGGCGGGGCCGAAGCCGGCATCTTCGCCGCCGACCTATACCGGGCCTACACCCGCTACGCCCAGAACCAGGCTTGGAAGGTCGAAGTCATGGATTCCAACGTCACGGAAGTGGGCGGGTTCAACAAGGTGGTATTCCAGATCGAAGGCAAGGGTGTTTTCAGCCGCATGAAATTTGAAAGCGGCGTGCACCGAGTCCAGCGCATTCCCAATACCGAGACCCAAGGCCGCATCCATACATCCACCGCCACTGTCGTGGTGCTGCCCGTCGTGGACGAGGTGGAGGTCAAGGTTGACCAGTCCGACCTGCGGATAGACATCTTCCACGCCGGCGGTCACGGCGGCCAGAACGTGAACAAAGTCGCCACCGCGGTTCGCATCGTCCATGAGCCCTCCGGCCTCACCGTGGTCTGCCAGGACGAACGGTCCCAGCACAAGAATAAGGAACGGGCCATGTCCATGCTCCGCTCCCGTCTTTACGAGGCGGAGCAGATGCGTAAGGATGCTGAACTGAGCGAGACCCGGCGTTCCCAGGTTGCCGGCGCTGATCGCTCGGAGAAGATACGCACCTATAATTACCCGCAGGACCGGGTGACCGACCACCGCAGCAATGTCAACTTCCACGGCATTCCCCGGCTGATGGACGGCAGCCTGGAAGACATGTTCGACCGGCTCAGCGCCTGGGAAGAAGAAAAGCTCCTGGCCGAAGCCACCGGCTAAAATCTTGCCGGACCGTCTCACCCCGGCGAGTACCCTTCTCCCCATAGGACCGAAAGCCACCCATGGCAGTATTACGCACGGCCATTCAAGATAGCCACGAAAAGCTGGATGCCGCCGGTATCCCCGACGCCCGGTTGGAAGCCGAGGTCCTGGTGATGAATGTAATGCGGATGGCCCGGCAGAACATCTTCGCCGAACAGGAGACGGAAGTCGCCCCGGAGCAGCAGGCCGCCCTGGACGAACTGGTCCAGCGCCGCCTGACCCGGGAACCCCTGGCATATATCCTGGGCTACCGGGAGTTCTATGGGATCAACGTCCGGGTGAACCCCAATGTACTGATTCCCAGGCCCGAGACCGAAGGCCTGGTCGAACACGCGCTGTTCATGGCCCTGATGGGTATGGAATCCCGGGAACTGACCATCGCCGATGTGGGGACCGGAACCGGGGCCATCGCTATAAACTTGGCCCTGCACCTGCCGGCAGCCAGGGTATTTGCCGTGGATGTGGCGGACCAGGTTCTGGACGTGGCAGCCTTTAACATCAGGAACCACGGCGTAGCCGACCGGGTGAAGCTGGGGATAGGCGACCTCCTGGACGCTGTTCCCGAACCAGTGGACCTGATCGTTGCCAACCTACCCTATATACCATCCGACCGAATCTCAACTCTTCAACCGGAAGTCCAACAAGAGCCGGTCTTGGCCCTGGATGGAGGCGCTGATGGGCTGGACCTCATTCGGCGTCTCTTGGACCAGGCCGAGGAGAAACTCAAGGAGAACGGGATAATCCTCCTCGAGATGGACCCGGATCAGATACCGGTCGTCCAAGAACTGGCGATGGAACACTTCCCCGAAGGCGCCACCGAGGTCCAACAGGACCTGGCCCACATGGACCGTATCCTGGTCATCCACCGCCAAAACCCCTACTAGGTCCTTTTTTAATCACCGCCCTCCGGCCCGTAGGCAAACTCATTTCCCCCTCATTCCGGCCTTCGGAAGGAATGGCGATGCGGTTTGTCTAATACGTTGCGCTTCGCTCATCCTAGGTTGAACAAACGCCACCTGCATCGATATTAGCATCAGGTATTGGCGTACTCTCAATCAGCACTTGGCTCGACCAGATGTCCGTAGTAGCCTAGGCTGGCCACATCTGCCAAAAAATAAGGCCCTCAGACGAAAATCTGAGGGCCTTTTACGTGCCTAAAACTAGCAGATGGAGTGGAATTTAACCCACGGTGATGCTGCCTCCATAACGGATTTGAAGTACGTTGTTATGCCTAGCGTGAAATAGTTTCACGTGCTGCAACGCGCACATTTTGCGGCTAAAACCATCCCTAGCCTAGTGCTATGTGTTGCCAGGTGTCGAAACGTATGGTCACATCTGGGCCACATTTTGGTCAATGAAACCGCTAATCATCGCCGAGAATGTTCACCAGCAAATTTCACTAATCCTGTCTCCCCGTCCTTCAGTCTTGCATTCTTCGTCGTAATCGCCTGCCCAACAGCCCGAGCAATGTGACAGCGACCAGCCCTATAACAACGGAAACTACCACCATCCAGCCGGAACCGGTGTTTTCGGCTGCCCCGAGACTCCCATTGTCAGACCCTTCGTCACTTTCCTTAACTGACCCCGTGGCACGGGAAAAGGCGTCCCTCGACTTTTCCTTCCCTGCGGCCATTTTTTGGCTCGCAGGCGCCATCCCAGGGTTAAAATATACTTGGTCTTCAATCGCTAAGGTTTCATTTATCGGGTTGATGGAGAAAGTTGAGTCTTCTATCGTTATAGCTTCAGTTATTAGGGCTGGTCCTCCATTACCGCTCGCGTCCCCCACTGAGACTGATTCCTCTATGGCAATAACAATCGGAGTGGGAGCAGGCGGTACAGGGGTTGCCCTTTCGACCACAGGCTCAGGTGTTGCCCGTTGCGCATATGTAGTAAACGGAGGGAAAGCCAGTACATAGCAAAGGACTATCGTAAATGCGACGACTATCCCTTCCGACAATCCATTCCTCACAACGACTTCTCCCTGTACCGACTCGCCTGGCCAATGGCTAAAGCTTGAATGCTAATCCACGGAAAGAGTGACTGTCGCAGCAATCACTTGACCATCGAATACTGGTATTGGGTTGACATGCCCCGGGGGCCACACTGACTTAACACTGATGTATGTGAACGTTTTGCTTGAAAGCGTATGGGCCATCAGATCTATATCTGCTGTTTTGTAAACAGCACCACGCACGCCTGTAATCCGTAAATCATAACCAACCACTCTCCGTGGACGTTCGCTCAAGCCCGTGGGTAAACGCAGGGAAGTGGGGCAAATAATGGGGCAAATTCAATGGCCTGCACCAAGTGTGTGGGCCATTTCTATTTTATTGAGATTCAATATTCCAAACGACAATTCAAACACTCAGCCTGATGGCGATAGCCTAGGGCCGGAACCGCCAAGCAATCCAGTAGAGTTCGCCATATGGGTTTAACGTCCCAGAGTGAATCCAAAGAAACCCAAGGTACGCCCAGACGATTCGGCCTTGTTACCAGAGCCACTGGAGAAGTCAGAAGCGAATAGTTCTGTGGCTATCGCAAAAACACGCTAATCAGTTAACAGTGTTGGTTGTTTAGTGCACATGCTCGGGCTTTATCTTTTTCGGATTCAGTATGTTTACCTAACTGGGAATATGCTATACCTCGATGGAGGTAGACGTTGCTTAAGGTTGGATCCAGGCTTACGGCCTTGTCGTAGTCCGCTATCGCTTGCTCAAGTAGACCAAGATTATGGTAAGCAACACCACGTTTATCGTAAATTTCTGCTGAGGATAAACCTCGATCTATACTGACGTTGTAATCTTCTATGGACCGCTGGAATTGCCCTAATTGATAATAGGCAAATCCTCGATGAAGATATATATCAATTAATTTACGGTCTAGCTTAATTGCCTGGTTGAAATCATCGATTGCAAGTTGATATCGACTTAATACGGAATAAGCGATACCCCGACTATAGTAGGACCAAGCAAAATGAGGATCCAACAGAATAGCCTCATCATAATTCTCTACAGCTTGTTGATATTGGTTAAGGTTATGGTGGGTACCAGCACGGATGCGATAGTCGCGAGCCCTCTCAAGATCAAAAAAATTGAACTTAAATGATTCTTGGGTATATGGCTCGCCAGTGCAGCTAAGCAACGACATACCTATGGTCAACGCAAATACTATACTGGTGAAATGATGCAATGGCTCTCTCAACGATGAAATTTCATCAACGGACTAGTTTGGCCGGTATGACTGGATTCTCCTTCGATACTATTCAATCGCCAACCGGGAATTGACGAATCTAGACACCTTGTTGGTTAACTATGCAATCTGTGAAGCGAAACATCCGCGTCCCGATGTCCAAGTTCTTATTTAGTGGATCAAACATCTTTGTAGTGTCCGCTGTTTTTATTTTTATTCTAGTCGTTTTTAGAACTGCTTGGATCTCTGATGATGCTTATATCACTTTTAGAACCATAGACAACTGGGTACACGGTTATGGACTGACCTGGAACGTATATGAAAGGGTTCAAGTATATACACATCCACTGTGGATGTTGCTGATTTCAGGTTTTTACTTTGTTACACGCGAAATGTATTACACGACCATATTTGCCTCTATAGTGGTTAGCTCGTCTGCTGTGGCTTTGTTCGCTTTTGGTATTGCTAGAACAAAAATCCTGGCGTGCCTTGGGATCCTCTTATTATTGTTTTCTAAGGCTTTTATCGATTATTCGACATCAGGGTTAGAAAACCCACTGACGCACTTGATTCTGGGGGTCTTTTTTTACGTCTATCTCCGAAGTGAATCCAGTTACAAATCCTTGTTGCTGCTGTCGGTGATTGGCGGGCTGGGGATACTGAACAGGTTAGATACGTCTTTGCTTTTCATGCCGGTGATATTGCATAGCTTGTTTTTAATGCATAGTAAGTTGAAAGCCATACTGGTAATTGCACTGGGCCTTCTTCCATTGTTCATGTGGGAGATGTTTTCTGTGGTTTACTATGGGTTCCCGATGCCAAACACGGCTTATGCAAAATTGGATGTGGGCATCTCCCGGATAGATCTGATTCAACAGGGCTCGTACTATTTCTGGAATTCAATAAAATGGGACCCGTTAACACTTCTCACCATTTTTATTTCATTGGCAATTGTATTTGTTACCAAAGACCTACGGCATCGATATGTCTCCTTAGGGGTTTTGTTCTATCTCATTTACATACTAGTTATCGGCGGCGATTTTATGAGCGGGAGATTTTTTAGTGGCCTTCTTTTCATGGCCGTTATTATTCTCTCAACATCTCGGATTCATTTAACAAGAAACCAAACTTTGGCAGGAGCCATTGGCATAGTTTTAATTGGATCTATTTCGTTGAACCCTCCAATTCTAAGCGGTGCCGAATATGGTACGGAGAAAACAGATGATGGAAAGACCGTCAGCCATTTAGTTGTTGATAATCATGGAATCGCAGACGAACGCTCATTTTATTACAATTCATCGGGTCTACTTAATGCTAAAAAAGGACAAAAAATGCCCGATAGCCCAATGGCAGAATATGGGAGACTACAGCAGCTGAAAGATCGACCTGCAGTAACTTGGTCGAATATAGGTTTTTTTGGGTTTTTCGCGGGCCCCGAAGTGTATGTGATCGATCGATATGCTATAGGAAACCCTATGCTAGCCAGGCTTCCCATAACTACTCAATTTATAAATCCAATAACAGGTACTCATTGGCGCATTGGCCATTTTCCGCGTGAGCTTCCGGATGGTTATATCGAAAGTTTAGAGTCTGGTGAAAATAAGATTAATGATCAAGAAATTTCCGAGCTTTACGATAGGTTACAGTTAATCACTAGAGGTAATCTTTTAGACCCAGACAGGCTGAAAGCAATTTGGATGATGAACACGGGCCGTTGAGGGCTATGGATTTAGACATTGACCAGTTGGATCAGCGTCTTCGGAGATTTAGTTCGGCGGCAATCAATCGACTATATATATGTTCTACTGAAACTGAGATCGCTGCTGTTACCTGGAAATCACTTCACATTAAGTTGAGTTGCTGAAATCATCTCTAACGCACCTATACGGGTCAATGATGGGTGGCATGATATTATTTCCTAGGAGACTGCCAGAAATATCAGCTATTGGGCTGAGAAATACGACGGCTTTCGGTCAGCATGGCATCACGGGATACTCTTCCACTTAGAAACATGGCTGGAGTTAGCGGAGGTCTCGACTGTCGTCAGGACTAACAGCCCGGAGATGGCCAGTGCCACCGCGGAGTTCGTAGAACAAATGTTGGACTGATGGATTTGGCCGATTTTCTGCCCAATATGGGGCAAACCAAATCAGCAATAACCCAGGTTAGCTCCACTAGCCCCTCTAAATGGGCTGTCATAGGCTCAAAAATAAGCTACAATAGGCCCGCAGGGCCGGTGTAGCTCAGTGGTAGAGCAGCTGTTTTGTAAACAGCAGGTCGTGGGTTCAATTCCTATTACCGGCTCCATTTTTTAACCTCGAAAACGACCCTCTATACCATATAGAGGGTCGTTTATTTTCCTCAAATGTCCACGGATTGGCCACGAACTTTTCCTGGCCAGTGTTTTCCAGGCGTAAAATCATCCCCACCAAGGGACCATACCAGGGTGGGGTACTGGTGAGGTATGGGTAATCGTAACCAGAACATGACCATTCCACGCCAACTATCCCTAAGGGAAGTTATTGGGCAGAAAAAGGGAAAAGCCCAGCCGAAGCCCCGTCCGGTGTCATCAGGCCGTCCAAGGCGGGAAGTGGACGTAGAACTGCTTAGAGAACTTCGTGCTAAGGGTTACGGGTACAAGAGGATTGCCGGGGAATATACCTGGTTGACCGGCGAGTACATCAGCCACACAACTGCTAGAGAACGCGTATTACATCAGGACTAAATTAGATATCGAAGCCGATTGCTGAGGGCTTACGCTTTTCTGATTAGTAAATTGTTAATCTAACCAGGTTGGATGTATCTCCGGATTTCATATGCGGAGATACATCCAAGATAAAGTTATGGTAGGGATCTACCCTTAATTCCTACGTCTTTTGCGACCAAGTTCGGACCGCTGCCTCCTCCTTGTTGGGAAGATATGAGCGCAAAGTTGGCGATGTATAAAGTGCTTGATTCATCTCCGGACCCAAACGCCACGTTGGCAGGGAAGTCCAATAGACCACCAGTTTCCAAGACAGTGATTTCTCCTTTTTCACTTATTTTTACAAGTTTGTTGATTCGGTTGGCACCTACATACAGGTTCCCTTCCTTATCAATAGCAATACCGTCGCCACCTTCTAGATTTTCACAGTCCGGCCCCACAAAGATTTCTGGAACACCAGCTGTACCCTGCTTATTAACTGGAATCCGAACGATAGTGGCTTTGTCGGTATTTAATACGAAAAGATTGCCTGCGCCGTCAAAGGCTAGTCCGTTAGCACCGACGTCTAGCTCCAATTCGTTGGGTGGGCAGAAGTTACCGTCACCCTTTAACAGATCGTCCTCTACCCATCTATTTACCGTACCGTTAGAGCCGATTTTGAACACGGTGTTTGCGAAAGAGTCAGTGACGAACAAGTTTCCATATTCATCAAACGCCAAACCGTTGGGTAAAATCATCTCGTCACTGGAGGCAAACAGTTTAGCTTCTCCACCTGAAGGTGGCACTAAATAGATTCCGGTTTGTACTTCGGGCGCGAACGACGCAAGCGCCACGTAAATATTCTCTTGTTGGTCTAAGGCAACCCCAGTTGTGAATCCTTGTCCAGCTGGGTACTGCGGTAATTGTGAAATTAGATCAGCCTTCCCATCTAGCGTGACACGGAAGAGCTGACTGGTCGGTGCCATGCTTACGTAAAGTGCATCGGAGCTTACTGCAAGTCCTTCTGGAAGTTGGCCTTGTGCGACATCAAATTTCACCAATAATTCAGAGGGTCCTGGTTCGCGAGGAGAGCTACAGGCAATAGCGACGCACAGTAGTACCGATGCAATCGTTATGCCAATGACTTTGGATAGCGTCTTAGTTCGTTTTACCGGGGTACTAGGATTTACATCCTCTTTTTCGACTACACCAAACACGGTTTTCAAATCTCCTACTCCATTAAAAATTGGTTTAATGGCAATATTGACCTGATGCTTAGAAACGCAATATAGACCGTAGCTTCGTTGAAGCTTTGCTTTCAACCATAGAATCTGAACATCCTGCAGGCATACCACTACGAAACCATACTAACGCTTGCTTAATAGACTATTCAACAATACTGTAGTATCGCTCCTAGACGTATACTCCACGACGGAATATCCACGTGGCCTTATTACTTGCTTGCTCTTCCGTCACACCTGTTCCGGCAGAGCCTACCCTCAATATCGATGCAACTGTCGAAGCCAAGGTCGCCCAAGGCGGGAAGTGGACGTAGAACTGCTTAGAGAGCTACGGGATAGAGGTTACGGTTTCAAGAGGACCGCCAAGGAATACACCCGAGCTACCGGTGAGTACATCAGCCACACCACAGTCCGAGCACGGCTGGTTGGCGATTATTAATCTTTTAGGTACTTAGCCGGAACATTCAAAGCACCAGTAAAGTCAGCACCGATAACGTTATCCAGGTTGGCGTCAGTTAGGTCAGCATCAGTCAGGTTGGCTTGGCGGAGGTCCGCAT